>DASVPY010000086.1:0-1534 GCA_036389395.1 Pyrinomonadaceae bacterium
CAATACCACTGACTTAAGGATGCAGGCTTGGTAGTGTGCGCGTCCGGGAGGTGACCGGATGCCACGAGCAGGCCAGCGACGGCCGCCCACTGGGGAGCGGCTGTCGGATCGGATCGCGATCGGGGTGCTGACCCGCACCTACCCGCCAGCGCTGGTCGACCAGGTGGTCGTTGCGACCGGCCGGACGCAGCGCCGCCAGCGGCTGCTGCCGGCGCGGGTGGTGGTCTACTACGTGCTGGCGATGTGCCTGTTCAGCCAGGTCGGCTACGAGGAGGTCGCCCGGCTGCTGACCGAGGGGCTGGCCTGGACGCGCCGCTGGCGAGGGTCCTGGCAGGCGCCGACCACCGGCGCGATCGCTCGGGCCAGGACGCGGCTTGGCGCCGAGCCGCTGCGGGCGCTGTTCCGGGCGGCGGTGCGGCCGTTGGCCACGCCAGCAACGCGGGGGGCGTGGTATCGGGGCTGGCGGCTGGTCAGCCTGGATGGCACCACCCTGGACGTGGCCGACACTCCCCAAAACACGGCGGCGTTCGGCCGGCCGCCGGCCAGCCGCGGCGGGTCGGCGTTCCCGCAGGTGCGGGTGCTGGCAGTGGCCGAGTGCGGCACCCACGCGATCATCGACGCCGCGCTTGGCCCCTACGCCACCGGCGAGCTCAGCCTGGCACCGACGCTTACCCGTTCGCTTGGGGCGGGGATGCTGCTGCTGGCCGACCGCGGGCTGGTCAGCTTCGACCTGTGGCGCACCATGGCCACAACCGGCGCGGACCTGCTGTGGCGCACCCGAACCAACGCGGTCCTGCCGGTGGTCCAGACCCTGGCGGATGGCTCCTACCTCAGCCAGATCGTGGCTGCCCGCGACCACCGCCATGGCCGCGACCCGATCACCGTGCGGGTGGTGGAGTATCGCCTCCAGGACCCTGGCCGCCCCCGACGGCAGGCACCCTATCGGCTGGTGACCACGATCCTGGACCCCGATGCGGCGCCCGCGGTCGAGCTGGCCGCGCTGTATGCCCAGCGGTGGGAGCTGGAGACCGCCCTGGATGAGCTGAAGACCCACCAGCGCGGCCCTAGCCTGGTGCTGCGCTCCAAGACCCCCGAGGGGGTGGAGCAGGAGGTATGGGGCATGCTGCTGGTCCACTACGCCATCCGCCAGCTCATGCACCAGGCCGCCTTGGACGGCCAGGTTGACCCCGACCGTGTCTCGTTCGTCCGCTCCCTTCGAGTGGTCCGCCGCCAAGTCATGCGTCAGGCGGGCTTTTCCCCCTCGGCGGCTGGCCCGGGCCATCACGGCCACGACCGCTGAGCTGTTGCGGCACCCGGTCCCCAAGCGGCGGCTTCGCGCCAACCCGCGGGTCGTCAAGCGCAAGATGAGCAACTTCGGCGTCAAGCGCGCCGCCCATCGCTGCTGGCCACAGCCGACCCGACCAGCCGACCAGGCGATTGTGCTGGTGCCGGCCTCCCGGCCCCGTGGCACCCGCCGACGACCACCGGCGCCCGCCAACCAATGACTCCTCCGCTCCTTAAGTCAGTGGTATTG
>DASVPY010000087.1:0-73426 GCA_036389395.1 Pyrinomonadaceae bacterium
CCTAAATTCGCCTACCTCGTGCCGCGCACAATCGGCGAGGCTGTGAGGATGATGGGCGAGGCGGGGCCCGCGGGGCAGTTCGTGGCGGGCGGGACTGACCTTTACCCGAACATGAAGCGCCGGCAGCAGACGCCGCGGACGGTCATATCCGTGGCGCGCGTGCCGGAGCTGCGGCGCATCGAGGGCGACGGCAGGGAGGGTTTGAGGATTGGCGCGGGCGTCTCGCTGACGGAGATTGTCGAGAGCCCCGTCGTCAACCGCGACTACCCGTCGCTGGCGCGCGCGGCGAGGCTCATCTCGACGCCGACGCTGCGGAACATGGGGACGGTAGGCGGCAACCTACTGCTCGACACGCGCTGCAACTACTACGACCAGAATTACGAGTGGCGCAAAGGCATCAACTTCTGCCTGAAGAAGGACGGCGAGGTCTGCTGGGTCGCGCCCGGCTCCGCCAAGTGCTGGGCCGTGCAGTCCTCAGACCTCGTGCCGCTGATGGTGGCCTTAGGCGCGCGCGTGCGGCTCGCCTCGACCTTGGGCGAGCGCGTCGTGGACGCCGCCGGCCTCTACAACAACGACGGCATCAACTACCTGCACAAGCGCCCCGACGAGTTGCTCGTTGACATCCGACTCCCGCCGCGCGACGGCTGGCGCGCGGTCTACAAGAAACTGCGGCGGCGCGGCGCGTTCGACTTCCCCGTGCTCGGCGTCGCCGTCCGCCTCGACGTGGCCGCGGACGAAACCGTCACGGCCGCCAAAGTCGTCCTCGGCGGCGTCGCGCCCGCGCCCGTCGAAGTCACGGAGGCGGCGGCCGCGCTCGTCGGCGGCCCGCTCGACGACGAGCGTATGCGGCGCGCGGCCGAAGCCTGCTACGCCAAAGCGCGCCCGCTCGACAACACGGATTTCATCATGAACTGGCGCAAGCAGATGGCCCGCCCCTACGTCCTGCGAGCGCTCACAGAACTGAGAAGCCAGGAGACAGAAGCCAGAAGCCGGAATGAGAAGTCAGGAGACAGAAGCCAGAAGCCAGAATAAAAGGCTGCTCGCGCTCCGGGCATCAAGCTTCTGCTTCCGGCCGTTGGTGCCCAACTTCTGCCCTCTGATTCTGCTCCCCGGCTCTAACATTCTGGCTTCTGGCTTCCGGCTTCTGGCTCCTGACTCCTGGCTTCTGTTTTTCCCGTGTCCGTTTCCGCCATCTTGCTGGCCGCGGGGCAGTCGCGGCGCATGGGCGCGTTCAAGCCGCTCTTGCCGTTTGGCGGGCGGACGGTCGTGGAGGCGTGCGTTGATAACTTATCGGCGGCGGGCGTCCGCGAGATCATCGTCGTCGTCGGTCATCGCGGCGCGGACGTGCGGGCGCAGCTCGCGCGGAGACCTGTGCGGTTCGCGTCGAACGAAGAGGCGGGGAGCGAGATGGGCGTGTCGGTGGCGCGCGGCGTGGAGCAGGTGTCGGCGGACGAGCGCGCCGTCCTCGTCGCGCTCGTGGATCAGCCGGCGGTCGGGCCGGAGACGATCCGGCGCGTCATCGCGGCGCACGAGCGGGCGGGCGCGCGGCTCGTCGTGCCGGAGCACGCGGGGCGCGGCGGGCATCCGGTGCTCGTTGATTTGGCGTACCGCGCCGAGTTGCTGAGCCTCGTGCCGGGCGAAGGACTACGCGCGCTCTTAGCGCGCCACGCCGCAGAGGTGCGGCGCGTGCCCGTCGCCTCCCCTTACGTCACGCGCGACATGGACACCTGGGCCGACTACCGCGCGCTCCACGAGGAGCTATTCCACGCGCCGCCCCCGGAACCGACGGCCGGCGGCACGCAGTAAGAGCCTCGCCGACGGTGAACCCGGAAGTTCAAGCTGACCGGGCGGTCGTTCGACTTCCGTCCAACGGTTCGCCGGATCGGCACATCCTAAGACCGGCATGAAGCGGGCGCGCCCCGCATCGTGCCCGGCGCGGTCGGCAGTCTGCCGGCGCGCGGTCTTTACACGGCGGGCGCGCACGCTAAGGAGAATCCCGATGTTCAAGCAACTCCCCCGCACGCTGGTCGGCTTCGCGCTGACGCTCGCGTTGGTCTGCGCGCAGGCGCTCGCGCCCGGCGCGGCGGCGGCGCAGGAGCAGCAGCCCGTCACCTTCTCGCTGCGGACGGTGGACGGCGGCGCGATCACCGCCGAGATGCTGCGCGGCGACGTGGTCGTGCTGGCGTTCGGCGCGTCGTGGCTGCCGCTCTCCGGCGATCAGGCGCAGGGCGTGCAGCGGCTCGCCGACGAGTACGCCAACCGCAACGTCCGCGTCTACTGGATCAGCACCGACTCGGAGTCGCCCAAGTCGAAGAACTACGCGACCGACGGCCAACTGCGCGACTTCGCGCGCCGCAACAAGCTCAAGGTCGCCGTGCTGCGTGACCCCGACGGCGCGCTCTTCAAGCACATGGGCGTCGAGCGCAACCAACTGCCCGCGGTCGTCATCCTCGACCGCCAGGGCAACATCGCCGGCACGCCCATCGGCGGTCTCGACCCCGAAACCAACCTCGTCACCCAACTCGCGCCCCGGCTCAATCAATTGCTGTGAAGAGCAGTGGGCAGAAGTTAGAAGTCAGTAGTCAGTAGGAAGACAGTTCAAAGTTCAAGGTTCAACGTTGAAGGTCGGCTGCGTGCTCAACCTTGAACGTTGAACCTTGAACAGTTAAACCGTCTTCCTGCTGACTACTGACTACTGGCTTCTGCCTACTGCTTTCCCTCACACCTCGCCGCTCAACTGGTAGACGAGGCGGATGGGGAGGCCGACGACGTTCCAGAAGTCGCCGTCGAGCGCCTCGATGAAGAGCGCGCCGCGGCCCTGGCCGGCGTACGCGCCGGCCTTGTCGGCCGGCTCGCCGGTCGCCACGTACCAGTCAACTTCGTCGTCCGACATCGGCGCGAAGCGGACGCGCGTGACGGCGTGCGCCGTCGCCGCCCGCTTCGTCTCGGCGCGCACCAGCGCGACGCCCGTCAAGACCTCGTGCCAGCGCCCGCGCAGCCGCCGCAACATGCGCCGCGCGTCCTCTTCGTCCGCCGGCTTCGCCAGAATCTCGCCGTCCACCACGACGGTCGTGTCCGCGCCGAGCACCAGCCCGAACAACCGCCGCGCCGCCACCGCCTCGGCCTTCTCGCGCGCCAGCCGCTCGACGTAGTGCGCCGCGCGCTCGCCCGCGCGCAGGGTCTCGTCCACGTCCGCCGCCTCCGCCTCGAACGGCCAGCCCACGGCGCGCAGTATCTCCGCCCGGCGCGGACTCCCCGACGCCAGCACGAGCCGCTCGCGCGCTTCCGGCGCTAACGCCCCCGCCGCGCGCCCGCGCCCTTCAGTTTGTGACGCCCGCTCAGTTTCCATGCTACACTCCCCTCACGATTGCGGATTTCGGATTGCGGATTGCGGATTAACAACGCCCGGCAGCTTAACGCTTGTGCCTGCCCCGGCATCTTAGTTTTCACGCCCGCATTCCGCAATCCGAAATCCGCAATCCGCAATCGAGATGGACGCACTGTTCCGGGCCATGCCTGAGTTGTTGCGCGCGGCCGGCGACGCCGAGGAGGTCGCGGAGGCGGCGGCCTGCGCCGCTTGGCGGCGCGTCGCGGGCGAGGAGTTGCGCCGCCAGGCCGTGCCCTTCCGCCTCTACCGCAAGACGCTGACCGTGGCGGTGGCGGACGCCACCTGGCAGCGGCAGCTCGAACAGATCAGCGGGCAACTGCTCTTCCGCCTCAACTCGCTTTTGGGGCAGCCCGTCGTCACCTACATCGAGTTCCGCGTAGACCCGCGGACGGTGGCCATCGAACGCGCGCGGCTGCGCGGCAACCAGCCCGACAAGGTCGTGCAGGAGCTACGCGCGCTCGACCGCGCCCGCCCGCTCGACCAGGACGCCGCCGCCATCCACGACGAACAACTGCGCCGCCGCTTCCTGCTCGCCGCCGGCAGCTACCTCGACGCGCAAGAACACCAGGAGTCAGGAGCCAGGAGTCAGAAGCCGGAATGAAAAGATGCCCTTCTGCCTTCTTCCGGTTTCCTGCTTCTGGCTTCTGACTCCTGGCTCCTGACTTCTGACACTATGCCCATCACCGAAGCCGACATTGATAAGATCGCGCAGCTCGCGCATTTGGAGATCACGGACGCAGAGCGGCGCGCGCTGACGCCGCAGATCGCGTCCATCGTCGCCTACGTCGAGCAACTCAACGAGTTGGACACGAGCGCCGTCGCGCCCGCCCTCGGCGGACTCACGCCCGAAGGCGAACGCACCGCGGCCGTGCGCGACGACACGCCGCGCCCCTCGCTCGGCCAACAACTCGCCCTCCAAGAAGCGCCCGACCCGGCCGCCGGCCACTTCCGCGTGCCCAAAGTATTGTGAGCAGTAGCCAGGAGTCAGAAGCCAGAAGTCAGAAGCCAGAATGAAAAGCTGGCCTTTCATCTTCCTTCTTCTTTCTTCTTTCTTCTTTCTTCAGACTCCCGGCTTCTTTCTTCTGACTTCTGACTTCTGACTCCTGACTTCTGTTTTATGTCCGACAACACTATCGAACGGATCAGGGCGCGGCGCGCGGCGGGCGCGGGCGTGCGGGCGACGGTCGAGGCCGCGTTGACCGCGGCCGAGGCTTTGAACGAGACGCTGAACGCGTTCCTGCAAATTGATCGGGCGGGCGCGTTGCAGCGCGCGGCCGAGTTGGACGCGGGCGCGGCGCAAGACTCGCCGGGCGCGCTCGCGGGCGTGCCCGTCGCCGTCAAGGACAACATCTGCGTGCGCGGCTTGCAGACCTCGTGCGGCTCGCAGATTCTCGGCGACTACCACCCGCCTTACGACGCGACCGTCGTCGAACGGCTCGACCGCGCGGGCGCGGTCGTCGTCGGCAAGACCAACTGCGACGAGTTCGCGATGGGATCGTCGAACGAGAACTCTGCGTTCGGCGTGGTGCGCAACCCCTGGGACACGGCGCGCGTGCCGGGCGGCTCGTCGGGCGGCTCGGCCGCCGCGGTGGCTGCTCGCATCGTGCCGGTGGCGCTGGGGTCGGACACGGGCGGGTCTGTGCGCCAACCCGCCGCGCTGTGCGGCATCGTCGGCCTCAAGCCGACCTACGGGCGCGTCTCGCGCTACGGGCTGGTCGCCTTCGGCTCGTCGCTCGATCAGGTCGGCGTCTTCGCCACCAACGCGCGCGACGCGGCCGTCACGCTCGGCGTCATCGCCGGGCGCGATACGCGCGACGCGACGACCGCCGACGTGCCCGTGCCCGACTACGCGGCGCTGCTGACCGGCGAGGTGAAAGGCGCGCGCATCGGCGTCGCGCGCGCGCTCCTGGGCGAAGGCCTGGACGCGGAGGTGCGCGCGGCCGTCGAGGCGGCGATTGAGACTTACAAAGAACTGGGCGCGGAGATCGTCGAGATCGAGTTGCCGCACGCGCGCTACGCCATCGCGGTCTATTACATCATCGCGACCGCCGAGGCGTCGTCGAACCTCGCGCGCTACGACGGCGTGCGCTACGGCTTCCGCGCAGAGGAGGCGGACGAACTGCGCGCCATGTACCGGCGCACGCGCGAGCAGGGCTTCGGCGCGGAGGTCAAGCGCCGCATCATGCTCGGCACTTACGTTCTGTCGTCCGGCTACTACGACGCCTACTACCTGAAGGCGCAGAAGGTGCGCGCGCTCATCAAGGACGACTTCGCCCGCGCCTTCGAGCGCTGCGACGCGGTGCTGACGCCCACGTCGCCGACGACCGCGTTCCTCATCGGCGAGAAGACGGACGACCCGCTCGCCATGTACCTGAACGACATCTACACGGTGACGGCGAACCTCGCGGGCGTCCCCGGCATTTCCGTCCCGTGCGGGCTGTCGCGAGACGCGCTGCCCATCGGTCTGCAACTGCTCGGCCGCCACTGGGGCGAGCCGGACATCCTGCGCCTCGCCCACGCCTACGAACAGGCCCGCCCCTTCGACACGCGCCCGCCCGTCTGCGCGGCCGGCGAGTGAAAGGGACTTAACCGCAAAGGGCGCGAAGCGGGCCGCAAAGGACGCAAAGGTTTTTCTTCGCGCTCTTTGCGGCCCGCTTCGCGCCCTTTGCGGTTAAATCCGGGCGCGCGACCAACCTCTAACCCGCGTCCTTGTCCGGGATCAGATCGCCCGTGAACAACTCGACCACGTCCTTGACCGTGCCGACGATGGGCGTCAGGTCAAGCCCGACGTGGATGAGACCGTTGCGCAGACCCTTCTTCCTGATCTCGTAGCCGGCGAGGCCGAGGACGACCGCCGCGCCGACGAAAGGGATCGGCTTGATCAGACGCTTGGCCAGTTTCCAGCCGCCCGCGCGCGCCGCGCGCCGCGTCAAACTCGGCCGCGCCGCCCTGCCGTGCATGATGTTCGTGGCCACAGTCCGCACCTCCCCGTCGTCAAAAATTCTCCGCCCGCCTGAGCCGAACAAGTCCGCCGCCCGTTTTAGCTGAACAGGATTGCCGCCCATTCTAGCCGAAGCGTCGCCTTCGTAGCCACCTCGCACGCCGCGCCGTCGGCGTCGCTCGCCGCGCGCGCCGGGCGCGTGCTACATTGCGGCGCAAACGCTTAAGACGTTGCGGCGCGCGCCTATGTTGCCTTTCTTACGCTTCCGCTGGCCCGAGATGCGCCCGGTGGCGCACGCGCTCGTCGCGCACGTCCAGGCGGGGCACGCCGCCGGGCCGTTCACGATCCCGGTGACGGAGTTCGTCGGGCTGTTCGCGCCGCGCGCGACCGCGGCGGAACTGGCGAAACTGCGCGCGCGCGGCGACATCGCGTTCACGCCCGACGCGCCCGACGGCGGCACGTTCGCGCTCGCGCCGGGCGCGCGCGTGCTGCTCGACCTGCACCGCGAGGGGCTGGTCATACGCGTGCCCGCGCGGCTCGCCGGGCGCTACGCCGTGGCCGCCGACTCTGTCCGCGTCACCTTCACGCCGGGCGCGGAACTCGAAGGCTGCAAGCGCGTCCTGCTGCTCGTCTGCAACCGCCTCGCCAGCGTCGAGATCACGCACGCACACGTCGAGGCCCGCTCGCACCACCGCGTCTTCGATCTGCTTGTAGAGTTTTAGCTGACTGCGCGCGTCAGAGTTCTAGCCGCCGGGCGCGGGCTTACGCCTGCTGACCTTCCAAGCGCGCCACGCGATCTTCCAACTCACGCGTGTCCGCCATGACATTCAAGACGCGTGCTTCAAACCGATCCACGCGCGTCATCAGCGCGCGCAGGTCGGCCCGAAGACCGCGCACCTCGCCTTCCAGTCCGCCCACGCGCGCCTCTAACGCGCTGATGCGTTCTTCGACTGCGCCCACTTTAGCTTCGAGCGCGCCGACACGCTCTTCAAGCGCGCCGATGCGTTCTTCGAGCCGATCAAAGCGGGCGTTGACTTCAGAGCGCAGTAGGCCGACCTCGCGGCTGATGGCGCTGACGTGGTTGAGTATTTCGGTTAGCCGGTCGCTGCTCATCGTGTCCACCTCCGGGCGTGAGAGTTCCGCGGCCCGGTTCACAGAGGTGGCGGCATTATACGCGCGCCGCGCCGTTGCCGCGCGCTTCGAGTTGCTTGCCGCTTGCGCGAAAGTTGCAAGACGGGGGGACGGGCACACGACCTTGCGTCGTGTGCTCGCGGCAAGGGTCGCGTCGTGCGTTCACTGTTCGAGCTTGGCGCGGGCGCGTTGGAGGAAGGTGCGCATCATCTGGGTGACGCCCTTCTGCATCTCGGCGCTGAGGCGCGTCTCGCCGAGGAGGCCGGCGAGCATGTGCAGGTCGCGCGCGTGCGGGCGGCGCAGCTCGACGCGCTGCGCGATGCGGACGAGCACGCGCGCGCCCTGCTGCTCGAACTGCGCGACGTAGCGCAGGAAGTTGTCGCGCGCGTGCGGCGCGGGCGACCACTCGATGCGTTCGGGCCGGTCGTCGGTCTGCGCGACGGCGAACGCCTGCCGGAGCGCGCCGACCACGGGCACTTCGGCCCGGATCAGCCAGCGCACCACGCCGCCCGCCTCCGCCTTGATCGACTCCACGCCCGGCATCAACTCGACGAAGTTGCGCAGGTCGCCGAAGAATGCCCGCGCCACTTCCATCGTCGTCCTAATCTCCAACTGCTCGTCGTAACCCGCTCTGATCTGAAACACGGCTAATAACCTCGTGAACATTGACAGGTGACAAGTGACAGGATAAAGCTTTTACTCGTCACCTGTCACCCGTCACGGTTTACGGCTTTTCTCCTGTCACCTGTCACCCGTCACCCGTCACGGCTTTTAAAACATGAACGAGTTGAAGAAGAGGCGCGTGGTGCCGCGGAAGATGGCGCGGTAGTTGGGGTCTTCGGCGAAGAGGACGACGTGCCCGCGGCCCAGCGGCTCGTCGAGCACGTAGGCCGTGCCGTGCAGGAGGCGCTCGGTGTTGTCGGGCCAGACGAAGCCGCTCAGGCGCAAAGGGCCGTCGCCGGTGAAGACGAGTGCGTTCGTGCCCTCTTTGGACGGGCGGAAGAAGAAGGCGGAGTCTATGAGCACGGGCAGGGTCGGGTCTTCGTAGCCGTAGGTGAGCGGCGTGGTGCGATCCACGGTCGCGCGGAAGATCGCGCCGGGCACGGCTTCGGGCACGCGACCGGGCCGCGCCGACGGCGAGACGATGGGCGGCAGCACGGGCGCTATGCCTTCGAGCTTCTCGGTCTGGTTCGCCACCTCGCGCTGCTGCTCCGTGCCGGACTGCGCGGGCTGCCCCGTGCGCCGGTTGCGCGCCGCCACCTGCTCTTGGCGGACGTTGGTGTCCTGCGGCGTCGGGCTGGGGCTAGGCGTGGGCGTCGCCTTGCCTTCCGCGTCGCCGCGCCCCGAAGCTTGATCGTCGTCGGCGCTGCCGACCAGCCGCGAGGACGTGAAGCCCACGTCCTTGAGCGTGGCGAAGACGGCCGCGCCCTTGACGCAGACGAGCGTGCCGCCGCGCTCGACGAAGGCGCGCAGCGCGTCCACGCCCGGCTTGCCCAGGGCGGCGAAGTAGCCGCCCGCCGAGCCGTCCGGCATGATGACGACGTTGTAGTCGGAGAGGTTCGCGCGGCGCAGGTTCGTGAGCGTCATCGGCGTGAAGTCCACGCCGTAGCGGTCGAACGTCCACCACATCGCGCCGTAGCTCAACTGGCTGACCGCCTCGTCGGCGACGACGATGATCTTCGGCCGCCGCAGCGAGACGACGTTCTCGCCGCCGACCGGCGTGTTGCCCGTCTCGGCAAAGCCCGTCTGCACCGCCGTCACCTCGACGCCCGTCTCTGTGGCGAGCCGCGCGATGGCGTCGTGCAAAGTATCGGGGTTGCGCGAGACGCGCGCGACGACCGTGCCGCGCGGCCAGTCGCGCCCGCCCGCCGTCAGCGTCCGCGTCGCCACCGCTAGCTTGAAGCCCTCGCGCAGCAGACGGTAGACGAGCGCGGCCGCGCCGTTGCGCTCGTAAGGGATGACGTAGGCGACCTGCGCGCGCCCCGTCACGCCGCCCGGCGTCGGCGGCGCGAACGACAACGTGCCGAGTTGGCGGGCCGGATCGCCCGAACGCTCCGCTGTGTGTATCAGTGTGGCCGGCGCGGCGTTGACGCTCGCGGCGTCTTCCGTCCAGTAGGCTTCGACGTTGAAGGCGAGCGGAAGCGCCCAGGCGG
Organism: Pyrinomonadaceae bacterium; assembly: GCA_036389395.1. Lineage (GTDB taxonomy): Bacteria > Acidobacteriota > Blastocatellia > Pyrinomonadales > Pyrinomonadaceae > QHXQ01. The sequence continues at coordinate 9,614 of DASVPY010000087.1, forward strand.
TGATGTCGTAGAAGCCGTAATCCTCGGCTTGCGCGTTGCGCCCGCGGCGCTGATTGCGCTCGAAGCGCGCGAGCTGTTCGCGCACAAACGCCGCGTCCTGCTCGGTGTTCGGCTCAAGCAGGGCCTTGGCGAGCCGCTTCTGCGGCTGCGCCAGCTCGACGACGTAAGCGCCCGCCGGGAACTGGCGCGCTGACGTAGCGCCGCCGAAATAATCGTGCGCGCGCTCGGCGCGGAACGGTTCGCGCGCGACGCCGACCTCGATGCCGGCGCGCAACAGGTTTTCGACCAACTCGGCCGCACGCCCCGGATCGCGCCCCGGCAAGATCACGAAGCGGCGCACGGGGCCGTTGCGTCCTTCCTCGACCGCGCTCTTGCGGAACTGATAATAGTCGCTCAAGCGTGCGGCGTGATTCGCGGCGGCCGTGTCGAGCGTGGTCATCGAGGCGATGAAGTGTTTGGCGACGCCGGAGCGCAGGGTGACGATGGTGTCGTCGTCGCGCCGCCAGGCGAGGCCCTTCGTGCCGCCGCCGTCGGTCTCGTAGGTCATGCCGGTCGCGCCGTTCAAGGCCGGCCAGGAGTCCCAGTAGCCGGGGTAGAAGAGGTCGTACACGTCGCGGACGTAGAAGTCCCAGTTGCGCTGATCGAACTGCGCGGCGTTGGCGCGGCCGAAGGCTGTCAGCCAACGCTGCGTCTGTTCGGGCGGCAGGTTTGGGTTGATCGGCAGCGCCGCGGGCGGGAAGAAGAACTGCGAGGGCTGCCCGTGGTGATCGACCGAGACTTGCGGATGCCACTCCAAAAAGGCGCGCTGCATGTTGCGCGTCTCGACCTGGCTCGTGGCGATGTTGTCGCGGTTCAGGTCGAAGCGGTAGCGGTTCGAGCGCCCGTAGACCGACCAAGGTTCGCGGTGCTCGGCGGCGAGCGGTTCGGGGTTGCCGACCGCGACCGAGTTGTACCAGGTGACGAAACGCTCGTGCCCGTCCGGGTTCTCGCAGACGTTCACGAGCACGACGCAGTTCTTCAGGATGTCGAGCGTCGCCGGCTCCTGCGACGCGGCGAGTTGGTAGACGACCTGCATCATCGCCTCGAAGGAGGCCGACTCGTTGCCGTGGATCGTGTAGGCGAGCCAGACGGCGAGCGGCGTCTGGGCGAGCAGTTGTTGTGCGTCGGCGTCCGACACGTTGCGCGGGTCGCTCAGGCGCGCGAGGTTGGCTTTGATCTGGTCTATGCGTTGCAAGTTCTCCGGCGCGGTGATGACGACGACGTGCTGCATCCTGTGCTCGTTCGTCTCGCCGATGTCGGTCACGCGCACGCGGTCGGGTGCGGCGGCGGCGACGCGCTCCAACCAGCGTTCCATCGTGGCGTAGTTGGTGTGGAACGCGCCCACGTCGAAGTGCGTGACGGCCTGCGGGCGGGGCACTTCGGCGCGGTAGGGGCCGCGGGCGTAGAAGTCGAAGCGCGCGTCGTCGCGCTGGGCGAAGGCGTCGGGCGCGGACGCGAGCAGGCACAGCAGGACGAGCGCGAGGCGGCGGCCGGACTTGGGCATGTGGCTGGTAAACTCTCTTCAGTCTGGGATGCGTTAGCGCGGCGATATTAACGCGCCGCCCGCGCCCGACTCAAATCCGCGCCGCCGTTCGGGAGGAGGAGTTGTTGTGAAGGAAGAGTTCGGAGACGTGCGGGACGAGTTTCGAGACGACGTGTCGGACGGGCCGCGCGGGGGCGCGTGCCCGCGTTGCGGCGCGGCGCGGCTGCGCGCGTGGGCGGAGTTGACGGAAGCGGAGCGCGAGGTCGTGCGCCGCCTGCCGGCCTCGGCCGACGCGCCGCTCGCCGAGCGCGCCGCCGGCCGCCGCTGGTGCACACGCTGCTGGCACGAAGCGGCCGACGCGCCGCGAACAGCTTAAGAGTGGTCGGGGGTTTGCGGTAACGCGCGGCCGGTGGAGACACAGAGGGCACAGTAAAGACTCTGTGTCTCCTCTGTGCCCCTGTGTTGATCTTTCCGCCGGCTAGACTCAACCGCAAGACGATCTAAGGCTGGTAGTGGTTTAGAAATTCGTCCACGGTGTAGAGCGTGCCGCGCGGGCCGTAGCCCATCCAGTAGTCGGCCGCTTGGCGCGGTACCTAGCAGCCTGCACCCGGCTTCCTATTTCCGAACATTGCTCAGCTTTGCCTGAGTCACTTCGATTCGGAAATCGGGTGCTGAGGTATTATGTCTACTCCGGATGTTCCGATGGAAGAGCCATGAAGCACTCTTTAAGCTGCTCCAGCCTGTTAATATCGGAAAGTCTCCGTATTGGGTCTGAATATGATCTACGTCGCCGTTGCCATCTGCTACCCACATGGATCTAAACGTAGCGAACGGGTAATTCATACTGTAGTCAACTTTCACCGATACGGCCGCGTGTAGGCGGTCGACGGAGGGGCATAGCTGTGCGCTGCCGCCTCCTCTATAGGTCAGCTTAAGGCATTGGGTGGAAGGGTTGAAATCAACCTCCTGAATATCAACATAAGGGCGCTGCGTGGGAGCAGCCGGGCCGATGACAATCGAACTGCCGAAACAAACGTCCGCCCGTCCGAGTGGCGGATGTGGCTTGAGCCGCATATTCCCATCCTCGTATAAGACCATGAATTGAGGCCAGGATGCCTCGCCCTCAATCTTCTTCGACAAAATTAGCCAGTGCCCGATGGCCTCTGTGCCGTTCACTAATACCCTCATACTGTAGGGACGCCACCAGTTCGGCTCACTGCATACCTGCACCACATTGACACCGTCGTCCCAGACTGTCTGACAGAGAGTCGCGGTTTTAAGCGAACCCAGTACAGCCATTAAGTTGCACCCGGAAAAATCGGCCGCACAGTTATCATCTCCGACTTCAAACGCCGGGTGTTCGGCTACCACTCTGAAACTATTTACAGACTGAGAGTAAAGGCTAACATTCACATTGTCCTCTTCCGCGCAAGACGACGCGTAAGAGCGGTTTACAGCTACAGGACTTTTCCAAGCAGCCCTTGCCGTACAACATGAAGAATAAATAATCACATGTATAAGCAGGATAATAAAACTACACCTTCTCATGCCACATCTCCTTTCATCCAGTCTAAGAGCCGGGGGCCGAGGCTGGAACCAACCATCACAGTAATTGAAGGAACGCTGACGAGACCAAGCTCGCACCGGCAGAAAAGCGAGGGTGAGATCGCAGTCACAATATTACCGCCGGAATACCATGTCAATGTTTCGCTATGCCCGCCGCTTATGGGCGGCGCTGTATGACATCGGGCTTCAAGGCTCCGTGCGACGATGGTCTGGCATCTCGACTGCAAACCGCTACAACGCGCGGCGGCTGGCGAGGCGGCAAACCCCCGTCGCGCGGGCCGCCGGTCGGCCGCGCCGCACGTGTCGCTTCACGCCCCGGCCGTGATGCGTTCGTAGGCGGTGCGGATCGCGTGCATGTGGGCGGCGACTTCGGCGAGCAGTTGTGCGACGGAGGCGCGGCGGGTGGCGCGCGCGAGGTCGGCGAGGAGCGGGTGGTCGGGCGCGGCGGGCAGGCGCGTGGAGCGGCCGGCGATGAGGCGCAGGTGGTGGTCGAGCGCGCGCAGGTTGGCGTAGCCGTCGGCGAGCGCGCCGTAGTCCGCTGCGGCGAGCGCGCCGTGCGCGCGCAGGCGCGCGAGCGTGGCGGCGGTCGAGCGGTCTGCGCCCTCGTCCGGCACGTCCGCGCGCAGTTGCAGGTAGCGCGTGGCGAAGTACACGTCGAGCATCCCGCCCGCGCCGAACTTGATGTCGAGACCGCGCGCGCCGCGCCCCGCCCGCTCGCGCTCCAAGCGTTCACGCACGCGCCGCGTCTCGGCGCGCAACGTCTCCGGCTCGCAACGCCGCGCCGCGTCGTGGACGGCCCGCCGCGCCGCGCGCTCGACCGCGCGCCCGAACTCAAGGTCGCCGCCCACCGCGCGCAGCTTCACGTAGGCCAGCCACTCCCACACGCCCGTGCGCGCGCTGAGGTATTCGACGAACGACTCCGCGCTGCGTACCAGCGGCCCCGCCTGCCCGTCCGGGCGCAGGCGCAAGTCCACGCGGTACAGATGACCTTCGCGCGTCGCGCTTGAGAGCGCCGCCGTCAGCAACTCGCCGAGCCGCGCGTAAGCCTCGTCGCGCGTGCGCCCCGCGACGGGCGAGCGCGCCGCCGCGTCGTAGACGAGCACGAGGTCTAAGTCCGAGCCGTAGTCCATGCCGCCGCTGCCGAGCCGGCCCAAGCCGAGCACGGACAGGCGCGGCCCCGCCGCCAGGCCCCCCGTGCGCCGCGCCAGCTCGCGCCGCGCGACGAGCAGCGCGACGTTGATGCTCGCGGTCGCCAACTCCGTTTGCAGCCGGTTCGACTCGGCGAGCGGGAGCGCGCCCGCCGCGTCGCGCGCGCCGACCTCCAACAGCAGACGCGCCCACGCGCGCCTGAGCGCCGACAACTCCGCCGCGAAACTCCGCTCCGCGTCCACCGCCGCGCTCAACCCCGCGCGGTAGTCGCGCGCCGCCGGGTCAACTTCGGCCACGCTCGCCAGCGCCGGCACGAGCGCCGGGTTACTCGTCAGCATCTCGCCCAAAAACTCCGACGCGCCGCACAGAGAGACGAGCACGTCCAACGCCTCTTCGGTGAGACTGATCTCAGCCTCCGTCTTATCGAGCGACGCGGCGACGCGCGCCGCCGACTGCAACGCACGCCGCGGGTTCAACGCCGCACGCGCCGCCGCCCACACGCGCCCCGCCACCTGCGCCTCATCGGACGCCCTCCCAGCGCCACTCCCATCAACCGCCCCCAAGTGCGCCGCGAACACACGCGCCGCCGCCCACAACGCCCCCGACTCCGCCACGCCCTCCGGCAACGACGCAAGTTCAACGCCCGAACCCGCCGACGATGAAACCGCCTCCGTCGCTGACGCTGCTTCTGTCGCCGCGTCCTCTTCCGTCGGTTCGGTCGCCGAAGTGATCTTCGTCGCGTTGATCGTCATCGTGGCCGCATCTTCGTCCTCTTGTCCGAAGATGCGCGCGAAGGCGGCGTGGACGTGGGCGGTGTGCTGGGCGAGGGCTTGATCGAAGGCGGCGCGCGCCTGTGCGTCCGCGCCCGCGAAGCCCATGCGGCGGGCGACGAGTGTGCGGCGTGCGGGGTCGTCGGGCACGGCGTGCGTCTGTAGCCCGTGCTCCATTTGCAGGCGGTGTTCGAGCGTGCGCAGGAAGTCGTAGGCGTCGGAGAGTTCGGTGCGCTCGCGCGCGGTGATGAGGTCGCGGTCGGCCAGGCGACCCAGGCTGATGAGCGTGTGCGGCGCGTGCAGCCAGGGGTCGCGCGCGCCGTGCGCGAGCTGAAGCGCCTGCGCGATGAACTCGATCTCGCGTATGCCGCCGCGGCCGAGCTTGACGTTGTAGCCGCGCGCCTCGCCGCCGTGCTGCCGGTCGATCTTCTGCTTGGCGAGCCGCACGTTGCGGAGCGCCTGCGCGGCCGTGCCCGCGTGCCCGTAGACGCGCGCCCGCACGCCCTCGGCGAAGCGCGCGTACAGCGCCGCCGCGCCCGCCGCGGCGCGCGCGCGGATCAGGGCTTGCAACTCCCACGCCTGCGCCGTCGCGCGGTAGTAGCGCAGGGCCTCGGCGAGCGAGACGCTCAATGCGCCGTCGCGCCCGTGCGGGCGCAGGCGCAAGTCCACGCGGTAGGCCGCACCCTCGCCGGTCGGCTCGCCCACGGTGCGCGCGACGCGCTCGGCCAGGCGGTTGAAATACTCGCGGTTGCTGGTCGCGCCGCGCGCGCCCGCGCCCGAAGTCTCGCCGTCGTCCGAGTAGAGGAACAGGAGGTCTATGTCCGACGCGTAGTTCAGCTCGCGCGAGCCGAGCTTGCCGAGCGCGACGACGCAGAAGGCGGCCCGCGTCTTGCGCCCGCGCTCGTCCACGCACAGCGGCGGGCCGTAATGGTTGTCCAACTCTTGGCGCGCGAGGTCGAGCGCGTAGGCGAGCGCCGCGTCGGCCAGGTTCGAGAGTTCTTCGGTCGTCTCGACGACGGCGTGGCGGCGGCGTATGTCGTGCAGATAGATGCGCAGCAGCTCGCGGCGGCGGAAGCGCGCGAGGCGCGTCTGCGGGTCGAGCCGCGTGTGCGTGAGGGCGAAGCGCGCGAGCGACTCGGCCAACTCTTCGGTCGTGCGGACGTGCGTGTCGGCGCGTTCGCGCGCGAGCCAGGCAAGGTACTCGTGGTTCTGCGCGAGCGTGGTGGCGAGCAGAGGACTCCAGGCGGCGAGCGCGAGTGCGTCGGCGCACAGGCCTTCGTCGCGCGCGAGGCGTTGGGCGGCGCGGGCGTCGTCCGCCGCGAGCTGCTCGTAGAAGCGGAGGGCGGCGGCCGGGTCGGGCAGGTCGCGCGCGCGCGCCTCGATCTTTTCGTCCACGCGGGCCAAGGCGCGTCTATCTTACGCGCCCGGCGCGCGCCGATGCCAGAGGCACGCGGACGGAAGATGACAGACCCGCTGCCTCTGCGTCCTTTGCGGCGCTGCTTGGCGGCCTTTGCGGTTAAGTCTTAAAGCTCTAACCGCAAAGGTCGCAGAGAGGGCCGCGAAGGCCGCGAAGGGTTGAGCCGGATCGTCGTGCTAGAAGCCATCTCATAAATATGTGCCGCCTGCTTTTGAGCCAATGTTTATGCGCCTTTCAGAAACCAAAAGGTATTTATGAGATGGCTTCTAGTAATTTTCAGGCGGCGGCTTGAAAAATACTTGCAAGGCGGGGTGAAACTGAATATAGTGCCGGCCTCACCGGACGCGGTCGGCTGTTGGGGCAGTCCTTGCGACCTTGCGTCCGCCCCGTTTTGCATTCATCTCTAACGACTTGAGTTAAGGCCGCGGACAGACCGGGCGGGACGGCGGCGGAGCCGTCCTGCCGGGTCGGTCTCGGAGACAGGGCGGCGCGTCCTTCTGCGACGCGCGCCCGAGCGGCCGCTCTGCGGGTTCCCTTTATGACCGGCTCTCCTACCTTCCGCGCGGGGCGTGTGTCATGCCGACGGGCGTGCCGCCGCCCCGCGTTCGCTGTCAACTCCTCAAGACACTTACAGGAGGCCCAATGAGAAAGCTTTTAGTTCTGTGTCTGCCCCTCGTCTGCCTGCTGGCGGCGCTGCCGCCCGCGACGACGCACGGGCAGCGGTCGGGCAGCGCGGCGGCCCCGCCCGCGGCCGCGCAAGCCAAGTTCCTGCGCAAAGACAAGGGCGCGATCCCCAACAAGTACATCGTCGTCTTCGAGGATTGGGCGACGGGCGAGCGCGGTCAGTTCTCCGCCGCGGCGGCGCTGGCCGACTCCGTGACGGCCAACTACGGCGGCAAGGTCGAGCGCGTCTACCAGCACGCGCTGAACGGCTTCGCCGCGAACATGACCGAAGATCAGGCGTTGACCTTGAGCCAAGACCCGCGCGTCCGCTTCGTCGAAGAGGACGGCGAGATGCACGCCACGACGACGCAGACCGGCGCGACCTGGGGGCTGGATCGCATTGACCAGCGCGACCGGCCGCTGAACGGGACTTACGTCTACAACTTCACCGGCTCGGGCGTGCGCGCTTACGTCATCGACACCGGCATCCGCACCACGCACACGCAGTTCGGCGGGCGCGCCTCGGCGGTCTTCGACGCCTTCGGCGGCAACGGGCAGGACTGCAACGGGCACGGCACGCACGTCGCGGGCACTATCGGCGGCAGCACTTACGGCGTCGCCAAGAGCGCGCTGCTGCGCGCCGTGCGCGTGCTCGACTGTAGCGGGTCGGGCAGCACGTCGGGCGTGATCGCGGGCGTGGACTGGGTGACGAACAACCACATCAGCCCGGCGGTGGCCAACATGAGCCTGGGCGGCGGCGCGTCTTCGGCGCTCGACACGGCCGTCAACAACTCGATCAACTCCGGCATGACCTACTCCATCGCCGCCGGCAACAGCAGCACGGACGCCTGCACGCAGTCGCCCGCGCGCGTCGCCGCGGCCATCACCGTCGGCTCGACGACGAGCAGCGACGCGCGCTCGTCGTTCTCGAACTTCGGCACGTGCGTGGACATCTTCGCGCCCGGCTCTTCGATCACTTCGGCCTGGGCGACGAGCGACACGGCGACGAACACGATCAGCGGCACTTCGATGGCGTCGCCGCACGTCTGCGGCGTCTCGGCGCTCTACCTGCAAGCGCACCCCGGCTCCAGCCCCGCGACGATCCGCAACGCCATCGTCAACGGCTCAACCACCGGGCGACTCACCGGCATCGGCACCGGCTCGCCCAACCGCCTGCTCTACTCGCTGCTGCCGTAACGGCACAGCAACGAGCCTAAGCAAGACGCCCGCCGTTTCGCTTGAGAACGGCGGGCGTCTTTTGGCGGCGGGTGATTGTGCGTTTCCGGCAAAATCTTATGCTATGCCGTACGGAGAAACGAAGCCGTCGCAATAACATCCCGGCACATGGCAATAAACTGTATCCCCGTCTTCCTCATCCTCCGCCTCCGAGTGCATACGTTCTATATGATCACAACGCACGCACCGCAATAGGCCTTCAGCTTCCTCTTCAGATCGGACGCGCGACAGGTCTTCTCTATATGGTTCATGTTTAGGCACTGCCGTCACGCCTACGTAGGTCACATTCGGGCCTCGATACTCAATGAACTGCCGCGAAGTTGCCTGCGGCAGCCCGATGAGGTTGATATCAAACTTCAGAGAAGGCTCGACCCGTGAACTAGCGTTATGAATGCGAAAGGAGACTTGCCAACCTTGATCGAAGTACATCATAAGCGTCGTTTGCGAGTCGGGCTTCAGGGATATTTCAACAATCCGCGTCGGCATGCGCAGCCTAGTGCCCCAAAGCAGCGTCCCATCAATGTTGAATGACGTGACCGAAACCGTACCGTTCTCTTTAATAACCTTGTAGTAGTCAAACCGGCCGAGAAGGTATTTAACCAACGCCTTCGGGACTATCTGCGGTTCCCGCGCGAACAGATGCTGCATTTCGGTTTGAAACGCCTGAATGATTGGCATGTAATATCGCTGTTTCTTATCTAATATCCCGCTCCATCTCTCACCTTGCTCCTTGCGCCGACGGAGTTCATCAAAGATTGGCGAAACCCGGTTAAAGTAGTCGGCTGAACAAGGCACACCTAGCCAGTCGGCGCCAAAATCGATCCGCCCCGAGAGCCGGGAGTGTTTGACAGCGAAATGGCGATTCTTAGCAGAGATACCGACATCCGCGTTCAGCGCGCTGTTGTGAACGACGATGTCACGCACGTCACCCTGCTTACCTAGCTGATCAGATTGCAGGTATACGGAGCACCCTTTCTCTGACAGGCGCTTGTCATGAGCGATGAGAAATAAAGCGGCTTCGTCTGCGGCGGCGTTGATGTGCTGCTGCTCATTGACGGAACACGCCCGATAGCACCGCTGGGCCGTTAGCAGGGTCGGACTGGCTCGGAGAGGTGCTGGCAGGTGACGTGAGAGGCTTGAGGCAAGGCCGTACTCGAAGGCCCTGCCGGAGTCATTCTGTGAGAGTGTCATGCGGCTAAGTTTACATCAGGGCTTGCGATCAAAACCTCTTTCGACTGCTTGTTCTTGGACATGCCATATATCCATTCAATGGAGACGATGGTTTTATCCTTGTAAAGCTCCCTGACTTCCGGGCAATCGTTGTAAGACATAATCCATCGGTCGCGCTTGTGCAGTAAGTCGGCGAGCGCTTCATGGTCGAATGATTTATGCGTGTCCCCCTTAACGCCGTATAGCCCCTGACCATTCAGGTAGGGCGGGTCTAAGTACAGAAAGGCGTCTTCGTGTTTGGGGATAACTTCCCTGTAGTCGGCGTTCTCGACATGGAAATTATCCACCTTAAAAGATTTGATCCGTTCAATAGCCGACTGGGTGAAGCGTGGGTGGCCTGGGGACATACCGCCGGACAACGTGGTGCCGGAGAACGATGAGCGGTTTAGGACGAAAAAGGCTGCCGCTCGCTCAACTTCATCAGTGAGATGGATGAAACGCTTCTGAAGATTATAAAATTGAGTCCTTGTCAATGAATGCAAGTATGGCTCGACGCGGCGGGCGAGCATTTCTGGGTCTCTAAGTAGCACGCGCCAGAAGGCGACAAGCGGCTCGAAAATATCCGCGCCGTAAACTTCCATCTTCGTCGTGCAGGCTAGTTCGATAGAACCGCCTCCCAAAAAGGGCGAGCAAAGTTTTTTCTCGTCCGAAGGGATTTGGGCGAAGATCAACTTAGTGATGGCCTTGACGGCGCGATTCTTTCCGCCTGGATATCTCAAAGGGGAGCGAGGAAATTTTTGAGGGAATTCCACAATCCTGTCCGAGCCTGAATCCGCTTGCCGGACGAGCACCTGACTCGGATCGATCATGTTAGCGAAACTCTGCTGACTCATAAGTTAGCATCCTGAGCGGATAGAATTGAACCATCGGATCGGCGGTGCTGCGCGTCAGGGCGAACGATAGCACAACCATCACAGTCAGCGCGAGCGATTTTCACTGCACAAGTTGTTAGGTAATGAGGTAATAGCTAATTGGTGGCTATTACCCCATCACCTGTTTTTTGCGTGTGCTTTTGGAACACGCTTAAATGTCGTAGTAGAGCGCGAACTCAAGCGGGTGCGGGCGCATGCGCAGGGGCGTGATCTCGCGCTCGCGCTTGTAGGTGATCCAGCGCTCGATCAGTTGCGGCGTGAACACGTCGCCTTTGAGCAGGAAGTCGTGGTCGCGTTCGAGCGCGTTGAGCGACTCGTCGAGCGAGCCGGGCAGGGAGGGCACGTCTTTCAACTGCTCGGGCGAGAGATCGTAGATGTCTTTGTCGAGCGGCTCGCCCGGATCGATCCGGTTCTGGATGCCGTCGAGACCCGCCAGCAGCATCGCCGAGAAGGCGAGGTAGGGGTTGCAGGACGGGTCGGGCGGGCGGAACTCAAGCCGCTTGAGCTTCGGACTCTGCGAGAACATCGGGATGCGGATCGCGGCCGAGCGGTTGCGCGCCGAGTAGGCCAGGTTCACCGGCGCTTCAAAACCCGGCACGAGCCGCTTGTAGCTGTTCGTGGTCGGCGCGGCGAAGGCGACGATGGCGGCGGCGTGCTTGAGCAGCCCGCCGATGTAGTAGCGCGCCAGTTCCGACAAGCCCGCGTAGCCGTCGCCCGCGAAGAGTGGCTTCTCGCCCTTCCACAAGCTCTGGTGACAGTGCATGCCCGACCCGTTGTCGCCGTAGAGCGGCTTGGGCATGAAGGTCGCCGTCTTGCCGTACTGGTAGGCGACGTTGCGGACGACGTACTTGAAGAGTTGCAGGTTGTCGGCCGTGCCCAGCAGGGTCGAGTAGCGGAAGTCGATCTCGCACTGGCCGGCGGTCGCGACCTCGTGGTGGTGGCACTCGACCGTGATGCCGCAGCGTTCGAGGGTGAGCGCGATCTCGGAGCGCAGGTCAATGAGCGAGTCGGCGGGCGAGACCGGCACGTAGCCCTCTTTGCCGCGAATCTTGTAGCCGAGGTTCGGGCCGTTGATGTCGTCGCCCACGCGCCCGCTCGACCAGTGCGCCTCGTCCGATTCGATGGCGTAGCCGGCCGAGTTCTGATCAGAGTTGTAGCGTACCGAGTCGAAGACGAAGAACTCGGCCTCGGGGCCGAAGTTGACCACGTCGGCGATGCCGGAGAAGCGCAGGTAGTTCTCGGCGCGCTGCGCGACCGAGCGCGGGTCGAGCCAGTAGCCCTGCTTCGTGATCGGATCGACCGCGTTGGCGACGATGCACATCGTCGGCTCTTCGGTGAACGGATCCATCCAGAAGCGGACGGGGTCGGGCACGAGCAGCATGTCGGACTCGTGGATCGAGGCCCAGCCGCGCAAGGACGAGGCGTCGAAGCCGAAACCGTCCTCGAACGAGCCTTCGTCCAACTCGTGGATGGGGAAGGTCAGGTGATGCCAGGCCCCGACCAGGTCGGTGAACCTGACTGACAAGAATTTCGCCCCTTGGTCGTCGGCGTACTTCAAGGCCGTTTTCGCGTCCATGATCTCTCCTGAAAGTTGTATTTGGGAGTGTGGGGTCTGCGTGCCGCCCTAATCTGGCGGGGGCGGCGGCGGTCGGCGTGCGGGCAATGCTTGGGCGGCGTCATCAAACTCACTGCGCCACTAAAAAGCTCGCATTATAGAGAGCCGGGGCGGGCTGTCAAGGTTTCACGCGCGGCGCACGGGGCGGGAGGCGCGGCGCGCGCGGCTAAGTCGTTCGCAGGCGTCGGCTTACCCGCCGCGGCGCGGGCGAAAAAAGTTATAGACCGGGGCGGCGCTTTTTTGTTACATTGCACGCCTTAGTTTTTCCAACCTGAAACTTGACCATGACGACAGCCGAGCGCGTGCCGCGGCCGACCGACCGAGGCGGGCGCGTACAGCGGGCACCGGACGGAGACAAGGGGAGCGAAGCGGAAGTTGACCACGGCCATCGAACAGACGCTTGAGACCTACGGCATAGAAAACTGGGGGGCCGGGTACTTCGGCATCAACCGCAAAGGGAACCTCATCGTGCACCCGTCCGAGGCCGACACCAAGGCGGCGGCGGACGTGAAAGAGATCATAGACGACTTGCAGCGGCGCGGCATTTCGACGCCGGTGCTGCTGCGCTTCCCGCAACTCGTCACCGCGCAGGTGCGCAAGCTCCAGCGCGCCTTCCGCAACGCCATCCGCGAGTTCGACTACCAGGGGTCGCACATGTGCGTCTACCCGATGAAGGTCAACCAGCAGCGCGCGGTCGTCGAGGAGTACCTGCGCGAAGGCGCGCGCTACGACTTCGGCCTCGAAGCCGGCTCGAAGGCCGAACTCTACGCGGCGCTCGCCTTGGAACAGTCGCCCGACTCTTTGCTCGTGCTCAACGGCTTCAAGGACGAGGAGTTCATCGAGCTGGCGTTCACGGGCGCGCGCGCGGGCAAGCGCGTCATCATCGTGATCGAGAAGATGTCGGAGTTGGGTCACGTCCTGCGCATCGCCGAGGAGTTGGCGGACGAAGGGGCGGGCGGCGACCTGCCGATGCTCGGCATCCGCGTCAAGCTCTACTCTAAAGGCTCCGGGCGCTGGGAAAAATCCGGCGGCGAGGCGGCGAAGTTCGGGCTGACGACGACCGAGATTCTCGAAGTCATCCACCGCTTGCAGGAGGCCGGGCGCATCGAGCTTTTGCGCCTGCTGCACTTCCATATCGGCTCGCAGCTCACCGACATCAAGCGCATCAAGAACGCGATGAAGGAGGCCGCGCGCGTCTACGCCAAGATTTACCAGATGAAGGTGCCGATTGACCTGTTGGACGTGGGCGGCGGCATGGCCGTTGACTACGACGGCTCGAAGACGGCCTTCGACTCCTCGGCCAACTACAACGCGCAGGAGTTCGCCAACGACGTTATCTACACGATCAAGCAGGTCTGCGACGACGAGAATGTGCCGCACCCGACCGTCATCCAGGAGTCCGGCCGCTTCCTCTCCGCCTACCACGCCATCCTCGTCACCAACGTGCAGGAGGAGATCGAGACGGTCGTCGAGGACACGCACCAGCCCATCAAGCTCGACGACGACGACCCGCAGGTCGTGACCGAACTCTACGATCTGCGCGAGACCATCGGGCCGAAGAACTACCGCGAGTACTACCACGACGCGCTCGAACACCGCGAGGAGTTGTTCACGCTCTTCAACCTCGGCCTCATCTCGCTCGAAGACCGGGCCAAGGGCGAGGTCTTGTTCTGGGACGTGTGCGAGCGCGCCGACCGCTTCGCGCAGGCCGCCGAGTACGTCTCCGAGGAGTTCGACGATCTGCGCCGGCTGTCGCGCGCGAAGTATTTGACCAACTTCTCGGTCTTCCGCTCCGCGCCGGATCACTGGGCGCTCGATCAGCTCTTCCCCATCGTGCCGATCCACCGGCTCAACAAGCCGCCGACCGCCTACGCCACGCTCTGCGACATCACCTGCGACTCGGACGGCGTGGTGGACAAGTTCGTCGATCTGCACGACGTGAAGCAGGTCTTGGAGTTGCACCCGCTCAACGCCGGCGAGCCGTACTACCTCGCCTTCATGCTCGTCGGCGCGTACCAGGAGGTGATGGGCAACAACCACAACCTCTTCGGCACGCCGCACGAGGCGCACATCCACATAGACGAGGACGGCTACCTGATCAAGAAGGTCATCCGCGGCATGACGGTCGGCGAGGCGGTCGAGAGCGCGCGCTACGAGCGCGGGCAGTTGCACGACAGCTTCCGCCGTCAGGTCGCGCAGCGCGTCAAGCGCGGCGAGCTGACCGAGGCGGAAGCCGCCCGCCTCGTCGAGTTCTACGAGTCACGCATCAGCGCCTACACGTACCTGTCGGTCAACGGGCAGCAGAAAAGCCGTAAACCGTGACGGGTGACAGGTGACGAGATGAAACCAGACATCAGGAGTCAGAAGCCGGCAGCCAGCAGCCAGAAGATAATGCGCCGGCCGTGCTCTTACATTGTGGCTTCCGGCTTCCGGCTTCCGGCTTCCGGCTTCATCTCGTCCCCTGTCGCCTGTCACCCGTCACGCCAAAACATATGAACAGCGTATCTCAGCGCAGACCGCGCCCCTCGAAGTACCTGACCGCGCCGACCAAGCCGGTGCAGGTGGATCGCGACCGCTCGGTGGCCGGGCTGCTCGAAAAGATGGAGGGCACGGGCTTCGGCGGCCGGCAACTGGCGGAGGCGCACCGCATCTGGCTCGACATGCTCGGCGACAACACGACCATCTTCGTCGCCGCCTCGGGCGCGCTCATCCCCGCCGGGATGCGCCGGCTCCTCGCCTGGGTCATCAAGAACCGCTTCGTGGACGTGCTCGTCTGCTCCGGCCCGCTCCTGTTCCACGACCTGCACGAGACCCTGGGCCGGCAGCACTACCAGGCGCACCCGAACATGACCGACGCCGAGCTTGAGGCCTCGCAGATCGGCCGCATGGCGGACGTGCTGGCGAGCGAGGAGGAGTACCGCGAGGCCGAGGAGTGGGTCGGCGGCTTCGTCAATCAACTCGACCAGACGCGCCCCTACTCGACGCGCGAGTTCCTGCACCTGCTGGGGCGCGAGCTGGCCGAGATCGCCACGGACGACGGCGTCCTCACGTCCGCCTACAAGGCGCGCGTGCCCGTCTTCTGCCCCTCCATCGCCGACAGCTCGATCACGGTCGGCATCGCCGCCGCGCGCTTCGAGAAGAAGAACAACTTCAACTTCGACTTGGCCCAGGACGTGCTCGACCTCGCGCAGACCGCCGCGCGCGCCCGCGTCTCCGGTCTCATCAACCTCGGCGGCGGCACGTGCCGCAGCTTCATCCATCTCTCGGAGGCGGCCACGCAGATCGTCAAGACGCCCGCGCGCGGGCACAAGTACGCCATCCAGATCGCGACGGACGCGCCGCACCCCGGCGGGCGCACCGTCGGCACGCTCACCGACGAGGCGCTCGTCTACGGCAAGCTCGCGCGCGGCGCGACCACGGCCTACGTCAACTGCGACGCGACCATCGCGCTCCCGCTCCTCATCACCGCGCTCTCGCAGACCGGCGCGAAGTACCTCAAAGGGCGCAAGCGCCCCAACTTCATCTTCGCCCGCGAGCTGACGGTCGAAGTACCTTAAAGCAGTGGTCAGTGGGAAGACAGTTCAACGTTCAACGTTCAAGGTTCAAGGTTAGCTGCGCCTTGAACCTTGAACCTTGAACTTTGAACGTTGAACTCTTAACTGACCACTGCCCACTGACCACCGACCACTGACCACTGCCTTTTCGCTCTTGCCTTTTGCCTTTTGCCTTGTTATCTTCCCGGCTAACCCCCCGGCACTAGCTCGGCGTGTTAAGTCCACGGCGGCCGCGGCCGCGCGGCGGCTTCCCGCGACAGTTCAAACAAGTCGGTCAAACAAGCTTCAGGAGATAGACATGCGTTTGCCCATCCGCCTCGCTCTGGTCTTCGTCTCGACGTTCGCGCTGCTGCCGGCCTTCGCGCCCGCGCCGCGCGCCCAGACGAACAAACTCGGCACGGTCAAGGCCGGGCCGCCGGCCGCGCCGGCCGCCGCCGGCAACTACCTCGTCACGCAGACCACCGGCGCAATCGTGCCCGGCACCGCCGCCGTGCCCGGCCTCCTCTGCGGCTCGAACCCCGGCGACGACTGCACCTCGACCATCACGCTCCCCTTCTCGTTCACGCTCTACGATCAGACGTTCACGACCGCTAACGTCAGCACGAACGGCAACCTCCAGTTCGCCAGCAACACCGCCGTGCCGCCGCTCGACGTGTGCCTGCCCATCGGCTCGTACAACTACACCATCTACCCGCACTACGGCGACCTGACCGTGGGCGGCGCGGGCGAGGGCATCTTCACCTCGGTGTCGGGTTCGGCCCCGAACCGCATCTTCAACATCGAGTGGCGCGCCTCGTTCGTCGGCAACACGCCCGGCACGCTCAACTTCGAGCTGCGGCTCTACGAGGGCCTGGATCGGTTCGACGTGATCTTCGGCACGGTGCCGACCGCCGGGCGCAACGCTACCGTCGGCGTGCAGCGCGGCACGGGCGCGTCCTTCGTCGAGTTCGAGTGCTTCGGCTCGAACACGGTGCGCAACGGGCAGATGCTCGTCTTCACGGGCACGGCCGACGCCTCGCTCTACATCGCCGGGCGCGCGATTGAGCCGGACGGCACGCCGATCCCGAACGTCACCGTCACCTTGAGCGGCACGAGTTCGGCCACGACCATGACCGACGCCAACGGCGACTACATCTTTTCGGGGCTGACTTCGGGCGGCACTTACACCGTCACCGCCTCGCAGGCGGGGCAGACCTTCTACCCCACGAGCCGCACCTTCGGCGGCTCCGGCAACCGCGCCTTCACCGGCAGCTTCATCGTCAACTTCATCCACAGCGTCCCGCCCAATCCGGGCGACGTGCTGATCAGCGAGTTCCGCTTCCGCGGGCAGGCCTTCGGCGCGTCCGACGAGTTCATCGAGCTGCTGAACAACACGGGCAGCGCCATCCTCGTCAACGCGACCGACGGCTCGTCGGGCTGGCTCGTCCAGGCCTCGCGCGTCGGCGCGAACGGCTCGACCGTCTCGACCATCATCCCGAACGGCACGGTCATCCCCGCGGGCGGCCACTACCTGCTCGGCAACGGCAACGGCTACAACCTGTTCGCCTACGCCAACGCCGACGACTTCTTCCAGCTCGGCGCGGAAGTGCCGGACGACGCGGGCGTCGCGCTCTTCAGCAGCGTCGGCGCACCCGACGCCGCGCACAAGCTCGACGCCGCCGGCTTCTCGGCCGAGCCGAACCCGCTCTACCGCGAGGGCGCGGGTCTCACCTCGCCCGGCGCGGTCAACGGCAACTACAGCTTCGTCCGCCGGCTCGTCACGGGCCGCGCGCAGGACACGAACAACAACGCGGCCGACTTCGTCTTCGTCGCGCCCGACGGCGGCACCTACGGCGGCGTCGCGGCGACGCTCGGCGCGCCGGGGCCTGAGAGCACCTCCAGCCCCATCCAGCGCAACGCCTTCGTCAAGACGACGCTGCTCGATCCGCCCGCGGGCGCGACCGCGCCGCCGAACCGCGTGCGCGACACGACGCCGAACGTCTGCGGCAACTCGAACGTCTGCGCGCAGGGGACGCTCGTGCTGCGCCGCCGGTTCACGAACAACACGAACGCGCCCATCACGCGCCTCCGCTTCCGCGTCGTGGACATCACGACGCGCGTGGGCGGCACAGTGCCCGCGGGGCAGGCGGACGTGCGCGCGCTCACGTCCTCGACCACCACGGTCTCGACCTCGGGCGGCAACGTGACGGTCAACGGGCTGACGCTCGAACAGGGCTTCAACACGGTGACGGGCACGAACTCGATCCCGCAAGCCCTGGGCGGCGGCTTGAACTCGTCGCTCAGCGCCGGCACGATCACCGTCTCGCAGCCGCTCCAGCCCAACGCCTCGATCCCCGTCGAGTTCCGCCTCGGCGTCCAGCAGGGCGGCGCGTTCCGCTTCTTCATCAACATCGAAGCGTTGCCGTAAGGCAGTAGGCAGAAGCCAGAAGCCAGAAGCCAGAAGCCGGTCGCGCGGTACTCGTTTTATCGAGTGCCGCGCGACCGGCTTCTTTTCTGACCTCTAGCTCAGTTTGCGGTTGCCTGTGCCCGAAGGCCATTTCAACACAGAGGACACAGAGGGGGCACAGAGGACACAGTTAAGAACTCTGTGTACTCTGTGTCTCCTCTGTGTCCTCTGTGTGAGACCGGCCAACCGTTACAGTCAACCACCGCCCGTCTGAGCTTCTGACTCCTGACTCCTGACTCCTGCTTTATCCCCTCAACACCGGCCGCGCCTCCGTGCCGCGGACGTAGGGGCCGAAGCGGCGGTGGGTGGACATGATGAAGGCGTGCGTGCTGTGGCGCGCGGCGTTGCCGTGCGTGGCCTTGAGGCGGATGAAGCGGCTGAAGGCCGTCCAGCCGTAGTAGTAGCCGTCGCGGCAACTGACGAGCACGTCCGCGACGTGATGGACGCGCGGGCTGTGCATCGCGTCGTAGAGGTTCGCCAGCGCGTCCGGGTAATCGTGCCCGCCCGTGCGCGCGAGCCACACATCGTTAGCGGCGAAGCCGTCCGCGTCCAACTCGCCCGCGTCGCGCATCACGCGCAGCGTCTCGCCGAGCGCGAGCGGGTCGCCGTCCAGCGGCTCGTAACTGAAGCGCACACGCGCCCCGCCGTCGGTCGCGCGCCGCACGCGCGCCGCGCCCCCCGCGCCGCGGACGACGATGGCGTCCGCGCCGTCGCGGTACATGGCGAAGTCCACGCCTTCGAGCGGCGCGACGGTGGCGGCGACCTCCGCCGGGTCGGTCTCGGCGGCGCAGAAGATGGCGGCGAAGCCGATCAGCCCGAACGCGGGCAGCGCGACGCTGCGCGGGCCTGCGCCGCGCAAGACGGGGCGCAACTCGTAGCCCGCGCGTTCGAGGTGCGTGCGCAGGTGCACCTTGCGCACCTCGCCCATGCTCATGCCGTGATCGGAGAACATGACCAACTCGGTCTCCTGCCCGCACCACGCGCGCAACTCGCGCAAGATCGCGTCGAGCGATTCGAGCGCGGGCCGGAGCCGTTCGGGGCCGCGGATGTGGAGCAGCCCGTCCGTGCCCTTGAGGAAGGCGAAGTAGTCGCGGTCGCGCGGCGCGGCGCGGAAGCGTTCGCGGAAGCGGCGCATGTCCGCGCGCCACACCGCGTCCGGCGCGACGTAGACCAGGAACTCGAACGGCAGAGGCTCCTGGTAGTCAAGCTCGTCCATGTAGGACGAAGGCATCTTGTCGGGCGTGCGCCGGCCCACGTACTTGTGGACGCCGCCGCGCACCTCGCGCGCCTCGCGGTCGAAGTAGACCGTCTCGTAGCCGAGCGGCGCGCTGGCGTTGAGCATGGTGGCGAGCGCGATGTTGGTCATCGTGGGGAACGGCGAGATCAGCGCCGACGGCTCGTTGAAGCCGGCGAACAGCCCGCGCCCCTGCGCCGCGCGCATCAACTCAAGCGGCACGCCGTCGAGACACAACAGCAGCCGGCGCGGTCGTTCCTGCCCGACGCCGGGCGCGCGGTCGAGCGCGTGCGCGTGGACGCCCGCTCCGGCGGCGTGCGGCGCGGGTTCACAACAGGTCAGCCCCGGTTCGTCAATTTTCATCATTTTCCTTCTTCGCCTCGGGCCGGCGGTACGGCTCGCGCAGACCCCGCTTCGCTTCGGCCTGCGAGTCGTAGACGTTCGGCCGCGCGAGCACGTCCTTGTACTCCGTGAGTGCCTCGTTGCGCTTGCCCGCGAGGTCGAGCGCCTGGGCGGCGCGCAGCCGGGCCATCGTCGCCAGGTTCGCCTCCGCGCCGGGTAAGGCCGCCGCGGCCAAAAACTCCTTCGCCGCGCGCTCGGTCTGCCCGGCGGTGAACAGCGCCTCGCCGTATTGATAGTGGATCAGATCGAGCTGGCGCGCGGCCGCGGTGCGCGTGTCGCGGTCGCGCAGCATCGCGTCGAAGATGCCGAACGCTTCGCGCTCGTAGTCGGCGACGGCGGCGGCGTTCTTCTTCTCGCGCTCGGCGGCGGCCAGCGAGGCGAGCGCGTCGGCCGTCTCCAGCCTGAAGATGTAGTTGCGCGGGTAGGCGGCCGACAGCTCGCGCGTGATGGCGAGCGCGTCGGCGAAGCGGCCCTCGCGCTTGTAGAGCGGGATGAGCAGAATCTTCGCGTCGTTGCGCGCCCACGCGCCTTCGCGCGTCACCTGTTCGAGCGCGGCCAGCCCTTTCTTCTTCGAGCCGCGATGCCCGGTCACCCCGGCGACCACGCGGAAGGGGAACGGCAGCCCGCCGAGCACGTAGTCGTACATGCCGAGCGTGACGCGCGCGTCGGCGTAGTTGGGATCGATCTTCAACACGGCGCGGTGCTTGTCCACGGCGTCCGAGCCGTCGCGCAGCGCGGCGACGAAGCGGCGCTCGACCGCGCCCTCGAACGAAGCCTTCAAGCCTTGCGTCGCGCCGAGGAAGTAGAGCGCCTCGGCGTCGCGCGGGTTCTGCCTGAGCCGCGCTTCGGCGAGTTGCTTGGCGGTGCGCGTCCAGTCGCGGAACTGCGCGACGATCTTCGGGTCAACCTTCTCCTCCGACTTCGCGTAGAACGACTCGGAGTTATAAAGCGACGACTGCAAGCGGCGCGACTTGTTCAGCGTCTCGATCCACAGGCTCGCGGCGAGGAACTGCGTCCCCGCCGGGTGATCCGGGTAGGCGTCGGCGAGTTCTTTAAACTTGCGCCGCGCGGTCTCGTAGTCGAGGCTGTAGAGCGCGTCGAAGCCGGCCTTGCGCAGCTCGTCGAAGCGCGCGCGGTCGGCCGGCGCGGCCGGCTTGACGCCGTCGCCGCCGCCCGCCGGCTGCAACTGCGCCGCCTGCGTCTGCCCGTGCGCGAGGCCGTAGACCGCCAGCACGATCACCAGCAGCACGACGAACCCGTGCAGCCAGATCAAAAACTTGCCCAACCTGTAGCGCCCCAACTTCGCTCCCAACATTCAAGCACCTCGCACTCAAGAAGTGGCTAATTCCCTTTTGCCCTCTTCGCGCCGTTTGCGGTTAAGGCTTGCTACTCGCGCGGCGCGAGGATGAGGGTGGCGACCAGGAGCACGCCCGCGAGGATGCCGCAGCTGATCCCGACGATCTTGCCCGCGCGCGTGTTCGTAAAGTCCCTGACCGCGCTCTGCAAGGACGGCGTCGGGCGCACCTTCTCGACCTGCGCGTACTCGACGGTCGTCGCCGCGTTCGTCTTCTCGTCGGTGACGGCGAAGTGGTCGTCCGTGATCTCGCTGACGTAGCCGGCGAGCTTCGTCTTGTCGCGCAGCTTGACCTCGACCTTGGCCCGCGTGCCCGTGCCGAGATCGGCGATCTGCTTCTTCACCTTCGCGATCCGCTTCGCGTCCTTGTCCTGCTGACGCGCCGCCACCGGCGCGGCGCACGCCAGGTTCAGCACCAGCCCCGCCAGCGCGACCATGAATAACTTCTTGAGCATTCGTCCTACGTTCCTTTGTCGTTCAGATTAACCGCCGTAACTCTCCAGATACTTCACGCCCGCGCCCGTGTTGAAGAGGACGACGCGCTCGTCCCGATCAACTCGGCCCGCCGCCAACAACTGCTTGAGCGCGGGCAGGCAGGCCGCGCCTTCGGGCGCGCAGAACAACCCTTCGGCCGCGCCGATCTCGCGCGTGGCGGCGAGCAACTCTTCGTCCGTGACGGCGACGGCCGTCCCCCCGGAGGCGCGCAGGGCGTCGAGGATCAAAAAGTCGCCGATGGCTTTCGGCACGCGCAAGCCCGAGGCGGTCGTCGCGGCGTTCGGGAACTCGGCCGCGAAGCGTTGCCCCTCGTCGAAGGCGCGGACAATCGGCGCGCACCCGCTCGCCTGCACCGTGACCATGCGCGGGCGCTTCGCGTCGATCCAGCCCAGCCGCTCCATCTCGTCGAACGCTTTCCACATGCCGATGAGGCCCGTGCCGCCGCCGGTCGGATAGATGATCACGTCGGGCAGCGTCCAGTCGAGTTGTTCGGCCAGCTCGTAGCCCAAGGTCTTCTTGCCTTCGACGCGGTACGGCTCTTTCAAAGTCGAAACGTCGAACCAGCCTTCCGGCCCTTTGCGCCGCGCGACCTCCGCGCCGCAGTCCGTGATGAGACCGGGCAGGAGCGCGACGTGCGCGCCCGTCTGCTCGCACTCGACGACGTTGGCGCGGGGCGTGTCGGCCGGCATGAAGATGTGCGCTTCGAGACCGGCGCGGGCGGCGTAAGCGGCGAGCGCGCCCGCGGCGTTGCCGGCCGAGGGCACGGCCAACTTGCGCGCGCCCAGCGCCAACGCCATCGAGACGGCCGCCGTCATGCCGCGCGCCTTGAAACTCTGGGTCGGGTTCTGCCCCTCGTCTTTGATGAAGAGGTGCGCGAGACCGAGTTGCGCGCCGAGCCGTTGGCAGCGCAGGAGCGGCGTCCAACCTTCGCCGAGCGAGACGATGTGCTCGTCGCGCTCGACGGGCAGCACTTCGCGGTAGCGCCAGAGGTCGCCGCGTCGCCCTTTCAATGTCTCTTTTGTCAAAGTGCGCGCGGCCTGTTCCAAGTCGTAGCGCACGAGCAGCGGCTTGCCGCACGACTCGCAGAGGTTGTGCAACCGGCGTGCCTCGTGCTCGCGGCCGCACGCCGCGCATTCCAGATGGGTCACGTACATCGGCGGGTCTGTCCTTTCTGTCACCGTCTTTGCGGCCCTTTGCTCTCTTTGCGTCCTTTGCGGTTAAGGCCGAAAACTTTAACCGCAAAGGACGCGAAGCGGGCCGCAGAGGACGCGAAGTATGATACGCCCGCCACGCGCCGCCCGTCAGGTGGAGTGTTACTGCTGCACCCCGGCGCGGAGATAAAACGAGAGGGTCGCCGGCCCGGCTATAGCTCCGGGGCGGCGACCCTCGCGGCAGAACGTTTGGGGTCGGGGAGTTTCGGCTCGCGCCGTGTTAGTTCACCTCGCGCATGAACCAGGCGAGGATCGGGTGCTCGACCTCCTGCATGTGCTTGGTGGAGAAGACGTGATCGACGTGCCCGTAGTCCGCCTTGTAGTCCACCGTGACGCTCGCGTTCGTCAGCAGTTCTTTCGTGTCCAGCATCTCAGGCCCGAAGCCGCGCCCGCCCGCGAGCATGAGGACGGGGCCGTCGAAGCTCTGTAGGTTGTCCGTGTAGGTGCGCTCCCCGGCGAGGCTGCAACTCACGTCGCGCACCGTGCGCGTCGCCACGTAGTCCACGAAGACGGCGATGTTGGCGTGTACCAGCGCCTCGTCGGCGTAGGTGAACTTGTCTTCGGCGACGCTGCCGGCGAGGAAGGCGTAGCCGGGGCGCGGCGTGGTCGGCGTGACGGGCGGGGCCGTGAGCGCCGCGACCCAAGCGCGGTGGTTGGTGAAGCCGGCGGGGAAGCCGGGCAGCGGCGTCGGCGCGTTCGGGGCCGTCTCGGCCAAGTAGCTGAGCAGCTTGAAGCCGGGCGTGTTCTGCCCGTCGTAGTAGACGCCGTTCGCCAGTTGGTTGTCGAAGAACGAGCAGAAGCCCGCGTTGATGGCGCGCTCCTCGGCGTTCGTGGTGTAGAGCGTGCCTTCGATCAAGACGGCCCCGGCGTAGTCCTGCGGGTGCGCGTTGATGACGGCGACCGAGGCGATGCTGCCGAGCGAGAGACCGCCGACCACCGGCCGCTCGCCGGGGTGCGCCGACTCGATCTGCTGGCGGATGTAGGCCACGTCGCCGAGGATGGTCTGCATCCCCCAGTTGGCCATCGCGGAGCAGTCAACCGCGCCGCTCTCGCACGAGCCGGCGGTCAAGCCCTGCACGCGCTGCGAGTAGCCCCACACGTCGAAGCCGCGGCGCGCGAAGAAGCCGACGAAAGACTTGTCGTAGTCGCCGCCGTCGCCGACCTCGTAGTTCTGGAAGCCGCTGCCCAAGGGCGGCAGCAGCAGGAGCGTGCCCCTGTGTGCGTGCCCCGGCGCGTGCTTCGTGACGCGGCTGACGAGGAAGCGGTCGAGCGGATTCGTGCCCACCTGGACGGTGGTGACGGTCTTCGTCAGGTCGTTGGCGACGGTCGAGGTCTCGGTACCGACGATCTGGTAGGTCTGGGCGAAAGTAAGGCGCGCGCACGACAGCAGCGCGAGCAGGAAGAAGGCTCTGAGCGTCAGCTTGATGATCATCGTTCTCGTCTCACTTTCCGTAGCAGGGGGTTTTAAGGATCGCGCAACGGTGGCGGCCCGAGGCGGCCGCGCCGTTCCGTGCGTCAGGAATGACTCTGCCAGCTAACGCGCAAATGACTCGTTAGGGGGATCACGCGGCGACGAAATTTTTTCGCCGCGCGCCGGCCCGCGCCCGACGACGCGCCTGTTGCGCGCGCACGGCCTCGGTGCTAGAGTCGGGGCCACCGACGATGCCCATCCGTTTGCTCGCGCTCGATCTGGACGGGACGCTGCTCGACTCGCACGGGCGGCTGTCCGCGCGCAACCGGGTGGCGCTGGCGGCGGCGCGCGCGCAGGGCGTCCGCGTCGCGCTCGTCACGGGCCGGCGCTTTCGCGACGCGCGCCCGCTCGCGCTCGAACTAGGCATTGACGTGCCGGTCATCGCGCACAACGGCGCGCTCACCAAGCACGCGCGCACGCTCGAAACCGTCGCCGCCTTCCCGCTGCCGCTAGCGGCGGCCCGCGCGGTCCTGCGCTTCGGGCGCGCGCACCGCGTAGACCCGCTCGTGAGCGACGACGCAGACGGCGCGGGTCTCCTCGTCTACGACAGCTTGAACGAGGCGAACCGCCCGCTCGTCGAGTACATCGCGTGGGCGCGGCGCATCCACGGCGACGAGGCGGAGCAGGCGGTCGTGCGCGTCGCGTCGCTCGAAGAATACTTGGATCACCCGCCCGTCCACATCGCCTTTTCGGGCACGGACGAGCAGATGTTGCGCCTGAGCGAAGTGCTGCGGCGCGAGCTGGCGGGCCTCGTCCGGCTGATGGTCACGGTCTACCCGGCCAAGCGGTTCGGGCTGATCGACGTGATCCACCCAGACGTATCGAAGGGCACGGGGCTGGCGGCCGTGGCGCGCGAGTACGGCCTCGCGCCCGCGGACGTGATGGCCGTGGGCGACAACCACAACGACGTGGAGATGCTCGGCTTCGCCGGCACGCCCGTCGCGGTCGCCAACGCCGAGCCGGCCTTGCGCGACCTGGCCGGCGTCCACCTGACTGCTTCGAACGACGACGACGGCGTGACCGTCGCCATCGAAGAGTTTATTTTAGGAGAGAGGTCAATGTGAGTTCAAAGTTCAACGTTCAACGTTCAAAGTCGGGCGTTGAACCTTGAACCTTGAACTTTGAACCTTGAACTTTTACTGACCTCTGACCTCTAACCTCTGCCTTCAAAGGAGCAACCAATGGGCAACCGCATCGCGAACATCAGGACGAACAAGGGCACGATCCGCTTCGAGTTGTTGGAGGAGGACGCGCCGAAGACGGCGGAGAATTTCCGTCTGCTGGCCGAGCGCGGCTACTACAACGGCGTGGTCTTCCACCGCGTCATCAAGGGCTTCATGATCCAGGGCGGCGACCCGACGGGCACGGGGCGCGGCGGCGAGTCCGCCTGGGGCGGGCGCTTCAACGACGAGATCGACCGCAGCTCAAACCTCTACCGCGGCGCGTACACGAAGGGCACGGTGGCGATGGCCAACGCCGGGCCGAACACCAACGGCTCGCAGTTCTTCATCATGCACGCCGACTACCCGCTGCCGCCCTCCTACTCCAAGTTCGGGCGCGTCATCGAGGGCCAGGACGTGGTGGACGCCATCGCCACCACCCAGACCGACCGCTCCGACCGCCCCGTCCAGCCCGTCGTCATGGAGGAAGTCACGATAGAGCAGGGATGAGGGAGGAAGGACTGAGGAGTCAGGAGCCAGGAGCCAGAAGCCGGAAGCCGGAAGGAGGAATGCGGACGAGCGCCCGCCTTCTTCCCTTCTGGCTTCTGGCTCCTGACTCCTGGCTCCTGTTCTTATTTCTCCCTCATCCCTTAATTCTATTGCGCCCGCGCGCCCCGATCCGTTAATCTAGTTTGTGGCTGTCCGGCCGCGGGCGGCGGCCCGTATTCCTCTCCGTCGCTGCCCCGCCTGTACGCTGCTGAACGCCTGTAGCGTCAGGCTTCGTCGCCCAATCAACGTCCCGGTCGCGCCCGTCCGCCCCGCACGGGCCCGAGCCGCGAACACTGCTCCGCGCCGGGGTCGCCGCGCGTCCGCCGACTCTGCGCCGCGCCCGGCCCGCCGCTTTCAGTCAATGCCGACCCGCGCCAAAGACAACGAGCCAGCCGCGCCGCCCGCGCAAAGGACGGACGTGTGCGCGCCCGCCGACGCGCCGCTCGAACCCTCGCGCGCCGCGGCGCGCGAGCCTTTGCGCGGCGCGGCGCTCGAACCTTTGCGCTCGGTCGAGGCGCAGTACCGCGCCATCTTCGAGAACGCGATCCACGGCATCTACCAGTCGTTGCCCGAAGGGCGCTTCCTCAACGTCAACCCGGCGCTCGCGCGCATGCTCGGCTACGACTCGCCCGCCGACATGATCGCCTGCTGCAACGACATCGCCCACGCCTACTACGCCGACCCCGCCGACCGCGACGTGTTCCGCCGCCTCATCGCCCAACGCGGCATCCTGCGCGGCTACGAGGTCTTGGTGCGGCGCAAGGACGGCACGCCCGTCTGGACGCGCGAGAACGTCTACGAGGTGCGCGACGACGAGGGCCGGCTGCTCTACTACGAGGGCAGCGTCGAGGACGTGACCGCGCAGAAGCAGACCGAGGCGGCCTTGCGCGAGTCGGAGGAGCGCTACCGCAACCTGTTCGAGTACGCCAACGACGTGATCTACACGACCGACCTGGCGGGCTACTACACGTCGGTCAACCAGGTCGGCGAGCGCGTCACCGGCTACAGCCGCGCGGAGTTGTGCCGGATGAACTTCGCGCAGCTCGTCGCGCCCGAACACCTCGCGCTCACGCAGGAGATGATGGCGCGCAAGCTGGCCGGGCAGGAAGAGACCACCTTCTACGAGATCGAGATCATCCACAAGGCCGGCGCGCGCGTGCTGCTCGAAGTCAGCACGCAGCTCATACGCGAGCGCGGCCGGCCCGTCGGCGTCCAAGGGATCGCCCGCGACATCACCGAGCGCAAGCGGGCCGAAGCGGCCTTACGCGAGTCCGAGGAGCGCTACCGCGAGCTGTTCGAGAACGCCAACGACATCGTCTACACGCACGACCTACAGGGCAACTTCACGAGCCTGAACAAGACGGGCGAGCGCGTCACCGGCTACACGCGCGCGGAGGCGCTCGGACTCAACATGGGGCAGGTCATCGCGCCGGAGCACGTGGGCCTCGCGCGCGCCATGATCGGGCGCAAGCAGGCCGCGCCCGACGCCACCGTCTACGAGCTTGAGATCATCGCCAAGGACGGCCGCCGCGTGCCGCTTGAGATCAGCACGCGCCTCGTCTACGAGGCCGGGCGCGCCGTCTGCGTCCAAGGGATCGCGCGCGACATCACCGAGCGCAAGCAGGCCGAGGAGCGTCTGCGCCAGCACGCGCTCTCGGACGCGCTGACGGGGCTGCCCAACCGCCTGCTCTTCACCGATCACCTGCACCTCGCCGTCGAGCAGCACAAGCGCCAGCCCGCGCACCACTTCGCCGTCCTCTTCCTCGACCTCGACCGCTTCAAGATGATCAACGACAGCCTCGGCCACGGCGTCGGCGATCAACTGCTCGTCGCCATTGCGCGCCAGCTCGAACGCTGCCTGCGCGCGGGCGACACGGTGGCGCGCCTCGGCGGCGACGAGTTCGCCATCCTCCTGAACGACCTCGCGCACTTCGACGACGCGATCCGCGTCGCCGAGCGCGTCCTGCGCGGGCTGATGCTGCCCTTCAACCTCGACGGGCACGAGGTCTACACCACCGCGTCCATCGGCATCGCGCTCAGCAACAACCACTACGAGACGGCCGAGGCCGTGCTGCGCGACGCCGACACGGCCATGTACCGCGCCAAGGCCGACGGCAAGGCCCGCTACAAGGTCTTCGACATGCTGATGCACGCGCGCGTGGTCGCGCTGCTGCAACTCGAAACCGACCTGCGCCGCGCCATCGAGCGCGGCGAGTTCTGCCTGCACTTCCAGCCCATCGTGGCGCTCGCCGACGGGCGCATCAACGGCTTCGAGGCGCTGGTGCGCTGGCAGCACCCGGAGCGCGGCCTGATCGCGCCGGGCGAGTTCGTGCCCGTGGCCGAGGAGACGGGTCTCATCGTGCCGCTCGACCGCTGGGTCTTGCGCGCCGCGTGCGCGCAGATGAAACGCTGGCAGGCGCTCGCGCCCGCTTATCAAGACCTGAAGCTGAGCGTCAACCTCTCCGGCAAGCACTTCGCGCAGGTAGACCTGTGCGAGCAGATCGAGCAGGTGCTTGCCGCCACCGGGTTTGAGCCGCGCCGTCTACAGTTGGAGATCACGGAGAGCGTGCTGATGGAGAGCGCCAAGGCCATCGTGCCGATGCTGGCGCGGCTGCGCGCGCTCGGCGTCGAGCTGGCGATAGACGACTTCGGCACGGGCTACTCGTCGCTCTCGTACCTGCGCCGCTTCCCGATCCACACGCTGAAGATCGACCGCTCGTTCATCGGCGGCACGGGCGAGGACGACGCCGAGATCGTCCGCACCATCGTCCTGCTCGCGCGCAACATGCGCAAGGACGTGGTCGCCGAAGGCGTCGAGACCGCCGCGCAGCACGCCGCCCTGCGCGCGCTCGACTGCACCTACGGCCAAGGCTACTACTTCTCGCCGCCCCTCGACGCCGCCGCCGCCGAACACCTCCTCCGCCGCGCCCTCGCCGCCGACCGCGCCATCATCCCCGCCCCCGACGAACGCGTCGCCTAGCTCGTCTTGTAGTTGAGTGCAGCGGGAGAAAGATCAACACAGAGGACACAGAGTTCTTACTGTGTCCTCTGTGTGACCTCTGTGCCTTCTGCGTTAAAAACGGCCGCTCGTTACTCTCAACCTCCCTCTCCACCAATCAACACGCCGCCGGCCGTGAAGCGCACCGCGACGTTGTGATTCAACGGGCCGTGCCCGCGCCCCAGACCGGGCGCGCTTTGGAGGGCGGCCATGACGAAGCGTTTGGCCGCGCCGACCGACGCGCGCAGGTTCAAGCCGCGCGCGAGGCAGGCGGCGACGGCGGCCGCCAGCGTGCAGCCCGTGCCGTGCGTCGAAGTCGTGTGGACGCGGGGCGCGCGGTAAAGCTCCGCGGCGTCCGTCTCGTCGAGCAGCAGGTCTATGGCGTCGCCCGTCAGATGCCCGCCTTTGAGGAGCACGGCGCGCGCGCCGAGTTCGCGCAGCCTTTGCGCCACGTAGCGGAAGTCGCCCAGGCCTTTGATCTTCATGCCGGTCAGGCGCTCGGCCTCCGCCATGTTCGGCGTGACGAGGTGCGCGCGCGGCAGCAGCTCGCGGCGCAAGGCGTCGAGCGCGTCGTCGTCAATCAGGTCGTAGCCGGAGGTCGAGCGCACGACCGGGTCGAGGACGAAGGCGGCGGCGCGCAGCTCCGTCTCATCGAGCAGGCGCGCGACCTCCGCGATCACTTCGCGCGTCGGCAGCATCCCCGTCTTCAACGCCGCGACGCGCAGGTCGGCGACGACCGGCAACACCTGCGCGCGCACGACCTCCGCCGACTGCTGCGCCGCGCCGTAGACGCCCTGCGTGTTCTGGTACGTGAGCGACGTGACGGCGACGGCCGCGAAGCAGCCGAACGCCGTGATCGTCTTCACGTCCGCCACGACGCCCGCCCCGCCCGACGGGTCAACCCCGGCCACCGTCAGCACGACCGGCGGCGTCTCCGCAGTTTTAGCTTCTGTCATGCGCGCCGCGATTATCGTTCGAGACGAGGGCGCGCGCCAAACGGTGCGTTGAAGAACGCGCACGCGCTAAAGACTCGCGTGGACTTCTTGTAAGGCGGCGACGGCGGGGGCGAGCGCGGGCGGGTCGGCGAAGAGGCGTATGGCGGCGACGCCGTGTGCGCCCGCGGCGAGCGCGGACGCCATGTTGGCGCGCGTGATGCCGCCGAGCGCGACGACGGGGAAAGGCGCGAGCGCAGCGGCGACGGCGCGGAGTTGCGCCAGCCCGACGGGCGGGCCGTAGACGCGCTT
Source organism: Pyrinomonadaceae bacterium (assembly GCA_036389395.1). Lineage (GTDB taxonomy): Bacteria > Acidobacteriota > Blastocatellia > Pyrinomonadales > Pyrinomonadaceae > QHXQ01. The sequence continues at coordinate 39,772 of DASVPY010000087.1, forward strand.
CGAGGGCGTGTCGAAGACGGGGCCGAAGACGATGAAGTCCGCGCCGCCGGCGCGCGCGGCTTGCGCTTCGGCGAGCGTGTGTGTGGAGACGCCGACGAGAAAGTCGGGGCCGAAGGCGCGGCGGACTGTCGGCGCGGGCAGCGAGCGCGTGGTCAGGTGGACGCCGTCCGCGCCGGCCGCGCGGGCGATGTCGGCGCGGTCGTTGACGAGGAGGCGCGTCTCCGTCCCGCGCACGAGCGCGGCGGCGCGCAGCGTCAGCTCGAAGATGACGCGCGGGCGCAAGTGTTGTTCGCGGAGTTGGACGAGTGTGACGCGTGCGGCGGCGGCGGCGCGCACGAGCGCGAGCAGGCGCGCGAAGTCGGGGCCGGCGGGCGTGGTGCGCGCGTCAGTCGCGCCGCTCGTGATCAGGTAGCTGATCGGCGCGTGCAAGGGCTGGGGCATCGGTGGCGGCGGGCGGCTCGGCAGGCCCGCTCAGGTGGCGGACGGTCTGACGGAAGTGCGCGATCTCCCAGAAGGCCATGGCGAAGTTGAGCAGGCCCAGCCCCGTCACCGCGCCGCGCACCCAGCCCGAAGCGATGGCGTGCTGCAAGCCGGGCAGCCCCGTCTTGTGCACCACGTAGACGAGGAAGAAGTTGTCGCCCCAGTCGGCCAGGCCGAACGGGTGCATCCACGGCAGGAAGGTCAGCACCAGCCCGGCCTCCAGGCACAGGACAATGTAGAAGATGACGGTCAGCTTCGCGGACATAACAAACGCCGTGACGGGTGACAGGTGACAAGGGACAGGAGAATTCTAGCCCGTCACTTGTCACTTGTCACCTGCTACGGCTCTTTGGTAGTGGTTCGGTTTGAGGTCGCAGGTGGCGAAGGCTCAGTTCAACACAGAGGACACAGAGGTCACACAGAGGACACAGAGAGTCTTACTGTGCCCTCTGTGCTAACTCTGTGTCCTCTGTGTTAAAACGGCCGCGCGTGACTCTCAACCTGAAACTGATCTACTACCAACTCTTTCCTGTCACCCGTCAAGGCTTTTCTCACTTGCTGCTGAGGACGGCGCGGCGGGTCTGAAGCTCGCGGAGTTTGTCGGCGACGCCGCGGTAGGACACGTCTATGCCGTAGACCTCCTGGTAGGTGTCCACCGCGCGGTCAAGGTCGCCCAACTCTTCGTAGGCGTTGGCCAGCTCGAAGCGGAGCGCCTGGTACTCGGCTTCGGTGTGCCCGTGCGCGCCGAGGCCTTTCTTGAACCAGATGACGGCGGCGCGCGGCAAGCCCTGTTGCATGAAGCAGTGACCGAGCAGGTTGCAGCACTGGAGGAAGCGGGGCGTGCCGTCGCCGGGCGTGGCGAGCGCGGCCGCCGCCTGAAACTCTTCGACGGCCATGTCGAGCAGCCCCATCTCCATGTAGGCCAGCCCCGTGTTGTAGTGCGTCTCGTAGTCTTCGGCCGAGGCCGGCTCTGATTCTTCCTCGACGCTGCTGCGGAACTCGTCGAAGACGGCCGCGAGACCCGAATCGAGCGCCGCGCGCGTCTGCGCCTCAGCCCGCGCCGCCTGCGGCTGCGCGCCGTTTGCGTGAGGCGCACTCGCGCCGTTCGCGCTCGCGCCGTTCCCTTGCGCGCCGTTGGCGGGGGCAGTCGGTAGCTGGAACGCGAACGCGTCGTCAAAGTCTTCGGCGGGCGCGGGCGAGGAACTTGATGTGGGTGCGGCTGATGAACCGGACGCGGCCGATGAGGCGGCGGGCGCGGCGGGGAGTTGGGCGCGGCGCGCGTCTATGTCGGGGCTAGCGCCGTACTGGCGCTCCAACATGTCGAGCGTGTCGCGGGCGATGTCTGTGTAGCCCTGCGCGAGATAGAAGTCCACGCTCTCAAGCTCCTGCGCGAGCAGGGCGGCGACGCGCTCGGCACTCGCGGCGGGCGCTGGCGTGGCGGCGGCGAAGGCTTGCGCGTCGAGCGCGTCGGTGACGTGAATCTCCTGCTCGTCGGGCGCGGCGCTCGCGGCGGGCACGTTGAACTCGACGGCGGCCGGCGCGGGCGCGTCGTCGGCGAGCGCGTCGTTCAGGTCGGCGAAGGACGCGCTCGGATCGGCCGGGCGCGCCTCTCCGGGCGGCGCGCCCGCGTTCCACTCGAACTCGGCCGGGGCGGCCGGCGTCGCCGCCTGCGCCGGCGCGACGAACGTTTCGGCCGCGACGCTGTTGGTCTCGAACAGATCGCCGAAAGAGGCCGCGGGGTCGGCCGCGGGCGCGGCCGGCGTGCCGCCCGGCTCGACGTAAGTCTCCGCGAACGAGCCGGCGAACGGCCCCTCGTGTGCTTGCGGCTCGACCGTCGCCAGCGGCGCGAACGGCTCCGCCGAGAACGGCTCGACGACCGGCGCGGGCGCGGACTCGGCGGGCGCTGTACCGTACTCCGCGCGGAGCGCGCCCAAATCCGGCTGGGCGCGCGTGCCGCCCGCGCCCGCGTAGCCGCCCAGCCCCATGCCGAGTGCGTCGTTGAGCGCGCAGAGGCGTTCGGCGTAGCTCTGATCGAAGGGCACCAGGCGGACGAGGTGTTCGAGCGCGTTGCGTTCCTCCTCGAATAGCTCTTGGGCCTGCGCGGCCTCGGCGAGACGTTCGAGCGCGATGCGCATACGGTCGTCGTCGCGCTGCCAGGTGTAGATGCGCAGGAGCAGACGCAGCGCGTCTATGTTTTCGGGGTCGCGCGCGAGCGCGGTGTTGAGGAGTTCGAGCAGCGGCTTCTCCTGCCGCTTGGCGAGCGCCGGCTCGACGGTCTGCGTGAGCGCGCGGACGGCGTTCGCCGCGTCGCCTTGCTGCAAGTAGAGTTGCGCGACCTCGAAGAGCAGAGGGTAGTTGGCGCGGTCGGCGGCGACGAGCCGTTCGGCGGCGCGGTCGGCGGCGGGCGCGTCCTCGGCGTCGAGGTAGACGCGCGCGAGCATCGCCTGCAACTCCGGGTCGTCGGGCGTCTGCTTGGCGGCCTCTTCGAGCACGGCCGCGGCCTCTTCGGTCGCGCCGAGCGCGAGGTTGGCGTCCACGAGTCCTTGCAGTATCTCGTGGCTGTAAGGGCGCAAGTCGTGCGCCAGGACGAAGGCGCGCAGCGCGCCCTTGTAGTCGCCGCGCGCGTGCAGCCGCGTGCCGGCCTCGGCGAACGCGCCTGCCGCCTCGTCGCGCATACTCTCGCGCATGAAGCCTTCGGCGAGGCGCAGGCGTATGTCTGCGTTCTGCGGGTCGAGATCGGCGGTGCGGCGCAGGGCTTCGAGCGCGTCGCGCGCCCGGCCCGCGCGCATACAGGCGTCGGCGATGAACAGGTACTGCGCGCGCGCCTCGACGATCAAGCCTTGCTGCTCGTAGAGCGTCGCGAGTTTCTGCGCGACCGCCAACTCGTCGGGCCGCAGCCGCGCCACCTTCTTGTAGATGGCGATGGCCTTGAGCGCGAAGCCCTGCTCGCGGTAGTGGTCGGCGACGCGGATGAAGCACTCTACGGCCTCGGCCTGTTTGTCGAGCCGGATGTAGAGGTCGCCCAAGGTGTTGAGCGCCGTGTAGTCGCCCTCGTCGGCCTCGACGATGCGGCGGTACTCCTGCACCGCCGCGGCGATCTTACCTTGAGTCAGGTACTTCTCCGCCGCGCTGACCGCCTTTGCCTTATCGAATGCCATTGGAGAATTAAGCTGCTACGTCACACGGAGATCGGGCGTGGGGTGGCACGACGAGGGAAACGGCTTGTAATAATTTGACTGTGCCCGGAAGATGCCTGCCCTCTTGCCCCTCGTCATAAGCCCGAGGGTGACGGGCAAATTTCACGTTAACACGCCGCCTCAATCGCAGTCAACAAAGAGTTTTGCCCGTGTTTGGCACGCCGCTTTATGCGTGAAAATCGCAATCTTTGGGCGGGCACGCCGAATGGTCGGATAGTTAGACGCGGGCGAGACGGGGCGGGAGACGCGGAGCAGGGGCAGACGACCCGGCGGACGCGGCCCCTTTGTCGCCGCCGCCGAAGCCGTGCATACTTGGCCGGCGCGTGCCGCCGCCGGCAACACGCTTTAGCCGACCGCCCGCGCAGTTAGCGATTTAATTTCAGTTAATCTCCGTGCCCCTCTGTGTCCTCTGTGTCTCTGTGGTGCATGATGCCGCAGCAAAATTCACCACAGAGACACAGAGGGCATAGAGGGGCACGGAGAAATAAGTCACATTAAGATAAGGCTTACAGAGAGCCGCTTTGACCGACCCAAAGACACTCGACGCCGTTGAGCGATATTCCAGAGAAGACGGGCTGATGCGGTTCGCGCGCCGCGTCGGGCTGGCGGGGCTGACCTTGTACGCGGTCTTCGCCCCGCACTCGATTGCGGGCGCGTGGATCGGGCTGGCGCTCGCCTTCACGGGCTGGCTCTATTGGTCTTTTAGCACGCTGCGGCTGCACGTCCGGCGCACGCCGCTCGACCTGCCCTTCTGGCTCCTCTTCGCTTGGAGCGTGCTCTCCGCGCTCCTCTCGGCCGAGCCGCGCATCAGCCTGTTGAAGCTCGCCTCGGTCGGCACGTTCCTCGTCTACTACTGCGCGCAAGCCCTGCTCACGCACCGCACAGCCGTCTGGCTGGCGGGCCTCTTGATCCTGTCGGGCTGCGCGGGCGCGGCGCGGAGCGTCTTCGAGACCGCGCGCGGGCGCGGCGTCGTCGTGGCACAACTGACGGCGGACAGCCCTCTGCGCGCCGTGGGCCTGCGACCGGGCGACGCCGTCTGGCGCGTCAACGGCCGGGCGGTCAACTCGCCGACCGAACTCGCCGCCGCGCTCCGGGCCGCACCCGCCGACCGTCCGCTGCGCCTGAGCGTCATCACGCAGGGCGAGCACGTCGAATGGCCTGCCCCCGCGCTCGCCCCTGCGCAGAGAGACGCCGAGCCGCCCGCGGGTCTTTACGGCGGCGCGCGCACGCGCCGCTTTCGCGCCTCCGGCTGGACGCGCCACTACGAGACCTTCGCAGAGGTTTTACAGATCATCGCCCAACTCGCCCTCGGTCTCGCCCTCGCCCACTGGCAACGCCGCGCGCACGCGCAACGACAAGCACAACGCCAGGCGCGCACGCGTCTGCTCGTCGGACTCTACGCCGCGGCCTTCGTGCTGCTCGCGGCGGGGCTGGCGCTGACGGCGATGCGGACGGTGCTCGTGGCGTTCGTCGTCGGCGCGACGGTGGTCTTGTGGCGCGGGGCGGCGTCGGGGCGTGCGCGCGCGCTGGCTTTGTGTGCCGTCGCGCTCGTGTGCGCGCTGGGCGCGCTGGCGGTCTGGCGCACGCGCGCGGCCGGGGCCTTGCGCCTGCAAGACCCGAGCGCGCAGTTGCGCCTCGCCGTCGCGCGCCACGCCGCCGCGCGCGTGCCCCTGCACCCGGTCTTCGGGCACGGCATGGACGCCGTCCACCGTCACTGGCAAGAGTGGGGCTTCCCCGGCACGGACATGCTGCACGCGCACTCCACGCCCGTCCAACTCGCCTTCGACCGCGGTCTGCCCGCAGTCTTCCTCTGGCTCTGGCTGATGCTCGCCTTCTGGCGCACAACGACGCGCGCCGAACGCGCCGGACGCCCCGACGCGGACGCCGCCGCGCACGGTCTCCTGCTCGGCGCGAGCGGCGCACTCGCAGGTCTCTTTGCCAGCGCGCTCGTCAACTACAACTTCGGCGACGCCGAGGTCACACTCCTCCTCTGGTGGCTGATGGGCGCGGTCGTGCGCGTCAACGCGGAACGCGAAACGACGCACGCGGAACAACGTTGAAAGTGGAAACGCTGAACGGGCGATGAGGGGCGGTGCTCGGACAGTGGATGCTTCAGAGCACGTCGGCGAAGTTGCGGCGCGTCTTGGCGAACCACCAGTAGCCGAGGAGGAAGAGGGCGAGCGCGCAGAGCGTGAAGTAGCCGAGGCCGCGCCAGTCCGGCGGCGCGCCTTCGAGCAGCACGCGGCGGTAGCTGCGCACGAGCGGCGTGAACGGGTTCGCCTCGATGAAGACGCGGTAGCGCGGCGGCACGGCCGCCTCCGGGTAGATGATCGGCGTGAGGAACAGCCACGCCGTCAGCACCAGCCCTAGCGCCTGCCCCGTGTCGCGCAGGAAGACGCCCAGCGACGCGACGAGCCACGCCGCCCCCAGCGTCGCCAACGCCTGCGGCACGACCAACACGGGCCACCACAGCACGCTCGCGTGCAGTTCGCGTTCGATCAAAAGCGCCGCCACGAGCAGCACGAGCGTCCCGCACGCCTGCGTGACGAGCGCCGCCAGAACCTGCGCCACGGGCAGCGTCTCAAGCGGGAAGACGACGCGCTTGACGAGGTTCGTGTGCGCGACGACGACGCCCGCGGACGTTTGCACCGACTCCTGAAACGCCGTCCACGGCAGCAGCCCGCAGAACAGGTAGAGCGCGTAATCCCACGCCGTGCCGCGCCCGCCGAAGCGCGCGCCGAACACGCCCGCGAAGATGAACGTGTAGATCGCAATGAGCACCGCCGGGTGTACGAGCGCCCACACCAGCCCCAGGGCCGAGCCGCGGTAGCGCGTCGCCAGCTCGCGCCGCGCCAGCGACTCGATCAACTCGAACCGGCCCGGCAACTCCAACAGCGGCCGCCACACCGCCCGCCGCGCTGTCTGCGCCGAAAGCATGTCGGGGCATGGTAGCAGAAGAGGAGACGGGAGTCAGGAGCCGGAAGACAGAAGAAGGAAAGACCCGAAGCTGCGTGTTCATACTCTGTCGCGAGAACCGGCACTTGGTTATAATCCTCGCCTTCACGTTGTGCCAGTAAGTTGGTCAGGTCAGTCTGTGAAGCTATGAGAAGATTCAGGAGCGTGGTGAGTGCGGGTCTGAGCGTCCTTCTTTTCGTGGGCGCGGTCTGCCCGCCGTGTGCGGCGCAGAACGCGCGGCGCGCGGGCGTCAAGGCGACGGGGCCGCCTGAGGCGGACGCGGGCGCGAGCGAGTTGCGCCCGCTCGTCGAGTTGTATAGCACCGACCGCGGCAGCCTGTTGCGCACCTACCCGGTCGCCAACTCGCCGACCCGGCAGGCGCGGCTCAGGCAGTTCTATACCGAGTGGCTCGACACGCTCGCGCGGCTCGACTTCGAGGCGCTGGGCGCGGAGGGGCGCATAGACTACCTGCTCTTCAAGAACCACCTCGAACACGAGTTGCACCAGGCGGACATACAGGCGCAGCAGTTCGCCGAGATCGCGCCTTACGTCCCGTTCGCCAAGACCATCTTCGAGTTGGAAGAGACGCGCCGCCGCATGCAGCCGATCAACCCCGCGCAGCTCGCGGCGCTGCTGACCGACATGAAGCGGCAGATCGAAGACGCGCGCCGCGCGGCCGGCGGCGACGCGCGCCCGCAACGCGACGCGGCGGGAGGAGCCGAAGGCGGCGGCGGCACTGGCGGCGACGCGGCCGGCGGCGACGGCAAGGCGGGCCGCGCCGCCGCGCCCAAGGTTAAGAAGAACGTGGCGCTGCGGGCCGCCGCCGCGATCACGGGTCTGCGGGCCACGCTCCGAAACTGGTTCGACTTCTACAACGGCTACGATCCGGTCTTCACCTGGTGGGCCGGCGAGCCGCACAAGGGCGTCGATCAGGCTCTACAGTCTTACGCCTCCTTCATGAGCGAGAAGGTGGCCGGCGTCAGAACCACGGAGGGCGCGGGCGCGCCGGCCGGCGCAGGCGGCGCGGGCGGCGGCGCGGGTGGCGGCGGCACGGGTGGCGGCCAAGGCGGGCAGGCTCAAGGGGCTTTGCGCGGGACTTCGGCGAGCGCGCGGCCGGGCGACGCGAGCGACATCGTGGGCGACCCCATCGGGCGCGACGCGCTGCTGGTCGAGTTGAACGCGGAGATGATCCCGTACACGCCCGAAGAGTTGATCGCCATCGCGAACAAGGAGATGGACTGGTGCGAGGCCGAGATGAAGAAGGCCGCACGCGCGCTCGGCTACGGCGACGACTGGCACAAGGCTTTGGAGCACGTCAAGGATCAGTACGTCGAGCCGGGCAAGCAGCCCCAGTTGATCCGCGACCTCGCGGCCGAGGCCATCGAGTTCGTTGACAAGCATGACCTGGTGACCGTGCCTCCGCTCGCGCGCGAGACGTGGCGGATGCAGATGATGACGCCCGACCGCCAACTCGTGAACCCGTTCTTCACCGGCGGCGAGGTCATCAGCGTCTCCTACCCGACCAACACCATGAGCCACGAGCAGAAGCTGATGAGTCTGCGCGGCAACAACATACACTTCGCGCGCGCCACGGTCTTCCACGAGCTGATCCCCGGTCACCACCTGCAAGGCTACATGACCGCGCGTTACAAGCCCTACCGCGCCGTCTTCCGCACGCCCTTCTGGGGCGAAGGCTGGGCGCTCTACTGGGAACTGCTGCTCTGGGACATGAACTTCGCCCGCTCGCCGGAGAACCGCATCGGGATGCTCTTCTGGCGCATGCACCGCTGCGCCCGCATCATCTTCTCGCTCAGCTTCCACCTCGGCCGGATGACGCCGCAGCAGGCCATCGCCCTCCTCGTCAAGCGCGTCGGGCACGAGCCGGAGAACGCCATCGCCGAGGTGCGCCGCTCCTTCGACGGCAGCTACACGCCGCTCTACCAGGCCGCCTACCTGCTCGGCGGGCTACAGCTCTACGCGCTGCACAAAGAACTGGTTGACTCAGGCCGGATGACCAACCGCGCCTTCCACGATGCGATCCTACGCGAGAACGCCATCCCCATCGAGCTGGTGCGCGCCAGCCTCACCCGGCAGAAACTGCCCCGCGACTACAAGCCCAACTGGAAATTCTACTGGCCACTGCCCACCGACCACTGACCACTGCCTTCTGGCTTCTGACTCCTGTCTCCTATAAACTTCCCCCATGGAGATCGCACTGCGCGTCGAGGGCGTGGCGAAGCAGTACCGCATCTACGAGCGGCCCGCCGACCGTCTGAAGGAGACGCTGACGCGCGGGCGGCTCAAGCGGCATCGCGAGTTCTGGGCGCTCAAGGGCATCAGCTTCGAGCTTGCGCGCGGCACGACCGCAGGGATCGTCGGCCCGAACGGGTCGGGCAAGTCCACGCTCTTGCAGATCGTCGCCGGCACGCTCGACCCGACGCACGGGCGCGTCTGGCTCGCGGGCCGCGTCGCCGCGCTGCTCGAACTCGGCGCGGGCTTCAACCCCGAGTTCACCGGCGTCGAGAACGTCTACCTGAACGCGGCGCTGCACGGCTTCTCTAAAGCGGAGACGGCGCGCCGGCTGCCCGACATCGAACGCTTCGCCGAGATCGGCGACTTCATCCGCCAGCCGGTCAAGACCTACTCGTCAGGGATGTACGTCCGCCTCGCCTTCGCCATCGCCGTCAACGCCGACCCCGACATCCTCGTCGTGGACGAGGCGCTCTCGGTCGGCGACACGATCTTCCAGCACCGCTGCGTGCGCCGCATCAAGGAGATGCAGGCGCGCGGCGTAACCATCCTCTTCGTCTCGCACGAGCCGACGCTCGTGCGCGCGCTCTGCCAGCGCGCCATCCTGCTCTACCAAGGCGAGGCGCTCGCCGACGGCACGCCCACGGACGTGCTCAACCGCTACCAGCGCCTCATCATGGCCCGCGAGGCGGCCTACGCGGACGGCGCGCACGCGACGACGAACGCGGGCGACGATCAAGCAACGACGGAGGTACAACAGCCCGCGCCCGAAGGATCGGCCGAGACGCAAGCCGAGACGCAGAGCACATCCGAAGCCGCGACGTGCGCGCCGTTGCAGTATCAATACCGGCACGGCGACGGCCGGGCCGAGGTCGTCGCCGCGGAGTTGCTCAACGCGGACGGCGAGCCGTCGGCGTTGGTCGAGTCGGGCCAGCCCGTGCGCCTGCGCATGCGCTTCCGGTTTCACGCGGACGTGGAGCGCCCGGTCTGCGGCTTCATGATCAGGAGCCGGCACGGCCTCAACGTCTACGGCACGAACACGGAGCAGCGCGAGCGGCCGCTGCCGGCGGCGCGGCGCGGCGACGTGTTCGAGGCCACCTTCGCCTTCGACTGCTGGCTCGGCCAGGAGCACTACTTCGTCTCGGTCGCCGTCCACTCGCCCGACGGCGCGGCCTACGACTGGCTCGACGCCGTGCTCTTCTTCCGCGTCGCCTGCCCCGTCGAGATGGAGGGCATCGCCAACCTCGACGCGCGCGTCACCGCCCGCCGCGTCACGGCGGCCGAGCAACATGAAGCACACGCCCTCAAGGCTTAGCGCGCGGCTCGAAGCCCCGCACCGCAGTTCCGTCAGGAGCGGTATGTTTGTAGCTCACGGCATGACCTAAAGTCCGCAAGCTCCGTCAGGAGCGAAATGTTGGTAACGTGCAACAGACGACAGACGACAGAGTGACGCCGCCGGCCGCCGATGCAGCGGCGCAGCCTGACGCGGCCGCGCCGCCGGCCGTCGCGCCGTCGCAGACTGCTGCGTCCACGTCGCCGCTCGTCTTGCAAGACGTGGAGGAGCCGCGCGCCGACGGTCGCTACCGGCTCGAAGAACTGCTCGCCTATCACGACCGCGCCTTCGTCTCCTATGCCTACGCCGCGCTCGGCGACCGCCCGCCGACCGAAGCCGAATACGCCGCGACGCTCGCAGACCTGCGCTCGGGCCGGCGCGGCAAGGTCGAGATCATAGAGGCTCTGTGCGCGGCGGGCGCGCGCGCGCGCGTCGCGGGGTTGCCGTCGCCGCTGGCGCGCCGCCTGGCGCGTCTGCCCGTCGTCGGGCGCGTCGTGCGGCTCGTGCGCGCGCTCCTGCGCGTGCCACTGCTCGTCGAGCACCAGCAGCGGTTCGAGGCTTACGCGCTCGCGCAGCAGCAGCGCATCGCCGACCACCTGAACCAGACCTGCGCCGCGCTCAACCGCGCCTGCGCGGAGATTAGTCAAGCCCACGCCGACACCGTGCAAGTCCGCGCCGAGATCAACCAGGCGCTCGTTGACTTAGGCGAAGCACTCGCCATGCGCGCCGAGGAACTGGTCACGCTCGCCGCGGCGGTCGAGGCCGTGCAGGACGAGTTGCGGCACGGGCTGACCGGCGTGCAGCACGAACAGACCGGACTGTGGGACGAGTTGAGCGGCGCGCAGGACAGGCTGGCCGGCGTGCAACATAATCTGACGGCTGTGCAGGACAGGCTGACGGGCGTGCAGGACGAGTTGACCGACGTGCGGCGCGAGTTGAGCGGGCACGAAGGCTTTCTCGTGCAGGAGCAGCAGGTGCTCGTCGAGACGCAGAAGGTCGTGCTCGACGATCTGCAAGAGCAGTTGCGCGCAGCGGACGCGCGCCACGACGAGGCGCACGCCGCGCTCGCGGCCGAAGTGGCGGCCCTGCGCGCCCTCGTCGCACAACTGCGCGGCGCTGCGCCGGACGAGGCGGCCGAAGGCGAGCAGGCATGAAGCCTCTGGCGTTCGTCGTGCCGTGGTTCGGCGCGCGCCTCACCGGCGGCGCGGAGCAGCAGGCACGCCAAGTCGCCTTGCGGCTCGCCGCGCGCGGGCACGCCGTCGAAGTCCTGACCACCTGCAACCGCTCGTTCCAGGACGACTGGGCGCGCAACCACCACGCGCCCGGCGCGAGTACGGAAGACGGCTTGACCGTCCGCCGCTTCCCCGTGGACGAGCGCGCCGCGCAAGCCTTCGATCAAGTCAACGCCAAACTGCTCGCGCTCGACGCGCACGACCTGCGCCCCGGCGTCAGTCCTCTAACAGAAGCGGACGCGCACGTCTTCGTCCACGAGAACATAAAATCGGCCGCGCTGCTCGCGCACCTGGCCGCGCGCGGCGCGGACTATCGCGCCTGCGTCTTCCTGCCTTACATGTTCGCGCCCGCCGTGCTGGGTCTGCCGCTCGTCGCCGCGCGCGCGTGGCTGCAACCGTGCCTGCACGACGAGCCGGCGGCGTACCTGCCCGAAACGGCGGCGCTCTTCCGCGCCGCGCGCGGGCTGCTCTTCAACTCCGAGGGCGAGATGGAACTCGCCCTGCGCCTCTACGGCCCCGGCATCTACACGCGCAGCCACGTCGTCGGCGAAGGCATCGAGCGCCCGACGCTCGCGCCCGCGCAACTCGCCGCCGCGCTGCCCGCCGAGTTGCGCGGCGCACACTTCGTCCTCTATCTCGGCCGGCGCGACGCGACGAAGAACGTCCCGCTGCTCGTCCGCGCCTTCGCGCGCTTCAAGGCCGCGCGCCCCGCCGACGCGCTCCGACTCGTGCTCGCAGGCCCCGGCGCGGACTCTTACGCCGACCCGGCGGCGTCCGTCCACGACCTCGGTCTCGTCTCGGACGAAACCAAGGCCGCGCTCCTCGCACACTGCCGCGCGCTCGCGCAGCCGAGCCGCCACGAAAGTTTTTCGCGCGCGCTGATGGAAGCCTGGGCCGCCGCCCGGCCCGTCGCCGCGCACCGCGAATGTTTGGCTACGGCCACGGCCGTCGAGCGCGCCGCCGGCGGCTGGCTCGCCGCGACCGAAGACGAGTGGGCGCAACTCTGCGCGCACGTAGCTGACACGACGGATGAAGAACTGTCCGCGCTCGGCGCGCGCGGCCACGCATACGCCGCCGAGCACGCCGAGTGGGTCAAGACCATCGCGCGCTACGAAACCTTGCTCGGTCTCGATCAAGACGAAGCGCCGACGCCGGACGACGCCGCGTCGTCTTCGTCGCCGACGGAGGTGCGCGGGTTGCGCGCGATTCATCAACTGCTGCCGGACATCGTCTTCGGCGACGCGATCTCGCAGCAGGCGTGTGCGCTGCGCGCGCACCTGCGCGCGCACGGCTACGAGTCGGAGATTTTCGTCAAGCGGCGCGACCCGCGCCTCGCCGCCGACGCCGCGCAACTCGTAGACGAACAACAACCCGACGCAGACGCCGGTCTCATCTATCATCATTCCATCGGCTCGGCGGTGACGGCGTTGGCCGTTGCACACGCCGGGCCGAAGTGTCTCGTCTATCACAACGTCACGCCCGCGGAGTTCTACGCGCCTTACCGGCCCGGCTTCGCGTGGATGCTTGAGACGGGGCGCGCGCACCTGGGCCGGCTCGCGCGCCACTTCCCACTGTCGGTCGGCGACTCGGCCTTCAACGCGGCTGAGTTGGCCGCGTGCGGCTTCCGCGCGCCCGGCGTGCTGCCGATCATCGTAGACCCGGCGCGCTGGAACGACGCGCCCGACGCGGCGCTGATGGCGCGCTTGCAGGACGGGCGCACCAACGTCCTCTTCGTCGGCCGCGTCGCGCCGAACAAGCAGCAGGGGCGACTCGTCGCCGCCTTCGCGCACCTGCGCCGCCTGGACGCGCGCGCGCGCCTCGTCATCGCGGGCGAAGCGCCCGCGTCCGATCCTTACTGCAACGCCGTGCGCGCGACCATCGCGCGGCTCGACCTCGCGGCGCACGTCGAACTGCCGGGCCAGAGCGAGGCGGCGGCGCTGCTGGCGTACTACCGCACGGCGCACCTATACTGGTCGTTCAGCGAGCACGAGGGCTTCGGCGCGCCGCTCGTCGAAGCCATGTGGTTCGACGTGCCGGTCTTGGCCCTCGACGCCGCGGCCGTCGCCGAGACGCTCGCCGGGGCCGGCGTGCTGTTCGCGCGCGATGAAGAGTTGACGGCCGTGGCCGCGCGCGCGCACGCGCTGACGCACGACGCGGCGCTGCGGCGCGCGGTCGTCGCCGCGCAGCGCACGCGGCGGCTCGCCTTCACGCCCGCCGCCGTCTGGCCCGCGCTCGCGCGCGTCGTCGCGCGGCTCGCGGCGCAGACGCAGGCGGCCGCGGTCGCTTAAAACTTTAAGGACGCTTTGAGAGGCATCGAGGTTTGAGTCTGACGACGAGCAGCACGGGCGAGGGCGTGGCGGCGCGGCGGCGCGCGCGCGCCGACGAGTTGACGAGCGGGGACGAGCGCGCCCGGACGCGCCCGCTGCTCGCCGTCGTCGTGCCGTGCTACAACGAGGAGTTGGTCGTCGAGCGCACCGCCGCGCGTCTGACCGAGTTGCTGCGCGCGCTCGCCGCCGCCGGGCAGATCGATCCGGCGAGCTTCCTTTACTTCGTGGACGACGGCAGCCACGACGCGACGTGGGCCATCATCGAGGCCTTGCACGAGCAGGATGCGGGCGTGAAGGGTCTGAAGCTGGCGCGCAACGTCGGCACGCAGAACGCGCTCCTCGCGGGCCTGCTCGGCGTCAAGGAGCGCGCCGACTGCGTGGTCACGATTGACGCCGACTTGCAGCAGGACGAGGCGGTCATCGAAAAGTTTCTGGCCGAGTACCGGCAGGGCGCGCACGTCGTCTACGGCGTGCGCCGCCGGCCCGGCACGAGTTCGCCCGTCAAGCGCGCGACCTCCTGGTTCTTCTACCACCTGATGAGCGCGCTCGGCGCGCGCATCGTCAAGCAGCACTCGGAGTACCGGCTCGTCTCGCGCAAGGCGCTCGAAGCCGTCGCGGAATATCGTGAGTACAACCTGTTCCTGCGCGGCATCTTCGTGGACATCGGGTATCGTTCGGCCGTCGTGCCGTTCGACGCGCGGCGGCGCGAGGCGGGTGCGTCCAAGCACGACTTCCGCAAGCTGGCGTCGCTGGCGCTCGACGGCATCACGTCGTTCAGCGTCGTGCCGCTGCGGCTGGTCACGTTCACCGGGGCGCTCATCTTCCTGTTCAGTTGCGCCATGACGATCTTCTACCTGTACCACAAGGTCGCGGGGCACACGCCGCCGGGCTGGGCCGGCACGGTCATCCCGATCTACTTCCTCGGCGGCGTGCAGATCATGTTCTTGGGATTAGTCGGCGAGTACGTCGGCAAGATTTACAAAGAGGTCAAAGCGCGCCCGCGCTTCATCCGCGACGAAGAGTTATTCTGAACTCTTTGCGCTCCTTTGCGGCCCTCTTTGCGCCCTTTGCGGTTAAAGCTTTAAGACCTAACCGCAAAGGTCGCCAAGCGGGCCGCAAAGGAGCGCAAAGAAAATAAGGTCTTAAAGGAACCGCGTTGCCAAGCACTGCGCCTGAGTTGAGCACGAGTGTCGATCCGATCTCGCCGTCGGCCGACGAGTCGGCCGCCTGCATCGTCTGCGGGCGCGCGGGCGCGGGCGCGCCGCTCTACCCCGGCATCCTCAAGTGCCGCGCGTGCGGCTACGTCTACGCCGACATGCGGCTGACTGACGAGGAGTTGTTCGAGTTGTACAACGAGCAGTTCTTCACCGGCGCGGAGTTCAGCGACTACGCGGCGGACGAGCGTTTCTTCCGCCGCAATTTCCAGCTCCGCTTCCGCGCCCTCAAGCCCTTCCTCGACCCGGCGCGCCACCGCACGCTGCTTGAGATCGGCAGCGCCTACGGCTTCTTCCTCGCCGAAGTGCGCCCGCACTTCGCGCACGTCGAAGGCATAGACATCACGGACGCGGGCGTCCGGTTCGCGCGCGAGCGGTTCGGGCTGGACGTGGCGCAGGCCGACTTTCTGGCGCACGACTACGGCGCGCGCACGTTCGACGTGGTCTGCCTGTGGGACACCATCGAGCACCTGCGCGCGCCGCACCGCTACGTCGCGAAGATCGCGCGCCACACCGAGCCGGGCGCGCTCGTCTGCGTCACGACCGCCGACGCCGACAGCCTCAACGCGCGCCTGCGGGGCGCGCGTTGGCGCATGATCCACCCGCCGACGCACCTGCACTACTTCTCCGCCGCGACGCTCGCGCGGCTGCTGGGCAACTACGGCTTCGAGGTCGTCTACAACCGCTACTGCGGCTTCTACCGCAGCCTGGGCAACGTCGCCTACAACATCCTCGTCCTGCGCCAGCACCGCCCGCGCCTCTACCGTTGGCTCGAACGCACCGGCTTGACCGGCTTCGGCTTCTACCTCAACCTCTACGACATCATGTACGTCATCGCGCGGCGGCGCTGACGGGCGCGGCTGATTATCTTGGTGCTTGAGTTTGTCGAGCGGCCGGTCTTAACACAGAGTACACAGAGGTCACACAGAGGCCACGGTAAGAAACTCTGTGCCCTCTGTGTCTCCTCTGTGTCCTCTGTGTTAATCCGATGACACGCCACACTCAACCGCAAGTCCGCCACACGGCGCTCGTCGTCGGCGCTTACACGCTGCTCTACACGCTCTTCTTCGCGCCCGTCCTCTTCTCTGAACGCCTGCTCGCGCCGGGCGACGGCATCATCTACTTCCTGCCGAACTTCGCCGCGCCGCGCGCCCTCTGGGACGCGCACACGTGGGGCGGCTTCGCGGCGGTCGGCGACGCGCAGTTGATGCTCTGGTATCCGCCCGCGATCTTGTTCTCACTCCTCGGCGCGAAGGCTTACGAGCCGTTCGTCGTGGCGGCTTACGTGCTCGCCAGCGCCGGCGCATACGGCTACGTCTACACGCGCACGCGCGCGCGCCTCGCGGCGGCCGTCGGCGGCACGACCTACGGGCTGTGCGCCTTCATGGTCGCGCACGTCGGGCACGCCGCCGTCATACACACCGCCGCCTGGCTGCCGCTCGTCATCTGGACGCTCGCCGAGTTGCGCCGACGACAAGCCGGTCGCCGCTGGTTCGTCGGCGCGGCGCTTGTGGTCGCACTCTCGGCGCTCGCGGGTCACCCGCAGATGTTCGCTTACACGTTGACGCTGGCGGGCTGCTTCGCGCTCGTCAACGGCTGGCGCGCGGAGTGCGGGCGCTGGCGCTACTACGCGCGCGCGGCCGCGGCGGTCGCCATCGGCGTCGGCCTCGCCGCCGTGCAACTCTGGCCGACGGCGGAACTGGCCGCGCAGAGTTGGCGCGCGGCGCTCGACTTCGGGGAGTTCGTCGCCTACTCGCTGCCGCTCAGGCAAGCGCCGGTGCTGCTGTTCCCTTACCTCTACGGCGGCGCGCCGGGCACGCTCTACGGGCTGCCTTACTTCGGCGCGTGGCCGTCGAGCGCGGACGGCTGGGGGGCGGGCGAGTTGAGCGGCTACGCGGGGCTGCTGCCGCTCGTGTTGGCGTGCGCGGGCTTCATCACTAAAAGACGCACGACCGAGGCGCGCTTCTGGCTCGCCGTCGCGGCGGTCGCGTTCCTGCTCGCGCTCGGCGACGCGACGCCGCTCGCGCGCCTCGTCTACCAACTGCCCGTGCTCGACAAGTTCCGCGTGCCCGCGCGCCACTACCTCGAACTGACGTTCGCCGTCTGCGTGCTCGCGGGCGACGGCGTCGGCGCGCTGCAAGCACAAGCCACACGCAGCAAGCTGCTCGCGCGCGTGTTGCTCGGCGCGACGCTCGCTCTCGTTGTTACCTTGTGCGGGCTGTGGCTGTTCGCCGGCAAGGTCAACGCGCTCGCGCTCGCGCAACTCAACCGCACCGTCACGCTCAAGCCTTGGGCCAACCCGGCGCTCTACGTGCCGCTCCTGCTCTTCGTCATCATCGGCGCGGCGCTCGTCTACTGGCAGCACCGGCCCGATGCGCGCGCGCGCGCCGTCCTGCTCCTCGCCGCGCTCGTGCTCGACCTCGCCAGCTTCGGCTGGTTCTACGAGTGGCACTACCGCGCGCCTTACGAGGCTTACCTCCGTATGCCCGCGGCCGCCGAACCCTTGCGCGCCGAACTCGCCGCCACGCACCAACGCCTGCTGCCCGTGCGCGGCGGCACGGGGCGCGTCGCCGAGTTGCCGCCCAACCTCTCCAAGCTCTGGCAACTGCCCAGCGCCAGCGGCTACGGCCCCTTCATCCCCACGCGCACCAGCCGCCTCCTCACCATGCCGCCCCACGGCAGCGTGGATGAATCGTGGCGCGACCCCGCCAACCAGGCGCTCGACCTCATGGGCGTCCGCTACGTGCTCCTGCCCGCCGGCGACATTGAGCCGACGACGACCGACGAGCAAGGCGCGCGCTGGGCGTTGAGCGACTTCAACGTTGACCTCGGCCAAGGCTGCAACCCGGCCAACCCGCAAACTTACGAGTTCGATCTGCCGCGCCCCGTACACGCCGCCTCGGTCGCGCTCGTCGGCACGCTCGCCTGCTCCGTCCAGATACCCGACGGGCAGGAGGTGTTACAACTGACGCTCGACGGCGCGGACGGCGGCGACACGACGACGCTCCCTCTGCGCGCCGGCCAAGACTTCAGCGAGTGGGCCTACGACTGCGCCGACGTGCGCCCCACGATGCGCCACGCCCGCGCGCAGGTCTTTCGCAGCTACCCGGCCGACCGCGCAGGCGCGCGCTGCGACGCGCACACCTACGTCAGCCAACGGCTGCCCCTCAACCTCTCCACGCCGCATGATCCCGTCCGCCACGTCGCGCTCCGCTGGACAGGCCCCGCCGGCACGTTCAGCCTCAGAAAGATCACCTTCTTCGACGACGCGCAGACCTCTTACCCCGTCACCCCGGCCGCGGCAGTGCTCGGAGACATGACGCGCTGGCGACGCGCGGGCGAGATCGACGCGGCGCACGCGGGCTACCCGCCGACGGTCAAAGCCGAGGACGTGGGCGCGAGCGTCGTCTACGAAAACCTGCGCGCACGCCCGCGCGCCTGGCTCGTCTCGGAAGTCGCGCGCGTCTCGGCCGAAGAAGCCTTCAACGCCGCACGCACCTCACGCCTCCCCGACGGCCGCGCCTTCGACCCCGCCCGCCTCGCCCTCGTCGAAGAGCCGCCGGACTTCCCACAGCAACAATCTGATCCACAAGCCACCGCCGAAGTCGTGCGCTTGACCGCGCGCGAACTCGTGGTGCGCGTCTCGTCGCACGCCCCCGCCTTCCTCGTCACCAGCGACACCTACTACCCCGGCTGGCGCGCGTTCATCGGCGACGCGCCCGCGCCCCTCTACCGCGCCGACTACGCCCTGCGCGGCACGCCCGTCCCCGCCGGCACACACCTCGTCCGCTTCGAGTTCCGCCCGCGCACCCTCTACTACGGCGCGGCCCTCAGCGCGCTCTCACTCCTCCTGCTCGCCGCCTACACGCTCAGACCGACGCCCGTAAACCGCCAGCCCCAACAAACTCACGACCGCAAGGACTGAGACGACGGCCCCCTTGCGCGCCGCCGTCGCCGCATAACGCATCTCGACTTTGTGTCGTCCGGCCGGCAGCGCCACGCCCCGCAGCAAGTAGTCCGTCAACAGGATCGGCCGCGCCGCTCCGTCCACACGCGCCTCCCAGCCCGGATAGAACAACTCACTCACGACCAAGACCGTCGGCGTCTGCGCCTCCGTCTCGATACTCAAACGCGTCGCCTCGTAGCTCACGACGCGCGCCGTCTGCGGCACGGCCGTCTGCGACGCCGAAGGTTGACCGAGCAAAGCAGGTAGCTCGTCGGGGCGCACTTCAAGCAGCGCGGTGCGCGCCGGGTCGAATGCGTCCGCGCCCTCGCCGCGGATGCGGCGCAACGCCTCTTCGCCGTCCACCGCCTCGGCCGCGGTGACGAGCCAGGCGCGGGGCTGGGCGCGCGTGTTGCGGAGGACGAGGATGCCGTCGAAGTCGGCGGCGGACTGCCAGCGTGTGGGATCGGGTGTGGCGCGCGCGGGGTCGCGCGTGAGCGGCGCGGACTGCGCGCTGCCGGCGTCGTACAGGCTCGCCTTCCAGACGACGAGCGCGGCCGTCTGCGCGACGTTGCTGATCTCGACGCGGCTGACCCGGCCGCGCCAGCCGAACGCCAGCCGCGCCCAGTAGCGGTGCGCCGCGTAGCCGCCCGTCTCGGCCACCGTGCGGCTGTCGAAGACGGGCGCGAGTTGATGCTTAATGTTGGCCCGCACGTCCGCGCGCTCGTGCGCCCACTCGGCCGTCTCCACCCCGGCGCGCAGTTCGCGCTCGACTCGACCGCCGTCCTCCATGAAGACGCGCACGCGCCCCACCGTTTCGCCCTGGGCCACGCCGACCGAGTTGGCCAAAGACGTGACGAGGGCGAGCGTGCCGGCGGGCGCTGCCGCGGCGGCGAGCGTCGCGGTCGCGCCGGGCGGGAGTTCGATGCCGAGTTCGGCTTGGTCGAGGCCGACGCCTTCGTGCTGTTCGAGTTGCGCGGCGGGTTGTTGGAACGCTTCGCGGAAGGCGACGACGTGCGTGACGTTGAGCAGATCGAGCACGCGCGCCTCCGGGCCCGTAAAGATGCGCGGCGGCGCGACGCCTGCGCGCGGGCGCACCGCGTCGTAGTCCACGTCGCCGAGCGCGCGGCTGTAGCGCGTGAGCAGCAGTTGCTCGTAGCCGGCGGCGTTGTGCAAGCCGTAGGGCGCGGTCTGCGCGAGCACGTCGAAGCGCGGCGCGGCGGCGTTCTCGTCCAGCCCCAGGTTCGCCTGCACGAAGACGCGCCCTTCGGCGGGCGGGAACTGTTGCAGGTAGCGCGTGGCCGCGCCCGGCGTCGTGAAGCGCGCGCCGGGCTTCGCCGTGCCCGGCCACCACTGCGCGATCAGGATCAGCGGCTCGGTCATGCAGCCGACGAACAGGGCGCACAGCAACAACGCCGCGCGCACGCGCCCCGCCGCCGCGCGCCGCAGCAGCCACAGGCCGGCACACAACGGCACGAAGCTAATGAGTTTCCAACAGACGTAAGCGCGCGTCGTGCCGACCGTCAGACCGAACGGCGCGGCGCGCGCGACCGCGAGCCACCAGAGCACGCCGACCGTCGCGCTCAACGCGACGAGCAGCGCGGCGTAGCTCAGTCGTCCGCGTGCGGTCGTCGCGTCTCGCGCGTGTGCGCTCAGGGCGTCCCAGCCGTAGGCGGCGAGGGCGGCGAGGGCGAACGTCCAGACGAAGGCGAGGCGCGAGGGGACGCGGAACAGGTTCAGGACGGGCACGCGGTAGGCGAAGCGGTAGACCGGCGTGTGCTCGCCGAGCATGAAGACGAAAGCGCAGCCGGCCGCGGCGAGCCAGAAGAGGGCGCGCGGGTCTGGCTCCTTACGCCGGAGCGCGCGCGCGGCGGCGTAGAGCGCGAGCGCGAGTGCTAACGGCACGACGTAGGTCGTCACGTCTATGTAGTGGTAGAGCGGCGCGAGCGCCGACAGCAAGGCTTCGCGCGGCGTGAACGAACCCTGGCTGAAGAACTCGTAAGTGATCTCGTGCCGGATGCTGCGCCGCGCCGCGCGCCACGTCTCGAAGAGTTGAAAGCCGGCCACGCACGCGCCCAGCGCCAGCCCGCACGCCGCGACGAACGCCGGCCGCCAACGCGCCAGCCTGTGCCGATTGAACACGCGCGAGCTTTCGCGCCCGCGCAAGTTTTCATGCTCGCTCGTGCCGTCCTTCGCAGATGCGTCTGTCTCTTCCGTCTGCGCCGGCACGAGGGCGAGGAAGAGTGCGTAAGCCACGCCGACGAGCGCGACGAGCAGGAAGCTTTGGGCGTGGCCCGTCAGGACGGAGAGCGCGTAAAACCCGCCCGCGCCGGCCACGCAAGCCGAGAGCCGACGCGTGCGCGCGCGCTCAAGGGCGACGAGGAGGAGCGGCAGCCACGTCATCGCGTTCGTCGGGATGCCGTTCATGCCGAGCGCGTTCGTCGTCAGCCCGCCGTAAGCGAAGGCGAGACCGGCGAGCAGCGCGGCGAGTCGGCTCCGCCCCAGCTCGCGCAGGTACGCGTAGGTGAATACGGGCATCAGCAGGAACGGCGCGAGGACGTAGAGTTCTTCGGCCCAGTGGTCGGGCAGGAAGAGGTGCCCCCAGGTGAGCGGGTAACCGAGACCGAGTTGCGCCATCGCGAGCAGCGGGTAGCCGGAGAGCACGTAAGGCGTCCAGGTGGGCGGCACGCCCGCGCGGATCATGCGCCACGCGACGGTGCGCATCGGGTAGGTGTAGAAGAACACGTCGCCGCCGATCAGGAAGCGACCGCTGAGGAGCGCCCAGCCGAACGCCGCACCGAACGCGAGCGCGCACACACCCAGCGCACACGCGTCCACGCGCCGCCGCCGCCACACGTCTCCTAAACGCGCCGCCCGCACCCTCTTCTCCGCTCCGTGCCTGATTCGGCTGGCCTCCGTGCGTCCTCTGTGTGCTCTGTGCCTCTGTGGTGAATGCTGTTGAACCTTAATTCACCACAGAGGCACAGAGCACACAGAGGACGCACGGAGGATTGAACTTATGCCATCAACGCTCAAGCCGGGAGGCGCGCCGGTCGTACACGAAGAGCGCGCACAATGAGACGAGTGCGAGCGCCGAGACGACGGCCCCGTTGCGCGCCGCCGTCGCCGCGTACCGCATCTCGACCGTGTGCCGCCCCGCCGGCAACGCCACGCCCCGCAGCAAGTAGTCCGTCAACAGGATCGGCCGCGCTTGTCCATCAACACGCGCCTCCCAGCCGGGGTAGAAGATTTCACTCACGACCAACACGCTCGGCGTCGGCGCGTCGGTCTCGATCCGCAGCCGCGTCGGCTCGTAGCTGACGACGCGCGCCGCCGTCTGCGCCGGCACTGCGCCCGCGGCGGGCAAGTCGGGCAGCGCCGCGGGCGCGACCTCAAGCAGCGCGGTGCGCTGCGGGTCGAACTCGTGCGCGCTCTCGCCGCGGATGCGGCGCAACGCCTCTTCGCCGTCCACCGCTTCCGCCGCGGTGACGAGCCAGGCGCGGGGCTGGGCGCGCGTGTTGCGTAGTAGCTCGACCTGCTCCTGGTTGTAGACGGTCTGCCAGAACTCGGAGCGGGCGGCGGCACTGAGCGGCGTGGAGACGCCGGTGCGCGTGTCGTAGACAGATGCACGCCAGACGGCGAGTGCGGCCGTGGGCGACACGTTAATGATTTCGACGCGACTGATCTTGGCGTGCGCGCCGAGCGCGAGCCGCGCCCAGTAGCGGTAGAACTGGAAGCTGCCCGTCTCGTCGCCCGCGCGTCCGTCGAAAACAGGTGCGAGGCCGTGCTTGATGTTGGCGCGCACGTCCGCGCGCTCGTGCGCCCACTCGGCCGTGTCCACGCCCGCGCGCAACTCGCGCTCGAGCATCTGGCCGTCGTCCGTGAAGACGCGCACGCGCGCGACCGGCTCGCCTTGCGTCGCGCCGACCGAGTTGGCCAAAGACGTGACGAGCGCGAGCGTGTCGGCGGCCGCGGCCGCGGCGTGCAGTGCGACGGTCGCGCCGGGCGCGACGCTCACGTCGAGTTCCGTGACCGACAGCCCGATCTGGTCGCGGTAGGTGAGCGGGTCTTCAAACGACTTCAGGTTGGCGAACGTGACGACGTGGCGCACGTTGAGCAGGTCGAGCACGCGCGAGCGCACGGCGAACAGGTCTTCGTTGTGCGCGGGGAAGCCGGCGCGCGGCGTGACCGAATCAGGCCCGACGCCGCCGAGCGCGCGGCTGTAGCGTTCGAGCACGAGCGGCTCCATGCCGGCCGCGTCGTGCAGGCCGAAGAGCGCGGGCAGGTTCGGCGCGTCGAGCCGCGGGCGCGCGTTGAACTCTTCGGCGAAGAGGCCGGCGCGCGTGTAGACCCTGCCCTCTTCGGGCGGGAACTGTTGCAGGTAGCGCGTCGCGGGCGCGACCAGTTGCAGGCGCGCGGCCGAGAGGCTGAGCAGCCGCCCCCACCAGCACGAGACGACCGCCGCCGGCTCGGCGAAACAGGCGAGCATGATCGTCGCGCCGAGGAGCGCGTTGCGCACGCGCGCCGCGCGCAGCGTGAAGCACAGAAAGGCGAGCGCGCAGACGACGACGTTGAAGGCGAGTTTCCAGAGCCAGTAGTAGGCTTCGGGTAGCCCCGTGTAGATCGACGGGTTCGGCACGGGCGGGGCGCTCGTCGCGCGCCACCACAGCGCGGCGACGACGCAGCCGACGGCGAACAGCAAGAGCGCGACGGCGAGTCGGAAGTTATGACCGCCTCGGCCGTGCGTCGTACTGCCGCCTGCTTCGTCCGCGGCGCGGCGGCGCGCGCGGAAGTAAGCGGCGGTCGCGTCCCAGCCGTAGGCGGCGAGGACGGCGAGGGCGAGCGTCCACTCGAAGGCGTGGCGCGAGGGCACGCGGAAGCTGTTGACGACGGGCACGAGATAGACGAGGCGGTAGAGGGGCGTGTGCGCGCCGAGCATGAGCAGGAACGCCGCGCCGGCCACGGCGACCCAGAACCAGAGGCGCGCGTCGCGCGGCGTGCGCCCGCGCCACGCGCAGACGATGGCGACCGCGGCGAGCAGCAGCGCGAGCGGCGCGAGGTAGGCGCTCGTGTCCACGTAATGATAGAGCGGCGCGAGGATCGAGAGCGCGGCTTCGCGCGGCGCGAACGAGCCTTCGCCGAACGCCTCGTAAGAGAGTCCGCTGCGGATGCTGCGGCGCGCGGCCCGCAAGGCCTCGAACAGTTGGAACGACGCCACGCCCGCCGCCAATAACAGCGCGCCCGCCGCCGTTAATACAGGCCGCCAGCGCGCTTGTGTGAGCCAAGCCAACTTGCCTGTTCGCGTCGTCTCGTCGGGCGCGCGTCGTGACGCATGATCGGACGCACCTGGTGTCAGTTCATCGGGCGTGTTCTGCGTCACGTCTTCATGCGTGCCTTGCTTCACGTTCTTAAGCGCGAGGAAGAGACCGTAGGCGAGCGCGAGCAGACCCGTGTAGACGTAGCTCTGCCCGTGCCCGGCGAGGACGGCGAGCGTGTAGGCGACGGCCGCACGCGGCAGGGCGTGCGCCAACGGGCGCGTGCGCGCGCGCTCGACGTAGAGCAGCACGAGCGGGGCCCAGAGCGAGCCGTTCGTCAGCATCCCGCTGTTCGAGATGAAGCCGCACATCATGCCGCCGTAAGCGAAGGCGAGACCGGCGAGCAGCGCGGCTAAGCGACTGCGCCCCAGCTCGCGGCAGTAGGCGTAAGTCAGCAGCGGCGCGAGCAGGAAGGGCGCGAGCACGTAAAGCTGCTCGGCCCAAGGCCCGCGGATGAAGAGGTAGCCCCACGTCAGCGGGTAGCCGACGGCGACCTGCGACATAGAGAGCAGCGGGTAGCCGGAGAGCACGTGCGGCGTCCAGAGCGGCAGTTGGCCCGCGCGGATCATGCGCCAGGCGACGGTGCGCAGAGGGTAAGAGTAATAGTAGGCGTCGCCCGCGATGATGAAGCGGTCGCCGAACAGGACGTGCGGGAAGAAGGCGACGAAGAAGAGCGTGACGGCGGCGACGACGCACGCGTCCGCGCGCCGCCGCCGCCACAGCGCGCGCCAACCGCGACCGTCAACGACGGCGCGCCGCGCGTCGCCGCGCACCTCGGCCCGCAACCCTGCGTCGCGCTCTTGTACGTTCATGTCTTCGCGTCTGCTCACAACGTCCGCCGCGCGCGCGCGCGCCGCGCGTAGAGGCCAAGCCCGGCGAGCAGGGCGAGCGTCAGCGCCGAGACGACCGCGCCCTTGCGCGCTGCCGGCGCGACGTAACGCATCTCGACTTTGTGTCGTCCGGCCGGCAGCGCCACGCCCCGCAGCAAGTAGTCCGTCAACAGGATCGGCCGCGCCGCTCCGTCCACACGCGCCTCCCAGCCCGGATAGAAAAGCTCGCTCACGACTAACACGCTCGGCGTCGGCGCATCCGTCTCGACAGTCAGACGCGTCGCCTCGTAGCTCACGACGCGCGCCGTCAGTGGCGTAGTCGTCTGCGCGGCTGCCTGCGCCGGTTCATCAGTCGCCGCCGTTGAAGGCTGACCGGGCAAAGCGGGTAATTCTTCGGGGCGCACTTCGAGCAGGGCGGTGCGTTGCGGGTCGAACTCGTGTTGGCTCTCGCCGCGGATGCGGCGCAACGCTTCGTCGGCGTCTACTGCTTCCGCCTCAGTGACGAGCCAGGCGCGGGGCTGGGCGCGCGTGTTCTGTAGGATGAGCGTGTCGTGCTGCTCGTAGACGGGCCGCCAGGCGTCGGAGTAGAGACCGAAGAGCGACGCGGCGCGGCCCGTGCCGGCGGCGCGCAGCTTCGCGTCGTAGATGGCGAGCCGCGCGTGCGGCGAGACGTTGTCCACTTCGATGCGTTTGACCTCGGCGGGCGCGGGGAACGCGAGCGCCGCTTTGAAGCGGTGCGCCGCGAACTGGCCGCCCGCGCCGTCGCTGACCTGCGTGCTCTCGGCGACGGGCGCGAGCCGGTGGCGCACGAGCGCGCGCACGTCCCCTCGCTCGTGCGCCCACTCGGCGGTGTCTCGGCCCGCTTGCAGCTCAAGCTCGAACGTGCGCCCGTCCGCCGCGCGCACGCGCACGCGCGCCACGACCGCGCCGTCCGGCTCGAAGGTCGAGTTGGCGAGCGAGGTGACGAGTTCGAGCGCGTCGCTCGTGCCCGCGACCGCGCCGAGTTTCTTTGTCTCGCCGGGCGCGAGCTCGCCGGGCACGCCGAGGTTGAGCGACGAGCCGGTGACGGCGACGTTGGCCGAGGCCAGCCCCGCGTAGGAGACGAAGTGCGTCGTGTTGAGCAGGTCGAGTACGCGCGAGCGCGCGGTGAGGAGCGTGGGGTCGGGGAGGCCCGTGTCGAAGGTGCGGACGCTGTCGAGGCCGACGCCGCCGAGCGCGCGGCTGTAGCGTTCGAGGATGAGCGGCTCGTAGCCGGCCACGTTCTCCAGCCCCCAGACGGCCGAGAGGTTCGGCGCGTCGAAGCGCGGCGGGATGTCGAACTGTTCGTTGAAGAGATCGACGCGCGTGTAGACGCGCCCCGCCGTCGGCGCGGTCTGTTGCAGGAAGCGCGTCGCCTCGCCGGGCACGCTGAAGCGCGCCGCCGGCAGGTTGACGCGCCCCCACCAGTGCGCCACGAGCAGCGACGGCTCGAAGAAGCAAGTGACGCACACGCCTGCGAGCAGCAACACGAAGCGCGCGCGCGCGTGAGCGACCAGACCCGCGCGCCAGAGCGCGACCGCCGCGAGCGACGCGAACGCGCCTTTCCACAGGCGGTAGAAAGTGGTCGCGCCGCGCACGGGCGTCCCCGTCAACGTCGCGTGCAGCGGCATCGTCTCGTGCCACCACAGCGCGCCGCACACGGCGGCGACCGCGAGTAGGACGAGCGCGACCGGCAAGTCGAGTCGGCGCGGTCGCGCTCCCGCGTTGACTCCGTTGTGGCGGCGCGCGAAGTAGTGCGCGGCGGCGTCCCAGCCGTAGGCGGCGAGGACGCCGAGGGCGAACGTCCACTCGAAGGTGTGGCGCGCGGGCACGCGGAAGCGGTTGAGCAGCGGCGTCAGGTAGACGAGCCGGTAGACGGGCGTGTGCTCGCCGAGCATGAAGACGACCGCGCAGACGGCCACCGCGAGCCAGAAGAAGACGCGCGGGTCGCGGCGCACGACCCGGCGGCGCGCGTGCGCCCAGACGGCGAACGCCGCCAAGGCGAACGCGAGCGGCGGCGCGCTGGCGTGCACGTCGAAGCCGTAGAAGAGCGGCGTCGTGATGGACTTCCATAGCAGCGCGGGCGTGAACGAGCCTTGCGTGAAGAGGTAATAGCTGAGCGTGCTGCGGACGCTGTGGCGGACGGCCGCGGCCGTCTCCATGATCTGAAACGCCGCCACGCCCGCCGCCAGCAGCCCCGCCCCGCCCGCCACGAACACGGGTCGCCAACGCGCCGACGGTCGCCGCGTGCCCGTCGTCGTCTCGTCCGCGCCGGCCGCCGTCGTCCTCTGCTCCGCGTCCGTGTTGTCGGCGCGCGGGCCCGAGAGGGCGAGCGTGAGGGCGTAGACGCCCGCGAGCAGCCCGGTGTAGATGAAGCCTTGCCCGTAGCCTGTGAGCACGGACATGGTGTAGGCGGCGGTCGCGCCGAGCAGGCAGGGCACGACGGGGCGGCGGCGCGCGCGCTCAAGGGCGACGAGCAGGAGCGGGAGCCACAAGCAGGCGTTCGGCATCAGGCCGTTGTTGGCGAGCGCGCTCGCCATCAAGCCGCCGTAGCCGAACGTCAGCCCGCCGAGCAGGGCCGCGAGCGGCGTCCGCCCAAGCTCGCGCAGGTAGAGGTAGGTGAAGGCGGGCGCGAGCAGGAACGGCGCGAGGATGTAGACCTGCTCGGCGACGTGCCCCGGCAGGAAGAGGTAGCCCCACGTGAGCGGGTAGCCGAGACCCAACTGCGCCATCGAGAGCAGCGGGTAGCCGGAGAGCACGTAGGGCGTCCAGAGCGGCCACTGCCCGGCGCGGATCATGCGCCAGGCGACGGTGCGCAGCGCGTAGTTGTAGAAGTAGCCGTCGCCGGTGAACAGGTAGCGCCCGCCGAACAGCCCTTGCGGGAAGAAGGCGACGAAGAAGAGTGCGACGGCGGCGAGCGCCGCCGCGTCCGCGCCCCGCCCCCGCCAGTTCAATCGCCGCACCAAGTCTCGCAGGATAAACGCCCGCTCCTAGTCTGAGTTTAAAATTCCCGCCGCGAAGGACGCGCCACCCTCCGCGTTTCGCGGACAACCGCGCGCCCGGCGGCGACATCTCTCCTGCGCCCGCCGGAGCGGCCCGCCTTTTTTCTCAGCCGCCGCCCCCGGCCCGCGCGTCTAAAAGGGCGGGCGAAAGTGGGCGTTGACAAACGTTCCGCGGGCACGCTAGAGTACGAAGTGCTGGGCTGCGCCCGCTTGCAAAGCCAGACCTAAAGTCAGTTGTGAGTAGCCCCGGCTCTCCCGTTTTACGGGTTCCGAGAGACAGCTTAACAGGCCCACCGCCGTTTAGAGTACCGGGAGTCAACCGTCATGCGAAAGATTGCCGCCGTCCTGTCCCTGCTCGTCCTGCTCTGCGCCGCCGCGCTCGGCCAGTCCGCGCCCACGCTGCGCATCGTGACCGAAGACCCGACCCTGCCGTCCGAACTGTTCTACGGCGACGTGAAGGTCAAGCCGCTGCGCCTGCGCCCCGGCACCAACACGCGGATCACGATTGACGACAGCGACTTCTTCGTCCAGCAGCACTACATAGACTTCCTGAGTCGCTTCCCGGAGGCCGGCGGGTTCGCCTCCTGGATGAACTACCTGAACACCGAGCAGGCGCGCTGCCCCAGCGACCCTGAGTGCTTGCACCAGGCGCGCATCACGGCCTCGGCGTCGTTCTTCGGCTCGCAGGAGTTCCAGTTGAAGGGCGGGCGGGTCTTCCGCTACTACCACGCCACGCTGAGCCGGCTGCCGACCTACAACGAGATGGTCGCCGACATGCGCGCCGTCACGGGGCAGACCGCCGAAGAGGTGAACCAGAAGCTGGCGGCCTACGCCACCAACTGGGAGGCGCGCGCCGACTTCCTCGCCGCCTTCCCGCGCAGCCTGTCGCCCGCCGCCTTCGTGGACAATGTGGCCAACACGGCCGGCGTCACGCTCTCGAACCGCAACCAGATCGTCGCCGACCTGACGGCCGCGGGCAACACGGCGGCCGCGCGCGCCGCCGCCCTGCGCAGCATCATAGACAGCAACGAGGTGAACCAGAAAGAGTTCAACCCGTCGTTCGTCTTCATGCAGTACGTCGGGTATCTCAGGCGCGACCCGGAGCCGGCCGGCTACAACGCCTGGCTCACGTACCTGAACGCGCACCCGACCGACTTCCGCACCATGGTGCGCGGCTTCATGGACTCGACCGAGTACCGCAACCGCTTCTAAGCCCGCGGTCAGTTTCAAACAACCGAGGCCGGTGGCCCACTTGGGTCGCCGGCCTTTTCGTTACCCTACCTCATCAGAGCCGTCGGTGGTTGCGTGCGGCGCGCGGCCGTTTTAACACAGAGTACACAGAGGACACGGTAAAGACTCTCTGTGGCCTCTGTGCTAACTCTGTGTACTCTGTGTTGAACTGATCGCCCGGCACACTCAACCGCAAATAGCCCTAGCCCGCCAGCGCCGCGCCGTTCGCCTGCCCCAAGACTTCCCTGTAGACCGCCAGCGTCGCCGCGGCCGTGCGCTCCCAGGTGTACTCGGCGGCGCGGCGCAAGCCCGCTTCGGACATCTGCGCGCGCGCGCCCTCGTCGGTCAGCAATTCAACCAACGCCGCGGTCAACTCTTCAACGTCGGTCGGCGCAACGAGGCGCGCGACGCCCGCCGAGGTCTCTTCGATGACCGGGATGCGGCTGGTCACGACCGGCGCGCCGCAGGCCATGGCTTCGAGCGGCGGCAGCCCGAAGCCTTCGTAGAGCGACGGGTAGACGGCGACGCGGCACGCCGTGTAGAGCGCGCGCAGGTCTTCGTCCGCCACGTAGCCGGTGAACAGGATGCGCTCCTTGAGCGCCGAGCGTTCGACGTAGGCGTCCAACTCTTCGGTCAGCCAGCCCTTCTGCCCGGCGATGACGAGTTGCGGCCGCAAGTCGGTCGCGCGCGTCAACTCGGCGAAGGCGCGCACCAGCGTCAACAGGTTCTTGCGCGGCTCGACCGTGCCGACGAACAGGATGAACTCGTCCTCGACGCCCAGCCGCCGGCACGCGGCGCGCGCCTCCGCGGCGGCGACGGGGCGGAAGACGCGGCGCGGCGCGAGCGGCACGGCGACGATCTTCTCGGCGGGCACGCCGAGGTGTTCGTGGATTTCGCGCTTGACCGCCTCGGAGTCGGTGACGACGCGCGCGGCGATGCGCGTCATGGTCGGCAGCCGGCGGCGCGCGCGGCGCACGAGGTCTTCGCGGTGCGTGTCCGAGTGCAGCAGCAGCGAGAGGTCGTGGACGGTGACGACCGTGGGGCAGCGCTGCCAGAGCGGGACGTTGTAGTTCGTGCCGTGGTAGAGGGCGAGGCGCTCGCGGCGCGCGTAGAGCGGCAGCCCGACCGTCCACCAGCGGCGGCTGATGGCGTTGACGGGCTGGTACACGGCGCGCAGGTTCGGCGGCAGCCCCGCGCCCAAGTCGAGCGCGACCGGCGCGACCAACTCGAACTCGGCGCTCGGCGCGAGCCGCGCGAGACCCTGCGCCAGCTCGAACGTGTAATGCCCGATGCCCGTCTTCGGGGTCGCCAGCGGGATGCCGTCAATGCCGATGCGCATGGATCAGGGAGTGCCGGTGACTAAGAACACAACGGCCGAGCGCCGACAGGGGCCGCGCCCCGCGGGGCGCTAGGCTTGACGACGCTCGGCACGTTTAACTCGGACGCGCCCCCGCGACTACGGATTGGGGGCGATGGTGAAGCGCGGCGCGGTGTCGGCCGGCCGGCTCTGCTGCCCGCTGGCGATGACGATGACCGCCACGTCGCCCGCGCCCGCGAGCGTCTCGGGCAGGAGGAAGTCGAGTTGGAAGACGCCGGGCATGTCGGTCTGCATGAGCGCCGTGACGCTCGTGCCCGTAATGTCGGTCTGCGAGTTGTCGCTGACCTTGACGAGCCGCACGGTGATCGCGCCCGTCGTCAAGCCGCGCACGCCCGTCAGCAGCAGCCGCAGCTTCGTCTGCGCCGTCACGCTCATCCCCGACGCGTCCGTGTAGGTCGTCCGCACGGTGAACGGTTCGGGCGTGCCGACGGCCAGGAGCGGGTTGGTCACGTTCGTCACCGCCGCGCGCCCGCCGGGCCCGTTCGTCGTCGTGAAGATGTCGGGCTGCGTGGCGACGATCTGCAAGAGGCTGCGCACGGTGCGCACGCCGCCCGCCTCGCGTATGTTGACGGTGACGGGCAGGCTCGCCGTCGCGGCGGTCAGCCCGCGCGGGACTTCAAACTGAATCTCCGTCGGGCTGACGAAGTAGAGACCGGCGGCCGTGGTTCCGATCACGACCGAGACGCCGTTCAGCTCGAAGGGCAGCGGCGGCTGGCGGTGCGACTCGGAGGCGGCGTCGCAAGCTGAACCCGCCGGCATACAGCCGACCGACTTCGTCGAGGGCGCGAGCGTCACGCCCGCGGGCGTCGCGGAAGTGGTGCGCACGAAGCCGATCTCGCCGGGCGAGAGGCCCGCGAGCGGCGTGGGCGAAGGCGTGGGCGTGGGCGAGGCCGTGGGCGTGGCCACGTCGCGCCGGCTCGCGCCGGTCTGGTAGGCGAGCGCGGAGCCGGGGGCGGCCGTGTCGCTCGTGCTCGGGCCGGGCGGCGCGACGAGGTAGAACGCCTGCACCGTGCCGGCGGCCGCGGCGCTGCCGGCGAACGCGACCGGCAGGTTGAAGGCGATCCGCTCCGGCGTGTTGCTGAGCGCGAACTGGATGATGACGCGCGACGTGCCGGTCAGGTTCGTCAGGCGCGTGACGGGCGGCGTGGTGCTCGCCGAGGCGGGCACGGGCGCGACCCAGATTTGCGTCTCGCGGTTCGGGTTCAGCCCCGTCGTGTCGCCCGCGGGGGCGAACGTGCCGTCGGGCTTGATGTTCAGGTTCGAGACGAAGACGAGGCGCGCGTTGTCGCCCGTGAAGGTCGGCGCGCGGGCCGTGTCGCCGCCCTGGTTGTTGACCTCGTCGTCGGAGGCGCGCGGGCCGACGGTGACGAAGGTGTTGGCCGAGATGTTGTAGACGAAGGTCGCGCCGCCCTGGAGGGTCGGGACGGTGTCGGCGACCGGGTCGGTCGCGCCCGACTCGAAGGCGACGAGGTTGCCGTTGCGGCTGACGCGCCGGCCGTAGCCGAGCGCGACGACGATCTGGCCGGCGTTGCGCACCTTGGTGCGCGTCACCTGGCGCAAGGCGGTCAGCGCCGTGCCGTTGTAGGTGGCGACGAAGACTTCGCCGTTGCCGTCCGAGTTGTTGGCGGCGGCGTTCGTGCCGGCGGCGTCCGGCATGGTGGCCGCGTTCGAGAAGAAGGCGACGGTCGAGTCGTTGCTCTCGCCCGCGACGCCGTCGGTCGTGCCGCCGGAGATCGAGGGCGTGTCGTTGAAGACGAACGTGCCGGAGGTGACGGTGATCTGCGTGTAGCCGCCGCCGGGCCGCCAGGCGAAGATTTCGGGGTTCGCGTCCGGGTTGCAGCGCGTCGGGTTGTTGGTGGCGCTGCACGGCGTCAGGTCGCGCGTGGAGACGAAGGCGATGCGCGAGCCGGTGTCGTTGATCGTGGGGAAGCGGTTGTCGTCGGCGACGAAGGGGCCGGCGATGGCCGTGCCGGCGCGCGGCACGGCGCTGGCCGGTGTGTCGGTGACGCGCGTGAACGTGCCCGCGGCCAGGTTTGTGTAGCCTGTGTCCATGCCGCTCGTCAGGTCGGCCGCCGGCACGTCGGGCAGGCGGTAGAGGAAGACTTCCTGGTTGCCGTCCGCCTGCAAGAGCGACTTGTTGGCGGCGACCGTGCCGTCGAAACTGCCGGGCGTCGGCGCGTTCGAGCTGAAGACGATCCACCTACCGTCGCGGCTGATCTGCGGGCGGTTGTTGCTGACCTCGACGGCGATGTTCGTGTTGACGAAGGGCGAGGCGGCGTTGTCCACCAGCGCGCTGCGCGTGTTGGTGAGTTGGAAGATGCGGCGCTGGGCGGCGTCCCAGAGGAAGATTTCGCGGTTGCCGTCGCCGTTCGTGACGGTGCGCGTGGCCGCGCCCGGCGGGATGGTCGCCAAGTCGCCCTTCGACTCGAAGACGACGAAGCGGCCGTCGCCGCTCACGTCGCCGACGTAGGCGTTAACGTCGGCCGAGCCGAGCGGCGAGGGCGACGCGACGGGGGCGGGCGTGGCCGAAGTGATCTGGACGACGAACGGGTCGGGCGTGGGACTGGCGGTCGGCGTGGGCGTCTGCGCGGCGGCGCGCGCGCCGAGCAAGCAGACGAGCGCGAGGCTCAAGCCGAACAGGCGGAAAAGGTGTTTCACCGGGAAAATCTCCAAACGAGGCCCTGTTGAGATTTGCTGCACTGCCAAAATGAAAGCGCGTCCGGGGGGCGCGCGCGCCGGCCGCCGCGTCGGCTGACAGCGGGGCGACGACCGGGAACGGGCATTCTAAGCGGAACGCGCGCGCCAGAGCAAGTGACCGCAACCTCTTCTCTGATGTGCCCTTGCCGCCCCCGCGTTGGCTCGCAGGGAGGGATGAGGGATGAGGGATGAGGGATGAAGAAATTGCTTCATCGGCTCGTCGGCTCGCTCGCTCATCGTGTTAATGAGCGAGC
>DASVPY010000088.1:0-11269 GCA_036389395.1 Pyrinomonadaceae bacterium
GCACGCGCAATAGCGTGCCGCCCCGCCCCTTCGCGTTCGTGTGCCGCGCCGCCTTCAGCCCTGCGGCGTGCGCTCGTGCAGCAGTTCGCTGATCGTGCGTTGCAGCTCGTCGCGCATGACGGGCTTGACGAGGAAGCGGTCGCAGCCGGCGGCCGCGGCCTGTTGCTCGACGGTGTCGTGGCCCGTGAGGACGACGGCGGGCAGTCGCTTGAAGCGCGGGTCGCGGCGCAGGCGCGCGATCAGCTCGCCGCCGCTGACTTCGGGCATGGCCCAGTCGGTCAGCAGCAGGTCGCAGTGCGGCTCGCGTTCGAGCAGTTCGAGTGCGCGCGCGGCCGAGTCGGCGGTCAGCGCCTCGTAGCCCATGCGCTCGACCAGCTTGCCGAGGAGCATCAACAGGTCGGGCGTGTCTTCGACGATGAGGACGCGCGCCCGGCGTGTCGCACCGGTCTCGCGCTCGGCGTGTGCGGGCAGGACGATGGAGTAGGTCGTGCCGACGCCGCGCTGGCTGCGGACGGCGACGTTGCCGCCGTGCGCGGCGGCGATGCGCTTGGCGAGGGCGAGCCGCACGCCGCAGCCGCCCGCGTGCCTGCGGCCGTCGGCCGGCTGCCAGAACGAGTCGAAGACGAAGGGCAGTTCTTCGGGCGGGATGCCGTCGCTCGTGTCGCTGACGTTGACGAGGACGAAGCTGCGGCCCGCGTCGCCGCGGCGCACGCCGCTGATGGCCTGCGCCTCGACCGTGACCGCGCCGCCGTCGTGCGTCGCGCCGAGCGCGCAGGCGAGCATGTGTTCGAGCGCGCGCCGCACCTGGCGCTCGTCGGCGGCGAGCGGCGGCGTGTCGGGGTGCGCGTGCAGGCGGATTGCGACGCCGCGCAGCGCCGCCTCGCCGCGCACGGCCGCGCAGGTCTCCGCGAGCAGCGCGCCGGTCTCGACGCGCCGCGGCGCGAGCGCGAGCGGGCGCTCCTGCTGCTGCGCGACTTCGAGCAGGTCGTCCACGAGCCGGCGCAGGCGCGCGCACTGCCCGACGGCCGAGACCAACAGCTCGCGATCCTCGAAGTCCAGAGGCTCGCGCGCGGCCAGCTTGCTGTCGAAGAGTTCGAGCAGCGCGAGGACGCTGGCGAGCGGCAGGCGCACTTCGTGGACGAGCGTGTTGACGAAGCCGCGCTTGAGGCGCGTCAGCTCGCCCGCGTCTTCGTCCGCGGGCACGGGCGCAGGCGCAGGGGCGGGGACTTCCGTCTCTGTCTTAGTCATTCGGTTTTTGAAATCCTCAAAAGGGAGAGCACGGAACCGAGGAGAGCGGCCTAGCTTGCGACGCGCGCGCCGGCAGCGCGCGCCGGGGCGAGAGTTTAAAGCCTTTTGCCGGCCGCGCGCAAGGAAGGATTGCAAGAAGCGTGCGCGTGCGCGCGCTACCAGCACGGCGCACCTTGCTTTCGGTGGGGCGTGCGGCTTACAAAGTCAGTGCAAGTTGAGACGGAAGTTGCGCGTTGCGAGGAGCCGCCCGTTGGCCGCCAAACACCTACCGCGTCTGGTCTGCTGCCTGTGTCTGTGTCTCTACGTCGTCGCCGCGCGCGCGCAAACGCCGCCGCCCGCGCCGCCGCCCCCGCCGACGCCGCCCGCGCCGGGCGTGGCGAAGTTCGCGCTGCGGCGGAGCGGGCTTGAGTTGGAGCGCGCGGCGCGCGCGGGCGCGTTCTACGCCGTGACGGGGCGGCGCGCGGCCGCGTTCGGCTACGAGCACCGCGCGCTCGAAGCGTGGGTCTACCCGTTGAAGCTGTTGGACGGTTTCGAGCTGTCGTTCAAGCTCGCGGGCTACCCGCTGGAGCTGCGCGGCGCGGACACGCTCGTGCGCGTCACGACGCGCCCCGAAGCCACCGTCTTCACCTACGCGCACGCCGCCTTCACCGTCCGCCAGATCGTCTTCGCGCCGCTCGACGAGCCGGGCGTCGTCATGCTCCTGGACGTGGAGAGCGCGCTGCCGTTGACGATCAGCGTCTCGTTCCGCCCGCGCCTGCGGCTCGCCTGGCCCGCGGGGCTGATGACCGGCGGGCTGAGCTGGGACGAAGACGCGCGCGCCTATTTTCTGACCGAAGAGACGAAGCGTTACGTCGGCGTCGTCGGCTCGCCCGCCGCGCGCGACGTGTCGGTGCAGCCTTACCAGGAGGAGCCGCGCGACGTGCCCGCGCGTTTCACCATCGAGCCGGACGCGGCGCAACTCAAGACGCAGTACATCCCCATCGTCATCGCCGGCAGCACGGAAGGGCGCGACAAGGCGCAGGCCGCTTACGCGCGTCTGCTCGCCAACGTCCCCGCGCTCTACGAGCAGACCGTCGCGCACTACGAGCGGCTGCAAAATGAGACGCTCGCGGTCACGACGCCGGACGCGCGTCTGAACGAAGCGTTCGCGTGGGCGAAGGTCGGGGTGGACAAGGGCGTGGTGACGAACCCGGCGCTCGGCACGGGGCTGGTCGCGGGCTACCGCACGTCGGGCGAGTCGGAGCGCCCCGGCTTCGCCTGGTTCTTCGGGCGCGACGCGCTCTGGACGGCTTACGCGCTCGACGCTTACGGCGACTACGCGACCACGCGCGCCGCGCTCACATTCCTCAAGAAGTTCCAGCGCGCCGACGGCAAAATCCCGCACGAGATTTCGCAGTCGGCCGCGCTCATCCCCTGGTTCACGGACTACGAGTACCCCTGGGCCAGCGCCGACGCCACGCCGCTCTACGTGCTCGCGCACGCAGACCTCTACCGCGCCACGGGCGACCGCGCCTTCCTCGCCGCCAACTGGGACTCGATCCTCAAAGCCTACCGCTTCACCGAGGCGACCGACACGGACGCGAACGGGCTGATCGAAAACACGAAGTTCGGGCACGGCTGGGTCGAAGGCGGCGCGCTCTACCCGCCGCACGAAGAGATTTACATGCAGGGCTTGTGGGTCGCGGCCGCGCAGGCGTTGGCCGAACTTGCCGGCGTGATGGGCGACGCGGCACTGGCGACGCGCGCGCGCGCCAACGCCGCGCGCACCAGCGCCGCGACCGAGCGCACCTACTGGCTGCCCGCGCGCGGCTTCTACGCCTACGCGACCAAGCTGCCGCCGACCGAGCCGGTGAAGGCCGATCCCGGCCCCAACCGCGAGCGGCGACAGGCGCGCATGGACGAATTGAAGAACGCGCCTCTCTACGACGAGGACACGGTGCTGCCCGCCGTGCCGCTCTGGTTCAAGACGCTCGCGGACGAACACGCGCAGGGCGAGCTTGATCACCTCGGCGGCGGGGCGATAGCGACCGACTGGGGCGCGCGCATCCTCTCCGCCGAGAGCCGCCTCTACGATCCGCTCTCGTACCATTACGGCTCGGTCTGGCCGCTCTTCACCGGCTGGGCGAGCCTCGCCGCCTACAACTACGGCCGCCCGCACGTCGGCTACCAGGCGCTCATGGCGAACGCGCTGCTGACGAGTCAGAACGAACAAGGCTACGTGACGGAACTGCTCTCCGGCGACTTCCTGATGCCGTTCGGCCGCTCGTCGCATCACCAGGTCTGGTCGGAGGCGATGGTCGTCACGCCGCTCGTGCGCGGGCTGCTGGGGCTTGAAGTCTTGGACGGCGGGCGCACGCTCCGCTTCGCGCCGCAACTGCCCGCCGACTGGGCCGGCGTCGAGGTGCGCAACGTGCGCGCCGGGCGCGAACTGTTCAACTTCAAGCTCGAACGGTCGCCGGGCCACCTCCGTCTGTCCGTCGGCCGGCGCGGCGCAGACCCGCGCGCACCCGGCGATTGGCCGCAGGTGCGGCAACTGCTGCTGGCCCCGGCCATGCCGTGCGACGCGCGCCTGCGCGGCATCAGCGTCAGGCCGCGCGCGCAGGCGAACCCGCAAGCCGTCACGCGGCTCGACGACTGGCTGCTCGTCGCACGCGTCGGCGACATAAAGCGCGCGGAACTACGCGTCAATAACGAGCCGGCGCGGCCGTCGTCCGACGCGCGCAAGCCGCCGTCGTCTGTGGCCGACGACGTGGCGGTCTACGATTTCAGCTACGACGAAGGGACGGAGGTGTTCGTCGCGCAGACCATGCCGCCGCCGGGGGCGACGAGCGCGGGGCTGCGTGTGCTGCGCGCGCGGGCCGAGGGCGAGGCGCTGAACCTCTCGCTTGAGGGCTTGGCGGGGCGCACTTACACGCTGGGCGTGCGGACGCCGAAGCAGTTGGGCGCGGCGGCGGGCGTGCGCGTGCAAACAACGAGCGGCGGCGCGCAACTCACGGTTATGTTCGACGGCCCGCCCGGCACATACGTCCGGCGCGACCTGCGCCTCCCGCTGCAAGCGCGGACGCGTTGAAGTTGAGTGTGGCGTGCGGCGGTCTCACACAGAGGACACAGAGGGGACACAGAGGGCACAGTTAAGAACTCTGTGAACTCTGTGTCCCCCTCTGTGTACTCTGTGTTGATCTTTCCTACCGGCGCAGGCAGCGACGAAGATCAGAACAGCGTGTAGATGAAGGGCGCGAGGGCGGAGCTTTGGGCGAAGATGAGGAGCGCGCCCAGGAGGAGCAGCACGATGATGATCGGCAGCAGCCAGAGTTTCTTGTTCTGCGACAGGAAGAGCCAGATTTCCCCGGCCAGACGTAGCTTGCCCATGCGTGCCCCTTCGTTTTAGAACGTGCGCTCGAACTGTTCGCGCGTCTGCCGCGTCTGCTTGCGCTTGATCCAGTAGCTCTCCGCCCCGCGCCCGCGCCGCCTGAGCGGGTCGCGCCGCAAGAGCCGCCCGACGAGGTTGTAAGGCGCGAAGACGCCGTAGAACATCAGCCCCAGGAGGACGCGGCTGTTGACCCAGCCGAGCGCCAACGCCAGACGCATCCACGCCCCGTGGAAGCCGCGCGCCACGGGCGGCACGAACAGCCCCGCGCACACGAGCGCGACACTCACGCCGCCGAGCACGAACACTGTCGTCATGCGCCCGCGGTAGTAATTCCACGCAGCGAGCGCGGCGAGCACGCACGCGACGACGAGCGCGGTCTTGCGCGCCTGCGCGTCCGTCGCCGGCTTCGCCTCGTGAGCGTCGTCAGTCAAGCTGGAACTCCTCCTGCCAGGCGAGGTCGCGGGCGGACAGGGAGATCGTCTGGTCGCGTTTGTCGAGCACGTAGTCGCCCATGACGAGCACGTCCATCTCTGTGCGCATGAAGCAGGCGAAGGCGTGTTCGGGCGCGCAGACTATCGGCTCGCCCCGCACGTTGAACGAGGTGTTGACGACGAGGGGGCAGCCGGTCAGGCGCTCGAAAGCGGCGAGCAGTTCGTAGTAGAGCGGGTTGTCTGCGCGGCGCACGGTCTGGACGCGCGCGGAGTAGTCTACGTGCGTGACGGCGGGGATGGTCGAGCGCGGCACATTGAGGCGCTCGATGCCGAACAACTGCTGCTCCGCTTCGGTCATGGGGACGCGCCGGTGTTCTTGGACGGGCGCGACGAGCAGCATGTAAGGCGAGTCGCAGTCGAGCTGGAAGTAGTCTGCGACGCGCTCGCGCAGGACGGAGGGCGCGAACGGGCGGAACGACTCGCGGAACTTGATCTTCAGGTTCATCTGCGCCTGCATACGGGGCGAGCGCGGGTCGCCTAAGATCGAGCGCGCGCCGAGTGCGCGCGGGCCGAACTCCATGCGCCCCTGAAACCAGCCGACGACCTTCTCCTGCGCGAGCAGCCCGGCGACGTACTCGGCCAGCTCCGCGTGTTCGAGCCGGCGGTAGGTCGCGCCCGTGGGGTCGAGGAAGGCGCGTATCTCTTCGTTCGAGTATGCGGGGCCGAGGTAAGAGCCGCGCATCCCGTCGGCGTGGCCGCCTTTGACCTGCGCCACGTCGCGCTCGCGTCCGAGGTACTGATACCAGACCGAGAGGGCCGCGCCCAAAGCGCCGCCCGCGTCGCCCGCCGCCGGCTGGATGAAGACACGCTCGAACGGCCCTTCGCGCAGGATGCGCCCGTTGCCGACGCAGTTCAGCGCGACGCCGCCCGCGAGACAGAGATTCCGCTCGCCCGTCTCCTCGTGGACGTGCCGCGCCATCCGCAGCATCGCCTCTTCCGTTACCTCTTGCACCGAGCGCGCCAAGTCCATCTCGCGTTGCGTCAACTCGCCGTCAGGCTTGCGCGGCGGGCCGCCGAAGAGTTGGTCGAACGCGGCGTTGGTCATCGTGAGGCCCTGGCAGTAGTTGAAGTACTTCATGTTGAGGCGCAGAGAGCCGTCGGGGCGCAGGTCTATCAGTTCGTCGAGGATGAGCTGGACGTAGCGCGGCTCGCCGTAAGGCGCGAGACCCATGACTTTGTACTCGCCGGAGTTGACCTTGAAGCCCGTGTAGTAGGTGAAGGCCGAGTAGAGCAGACCCAACGAGTGCGGGAAGTGCAGCTCGGCGAGCAGGTGCAATTCGTTCGCGCGCCCGTAGCCGTAGCTCGAAGTGGCCCACTCGCCGACGCCGTCCATCGTGAGGACGGCCGCAGACTCGAAGGGGGAGGGGAAGAAGGCGGACGCGGCGTGCGACTCGTGGTGCTCGGTGAAAAGCACCTGACCCTTGTAGCGGCAGTGCTGCTCGACCTGCTCGCGTATCCAGAGTTTCTCTCTGAGCCAGAGCGGCATGGCCAAGAGGAACGAGCGGATGCCGCGCGGCGCGTAATCAATGTAAGTCTCAAGCAGCCGCTCGAACTTCAGCAGCGGCTTGTCGTAGAACGCGACGTGATCGACCTGCGCGCCGTTGATGCCGGCGGCTTTGAGACAATAGGCGACGGCGTTAGCGGGGAAGCGTTGGTCGTGCTTCTTGCGCGTGAAGCGCTCCTCCTGCGCCGCCGCCAGAACCTCGCCGTCGCGCACGAGGCACGCCGCCGAGTCGTGGTAATAAGCCGAGATGCCGAGTACGTAAGTGGCGCGCATGGATTAAGTCGGTGCACCCCGAACCGCGAGCAAAGACGCAAGATAGTATGCGCGTAAATGATAGTCAAACCACACGCCCGGCGGGTCGTGCGCTGTGACCGCGTCGGTTGCCGGACGCCGGACGGCCGGTCTAACACAGAGGGCACAGAGTTAGCACAGAGGACACAGAGTTCTTACTGTGTCCTCTGTGCTTAACTCTGTGCCCTCTGTGTTGAATTAACGATCCGTTGACCGCAACCCTCGAACTAAACAGCTATCCAAAAAACCGCCGCCGGTCTTATACTGCGGGCCACGCTCACGGCAGCCGACACGACGCGGGAGGCGCTCACCTTGAAGGAACTGGTCATTCAACACATGCCGGCCGACGGCGGCGCGGGGGCGCGCGTGCGCGTCAGCTACTCGGCGCAGCCCGGCGCGCAGCCGCAGGAGCGTGTGACCGATTTCGCCTTCGCCGTCACGGAGGCGGAGCGCCGCGACATACAGTGGTACCTGGAAGAGTACCTGACTTACCCCTGGGGCGAGTTCCGCCAGCGCGCACGGCAGGTCGAGGCGCTGACGGAGCAGATGGGCACGCGCCTCTTCGACGCCGTCTTCGCCGACCGGCAGACGTTCGCGCTCTACGCGCACGTCGCAGACCAACTGGCGCAGACGCGCATCAAAATCAACGCGGCCGACGCGGAAGGCATCGCGCTGCCGTGGGAGTTCATGCGCGACGCGACGCGGGGCGAGCACGGCGACCTCGCGCGGCTCGCGCACGCCTTCGTCCGCAGCCAGCCGGATTTGATCTTCGAGCCGCCCGCGCCGGTCGCCGGCCCGACCTTCAACATCCTGATGATCATCTGCCGACCGGGCGGCCCCGAAAGCGACGTGCCGTTCCAGTCGGTCGCGCGCCCGCTGCTCGAACTGTTCCGCCCGCACCGCGAGCGCATACGTTTGGACATCCTGCGCCCGCCCACGTTCGAGCGACTGACGCGCGTGCTGAGCGACCAGCCGAACTTCTACCACGTCCTGCACTTCGACGGGCACGGCGTCTTCCCGCCGGGCGCGTCCACGCACGGGCTGCTTGAGTTCGAGGGCGAGGCGGACGAGACGCGGCGACCCGTGACGGGCGCGGAGCTTGGCGGCTTGCTGGCGGGCAGGGGCGTGCCGGTCGTGCTGCTGAATGCCTGCCAGTCGGGCATGACGCACCCGGAGGCGCTCTACCCTTCGGTCGGCAACGAACTGCTGAAGGCGGGCACGGGCGGCGTCGTGGCGATGGCTTACTCGGTCTACGTGCAGTCGGCCGTGCGCTTCATGGCGCGGCTCTATGAAGCGTTGATTAAGGGCGAGGAGTTGGCGCGCGCCGTCGCCCTTGCGCGCGAAGACTTGCGCGCGCACCCGCAGCGTTTCTCGCCCATCGGCGACGTGCCC
Organism: Pyrinomonadaceae bacterium; assembly: GCA_036389395.1. GTDB lineage: Bacteria > Acidobacteriota > Blastocatellia > Pyrinomonadales > Pyrinomonadaceae > QHXQ01. The sequence continues at coordinate 8,297 of DASVPY010000088.1, forward strand.
TTGCGCGACTGGGTCGTGCCCGTGCTGTTCGAGGCCGTGCCGGTGCGCCCGTTCGAGCAGCCTGTGGGCGGGCTGCAACTGAGTCCGAGTCTCTTAAAGAACGAGCAGGCGCAGGCCGGGGCGGAGATCGACCTGCCGGAGCCGCCCGCGTTCGGCTTCGTGGGGCGCGACGGCGTGACGCTTGAGTTAGAACGCGCCTTCCGGGCGGAGACCGTCGTGCTGCTGGAAGGCATGGCGGGCGTGGGCAAGACGGAGATGACGGCCGGGTTCGCGCGCTGGTGGGCGGAGACGGGCGCGCTCGATGGCCCTAGCTTCTTCTTCCGCTTCGAGCACTACCTGCCCTTGGCGCAAGTCTGCGACCGCGTCGGGCAAGTGTTCGGCGCGGCCATCAAGAAACAGTTGCAAGTCGAATGGCAACTGCTGACGCCGGAACAAAGACGACAGGTCGCGCTCTCTGTCCTGCGACAAGTCCGCTGCCTGTTCATCTGGGACAACTTCGAGCCGGTCGCGGGCTTCCCAACGGGCACGCCGTCCGCGTGGAAGCCGGAAGAACAACAAGAGCTGCGCGCGTTCCTCGGCGATCTGCGCGGCGGCGAAACCAGGGTGCTCATCACGAGCCGCCGCAACGAGCCTTGGCTCGGCCCCATCTACCGCCGCGTGCAGATAGGCGGCTTGAAGCTCATCGAAGCGCAAGAACTGGCCCTGCGCGTGCTGCGCCGCGCCGGCTTGAATCCAACCCAGATCAGGCGGCTGCCCGCCTACAACAAATTGCTCAAATACCTCCGCGGCAACCCGCTCGCCATCCAAGCCATCCTCCCCGAACTGGCCCGCATGACCCCGGAGAAACTACTCACCGCCCTGCAAGCCGGCGAAGTCAAACTCACCGCCGACGACCCCGCCCAAGGCCGCGAACGCTCCCTCGCCGCCTCGTTGACTTACCGCCTCGACGCCCTCGACGCCACCCTCCGCCAACGCCTCGGCGTGCTCGCCTTATTTCAAGGCTTCGTTAGTGCGGACGTGCTCGCCAACGTGTGCCAGCAGGACGGTGCGCCCGACGTGCTGCAAGGGCTGGGGCGCGCGGAGTGGATACAGATACTCGACAAGGCGGCGGAGGTGGGCTTGGTGCGCCGTGCGGGTGAAGGTTCTTACACCGTTCACCCCGCGCTGCCGTGGTTCTTCCACGATCTGTTACGCGAATCCTTCCCGGCTCACCTTGAGTGGTTGGAACAGACCTTCGCCGCTGCTTATGCCGCGTATGGAAGTTACCTGAACGAGTTGTTCAAGACAAAAGCAGAACTTGCGATGTCGCTGCTCAGAGCCGAGGAGGGCAACCTGCTGCACGCTCTCCGCGTTGCGCGCCGACGCGGAGATTGGGATAGCGTGGCGGGGCTGCTCTACGGGTTGCGGCAACTGCTGACGACGCAGGGGCGCTGGGTGGAGCGGGAGCGTTTAGTCGTCGAGATCGAAGGTGAGATTACAGACACGAACGGCGAGCCGTTGTCGGGGCGGGAAGAGTTGTGGATTAGTCTGCTGGGGCATCGCGCAGAGATTGCTAGTCATCGCCGTGATTTCGACGTTGAGCAAGCCATCCTTCTTCGGCTCAAAGAGCATTATGAGCGCATGAGTGATGAGCGCAACGTGGCAGTCGCATTTCACCGCTTAGGTGTGATTGCGCTGGGGCGGCGGCGGTTCGACGAGGCGGAGCGGTGGTACCAGGAGAGTCTTGCTATTAACGAACGCATCTGTGACGAATACGGGCAAGCGCTTACGCTCCACCAGCTAGGCAGGGTTGCGCAGGAGCGGCGACGGTTCGATGAGGCGGAGCGTTGGTACCGGCAGGCTCTCGCCATCATGAAGCACATCGGCGACGAGGATGGGCAAGCAGGCGCGCTCCATCAACTGGGTGTGATAGCCCAGGGACGGCAGCAATTCGAGGAAGCGGAGCAATGTTACCGGCAAAGTCTTGCTATTAAGGAACGCATCGGTAACGAGCGCGGGCAGGCGAGCACGCTTCACCAGTTGGGCATGGTTGCCGGGGGGCGGCAGCAGTTCGAGGAGGCGGAGCGGTATTACCGGCGGAGCCTCGCTATTGAGGAACGCATCGGCGACGAGTACGGGCAGGCGCTTACGCTCCACGAGCTAGGCATGAATGCACAGGCGCAGCGGCGGTTCGATGAGGCGGAGCGTTGGTACCGGCGGAGCCTCGCCATCAAGGAGCGTATCGGCAACGAATACGGGCAAGCCAGCACGCTCAACCAGTTGGGCCGGGTCGCGGAGAAACGGGGCAATGCCGCCGAAGCTATTAGTTTCTACGAGCAAGCGGAGGCGCTCATGGCTAGACTCGATGATCCTTATCGTCTTGAGATTGTGCGCGAGTCGCTCCGGCGGGTGCGAGAGGGGGGCGGGGGAGAGGTGAAATAAGCGGGGGAGCTTTGTGGTTGGGGCGTCGCCTGGTATCAGGCTGGCGCGGGCGTTTCAGACTGTGGGATTGAGGGTGAAGGAAGCGGGCGGGGCTGTTTGTAACGAGGCGGGGCGAATCTAAGGCGGGGAAGTCGGGTGTTAAGGCGTGGCGGCGGAATTTTGGGCTTAAGTGTTGTGTTTTCGGAGGTTGGCGGGCGAGTTTTGGTCTTTGGGAGCGCGATTCCGGGCTTTAAATGCGCGTACCCAGGCTTTTGGCGCGCAGTCCTAAAGCTCAGGTACGCGCACGTAAAGCTTAGGTGCGCGTGCCTAAAGCCTTGGAGCGCGCGCCTAAAGCTTGGGAGCGAGTTCCTAAGCTTTAGGTACAGATTCTTAAAGCCTTCGAGCACGTTCCAAAAGCCTTGGAGCGCATTCCTAGAGCAGTTTTCAGTTGAGTAGCAGGCACAAGCCAGCTACCTTATCGCGCATGAACGCTTACTCCTCCGACCTGCGCGAGCGGATCGCCCAGGCTTACGACGAAGGCGCCGGCTCGCAGCGCGCCCTCGCCGCCCGCTT
>DASVPY010000089.1:0-193590 GCA_036389395.1 Pyrinomonadaceae bacterium
CCGCCCCTCGGCCTCTCAGGTTCGGGCGGCAGCAGCGGCTCGACGACCGCCCACAGCTCGTCGCTCACGATGGGTTTCGCCATGGCGAGCGATTTTATCAACACTCAGCTCACCGGCTGAGGTTTTGCAACGGACTCTTAACATCTTCGAGGCGGCCGCGACGGGGCGCGCCGGACGTGTGCGCGCTCTCTTGAAAGGGAATCCCGGCCTCGCCAACGCCTTCGCCCCTGACGGTTTTACCCCGCTCGGCCTCGCTGCGTTCTTCGGCCATCGCGAGGCCGTGGAAGTCCTGCTGGACGGCGGCGCGCTGGTCAACGCTAGCTCTAGGAACGCGCTCAAGGCCGTGCCGCTCAGGTCGGCGGCTGTCGCCGGGCACCTAGACATCGCCCAGCTTCTGATCGCCCGCGGGGCCGACGTCAACGCCCGGGGCGAGGGCGGGGAGACGCCGCTGCACGAAGTTGCGGGCGTGGGGCGGGTCGAGTTCGCCAAACTCCTTTTGGAGCACGGGGCTGACATCAACGCCAAGGGGGACGACGGCAAGACCCCGCTCACGGTCGCCCTCGACAATAAGCAAACTGAGATGGCGGACTTCCTGCGCAGCCGCGGCGGCGTGCAATGAGGCTAACGCTTAGCTCGCGCCGACATAAACGGCGGACTGTCACCTCGGGCCCACGCTCGCGGGCCCGCCTGCGCGCGGCAGGCACATTTCGATGACAGGCGAAACATCTTGGCCGGGCAAGAGGCTATACTAGCTGTTCCTGTGTGAAAGGCAGAATTGAGAGAAAAACTCATGGACGTGTAGGCGCAAAACCGTGCGCCGGAACGTATCGCGGACCTATTAGGAGGGTGAGCTGAAAAGTGTATGTGCTTTCACGACCCCCTGTATCTGGTTATATGAGTCGCGTTCTACAAGGACTAATCCGCGTGTTCGTCCTGTCGAGCGCGTTGTTGACGCTAACTGACTTGTCTGTCGCGCGCGAGGCGAGAATCCAAAGTGAAATCATCCGAATATACAGCCCCGTCTCCGGCCTCAAGCTGGCGTTGCATCACGAATTCCCGGCAGGCGGACCGGCCCTGCGGCGGTCTCGGAACATAGTGCTCTTTGCCGAGGGGTCGGCCGTGCCTACGTCCGGCAACGCGGGCTTCAAAATAAACGGCTCGTCGTGGATGGATGACCTGGCCGGGGGTGGCTTTGACGTGTGGTCGCTGGACTACCTCGGCTACGGCGAATCAGACCGTTATCCTGACTCGGACACGGGCGTCCCGCCGGGGCGGGCGTCGGAATGTGCCTCCCAGCTGGAATGGGCCGCGCGCTTTATCCTGAAAAAACAACGCGCCGAGAAATTGTCTGTCATCGGAGACTCATTCGGGTCGTTGGTAGCGGGAATATACGCCACGCGAGCGCCCCAGCTCCTCGACAAACTGATACTGTTTGCACCGCTTACTCCGGTGGCCGCCCCTAAAGCCACAACGGGGTCCCGCCCCACGTCGAAGTATCGCTTCGTGACGGCGGATGATCTGTGGCAGCTTTATTTGAGTTGGCTCCCCGCAGGGGCGTCAGCCGGTCTCGATCGGAACTTTTTTCTCAACCGGTGGGGCGCAAAATATCTGAGCAGTGATCCGACGAGCCGACAGCGGACCCCGCCGAGCGTTATGGTGCCCGCTGGCCCCGACCTGGATTCGCTCGATATCGACGCCGGTCACTTTCCCTACGATCCACGCCGCATAAAGGCCACGACGCTGATCATCTTCGGCGAGTGGGACTCGGTCGCGACCGAAGACGGGGGACAAAGGCTATTCGCACTCCTGACGGGAACCGAACATAAGAGGCGCATCGTCATCGGGAACGGAACGCACATCCTCCAATTGGAGTCGGTTCGGTCCATTCTCTATCGGGAGGTGCAAGCTTTCCTTGAGTTTTCATGAGCGAAGGAGCTTCTTAGTTAAGCTTACCTGAGACAAGAAGCATGGGAGCGCGGGGGGCTTTCGCCCGTAATCGCAGGGAAGAGCCGAGAAGCTCGGAGTTGTTCAGGCTAACTTGATTCATGTCCGAAGGTTCTTCATTAACGCCCCACGCGCCCAAGCCTGCCGCCTATCCGCAACGGCACTGGCAACGAAAGCATGTAATTGACAATGTCAACTAAATATTTGATACTAGCAATAACGAATCATCTAAGGTGGTTGGCGGTCGGAGTGGACGCCGGACGGTGGCAACCCCGACACATCGGGGAGTAAAGACGACGATCCCTATACCGAAGGAATCAGCTGTCGTTTACCCGACGCCCGGTCGACCGGGTTCTTCCATGGATAATTTGCATTTAGGGGCGAGGATATGTCGGCTTACGTAGTGGTCGAAGTGGAAGTGTTGGAGAAGGAGAGGTACGAGACCTACAAGCAGATGGTCCCGCCCACGCTCGCCGCCTACGGCGGGAGGTTCATCGTGCGCGGCGGGGCGGCGGAGACGCTGGAAGGCGATTGGACGCCGAAGCGTCTCGTGATCTTGGAATTCCCCTCCTTATCGCAGGCGAAGGCCTGGTGGGACTCGCCGGAGTACGCGGAGGCCAAAGCACTCAGGCAGGCGACGGCGCGCACGCGGATGATCGTCGTCGAGGGGGTGTGACCACAGCCCCTCGACGGGCTGTTTAGCCGTCCGTCGGTTGAGGGCGCATGAGCATGGACCGATACCGCCGCCTGGCCGAGAATAGATCGGATGAATGAACCGGAAATCAACGCGACCGCCTCGGCGGAACTCTTCGTCTCCCCGACGGACCTCGCCAGCGCCCTCAGCCTAGAGGCAGGGGACTCGTACCCGCCCGTCTTCTCGACCTCTCGCATGGTGGCGTTGATGGAGATCGCCGGCTCACGGCTCCTCCGCCCGTTTCTCGGTCCGGGTGAGCTATCAGTGGGCGTCACGGTTGACGTGTCCCACACGGCGGCGACGCCGCGCGGCATCAAGGTCACGGCCACGGCCCGGTATCTTGGACGCGAGGGGAAGCTCTTCGTCTTCGAGGTCGTCGCGCACGACCGGGGCGGCGAGATCGGGAGGGGCACACACAAGCGCGCGATCATCTCCACGGACCGCCTGCTGGCCGGGGCGGAGCGCCGCAACAGAAGCGTTTGACGGTTCGATTCGGCGGAGGCTGTTTTCGATCTGCCGCGTATTTAAAACTCGCTTCGCCTCGTACTCGAATGGCTCACACAAAAGAGAGGTTATGAGAAGATTAATTCACGAGCTTAACCTGACACGCCGGGCGGGCATCGGGTTATGTGTCATGCTCGTGATTCTGATCCCGCCTCTTATCTCACCTGCTGCCGGCCAAAGTTCTGCGCCTAGGCGTCTGCCGACGGGACTGCGTCTGGACTCGGCGGGAGATGTTGTCACCACGGGCAGCATGCCGCTCGCGATGCTGCCCGCGCCCGGCGGTGAGAAGTTAATCGTCAGCCTCGGGGGCTGGCGCGAGCAGGGCATCCAAGTTATAAACCTCAGGACGCGGCGCGTAGATCAGACACTCAAACAAGACGGTGCTTTCTTCGGACTCGCCTTCTCGCGCGACGGCCGAACGCTTTACGCCTCCGGCGGGAATGAGGACTCCGTCTACTGTTACGACTGGGACGGCAAGACCGCCAGCCTGCGCACGCGGATCGAACTCGCGAAAAAAGAGCCGAACAAAATGGGCTCCCGCTACCCGGCAGGCCTGGGAGTTTCGAACGACGGCCGGTTTCTTTACGTCGCGGAAAATGTCGGGGACGCCCTCGCCGTCGTCGACCTAACGAACTCTACCGTCGTCGAACGCCTCGCCACCGAACACTACCCCTACGCGGTGGCGGTCGCGCGCGACGGCGCCGTCTATGTGTCGGCGTGGGCAGGGAAGAGCGTCTCCGTGTTCCGCCCGCAGCCAGACGGGCAACTCTCCTATTCGGGCAGGATCGGGGTCGGGCGGCACCCGTCGGCGATGGCGCTCAATGCCTCCGGCTCCAGGCTGTTCGTCGCCCTCGCCAGCGTGGACCAGGTTGTTGTTGTTGACACACGCCTGCGCAAAGTCGTGCGACGCTTTACGGACGCCGCGCCCGGCGCGCCCCAAGAGGGCAGCACGCCGAACGCACTGGCGCTCTCGGCGGATGAGTCCAAACTCTTCGTCGCCGAAGCCGACAGCAATGCCGTCGCCGTCTTCGACCTTGTGCCCGCGCGCCGAAGAGGCTCGCCGGCAGCGGAACGCCCCGTCGGCCGTATACCCACTGATTGGTATCCGACTTCCGTACTCGAGCACGCGGGGAGGTTGCTCATCCTCTGCGGCAAAGGGCAGGGCACATCGCCCAACCCGGACGGACCCATCCCGGGCCGCGGCATCGAGCGTCCCGCGGGGTACACGCTCGGGCAGCTCAACGGCACGCTCCGCCTCGTACCCGGTCAATTCACGAGAAGGGACTTGGCCATGTTCAGCCGGCGCGTCGCGGCGGCGAACGACTGGGACTCTCCCGCGAGGCCTCGCCGCTACCCGCCCTTCAGGCACGTCGTCTACATCATCAAGGAGAACCGCACCTACGATCAGGTCTTCGGCGATCTACCGCAGGGAGACGGAGACCCCTCGCTCCTCTTCTTCGGCCGCGACTCGACGCCGAACCATCGCGCCCTCGCCGCGCGCTTCGGCCTCTTCGATCGCTTCTTCACCAACGCCGAAGTCAGCTCGCAGGGGCACATCTGGTCGACGGCGGCTTACGTCACCGACTACGGCGAGAAGACGATTCCGTCTGTTTACTCCGACCGGCGCCCCGACGTTGACGAAGGGGACGCCGACGAACCGACCAACGGCTTCCTGTGGACGCTGGCCCTAAACTCGGGCGTCTCATTCCGAGACTACGGAGAATGGGTGCAGGTGCCGGGATCGGAGGGCTTCAGCGTAACCCGTCCCGGACTGCGGCCCGACATCAGCACGGCCTACCCGCCGTTCGACATGAGCATCCCTGACCAGCGCCGCGCCGACGTGTGGATCGCGGAACTGCAAGATTTCATCCGACGTGGCGAGATGCCGCAGCTTGAGATCATGCACCTGCCCGGCGACCACACCGCGGGCGCACATCCGGGGATGCGCACCCCGCGCGCTTGCATGGCCGATAACGACTTGGCCCTGGGCCGGATCGTCGAGGCGCTCTCACGCTCCCCATTCTGGCGAGATACCGTCATCTTCGTCCTCGAAGATGACGCGCAGGCGGGCCCGGATCACTTCGATTCGCACCGCTCGCCGCTGCTGGTCATCTCCGCTTACAACCGACCCGGCACGATCAGCCGATTCGTAAACACCACGGACGTAATCGCGGCCATCGAAGACATCCTCCGGCTGGGGCGGATGTCGCAGTATGATTACTTCAGCCGCCCGCTCTCTGACGTGTTCGCGCGGACGCCGGACTTGACGCCCTACGTCGTGGTCAAGCCCGCGCAACCGCTGGACGAAAAGAACCCTGTTCAAGGGCCCGGCGCGGAGGAATCAATGGCGTTCGACCTCAGCGCGCCCGACCGAATCGACGACGCGGCGTTCAACCGCGGCCTCTGGAAAATGATTAAGGGGGAGGTCGCACGGATGCCGGCACCCGGTTACGCGTCGCCGGTTCATCTATTACAGATGCGGCGATGACGCCTCCGGGCACGCCGGTAACAATCTCGGAGGCGCCGGCCGGGCTCTTTACTTAAAGATGCCGCTCTCTACATTGGCACTCATCATCATGGCAGCGGCGCTGCACGCGAGCTGGCATCTTCTTGTCAAGAGAGCAGAGCGGAGGCATCTCTTTACCGGCTGGGCGCTCGCCGTGGGGGCGGTTCTTTACTCCCCGGTCTTGTTCTTGTACGGCTTCGCCGACAGGTCGGTCTGGCTTTACGCATTCGTGAGCGCGCTTGTGCAGGCTGCGTACTTTTTGATGCTTGTGCGCGCGTACGAACGTGCCGACTTCTCGCTCGTTTACCCGATAGCGCGCGGCGCCGCGCCGGGCCTGTTGGCTCTGTGGGGAGGACTTTTCCTCGGCGAGCGACTAAGGCCCGCCGGCATTGCGGGCCTCGCGTGTCTGTTGCTGGGTCTCGTGGCCGTGGGCGGCGGGTTATCGCCGAAACGGCGACCTCTTAACTTGAAAAGCCGCGAGATAGTGATCGCGCTCGGAGTCGCGCTCTGCATCTCGGTCTACTCCGCTATCGACGGCGCGGTCGTGCGCTCCACGCCGGTGCTGCCGTACCTGGCACTCGTCATGGTGTTGACCGCGCTTTTCGTGACGCCTTTCCTGTTCGCCCATTACGGGGTGCGTCAGGCCGTCGCCTGCTGGCGTGCGCAACGCGCGCGAATAATTTTGGTCGGGATTCTGCCGTCGCTCCCTTACCTCTTGGTTTTAAAGGTCTATGCGGTCAGCGGGGTAAGCTACGCGGGCGCGCTCCGCGAAGTCAGCATCGTATTCGCGGCGCTCGCGGGTTGGCTACTGTTGGGCGAACCGTTCGGGGCGATGCGGGCGGCCGGCTCCTTCTTGATCTTCGCCGGCATCATCGTGATCGCCCTGGCCAGATGATTTGTACCGCTCTGTTCAGGACACGTCCGGCAGGTAAGGGTGAGGAGATTCAAGCATGATAGTTACGCACCTCGATAAAATACCGCGCGTTCATCCGTCGGCTTACGTGGCGCCGAACGCAGTGGTCTGCGGTGACGTGACGGTCGGCGTGGGCTGCCGCGTCATGTTCGGCGCGTGCGTCGTGGCTGAGGGTGGGGCGATTGAGATCGGCGAGAACTGTATTGTCATGGAGAATGCTGTCATCAGGAGCACCGCTAAACACCCGACGAAAGTGGGCTCGCATTGCCTGGTCGGGCCGCACGCGCACCTGGTTGGCTGTCGGCTTGAGGACTGCGTTTTCGTCGCCACCGGCGCATCGGTCTTCCACGGCGCGCAACTGGGCTACGGCGCGGAGGTGCGCATAGGCGCGGTCGTGCACCTACGCACGCGCCTGCCCGCGCACGCGAGCGTGCCCATCGGGTGGGTGGCGGTAGGCGACCCGGCGCAGATTCTCCCGCCCGACCGGCACGAGGCGATCTGGGCGGTGCAGAAGCCGCTCGACTTCCCGCGCTTCGTCTACGGAGTGGAGCGCGCGCCGGAGGGTGAAAGCAACATGGAGGAGATCACACGGCGCCTTTCCGAAGCTTTGGGGAGCCACATGGACGACCACGTTTCATAGCCTCGCGTGCCGTGCGCCACAGAAACTATGAGATCAGCCACCGCCCCCTTATTGATTGTGATTCTGATCTCGCTCTCCGTTTCCGGCCAGGTAGGTTGTGGCGGAAATGAGAGTCGCGGTGCGAAAGGGGAAGCGCCCGTGAGGCCCGTCTTCGTTCTAATTCACAGCCCACTGGTCGGGCCGACCACATGGCAGCCCGTGGCCGATGAGATGCGCCGACGCAGGGTTGATGCAGTCGTCCCGTTGCTCGAGAGTGTCGAAGGGACAAACGTCCCGTACTGGAAGCAGCACGCGGAAGGCGTCGTGAAAGCGTTGGAGAACGTGCCCCGGGACCGCCCGCTGATCTTGGTGGCGCACAGCGGCGGCGGGATGCTTCTGCCTGCCGCCCGGCAGGTCACGGGGCGTCCGGTCGCGGCATACCTCTTCGTCGACGCGATGCTTCCCGAAGACATGAAGAGCAGGCTCGACCTGTTCGGCTCGCCGGAGGCCGCAGCGCGATTCCGGCAGGGAGCGAAGAACGGCCGCCTCCCCGTTTGGACGGACGAAGATTTGCGTGAGGAGATACCGGACGATGCGCTGCGACGACGGTTCGTCGGCGAACTCAGACCGCTGCCGCTCGCCGTCTATGAAGAGCCGATCCCGGTCTTTCCGGGCTGGCCCGACGCGCCCTGCGGCTACTTGCAGTTCACCCCCACGTACGACATCGGCAAGAAGCGAGCGGAAGCGTCCGGCTGGGCTTACGCCCGCATGGACGGCGGCCACTTCCACATGCTCGCCGATCCGCAGGCCGTGACTGAGGCTCTCATCAAGATGGTCGAGCAGATGGGCATGTCCGTAAAGAGAGAAGCGCCTTGAACTGTCGCGCACCGGCCAGCCTGCGCGGATTCTCTTTCGCCTGTCGCGTAATCGGGTATTACAGAATGGGTTAACACTATGAAGATAGACGATGAAAAGATCACTCACAGCGTCGGACTCGTCGGCGATTACAACCCGGAGGTGCGGGCGCACGTAGCCATTCCGAAGGCGCTGGAGCTTGCCGCAGGCGTGACGGCATATGAAAGCGTTGTGACCTGGATCGCAACACGAGAGATAAGGCGAGCCGTTGAAGAGCAGCTTCAGCCGTTCGACGCGCTGTGGTGCGTGCCCGCCAGCCCTTACGCAAACATGGAAGGTGCGCTCTCGGCCATTCGCTTCGCGCGGGAGAGCGGCCGCCCGTTTCTGGGCACGTGCGGCGGCTTCCAGCACGCGCTCATCGAGTACGCGCGGGACGTGCTCGGCCTCGCGGACGCGGATCACGCCGAGTCGAACCCAACCGCGGCACTGCCTCTGGTCACGCCGCTCTCCTGCTCCCTGGTCGGGGCGAAGGGCGTCATCAGGCTGAAGGAAGGATCACGAATCGAAGCCATTTACGGCAAGCGAGAGACGGTCGAGCAATACCATTGCAACTTCGGCTTTAACCCGCGCTACCGGCGACCGTTCGAATCGGGAGATTTGAAAGTGACGGGCGTGGACGAGGAGGGCGACGTTCGTGTGCTGGAGCTGCGCTCCCACCCCTTCTTCGTCGCGACGCTGTTCCAGCCGGAACTGTCGGCACTGGAAGACTCCGCCCACCCGCTCATCTGCGCTTTCGTGCGGGCGGCCCGCTCATTTTCAGATAGGGGCCACAGCGCAGCCCTCGGGAAGGCGGGCAGATGAATGAGGACACGAAGGCGGGCGTGAGAATCCGTAGGGCCGCGGCCGATGACGCCCCGGGCGGCACACGCATCTGAGCGCTAACAAGGAGAGACATGACGACGAACCTTTACGAGTTACCGAGTGACCTCCCGGTTCCGGTTGATGACGGGGCCGCAAACCACCTTCTCGGGATGCCAGTCCCTCCAATCGAGTTGATATCCACGGCTAATCGGACGATCAACCTGGCGGAGGTCTCAAGACAGCAAAGAACGGTCGTCTACTGCTACCCGATGACGGGCGCGCCCGGCAAGCAACTTCCGGCGGGCTGGGACGAGATACCCGGCGCGCGCGGCTGCACGCCGCAGACGTGCTCCTTCAGGGATCATTTCGCCGAGTTGCGGGCGCTCGACGCTCTGGTGTTCGGCCTCAGCACTCAGACGACGGAGTACCAGCGAGAGATGGCGCAGAGGCTCGGCCTCCCGTTCGAGGTGCTGAGCGACGCCGACTTAGCTTTTACGCGTGCGCTCGGGCTGCCCACTTTCGAGGTGGAATCTAAAACGCTACTCAAGCGGCTGACCCTCATTCTCTCTCAGGCAGAGATCGTAAAAGTCTTTTACCCGGTGTTCCCACCCGACAAAAATGTCGAAGAGGTGATCGCGTGGCTCTCCGTGGGTCGGCGCGATGAGAGTTAGGCGGACGCACGCCCTATGAGAGAGCAGGTATAACACTGGCCGAGCCGGTTAAGATCGAACTGTCGCAACTGTTCCCGGTTCAAGATGTGACAACGGAGAGCGCAAGATGATTGCGTTTGAAGCGGGTTTAGACGGCGTTACGTTCACGTCAAAAGGCTGTCGGCTTTTAGGCGGGCTTTACAAGGCTGCTGGGGAAACTCCGCGGCCGACCGCCGTTTTGATCCACGGCCTGCCGGGCATCGAAAAGCACTTGGACATAGCGTACGGCCTGCGCGACCTCGGGTGGAATTGTCTCTACTTTCATTTCCGCGGCTGTTGGGGATCGGAAGGGGCGTATTCGCTCGAAGGCCTGACCGATGACACTCAAGCCGCCGTCGAATGGGTTATGAAACAACCGTCGGTGGACGAAGACCGAATCGTCCTGCTCGGCGCCAGCACGGGGTCGTATCCGGCGCTCCGGTGTGGGGTGAGGGACCCGCGCGTTCGTGCGATTGTCGGCATTAGTCCGCTTATTGAGCCGCGGGCCTTTCAGTTTCCCAAGGAGATGGCGGGCGAATTCGCGGGCATGCTGAACGGAGTTACCGATCACGAACTGTTGAGGCAGTGGGAGAGTCTGCCACCCCTCTCGGACTCTATCGCCGCGTTCGCGCCGCGACCGGTCTTGCTGGTCACGGCGGGCAAAGACTCCATCTTCCCGTTCTCGGATTACAGAGATTCAATCGCCCGCTTCCGCAGCATTCGATGTGTGCAAAATGAAGAGAGCGATCACTCATTCAGTTCCTGCCGCTCTTGGCTGGTTCGGACTGTGACCGATTGGCTAACCGCCACAGTCGGGAGGTAACGCGCAGCTGAGTCGCCCTAGACATGGGCTGGCGGGCGGCCTCCAGACAAAGAAAGGGGCGCGAGTGAAAGTTGCATTTGTCATTTTCGACCGAATGACGGCCCTTGATTTCGTCGGCGTCTACGACCCGGTGACGCGACTCAAGTCCATGGGGCTGATGCCGGAGTTGAACTGGGACCTCTGCGCTTACACCGAAAAAGTTACTGACGACAGGGGCCTCGGGTTCGCGCCCACAGTGGTCGGCGAGCCTTTAGGCACTTACGATCTGTTGATCGTCCCAGGGGGGTTCGGGACGAGGACGCTGGTTCATGACGTAAGCTTTATCGGTTGGCTCAAGACGTCCGCGCCTTGCGTGTTGAAGGCTTCGGTCTGCACCGGCTCACTGCTCCTAGGCGCGGCGGGATTCCTTGCGGGGAGGAGGGCGACGACGCACCCGAACGCGTTTCAAGAGTTGGGGCGGTTCTGCGGTGAGGTGGTGGATCAGAGGGTCGTGGACGAGGGCGACGTGGTGACGGCCCGCGGCGTGTCGTCCGCTCTTGACTTGGGGCTTCATCTGGTAGAGAGAGTGGTTGGGAAGGAAGGCAGGGAGCTAATTCGCAAGCAGATGGATTACAGGTTCAGCAGTTAGCAATAGACCGGCATTCAACCACGCGATAGAGTCTTTAACGATAATAGCAAGCCCGGCGGCCTGCGTTTCTCGATAACAGGTTTACGTTATGACTTACTTTTACCTTCTCCTTTCATTGCTGGCCGTAGATTTACTGGCCGCCATCAGCCCCGGCCCGAACTTCGTCGTTGTGACACAGGCGGCCATCAATCGCACGCGGCGTCACGCCGCCGCAGTCGTGCTGGGGATAATGACTGCCAACCTCCTCTGGTGTGCAGCGGTACTGTTCGGCCTCTCGGCCCTTTTCGAGGTCGCGCCGCGACTCTACGTCGCCATCAAGTTTATGGGCGGCGCTTACCTCATCTATCTGGGTGTGCGCCTGTGTTGCGGTGAGAGCCTGACGGCGGCTGCGACCGAATCGTCGTTTCAAAACTCTCCGGGGGCGGCTTTCGTACGCGGCCTGCTGACGAATCTTTCGAACCCCAAATCGGTCGTGTACTTCGGCAGCATCTTCGCACTCTTCATGAGGCCGGGTACGCCGGCTTGGGTTCAAGCATTGGCAGTGGGCATCGTGCTCTTCGATACCGCGCTATGGTACGGGACCGTAGGCGCTCTGTTTTCGAGCGGCATCGTGCAGCGTTTTTACGCCCGCGTACAACGGCCGGTTAACCGCGCGACCGGGGCCGTGATGATTGCGTTCGGTGGCAGGCTTATGCTGGTACGAGATTGATATCAATCGGTTTCTTATAAGGAATTGGCCCCGCGCAGGTGATCATCGTGTCCGGGAAGGCGGTATGAAACCTCGACTGCTCCTGATCGCACTCTCGCTGGGGCCTTCACGTTCGGGCAGAACAACCGGCGGCGCAATGCGTGGCATGTGCCGTCAGATCTAGACGCATGAAGGCGGCGGACGAACATCGGGGCAGCCGCCATTCGGGAGACTGCGCGAGTCTGTTTTCGTAATCCGGCCGCTTCGCCTCGGCGAATCCGAAGCGGCGGGCGAAAAAGTCGCGCGCAGTCGTTGTCAGGAGGACGATTTCCTTGATGCCGTGCGCCGCCGCGTATTCGATTGCCGTGGCTGTGAGCCGCGAGCCAACCCCTGACTTCTGTAGTTCCGGCGCGACGGCAACGGAGCGCAACAGCCCTATGTCGCCGTGACGCTCCAACCCGGCGCATCCAACCAGCCGCCCCTCCGCGTCTCGCATTACGAGGAAGGATTCAAGATACTCTCTTACGCCCTCGTGCGGCAGGCTTACAGCCGTGAGTAGCGCGAGAATGTCGTCGAAGTCTGACGGAGATGCGCCGGAAATTTCTAAGTCCTGATTGCTCATCGCGTGATTTCCGTCGCGCCAGCGCAGCCGCAAGAGGAGGCCGCGCCCGCCGTTTCAGTCTCGCAGTGGGCCGGTGAATTTGCAACGCACTTGGCATCCTCACCGTAGTAGGTGGGAAGGTTGTCCTTGTGAACGACGAACACCTCCCACTGATTCCCGTCCGGGTCTGTGACCCAAGACTTGTCTTGGAGTGCGTAGCCGCAGACGATCCCCATCTCCTCGCGCGTTTCCAGCCCTTCGGCCTTCCACCGCCCGCGCATCCGCAGCACGTCTTCGGTAGAGGCCACCTGAATCCCTAAGTGGAAGAGCGCGCCGCTGTCGTTGAAAGGCCTCTCGTTGAGCGTCAGGTTCAGCGGTGGGCTTGCCACGTCGAACTTCGCATAGCGGGGATGGTGTTTCGACGGCTCAACGCCGAACAGCCTGCGGTAGAACTCGACGCTCCTCTCCACGTCGCGTACGTTGATCGCCACGTGCGCTTTGAGAGTCTGTATGCCGTCTTGGTCTGTGAAAGCCATACCCTCTCCTTCCTGACGTTGCGTCCGACACTTTAGCGGGGGAGTGTTACGGGCGTTGCCGGAGCGCAGCAGGAGAAGGCCGCCAGCGTTGTCGCTTCCGCCGCCAGTGTCCCGCAGCAGTTTGTGGCGGCGTCGGCCTCCGCCGTCACCTTGTCGCCGCACTCACAGGGTGCGGTCTCCGGCAGATTGTCTTTCAGTACGACGAACGCCTCCCACTCGTTGCCGTCCGGGTCGCGCACCCAGGTCTTGTCCTGCAAGGCGTAGCAGCAGCCGGCCTGCATCTCGTCGCGCGACTCAGGGCGCGACGTCGAAGCCGGCTTTGGCCGCGGCCTCGGAGAGCCGCTCGTCGAGACATACAAAAACGCGGCGGCGCGGTCGCTCCCGGCACCACACCAGGGCGGCGGCAAGCTGGAAAGAGTCGAGCGCTCGCAGGCCGTACTGTTCGGGCAGGCCCTCGGCCAAGTGGCGCACCCGGTCCGTTGGCAGAACCTCGGCCCACGCCCGCCGCAGCACCTCGAGACGTGCTGACGCCTGCTTGATACCCTTCGCTGTCAGCTTGCCTTCGCGCGCGAGGCGGTTGAATGCGCTCACGGCTTCGACGGATGATCCCCACCAAACGACGGCTCGCGCGTAACGCCTGAGCAGCCGGCGCGCAACTTGCGAGTCGTCCTGCCGACAGCAAAGCGGCACAACGGCGCTCGTGTCCCAGAAAGCCCGCTCGGCAGGAGTGGCGCTCATCGGTCTTCGTCACGCCCCGCGCGGACGGCCCCGACCGCGTCAGCAAGCGACACTTCAGGGGCAGGCATTTTCCAGAAGGAGTCGGGTAGGTCTTCGTCCGGCAGTCGTATCAGCCCGGCGGCGGCCATCTCCAACTCCTCGGCCTCCGGGTCGCCGCCCGGCGCAAGCGGCACCAGCTTGGCGACGGGGCGGTTGCGGTCTTTCACGAGCAACTCTTCCCCCGCGCGCACGCGTTCGAGGTACGCGCTGAGGTTGTTTTTCAGATCGGCGATATTAACGGTACGCATACGAATAACCTACCTGCCCAACGTCTTACTACTTGGCTATAATAGCTAGATTGTCCGCTGCGGACAAGTGATAATTAAGAGACATGATCCCTATAAGTCTGTAAGCGCATAATGGTCTGGAACGCTAAACTGTACAAGTGAGAGCGATGAGTAACAGCGATAATTTGAATTATAATTTCATAAGATCAGTACCATGTCGAAATTAACTCAAATCGAAAAAGCTCTACTTGAGATTGACCCCGCAGGATTCCAACGTCTGTGCGATTCATACCTCGTCAGCCGCGGCTATGATCGGATTAACCCCATCGGCCTTGTCATCGGTGCCGACAAGGCCGCCAAGGGCACGCCCGACACGTTAATCACGCGTCCGGACGGGAAGTACGTTTTCGCCGAGTACTCGACGCAGCAGGATGGCTTAGCCGAAAAGTTCATGCGCGACTTGGCGAAGTGTTTCGACGAGGATAAGACGGGAATCCCTGTCGAGCGCATACATGAGATTGTGCTCTGCCACAACTCTCGTCTCACAGCCGCCGAGGAGCACGAGCTGGGGGAGGAATGCCGGCAGCACGGAGTAATACTGTCCACCTACGGGCTGGGCATGATGGCGCACGACCTCTATCAAAAGTATCGAGGTCTGGCGCGGGATTTCCTCCACGTCGAGGTCGACACGGGGCAGATTATACGGGCCGATGAGTTCGTTACCGCCTACAACAAAAGTAATTTCGCCACGTCTCTCGACACGACCTTCCGGTTCCGTGGGGACGAGGTTAACCAGGTGCTCGCGGCGCTTGAGACCGGCGACGTGGCCTTTATCGCGGGCCACGCCGGGGTGGGAAAGACGAGACTCGCGCTCGAATGCTGCCGGCGCTACGCGGAGGCACACCCTGACGTCGAGGTACGCTGCATCTTTAACCGTGGGCCGGACATCTTCCAGGACCTGCGGGTTCACTTCGGCGAGCCCGGGCATTACCTCCTCATGGTCGATGACACGAATCGGGTAACCCGTTTCGAGTATGTCTTACAGCTTCTGGCCGACCAGCGAGAAGACCAGAAGATCAAAATCATTGCGACGGTGCGAGATTACGCACTCGAGTCTGCCTTAAACACCGCGCAGCCATTCGGCGGGGGCGCCGTCGTCGAGCTTCAGCCGCTTAGCGAGGAGCAGATTCAGGAACTCGCCAGGGAAGAGTTCGGCATACAGCATCACTTGTACCTTGAGAGGATCGCCGAGATTGCGCAAGGGAACCCACGCCTCGCGGTAATGGCCTCCAGTCTCGCCGTGCGGGAGAACACGATCCAGAGCATTGCCGACGTCTCCGCGCTATATGACGAGTACTTCGCCACCATCCGCCGCGACTTGGGGGATCTCACCGACACGACGCTCCTCCGGGTCGCGGGGATCATCGCTTTCTTCCGAGTCATTAACCGGTCGAACGCCGAGTTCATGGGTGCCCTCAGTGACACGTTCGGGATCAGCCCTGACGCATTCTGGCAAGCCGCGCAGCGCCTTCACGAGCTTGAAGTGGTAGACATGTACGAGGAAGAGATCGTTAAGGTCTCGGACCAGGTTCTGTCCACCTACCTCTTCTACCTTGCAGTTTTCCGAAAACAGGTCCTCGACTACTCACTCCTGCTGGAGCACTTCTTTCCGCGATTCCGTTATCAGCTCGTTGACTCGCTCAACCCCGTGCTCGTCGCGTTCGACGCCGACGTGATCAGAGAAGGCTTGCGCCCTCACGTCGACCGGGCCTGGCGTAGGCTTCAGGAGAGGGGTGACGACGAGGACCTCCTCAACCTGATCGACGTCTTCTGGTTCGTTAAGCAGACGGACGCGCTCGTTTATGTAGGGGACAAGATTCGTTCGTTAGAGCCGGAGCCGCGCCCCATCTCTGAACTCCAGTTCGCGATGAGCCATAACTTGCCTCCCACCCCTAGCATTCTGGGCGTGCTGGATAACTTCAGGTACGCCGAAGAGGCGGCGTCGCGCGCGGCTGTCTCTCTTCTACTCGATTACCTAGAGAAGCGCCCGGCGGAGTTGCCACTGGTTTTGAGAATGTTGGTTGAGCGTTACGGCATGACGCACCGCTCGTACTTAAACGGGTTCCGTACCGAACGAAACACGGCCGACGTAATCTGGGAGAGGGCGCACGAGGGGGAGGACGAATTAGCCTCCAGAGTCTTTCTCGCAATCGCGGGGCCCTTGCTGCAAACGCATTTCAGTACCCACGAGCCGAAGGGTAAGCTCTCCATCTCGGTAATTCAGTTTGATGTCCCTACCACCCCAGAACTGCTCGAATTCCGGCGTGCGCTCTGGCAGCGAGTGTCCTCGCTGTACCAGAAGCCGGAGCTCAGGGAGGCTGTGCTTAACCTCATCCAGAAGCATAGCCATTCGGGCTATCAGGTAAAGAATAAGGAGATAATCACCCGCGACGCGGTGGAGGTCCAGCCGTTTCTCGGGTCAGCACTTGATCCGTCAATATATCGCGATTGCGTCATCGTTCATGACTACTTGAAGGTGCTGGACTGGCTTGAGATCGAGGCGGACGAGGAACTCAGGGCGCGCTTCACCAATGAGACTTACGCACTCTCCGAGTTGCTGTTCGATGACCGTAAGGAGCGCCGCGACCTTGGCTGGGAGGAGTATGAGCGTGTCAGGCAAGAACAGCTAGCCGCTTACACTGAAGGGTTTGGCTTGGAAGACTTCGACAGATTCTTCGAGCGTTGTGTTGAAGTCCTCCAGGCTTCGGACCGCAGCACCTACGAGTACCAAATACATGCTCGCTTAGTTGACGTGCTTCTCCAGCTAGCACGTCGCGACGCCGCTCTGTTCGAAACAGTGCTTGACCGCTACTTGCACGCCGGCAATTCATTGAACCTCGGTCCATGGGCGCTCGCCCCGGCACTGGTCCATTTGCGCGGGCCGGAACGCACTTATGAGGTTCTCTCCAGCGGAGAGTACCCCGGGAAGGTGTCGTGGCTGTTCGGCTACTTTACGGCTCTCCCGCAGGAGGCCGCGACAGCGGAGCGACTTCAAATACTATATGACCTCTATGAAAGAGCATCGTGGCGTGAGTTGGCTAGAAATTTAGACTACCTCCTAAAATTCACAGCGGTAGATCCGTCAGTGGTCGTTCGCGTAACGCGTATCCTTGTCGAGAAGGCCGCCACCGAGCCGAGCTTCGGTAACGCCCTGGCCGACCTTTTCTCCAGGCATTCGGAGTTGGGCGGTAGATTGCCGGAGGTCTTCGCGGATGACATCGGACTCTTAAAGGAAGCCTACTTCTTCGCGTGCGAAGCGGAGCACCATACCGATTACGACGGGCACGCGTTTGATACGCTGCTCAGCCTGGACCCCAACTTCGGGCGGGAATGGGTGGCCAAGATGTTTGCCGGAAAGGATTGGATCAGCCGGCGAGATGATTCTCGCAATTACATGTTCCTGTGGCGGCGAGAGGATCACCGCGTGGTAGTTGAAAGGCTGATCGAGGCGGTCCGTGCCGAAGGGCGAGGGAAGTTCTATTCCGACTCTTACCTGCAAAACTTCTTTATACCACATGAGGGCGCCAAGGACACTCAGGTGATCTTAGACAGGCAGGACGCTTTTCTCGATGAGACGATTGAGCGCCGGCACAGTGATAGTGATTTAATGCAGGCCCTTTTCGCCGTTATCAGAAATATGTCAGAGGATCGACGCCGGCGTCACATTGAAACCTTCCTCCGCCATAACCATGACTTTGATGCTTTCGCCAATCTTCCCCTAGAATCAGACTCTTGGGGGTATAGCGGAAGTGCAGTACCTATGTATCAGCGCCGCGTGGACTTCTTTGAATCGCTGTTGCCGATGCTGAATACAGTGGCGCTGCTGCGACACAAACAGCGAGTCGAGCAAGAGATTCAGTACCTGCGCGATGATATTGAGCGTGAGAAGAAGAAGGACTTCGTAGGTGAGTGATAGGAAAAGGCGGTAGCATACGAACTGCGTTTATAAAGATATTATGGGGTAGAAAATGATCGAGCCTATTGTCTCATTGGCATTTTCGCTGCACGCAAATAAGGGAGTCTACGCCGTGCTACTGGGATCGGGTGTTTCCCGCTCAGCCGGAATCCCGACCGGCTGGGAAGTCGTTAAGGATCTCATAAATAAAGTAGCTCATCTTCATCAAGAAGAAGCCACTCCTGATCCCGAGTCATGGTACAGGGCTAAATTTAATGAGGAGCCGAATTACTCCAGACTGTTGGATGCACTAGCCAAGTCGCCTCCCGAGCGCAATCAGATTCTGAGAGGCTACTTCGAGGCCGATGAAGAAGAACGCGAACGGGGAATTAAAGTGCCCACGCCGGCGCATCATGCCATTGCCGGTTTAGTCAGTAGCGGCCACATCCGGGTCATCATTACCACTAACTTTGATCGGTTGATGGAGAGGGCTCTCGAAGCCGCCGGGATTAATCCGTCGGTCATAGACAGCCCCGATAAAATTGAAGGGGCAATGCCTCTCACCCATTCGCCCTGCACTGTCATCAAGCTGCACGGCGACTACATGGACATACGTATCAAGAACACCCCGGAAGAGCTTGCCGTTTACGACGAGCGAATGAATAAAATTCTTGACCGGGTGCTCGATGAATACGGCCTTATCGTCTGCGGCTGGTCGGCTGATTACGACGGGGCGCTCGAGGCGGCAATCTCCCGCTGCCCGTCACGACGGTTCACCACTTATTGGGCGTATAAAGATAGGATCGGAGAGGCTGCCAAACGGTTAATCGATTTACGCCGTGCCGAGAAGGTTCGGATCGAAATCGCGGACGCATTCTTCCAAGAGGTAGCGGAAAAGGTCGCCGCACTCGAGGAGTATGACCGCCCACATCCTATGTCCGTTAAGCTGGCCGTCGCGACGGAGAAGAAATTTCTTGAGGAAGAGAAGTATAGGATACGCCTCCACGATCTTGTAATGGGAGAGACGGACAGGCTGCTTACGGCGATGTCCGACAAGAACTTCCCAATAGACATTCATAAGGTCAGCAAGGATGCCCTCTTAGAGCGTATGTCAGCTTATGACGCCGTCAGTGAAATACTGCTCGGTCTCATCATCACCGGCTGCTATTGGTCGGATACCTATGGGGATTTAGCTGCGAAGGCGCTCGAACGAGTTGCAAATCCGTCAAAGAACTTCACGGGGTCGTTAGTCTGGGAGAGGCTAAGGTGGTATCCGGCAATGCTTCTGATGTACGGCGGCGGGATTGCCTCGGTTGCCGCGGGAAATTATGAAAACCTTGCTGTGCTATTAGCGAGGCCCAAAGTGCAGGTCATTAATAAGAGCGGATTGCTGCCTACGGCGGTCGCGTTATACTCGGAAACTCTTTTCGAGGATGATATATACGGCCTGTTTACAGACTCCCGTACGGATCCATATGCGCTAAACAGACATTTGTTCGAGGCGCTCAAAGGGCCGTTTGCGGAGACCATACCGATGGAAGACGAATATCGGAGTAGTTTCAATACCTTTGAATACCTGCTCACCCTGGTACATGCTGACATTCAGGCGAAGATAAACGTCAGTGATTACTTCTGGGGACCGCCGGGACTCTTCATGTCTGAGCGAGAGAGGCGGAACGGCGCCGTCACGATGAGGACAGTGAAACAGCAGGCGAAGGATCAGGGAAATGAATGGCCACCGCTGAAGGCAGGTCTATTCGACGGCTCATATGAAAGATTCGAGAAGGTCGTCGCCGGCGTGGAGGATCTATTGCAGATCAATCACTGGCTTCTTTGACGCGAGTGTTTTGATGCTCGCGCACGAATTCCTTCGCCGCGAGGTTAAAGAGCTGGCGAAAGGAGGTGCGCCTCAGAGTTAGGTAGTGAAGCAGAAACATCTCCGAAGGAAGAAACATCGTGAGGCCATTAAGCGTCTCTTCGCGCCCGGATCTCAGTCTGCCGCCACGGCCCCCACCCCAGTCCGGCGACCCGCGACTGCCGCCTCCGCCCCTCAGCCGCCGATGAAAATGCCCATCTACTACTCCGATCTAACGGACCATGTGCCGGCGGAAACGGAAATCGACGAGCTCGTCTCATCCTTCGTGAAGAAGCCGACCTTCTTCATGCTGGCCATGCTCAATACTTTCCTCTCCTTTTACGAGCACGACAGGAAGAGGTTCACCGAGGTGCAGGGGTTCTTGTTCGCCAACCTCACGGACGACGAGCTGTTCGAGCGCGCGAAGCAGAAATTTCCCAATGAGCAGATGGGATCGCGGCCCCTGTTCCACCGGCAGCAGATGTTGACACTGATGAAGAAGGTCCTGCTCATCGCTGGAGACTCAGGCAAATACAACCCGAACGATAGTGAGACGAAAGAGGGGAAGTATGCTCTGGGCAGAGTAGCGCTAATGACTAACGACCTGCTCAATCCTGAAGAGCAGTCCCGGAGGCTTGAGCAGGGCGGGACGGCGGAGGGCGACAGGCGCAGGCTCTACGAGGAGTTTTGCACCCAGATGCTACCGTTGTATGAGTTGTCGTACGCGCCCGAAGTGATCCCGGCACTCGTCCGCAATGACGAGTACTTCAAAATCTTCGAGCGCATGGCGGCGCAGAAGAAGTTTGTCTTCTCCGACGGCGACAGCGTCCCGGACAGATTCTTCAAGCTGACGAGCCTCAAGCTTAAAGACTACCTGCTCATGATTATGGCCGTGTACCTGAATTATCAGGGTGTGTCTACAGGGGAGGACGCTATCAAGCGGTTGATTGATAACCCTGCTAATTTCAACGTTGCGGTCGACGTGATCTTCAGCAAGATGAGGTTCACTGCTGATGAGAGGAGGGCGTTCTTTCGGCAGACTTCGGCGAGTGTCGAAGGCCTCGCCGAGGCTTGCCGGGTGGTACGCTCCAAGGCTCCGCTTATGCAGCAGTATGACTTTACCGCCTTGCGGACATACCCACTCATCTACATGCGTGAGCAGGAAGACATCGTGACCTGCCTCGACTCATCCTTTCTCGCCGAGAAGATCTCGACCGGCGTTTACTACAACATCAAGCAGCCTCTAGAGATGGCGGCTAAGAGGTTCAACGGCGAGGGCGAAGAGGAATCTGCTAAGATCGCCCAGAAGGATCATGATGACTTCTTGGGGTACTGGGGCAGCGCCTTCGAAATCTACGTCAACGACCGGCTGCGGGACGCGCGCTCTCCAGGACTCAAGAGGTTCTACGCCTCTCCCCACTACGACGAGCCTCCGTCGAAGGCCGACACGGAGGTATTCGACGCAGTACTCGATTACGGCAGCGCCCTAGTCGTCTTCGAGCATAAGGGAAAGTATCTCGAGCTGGGTGCCAAATACAGCGGCGACCGCGAGTTGTTCCTCGCTGACCTGAAGAGCAAGAAGAGGATTGGGAAGGGCGTCTACCAGTTTGCTGACAACCTTGAGCGGGTGTTCGATAACGCTGAAGGCGCTAAGCGTCGTACATTTCATGAAAGGGGTGACCAAGGGAATCCGGTCAGTCGTTTCGGGCTAAAGGATATCCTCCGCGTGAAGAGAATCTACCCGGTGATCGTCCACCAGGACTTCTCGCTCCAGCTCAATTGCGTGAACCAGATCATGGCTGAGTTCTTCCGAGAGGAAATCGCGAAAAAGAGAGTTGACCCGGAGCTTGTTCGACCGCTTTCCTTGCTGAGTGTCGAAGACGTAGAAGTGATAATCCCTTATCTAGTGGCCGTCCCGCTCCCGGATATTTTGGAGGAGTATGCCAAGAATGATGACCCTCTGATGACCTTCGATAGGATTTTTAGAGCGTTCTTGAGGAGAAGGCGCACCAAGTTTCGTCGCAACGAGTGGAGTGACCGTCGTTCAGATGAGATCTGGCAGGAAATGCGAGACCTATTCGTCGATTTATCTGATTAGGCTGGAGGCGACCGGAACGGGACGCCTCAGGTGCGGCGAACGCGGGAGCCGATGAGAAGCCCCCTGATGGCCTCGATCAGCACGCCGACGTCTTGCGGCTTCCGCAGGAACAGATCCGCGCCGGCTGCTAGCGCCTCCTGCTCCACAGGGCTGGCCGTAAACATGACGACCGGCACATACCTCCGGTGAAGCGCGGTGCGCGTAGCGCGCGAGAGCGTCGCGCCGTCGACTCCCGACAGTTCGTAGTCAGTGATGATCAGGTTGTAGGGAGTCTCGCCCTCGATCTCGGCCAAGCCCAACCATCCGTCCTCGCGGACGGTGACCTCCCAGCCCTCGGCCGCGAGCGTGTCCCGGATCATCCCTGCCACCAGCCTGTCGTCTTCGATCAGGAGGATTCTGACGGCTCCCACCTCATTGCCTCTTTCTCGGGAGTGAAGAATAGGGGACGGAAATTGACGGGGTGCCGGCGAGCGCGTCTCGCTCACAGGTCACGCTGGCAACTAACCCTGAAGGCTGCCTCTACGACACAATCGTAGATTAAAGTGGCTACTACGACGGACGCTCGAATCACACGCGGTCCGGCCCTGAAGTGAAGCTGGTACAGTCGCTCTGAGCAGGCTACGCGTGTTGCCCCCGGACGCTTGACGGGTCGATCTCTACGGCCACCGACAATAGCCCTGCTCGGGATCTCTCCAACGTAGCTTCCAGCGCGGCCTCCGTTTCGTTGAGTCGCAGCCGCTCCGCCAACAGCCGCTCGGCCGCTTCGACGGGCGCGCGCAGGCGCCGCACCTCCGCACTCAGGCGGAGCAGGTCGGCGAGCACCGCGTAGTCGGTGCCGAGCGCCCTCGCCCGTTCCACGATCTCATCCAACTCCTCTTCACTGATCATCATTCCTGCTTCCCCTCCAGCGGCCGCCGATAGCCTCACGTCACCAACTCTTCGCCACGGTCGCCTGCCCGATTGGGGCGAGTCTCAGCCTGGACAAGGCCTCGTCCGCTAGACGCGCGTATAAATCTGCTGCTGACGAGTGCGAAGCAGCAGCCGTCATCGGCCTGCCGCGCTCCGAGCACGCCTCGATCTCGTTGTCGAGATGTACGATGGTGTCGAACACCCTTTCGCCCCACCCGGCCTTCAGCCGCTCGTATAGTCTCCCGACGAATGGTCGCGGCAGTCGAACCGGTTGCAGACCACCCACAACTCAGAGCGCTTATCACCGAACTGCACGCCGTCCAGATAATCATGCACGAGCCGTAACCCCTCCTCCCCCTGTCCTCCCGGCGAGACGGGCGCGAGCACGTGCGTCGATGCGTACAGACAGGCGCGCGTCAGCGGCGCGAGAGAGGAGGGCGTGTCGAGGATGGCGACATCGTGGAAGTCAGAGATTGAAGCAAGACGGGCGCTCAGGTCTGTGAGCCGCGCGCTCTCCAAGCTCTCGAAGAGGGCTAAGCCAATGTCGCCTGCTACGACGCCCGGGTTGGTGAAACTCGTCGGGGAGAAAACGTCCCAAACGGGCGCGCGGCGCCTCGACTTGGGACGCGCTGTCGGGAGCAGTACGTCCGAGAGCATGCCGACCACATCGTCAGGTTTTATGAAGAAGATAGTGGCGCGGGCCTGCGGGTCTGCGTCCACTAGCAGCGTCCGCAGGCCGCGGCCCGCGAGTTCGGCCGCTAAATTGACGGCGACCGTCGTCTTGCCCGACCGGGCGGCCACGTTTGCCACGCTGATGACTGCTTTCATACGGCTCAGAGAAACCTCACTGTTAGTTTGAAGATTCAACGCGAGAGCAGGGCGCAGGCGCGTTCGATGTGCTCGCGCGCCACCTTGAAGATGGCGGAGATCGCGCCGCGGAAGTCCATCAGCGGCACGTCGCCTTGGGTGTTGACGGGGATGCCGTACTTCGCGATCAGCGTCCGCTGCGGCTGGTAGAGCGCCGCCGGCACGGCCAGCAGCCCCTTTGTCGTGTTCCACGCCACGCGCAGGTCCGTGTATGCCTCGAGCGCGAGTTCGATCTCGTCCCTTACCTCGCCGGGCCCGAGGTCGGAGAGGTGGTCGTCAACCTCGCCCTTCACATCGAGCAGGAGCCGGCCGTAATCGTCGTAGTCGGGTGCTACCTCCTCGGCGGCAGCCAGCCTGCGCAGTGCTCGGAGTGCACCGCGGGCAGCCGCCATCTCTCCCGCAGTAAGCGCCCGCTTGCGGGGGATAGGAGACGCGGGCGGAGCCTTCAGGAAGCGGAGCGACGAGAAGAATCGTTGCGCGTCACCGAGAGGGCGGTTCGGGTCGCGGGACATAACCGCGAGCGTGTACATCCTAGCGCCGCGGAAATAGACTCTCGCCCATAGGCATGCCTTGGGAGGGCTCGTCAAACTCCCGATCTGGAGTGGCGTGACCGCTTGATATTGCCAGCCGCCGTCCGTTAGCTTCTCCCTGCCCACCACGCTCCACGCGTCTATGAGCAGTCCGCGTTCGTACTCTTCTAGGAGAAGCTGCCTGTTGACCGAGGCTGCCCTCACCGGCAGGTCCTTATAGCTCACGGTGAACGAATACCCTTCGCCCGCGTTTGACGAGTAGATAGAGATCGTCTGCCCGGTGAAATACCTCTGCGGGGTGACCTTCGTCTCCTTGGAAGGCGCGGCGGGCATTTGGAGGGTGAAATCGCCGTCCGGCCCCTTGAGCGTGACCCAATCTTGCCGAGCTTGTGAAACCAAGAGCGGCTGGGCGAGGAACAAGAGATGCCCAACGATAAAAAGTAATCGGCGAAAGATGAGTGAGCGATTCATCGTGATATCAAATGTGCCTGCCACCATTAGCCGCCGCCTAGCTGCCGCCGTGGCTCACTTTGCCCTTGAATAATTCGCCGAAGCTTCTATTATCGGTGTGCCATACGCGCAACCGGCTTCTGCCCGCGGACCGATTAAAGTTGATCGCAACTAGCCTAGGCGACGCATGAAGGTGGTCGCCGCGGAGTTCATCAGGACTGAACTCCGGGCGGCGACAGCGCGCGACGGCATTCTAGGTAGATTTATACCTAGACACAAGGGGCTGCCCGGGGCGTTGCTCCCGTCAGGAGGTCAGGCCTGATGGGGAAGCAGACCCGCAAGCGGCCCGAGCGGCTGCCGGAAAAGTTGCTGGAGATCCGCTTGAAGCTCGGCCTCTCGCAGAACGGCATGGTCCGGCGGATGGGCCTAGAGGACGAGATCGAGCGGGATTACATCTCAAAGTACGAGCGCGGCACGCTGGAGCCTTCCCTGTGGGTGCTCCTGCGATACGCGCAGGCCGCCAACGTCTGGGTCGACGTCCTGATAGACAACGACCTCGACCTCCCCGAAAAACTTCCGGCCAGGTCAAAGAGCGAGGGCGCGAAAAGAAAGCGGTCAGGACGCGGCGGCACGAAGAGGCAGGCTCGTCCCTGATCTAGACAACCCCCGGCCTACCGCGCTTCCGCGTCGCGCTTGAATTATCCGCCGGAGGTTCTATCATCATCGCATTAATATTGCGCGGCAGAACCCCTGCCCGCAGTTCTGAGACCCTTGACTAGAGCGGCACCACGCGACGGATGACGGGGGCGGCCGGGAGAGCGTCGAAGCTCAAATCCCCGGCGGCGCGCCACCGGCATTCCATACTAGCCCAAATGGGCTTAGCTGCAAACGGCGAATTGGTTCGTCAGGAGGTGATTCCTGATGGGCCAGTCGCCGCGCCCCGTGCCCGCCCGCCTTGCGGAGAAGCTGCTGCTCATTCGCGAGGGTCTTCGATTGTCACAGAATGAGTTGATCCACCGTCTGGCGCTCGAGGACGAGTTGACGCAGGCGCGGGTCTCATCTTACGAGCGCGGGGTGCGTGAGCCCCCGCTCGCCGTCCTGCTGAGGTACGCCCGCGCCGCGAACGTCTCGGTAGATGCGCTGATCGACGACGAGCTCGACCTACCGAAAAGACTGCCTGCCAGCCCTAAGAGCGAAGGGGTCAGAAGGAAGCGAGCTTCAGGCGCCGGCTCCGGGGGCAAGCGGAAGCCCAATAGGACTTAGCAGCTAAAAAAATTCGTGCCGGTCGTAACGAAGTAAGGTATGATGCGCGCCAAGAGAGTTGCATGGCTGAGACTGTATGTAATCCATAAAACACAAGCGACCTGATCCTCATACCCAACAGTTTGAACGAGGCGGGGAGCACGGAGAGCGTGAGGCGTATTTTCGTGGACATTGAGACTATACCCCCCGATAAGGGCAGCACCGAGATGGGAGTCTGCGAGGAGATCGGCTCGTGCTCCGAAGAAGAGTTCCGGCGGCTCGCGCTCGACGGCGACTTCGGGCGCGTCCTGACGATAGGAGTAGTCGTCGAACAGGACGACCGGGTGATCCACCGCGGGCTGTTCGGCCGCGAGCGTCAAACCATGATGTTCCACCTGGACGAGGCGCGCACGCTGCGCGGCTTCTGGAAGCTGCTCAGGGGTTTCAATGCCTCGCGTGATCTTGTCGTCGGCCACAACGTGTTCGACTTCGACCTGCCCTTCCTGTACAAGCGGAGCGTCATCCAGCGTGTGCGCCCGTCGGTCGAACTCTCCTTCGCCCGCTACCGCTCGCGGCCCATCTTCGACACGATGCACCAGTGGAACAAATGGTCGCCCCGGAAGTACGTCTCGCTCGACAGGCTGGCGAAAGTCCTGGGGCTGGAGAGTTCGAAGGCGCAAGGCATTAATGGCGGAGTCGTCTACGACCGCTTCTGCGAGGGCTGCCACCAGGAGATCGCCGACTACTGCATGCGCGATGTCGAACTCGTCCGCCAGATCTATTACCGCATGAGCTTCGCCGATGAAGGTGAGCCGCGCGGGAGTGAATAGTTCGGCGGGTATATTAGCGCCCGGCTACGTTTTAGAAACTGAGTTGAATTCTCACGCCCCCTTACTTTATGCTGGTGAAGGAGGGAAGTCTCACCACCTCCCGCAAAGCCCCGGTCGGACGCCCCTGCTCGACGCCTTCTTGAAAACTCACCACGCCGGCAAAAGCGACATCCGTTTTAATCGGTACGCAGTAGCCCCCTTATAGGTAGCCGAATGTATAGGCGCTGCCGTGTCGGACTCAGAACGGCGTGCGGCCCCGCCCAGTGCGACCTAAGCAGATAACGTACATGAACATTCGGGGCCCGGCAGAAGGTGCGGTGTCGGCGGGCGGCAACATAAGGAAACAGACATACGATGAATGATCAACCCAGACGGTATAAAACCTCGCCCGTGCGGCGAAATCACACTCTCCGCCGGGACGAAGGCGTGAGACTCACCTGGGCGCAACTCGGCTGCCTGACCCTCGGCCAGGCGGAGACGATCCTGAGAGAAGGATCGCCCGAAACGCACGGGGGTTTTCTCCGGCTGTTCGCGCCGCTCGCCGGCCTCGCGGGTTCGGAGGCGGCGCGGGCGTTCTCGCTCGTAGGCCACAAGGTGCGATCCCACGCAGCCGGGGAGGCGGCTTTGCCAGACTGGGATCCGTTCTTCGCCGCGCTCAGGCGCGAGCGGACGGCCCGCCTTATCACTGAAAGGACGACACTGCACGACCTGTCTGAACTGCTCTGGGAGATGCACACCGCCCAAGGCCCGCCTCCCGCGTCGCGCCTCGGCACTTCGGAGGCAGGATCATGAGCGAGCGGAGGGGCCGCACGCCTCCCATCTTTCACGCGTCACCCTCAATCAGTCACGGCTCGGGCGAACGGCTCGCGGGCGGCGTCGCCTGGAATCTCACGCCATCACCGGACCGCCCGGCGCGCACAGTAAGATTCCCGAAGAACAGGATACTGGGTGAACTATTCACCGAGCCGTACCCGTCCAGCGGCTGTGGCGTCTCGCAAATGAGACGGCTCGGTCTCGCGCGGGGCGAAGTGAGGGTGCCTGCCGACCACCGGCTGGTGCTCTACGTTGAGGACGGGATAAGCGAGCACGGGCTGAAGGCACTGTCTAGGCTCGGGCCGCGAGACTTGCAGTCGCTCCTTCTCCGCGGCTGCGAGATCACCGACTCGAGCCTCGAGCACCTCAGCGGCATGACCTGGCTTGAGCACCTCGACGTGTCGTGTAACTACATCACGGGCGAGGGCCTGGCTCACCTCGGGGGGATGGTGCTGCTAGAGCGGCTGGACGTATGGGGCTGCGACCTGACGGAAGCGGGCTTGGCGCACCTGCCGTCGCTCCCCTCACTCCGTGAACTGACACTCTTTCTAAACCTCGAACTGGCGGACGGCGGCATCGCCCACCTTGACAGGCTGCCGGCGCTGGAGCGGCTTGATCTGCACGGCACTCCCATCGGAGACAGCGCGCTGGCACGTCTGAAGAATATGCGGAAGCTGCGCTACCTGAACGTCTCGTACACCAAGATCAGCCGGAACGCCGCCCTCGAACTGTGCACCGCCCTGCCGTGTTGCGAGATAAGCTGGCAGCCGACGTCTGCTTGGCAGGAGCGGGGCGGCCCGCCGTCTCCCGCCATGTCGTAATCCGCGCCGCCCGCGCCCGACGGCCTCTACTTAAACGACCTTCTGACCGGCCCCGCCATCCCCTAGATTTTAACGCGGCACCCCCCTCCTTCACGCCCCCGACTCTTCGACAGTCAGGCTGCTTATCACAACCCGCGACTACCGCCCCCCTTTGCGCCCCTACAGTCGGACTTGCCTAATTTTCTGATTCTGCCCTAACTCAAAATATCGTTTGACTGGCAAACGAGGTTTGCTATTATAAATACGGCTTTAACACAACGTTAAAAGCCAGATATGGATAAGCGATATTGCTTGGCTTCGTTTTTCCCGATAACCCTCACGCAGCAAAGCCTTTATATGAGCAAGAAGAAAGAACTGACCAAACCCATCCCGGTGCGGAGAAGCCCCGCGGAGCGCAAAGTTATCCAAAAATTGGCCTCCGACGCCGGGCTTTCAGAGGCGCGTCTGATGGTCACGGCGGCGCTCATGCTGAGTGATTTCCAGACGGCGGAAGAACTCCGCGCCGCCCTCCATATCGGCGGGCAATTGTGGCAGACGCGCACCAGCGCCGTCATGCAGGTGCGGAGACTCGGCCACCAGCTCGAACGGCTCCGAGAGGAGATGGACCCTGATGCAGGCGCGGTGGCCTCGGGCAGGCTGGACGATGCGCTCGGCGAGGTCGCCGCCGTTCTCAAAAACATGGGTACGTCATGGCGCGGGCGGTCGCGAAAGTAAGTCCCCACATCAAGTGCGGCGCGTCGAACGCCATGTACATCGGCAGCCTCCGGGAGGAGCCGTCGCGCGATGCGGAACAGCTCTCCGGCGGAAGATTCTCCGACCCTTCGGATAGGGACGGACCACTCACGGAGATGGTCGAAGGAGCCGCCGTGCGGGTCGCGGACGACGACACGGTGTGGGGCTGGAACGTGCCCTGGTTCGTCGCCGACGACGGGTACGGCATCTGGGAGACCGAGGAGGGGCGGGCGCTCCTCGAAGACAGATCGCTCGCGCTCTCGGCCCACTACATGGGGCTGGGCCCCGCGCCGCGGTCGGCGGGAAAGCTCTCGGTCGAAGAAAAGCGCGAGAATCTAGTTGCCCACTTCAGCGCGCAAGCCGACCTGGAGGAGCGCCGTGGCGGACTCTCACATTTCCGAATCATCATCACGGTAGGGTTGGAAGTCTCCGTCCGCACGCTGACGGAGATGTCGAACGCTTTCCTCCGTGAAAACTTCCCCCTCTGCCCGGCCTTCGTCGCAGTCCACGACGACACCGAGCACCGCCACGCCCACATCTACGTCCACGCGCGACAGCTCGACGGCCGAAAGATCAGCCTCGGGCAGGACTACTTCCGCCTGGATGAGAGCTGGATGCGTATCTGCGCCGAGCGCCTCGGCGTCCCCGAGATCTACACCCGCCACATGGAGCTAAAGGAGGAGACGCGCGGCTGGAGCACCGAGTACCAGAAGGCGTCAGAGGTGGAGGAGCCGCTGCCGCCGAAGCCAGACCGTTGGGGCGATCACCACGACACGCTCCTCATCTTCCGCCCCTTCGACGACCGCTGGTGCGGGCGACTCATGGCGCAGACGCGAGTAGCGGAGACGAAAGCCGCGTGGCTGGAGGCGACGGAGGCTCGGGCGGAGGAGGTCGCCACTGCGCGTGAGGTCGCACTGTGGCTACGCGAGAAGCTCAACGCCGGGGCGGAGAGGAGATCAAAGAGTAAGAGGGAGACGAAACGCGGGATGCCCGCCGAGGTCATTACCGTCTCGGAGCAGCAGAAGCTGAAGGCCTACGAGCGCGACATCCTCAGCGCCGAGAAGCCCAAGGCGAAAGATACACGAGAGCCGTCTACAACGACGCGGACGGCATCACAATCCGCCCTGCCGTTCGACGGGGCGACCCCCTCGCCGGACGAACAGCTCGGCTTCGATTTCGGCGCACAGATTGAGGGGCAGCGGCAGGAGAGAGCAACGGCACAATCTAACCCGGCGCACACCAGCCAAAAGTCGCAGGCGCATAAACGGGCGGGGGCGCAGGCGACGCCGGCGGCGACGCCGAGTGCGTCACCTTCTACCGAGGAGATTGCGAGAAGTCTTGGCCGTGAACTGGTGGCCGAGACGAAGCTCGCCTTCTACGAATTCACTTCGGGCGCGGCGAGGACGCGGAAAGAGAAACAACAACTGAAGGAGCAGTTGGCCGCCGCCCGCGAGGAGCACGCCCGCGCTCAACGTGAAGCTGAAGTGTGCCGCGCGCACTTCGCGGCTCAAGGAACTGCCGAGCCGCCGTATCTACTGACCGAGGATGAGCGAAATTACCTCAAACTCGTGTCCAGGCATCTCCCCGAATCCTTGCGCGAGCGAATCGAGCGTGAGGTATCCCGCTCGCGGACCATTCCCGACAGGCCAGAAGATTCACCGGCCCAGAGTGAGAAGGGATTGACATCACGCGGCGACACACACCGTGCCGTGGAGGAGAAACAAAGCCCCGCCGTCGTAGGGGAGCAGACGTATCCTGTCGCCGGCGACCGACAGCACAGAGACACTACACGTCAGAACGCCGCGACGCAGGCTAAGACCACGACGGCGAAGCCCCCACCTGAGCCAGCAGTCCACACCCTCGCCGACGACGAGGTGCGGCAGATGATCGCCGACTTTAAGCTGTCCAAAGCGCGCGCCGTAGCACTGCGAGTCGCGGAAGAAGACTTCAACGCCGCGCCCACCGTTGGGTGTCGCCGACGCATAAGGTCACGCTGGCCGAGGTGGAAGCGCAAGTCAGCGACGGCCACAAGCGCGGCCAAAATGTTCGGGGGCTGGAAGACCTCAAGCGGCACGTTCAGGATCAGATCGTGGCAGAGCGGGTTAACATACCCCAACGGCGGAAGGAGGCGGACGACGAGGCGCGCTCTCTAAAGGAGCGTGTGAGGGCGGAGGCCGCGGCGCGCGGGCGGATGGGGCTCAAGATGCCGGACGCCGTGATGACACCGGACGAGCTGCGCGAGATGGTGAGATGCGCGGAAATCTCCCGCGACCCGGAGTTGCTCAGGAGGGCTTTCGAGATCGACCTCAGGCAGGCGCTGAGAGACGCACATCTGACGGGCGACGGAAGTCACGTCCGCCACCTCGAAGAAAGGCACGTCGGCGTCGAACTCAAGGCCGAAGTGAGCGCAGATAAAGCCAGGCAGTTTCTCGGTGCGGCATCCAAGAGCCCCGATAAGATCTTGCTGCCGGCTCTTGACGAGGCGGGGCGGGACATCGCCCTCACACTCGATCAGGCTAGCCCGCGCGGAGGCATCAGGGGAGTTATCGGCAAGCTGGTTGAGACGGCGGCTCACCGTCGCTTCCGAGAGCAACTCGCCAAGACAAGAGAGGCTTACTTCCGGCACCTACGATCTGACGTCGCGGGCCGTGAAGCCTTCTACGAGGCGGCTGGGGCAATAAGGCTGGAGTGCCATGAGAGGGGCAGGGAGTTCGGCTACCACGCGCCAGCGATGCCGGAGTTGACGCGCGGTGAGATACAAGAGATTCGCGACTACGCCGTCAAGCAGACAGGCTGGAAGAGGGAAGAGTGGCTCTCAGCATGCACCGCCGCACAGCGCTTGGCTGATGAGAGGGACGCCGCGGCCTGGAAGCCGACGAGGACGGTTGAGATACTTTCGCCCAGCCAAGGCTCTCAGGAAAGGTCCGAACAGATTCGGAAAGAGATCGAGGCGAAGCGCGCGGAGGCAAGCGCGCTCCAGCGAGTAAGCAGAACGGGCGTCGAACGCGACCAGCAGGACACGCACAAGCCGCATGAAAGAGCCTCACGCGAGCGGGACAGGTCGGGAGGGAGCCACTCTCGGGGCCGATGAAGTGTAAGCGCTATCTCACCCGACACTAATCGACTACAGCACGCTCATGTTGCGCTTTAATTACTGCTCGAAGGGCAACAATTGTTGTTACGATGAGTAATATTCCCAACGGCAACGCGGCCCAGAGAATCAAGTGCTGAAACAAGCCCATCTGGAAATACCACCTCTCTGAAATCTTCCCCGCTTAAAGATTCAATTATAGCTAACCCTAAATGCAAGGTCCTAGGGTGGCGCGGGTTATGGTGGCTTGGCGGATGTGCTTTTTCTTTAGTGAGGTGGTCGCGCGCTACGATCCATCGCTTGAGGACTATCGCGCACGCGACTATGCTATCGACCAACAAACACAACGCCCGAGACGCGCTTCGTGATTCTTACAGATGAGTCCCTGCCAAGCGTTGCGCGGCGGGCCTATGACGAACTTCTTCATCGTTAGATCTCCCATGAAGGGATGCGACCGCCCTACGGTTAATCCAACCTGCCGATGTGTGAGACTGTGTCCCGCACCGGCGGGCTGTCTTCGACGCGGATTGTAATGAGATGAGAGACAATCTTCTTTCTTTCGTAAGAAAGTAAGTGAAGGGACTTGCTGGTTCTGCTATCCTACGGCCGCTCTGTCTTTGACATTAGCGACCACAGGCGATGCGTAGCTCCGACTAATCAACGAGTGGTGTATCTCGCCGATGGGTATAGAAGACTTACACCCTCGGCGCTCCCCGGCCGCTAACATTCTATGGATTGTTATCCATAGAAGCAGGACTCGTTTTATTCCCGATCTTCCATCAGGAGGGTATCCCGGTGGGCAGCGCGCGGTTGATGCCGGCACGGTTGGCTGAAAAGCTTCTCCAAATCCGAAACGCCCTCGGCCTTTTAACAGACCGAGATGCCAAGACGCTTAGGGGCTGAGGATGTGATCAAGTATCACAACATCCCGAAGTATTGAATTAGGAAATAGCGAGCCGCGGCCGCCCTCCATCCTGCTGCAATACGCGCGTGCGGCGAACGACTCGTAGACGACGATGTAGGCCTCCCCGATAAGTTGCCCATCCTAGCAAAGAGCGAAGGGGGCAGGCGTTGGCTTCCTCCCGGCAGGAAAAAATGAAAGCTCATGAGGGTGCCCTTAGCAGCCGACGCTCGAATAGATCAAAGTTCGCCGAGTTCTTGGGTCCGAACTGTCGCTGGCAAGCTTGCGCCCGGAAGACGCATATGAGATCGCACGAAGCGGTCTCACATTTAAAGAACAAAAAATCGCTATGCCCGAACTCGATTTCGCTGCCCTCAACACCCTCTACGCCACTCACGGGCTTCACGCTTACGCAGCAAAGTGCCCGCCGCCGTTAGTCAGGTACGGCCTGCATTACTACTCGAAACCCGGCGAGACGGTGCTCGACCCGATGGCGGGGAGCGGGACCACCCTGGTCGAGGCCCGCCTGATGGGGCGGCACGCCGTAGGTTACGACATTGACCCGCTGGCGCGGCTGATCGCACAGGTTAAGTCACGGAGAGTGAGCGACGAGCAGGTGGGGTGTGCCTATGAGACAGTAGCCAGAAAAACCGCCCGGGACGTGGTGGCCTTAAAATTAAGAAAGGTGCCGGCGGCCGTGCGCGCGCGCGCCACCCCGCCCGACTTCCCTAATCAGGAGTATTGGTTCAACCCCGAAGTCGCGGCCGCGCTGGCAGTTCTGTCCTACCATATTGGCGGGACACCGATGCGCGAGAGAGTGCGCGAATTCCTCTGGGTGGCGTTCTCGTCGCTGATCCTGGCGAGAACGAGCGTCGCCAACGCGCGCGACATCATCCACTCGCGGCACCACTTCTGGGGGCACGCTGAACCGCCTAACGTCCTGGAAAAGTTCGAGACCCGGGTGAACTTGATGCGGAAACAGATGAGCGACTTTCGTAACCGCTGCCGGCTCGTGCCCGCCGCCACCCCGGAGGCGCGCTTAGGGGACGCGCGCCGGCTGCGTTTAAGGAGTGAGACCGTTGATCTCGTCTTCACTTCGCCGCCCTACGCCACGGCGCTCGACTACCCGCGCGCGCATTTTTTGGCCGTGGCTTGGATGCAGAAGGCCCTCGGCGTCAGCCTCCGGGAGTATTTGGCAGGCGCGCCGGGTTACGTAGGCAGCGAGCGCGGGCGTATGCCGGGGGAGTTCGAAGTTGATAGACGGCTGAACCGGCTTGACCTCGCGCCGGCGGTCCTGACGCATCTCGCGCAGCAGTCAAAGTCTCACGCGAAGCGAGTCCAGCGGTACTTCGTGGATATGCAGCAGGTCTTCATCAAGGTTGCCCGCGTCCTGAAGCCGAAGCGGCACGCGATCATCGTCGTCTGTCCGTCCCACATCCGCAGGGTGAGCATCCCGACGCACGACATGTTGGCCGAAATCGGGCGCGTGCACGGCCTGAGATTAAAAGGTCGGCACGAGCGCACGATTTACTTGGGGAGGCGAATCCTCCCCTACATGCAGGAGTCGTTCGGCAAGCGCATGGATACGGAGTACGTTCTGGTGTTCCAAAAAAGAGACTGAGAAGCATTATGTCCTCACAGGCTGATCGAAAGCAGCTCGGGGAGCGTCTTCACCAGCGTTTGCTCACCGGCTCAGACCTCACCGTGACGGGCGAAATCGCCGAAGCCTTCATGTCTGCGCTCGCCCGCAGCCTTGCCAAAGAATTCCCGCGACTGCGCGACCCGCATCTGATTGATACCGCCGTCGCCGACGCGCTTGTGAACCTCTTCGAGCGCCCGAAGCGATTCGACCCGTCGCGGGCGGAGTTGTTTACGTACTTGCGAGTGCGTGCCCGAAGCTACCTGCTCAACAGCTTGCGCCGGGAGAAGGGTTCGGAGAACAAAGTTGTCGAACTTGACGATCTGAGGGCTGTATATGATGTGGGAGCCGAGGCCGCCCTCATCAGCCGCGAGTTCCAAGCCGGGGTTGTCGAACGCCTGAGACGAGTCTTCACCGAGCCGGAGGACTTGCGCGTGGTGGCGCTGCTGGTCGAGAACGAACGAAAGACGGAGGCGTTTGCTGAAGCCCTCGGCATCACCGGTCGGCCGCCCGAAGAACAGCGGAAGCTCGTCAAGCAGGCCAAGGATCGAATAAACAAAATCTTGGATAGGAAGTTTGGACGTAAGAAGAAGAGGAGAGAGAGTTGAGCTTCCAGGAGACACTGGCCTTACTGTCAACGCTCGCGCGCCGGCTCCGCAGCGACCCGCAGTATATGGCCCACGTGCTCGCGGTCTTCCAGTCGCAGGAGAACCTAACTGACGAAGAGTTGGTACAGGAGTTGGGCACGCTCCCCGAGCTTGTCGTGCGGCTCTCCCTGTGCAGGCGACCGCTGCCTTCCTCAACGCAGTTCGCCGAGCAGGTACGCGAGCTGGCCGACTACACTTTGATGGACGCCGCCCGGCTGGCGAATATCTTGCGGCAGGTGGACGGCCTCGAAAGATTCTCACAGTGGGCCTCTGCCCTAACCTCACCGGACGAGGGGGAGGAAGGGAGCGGACTGCTCGCCGCCGCCCGCGACCGCGTTGACTCGACTGACGAGGCCCCGTTGCCCGAAGACGAAGAAAATCCCGATGAGTGAGGCGCGGAATGTGGCTGGATAACGCGAGCCGAGAAGCAGTTAGCCAGTTCTGGCAGCGGTGCGGTGAGAGCGAGCCGTTCCCGCGCAGCCTGGAGCGATCCGTCGCGCTCGCCCTCCCTGTCGCTATCATTAAGCTGCCGCGACTCATGTTGGGCGACATCGAGAACTGGCTCGCGCGTCGCGCCAGGCCGTTCAGCTTCAACTGCCGCAGCCGGGCGGTGCGCGGCTGCCTCGTCGCCTTCGGCGGCCAAGGGTTTATCTTCGTTGACGGGGCCGACCCGGACGACGAGCGCAGGTTCACCGTCGCGCACGAGGCGGGGCACTTCATCGTTGACTACTGGCTCCTGCGCGAGGCGGCCATCGAGAAGTTCGGCGGCTGCATCACCGAAGTCTTCGACGGCCTGCGGCGGCCAGGCGTGACCGAGCGCGTTCATGCGGTGCTCGCCGACACTAGGCTCGGTGTTTACACGAAACTGATGGAAAGGGACGGCGGCGGCGACGCGGGAGTGTGGGAGGTTGAGGACAGGGCCGATCGCGTGGCTCTAGCGCTGCTGGCC
Organism: Pyrinomonadaceae bacterium; assembly: GCA_036389395.1. Taxonomy (GTDB): domain Bacteria; phylum Acidobacteriota; class Blastocatellia; order Pyrinomonadales; family Pyrinomonadaceae; genus QHXQ01. The sequence goes on from DASVPY010000089.1 coordinate 36,195, forward strand.
CCGCCCGAAGAGGTCTTGTCGAGCGCCGACACCTCGGCCGCGACTTTCGCAGAGCGGCAGGCGGCGCTCACGCTCGCGCTGTGCGAACGCTTCGGACTCCCTGCCTCGGCCGCGCCTGCCTACGCCGCCTCCCTACTGGAAAGTGTTGATCGCGGCCCCTCTTGGGCCGAGTCACTCCGGCTGGGATAAAAAGTTGTCGAACTTCGCCATCCGCGGCCTGTATTCAGTTCAGACAGGCTGTTCAAGCGGAGATGGCGAGATGAGCGAAGGCCGACAACTCAAGCCAGCCCTGGAAGAGTCGCCCGACCGGGTCGATGTCATCTGGGATGAAGGTAAGCACGGCTCCAACCGGGCCGAGCACGAAATCTCTTTCCCTGAAGCGGCCACAGTCTTTACCGACCCGCTTGCGGCCGTGATCGACGACCCTGATCACTCTTTCGACGAGCGGCGCTTCCTGATCGTCGGCGAGACGGCCGGGGGGCGTCTCCTCGTCGTGTCTTACACCGAGCGGGGCGGTAAAATCCGCATCATCAGCGCGCGCCGGGCCACGCCGAAGGAGAGAAGGAATTATGAAGAAGGCGGAAGATGAAATGCGGCCTGAGTACGACTTCAGCCGAGGCGTGCGCGGCAGGTACGCGGGCAAGGAGATTCGCGTCGTCGGCCCGGCGGGCGGCGACCTCTCCGCCGGCGGGGGAGGGACAGACGAGTTCGAGGCGGCTTACGACGAGAAGTTCACCGACACGCTCGACCTCAACACGTGGACGCTCGGCGAAGACCTGGCCGCAGCGTTCGGGCGGCTCGAGCGGGAGATCGCCGACGCACTCAAAAAGGAGGACGAGTACAGGGAGCAGGTGCGGAAAATCGTCTTCCCCAGATTACGCACCGCCCCGGACGCACCGCCCAACGCTGGCGTCTGGCAGGCGCGGGCGTCCGACTTGGAGAGGATTCACAGGGGTCTGCTGTTCAACGGAGGGGTTGAGGCGTGCGACGGCACAAGCGTGGTGCACGACACCCTGCCGCTCACGGTCACGCAGATCGGCGTGTGTCTAGTGTCTTATCAGGGGCAGCAGGGATCGTGGGCACACCGCCTCTTCCGGCGCGACCTACGCGCCAAAGTCAAAGACCCCGTCGAGGAGGTACTCTCCGTTCTGGAGCAGCGCCAGAAGCGCGAAGCACAGGGTCAGGATGACGAGAAGTCACTCAGCCAGTTGGCGCGGCGCGGCATCATGGCTTACGCCGAGCGCGCCATCTTGAGAGAGAAGTCGAAAGCCGTGTGGCGCATGGGTCATGGCAGCCCTGCCCCTTACGAATTGCTCACCGGCCTCTGGGCGTCGCGGCGCGAGCGCATAGAAATCAGCATGGAGTTGATTCGCTGGTACGCCGGGCACAAGAAATTCGTCTTCGTACCCTCCGCGCCACGCAAGCGTCACTGGCTGATGATCGGCAACGCCTTGCGGCCTCTCGAATTCGCCATCGTCCAGACGCTCAGGCCAGAGCTTGACAACATGATTAACACCGGCGGCTACCGCGATGAGAGTGGCGTGCTGCCAGCTATGAAAAGACTACGCGACGAGGTGGGGCCGCAGATGGTCGTCGGAGTGTACCGCGTGTGGGAGGCTGCGCCACCCTTCCTCTTCTACGCGCACGTCGAACACGCGGAGATGGCCGCGCACATCGCGATGGCCGACAGCCTGCTCCAAGAGCACCGCGGCTTCCCGATGTTGATTGACCTAGCAGACACGGTCTGCGCCGCGACCTTCGGCGTTGACGACTTCCGCACTTCCGTGCACACGGCCTACGCCGACGCCGGCGAGCCGTTCCGATACCTCGGCGAGCGTGAGACGCGCTCGCGTTGATGGAGAATGCTTATGAAAGCGGATGAAACCAGGCTGGACAATCCTCAGGGCGAGACGGATGCCGCGGCGAGCCGGCCCATGTCCGGCGAGTTTACGAACCTGCTGGAAGAAGAGATTGACGCATCCGGCGGCGAGTGGCAGGAGGACGAGGAGTCGCGCGGCTCCATCGGCTTCACGATGTACGACGCGCCGACGAGCAAGGACAACACCGTGACGGTCCTGCTGCCGGCAGACCAGATCGGGCGCGCGCCCTCGCAGTCGCTCGTCCGCATCAAGAGCAAGGCGAAGGAGCGCGGCGGCGACGAGCGGCAGTATCTCGGCGCGGTCGTGCAGGGGCCGTTCGCCGAGCCCGACGGTCTGCGCGCTGATGCGCCGCTCGTGGTCACGACCACCGTGCGCGGTGCGCGGTTCATGCCGCGTTACCATGGGCGCGTGCAGGTCGAAATCCTCGGCGAGGAGGTTGACGGCAAGCTCGTGCCGCCGCGCTTCCGCCCGCTCCCGAACAGCCCTGTCTTCGCCCTCGGCCAGGAGGAGACCTCCGAGCGGCTGCGGCTCGACGGCGACGTAACGCTCGGCCTCGCGGTCGGCTACGAGGACATGGCCGTCGCCCTGCCCTCGACGCGCAAGGACGTCTTCCCGCGCCACACCGGCATCCTCGGCACCACGGGCGGCGGCAAGTCCACCACCGTCTCCGGCCTCATCGGCAAACTGGCTACGAGCCAAGTGGCGGTTGTCGTCTTCGACACCGAAGGCGAGTACACGCGGATCATGGAGAAGGCCGGCGGCGCGGAGATGGGGGAGATGCTGGCCGCGCTTGAGCGCCGCGGGATCGAGCCGAAAGGCGTCGAGAACGTCGGCATCCGCCGCCTCGTCGGGCGCGAGAGCACGAACGAGGACTACGAGGACAACAAAGAGTTCAGCCTCGAATACTCGAACATCTCGCCCTACGCGATGGTCGAAATCCTCGGCCTGAACGAGGCTCAGCAAGACCGCTTTGACAAAGCCTACGAGATCACGCGCCGCACCCTGATGAATCTGGGAATCTACCCGTCGAACGAGGAAGAGAGGGCCGAGCTGTTGGAGTTGGACGAGCTGGAACGCGGCTTCCCGCGCATGACGCTCCAGCACATGTATGACATCGTGCGGTTCTGCGCCGACTCCGTGGCGAAGGAGGGGAACGCTGGCGAGAGTATGCGCACGCCGGCGTTCCGCGTCGCACGCAAGCAGATCGAGCAGCTCATCGAGTCTTCGGGCCTGCCCAAGGACGCGCGCAGTTGGCGAAAGGTGCAAGGCAGCCTCGCGCGCCTGCTGCGCTTGGGCATCTTCGACGACACGACGAAGGGACTGCCAGACTACGACGAGATGACGCAGCCGGGGCGGGTGACGATCATCGACCTGAGTGACACGGACTCGCCGCAGGTCAACAACCTCGTCATCTCGGAAATCCTGCGCGGGCTGCACCAGCAGCAGGACAAAAACTACAAAGCCACTGAGGAGGCGGGCGCGCCGCTCCGCCGCGCGGTCGTCGTCATCGAGGAAGCGCACGAGTTCCTCTCCGCAGAGCGGATCAAGCAGATGCCGGTGCTGTTCCAGCAGGTCGCGCGCATCGCCCGCCGTGGCCGCAAGCGCTGGCTCGGCCTCACCTTCGTCACGCAACTGCCGCAGCACCTGCCCGACGAAGTGCTCGGCCTCATCAACAACTACGTCCTGCACAAGATCGCCGACGCCAACGTCATCAGCCGCCTCAAGCGCTCCGTCGGCGGCGTGGACGAGGGCCTGTGGAACCGCCTGCCCAACCTCGCGCCGGGGCAGGCCATCGTCTCGGCCGCCAGTATGGCCCGGCCACTTCTGGTCGCCATCGACCCGACGCCCTCAAGGCTGCGGATGGTCGAATAATCGTCCGCGCCTTTACGAGGACACTGTATGTCACCCTCAACGGGTTAGAGTGACTTCGGTATGTCATCCCGCCCTGCCACCGCCCGGACACGCGTCCATGCGCGCGCGTTGTCAAGGCTCCAGCAGATTCACCGCGAGATCAGCGCGGGCCGTTGCCCCACGGCCCGCGCCCTCGCCGCGCTGCTCGAGCGCAGCGAGCGCACCATCAAGCGCGACCTGCGCTTCATGCGCGACCAGCTCGGCGCGCCACTCCACTACGACCGCGCGCGGCGCGGCTGGCGCTACGGCGAGCCCGGCTGGGCCTTGCCGCCGCAGCGATTCGACGAGGGCGAGCTGCTCGCCTTCTTCACGGCCGAGAAAATCCTGTGCGCGACGGGCCACGCGCCGGAGGCCGTGCTGCTGCGCGTCGCCCTCGCCAAGCTCGCCTCCTTCCTCCCGGCAGAGGTCAGCGTCAACCTCGCCACGCTCGGCGAGGCTCTGACGTTCCAGCCGCTCCCGCACGTCTCGGTCGAGCCGGCCGTGCTGCAAACGCTGGCCCGCGCCGCCGCCGAGCGCCGCACCGTCTCCTTCGACTACCACTCGCAGCACCGCAACCGGGGCACGCACCGCGAGGCCGACGTGCTCCTGCTCCACAACTTCGCTGGCGACTGGTACGCCATTGCCTATGACCACCTGCGCTGCGAGGTGCGCGACTTCCACGCGGGACGCATCAAGCGCCTCGCGCTGACCGAGAACTATTTCGACCCGCCGGCGGGCTGGAGCGCCGACGAGTACCTCCGCCGCGGCTTCTACATGATGCGCGGCGGTCGCACAACCACCGTCCACGTCGTCTTCGACCCCTACCAAGCGCGCTGGATGCGCGAGCGCAACACCCTTCACCCGGACGAGCGGCGCGAAGACCTCCCCGACGGCAGCCTACGTCTGACCTTTCCGGTCGGGCGCAACGGCCTCGACGCCGTCGCGCGCTTCTGCCTCGCTTACGCCGGCCACTGCCGCGCCGAGCGCCCCGCGCCCTCCGCCGCCTCATCCGCCAGCGCCTCACACGCGCCCTCGAACAGCACCGCTAAGCAAAGATAGCTGGAGAGAAATAATCGAATGCTTAATTTCAGAGACGGCTTCAAACATTTGACCGAATACGAACCATTCGATTGGCAGGAAAGATTATTCCGGAAGTTCCTGAACGGTGATTTCCCTGACGCCTGCGACGTGCCCACCGGCTTGGGAAAGACTTCCGTGATGGCGATTTGGTTGATTGCTCTCGGACATCTGCTGAAAGGAAAAGTTAGAAAGCTACCATTGCGATTGGTCTATGTGGTGGATCGTCGAGTCATCGTTGATCAGGCAACGGAAGAGGCGGAAAAGCTTTGGAAGTCACTCAGGCAATCCCTCTCAGACACATCAAGTCCTCTCCATCCGTTGGCACGGACGCTTCGCGAAGCGTCAATGAAGGGCAACGAGTCGTTGATCGCGCTTTCAACTTTGCGCGGGCAGAAAGCGGATAACCGTGAGTGGTGTCTCGACCCGTCGCGCCCGGCAATCATCGTCGGAACTGTTGATATGATCGGCAGCCGTCTGCTGTTTTCGGGCTACGGGAAAGTCGGCATCAATCATCGCAGCCTGCAAGCCGGACTGTTAGGGCAGGACGCTCTCGTAGTGATTGATGAAGCGCACCTTTCGCCGGTCTTCGTCGCAACTCTTCTCGACATAAAACAGGCCGTACAGAAAACTCCTTCGGTACGCCCGTTCCACGTCATGTCTCTTTCGGCAACTCTTGGCGGACATAGCTCAAAGATTCTGGCGATTGATGAGCAAAGAGAACTTCAAAACGAGCAAGCCCGGCGACGCCTAGACGCGAAGAAGCAAATCGAGTTCCTTCCATTCGATCAAACTGCGAAGGCTAAGGAAGGTAAGAAGGCTTCAATGAAAGAGATTGACGAAGCGTTTGCTGAGCGGCTGGTAAATCGCGTGATTCAAAATGAACGTGGAGCGGTGCCGGAGTCCGCTAAGTCAGTCGTCATATTCGTTCGCACCGTGAACCTCGTGAACATGATCGCCGAAAAGCTCGGTGCCGAACTTGAAAAGCTCGTGGTTCGGAATGAAGCGGGTGAATCCGTTGACAAAAAAGAACTAAAGAAGTTGCGTGACGGCATCGAAGACCGCATCCTGAAGATGACTGGAGAGATGCGCGGGTATGAGCGCGACAGAAAACAGTTGGTTGAATCGGCGAAATTCCAAGCCTTCCTGCCCGAACGCAATCGGGAGACGCCGCGCCCGGCGCAGTACCTGATTGCCACCTCAAGCGCCGAGGTCGGCGTCAACCTCGACGCCGACGATGGGCTGTGCGATCTATCCACGCTTGACAGCATGATCCAGCGCATCGGGCGCATCAACCGCTTTGGCGAAACGGAATCTACGATTACGGTCGTCGTTGACGCACGAGGTCTCGACGCATTCGCGTCGGCTTACCGAAAGGACGAGGGGCGTCAGCAGACGTTATTGAAACTGACGGCGGAGATAAACCAACTGCAAAGCCGATTGACAACGGCTACCGTTGATAAGGCAGCGAAGAAAGAAATCAAGAAAGCGATCAAGGAAAAAGAGCGCGAACGGAAGAAACTGGAGAAGAAAGTCGCCGATAACGATGCGGGAAATATCGAGCCGGCGGACGCGAAGCACTACTTTACATGGAAGGCGCTGAAAGCCGGGGAAGATGAAACCGGCAGGATCGACGCGTCGCCGCTGGCCTTGCGTGAGCTGTTGGCAGCTAACCAGAAAGCATTGCCCGACCCCCCCGTGCGCCCCCCTTTCGACGAAGCGCGAGTTGATGATTGGGCGATGACATCACTCAAGCAGTCGGATTATCCGCGCCCGCTCGTTCAATACTGGCTGCGCGGGGTGATTGAAGACGAGTCCGCCCAGACGACTTTTGTTTGGCGTCTTGACCTCGACCACTTCAGCGTTTCCGACGACGGGGCGTTGTCACGAGCCGTCGAATTGGCAACGGCGGTTCCGATTCAGCCCAAAGAACGCGCCAACATAGCTACGCCCCGCGCCGCAGATTTATTGAAGGCTTTAGCGGGAAAGTTCCCGGATAAGCCAGTCGTCCTGATTAACTCCGGTGGCGAGACGAAGGCTTATGCGCTCCTACATTTCAAGGACAAAGACACCAATTACATTTTCTCGACGCTGGCGTTTTCGACCGCCATCCTGCCCTGTGCTGTCGGCGGTTTGGACGAAGACGGCAACCCTACGGCAAATCTGAAAGAGTCGCGCCGCGTCACGGATGTCATAGAGCAAGAGCATAAAGAATGGACGCGCTACCTCATCGTTCGACACTCTTCCGAAAACTACTCGATCAGGCAGTACGGCCAATCCGGCGATGAAGCCGATGAAGATGGGCCATTTTCAAGCTGGCAAGCGGCCGTCAGATCAGTCCCCAAAGACAAGGGCGTCTGTGAAAACGCCAAAGAGATTCAGAAAGCATTTGAAGAAGTGAAGGAAGAAAAGGAAGAAGAGGCAGGAACGGTTAGTTACATCGCCTTCTTCTTCAATTCAAAGGCGGGCAAGGATGAGGAAAAAGCCTCGTTAGAAGCCGACCACTTTCTGCGCGAAGACGTTGATGATGTCGGGTCGCTCGGGTTGCAGACGCGCACCGTCGCCGAACACGACGCCGACGTTGAACTGTACGTGCGTAATCTCGCCGAACGGATCGGTTTGCCGGATGAAATTATCGAGGTGCTGGCAACGGCGGGATTCCGGCACGATCAGGGTAAGGCACGTGAATGGTGGCAAAGGGCGATTGGCAATCCCGACCCAACCGGCACGCCTTACGCGAAGTCCAGCGTCAATTCATTCGATCATAGCTTCAATCAGGGCTACCGTCACGAGTTCGGCTCGCTCGTCGAATCGCTTGCGGATGAAGAGATCAAAGCCCACCCGCATCGTGATTTGATCCTGCACCTGATCGCGGCGCACCACGGCTACGCGCGCCCACACTTCCCCGAAAGGGCGTTCGACCGCAACCAGCCCAAACGGCTCAACCGGCAAATCGCCCGCGAAACGATGCTGCGATTCAATAGCCTGCAAAGACAGTACGGCTGGTGGCAACTGGCTTACCTGGAAGCAATCCTCAAAGCCGCCGACGCGATGGCGTCGCGCGATTTCAGCCGAGGCGAACTAAACCCATGAGATATGACATTCAGGTGAATCCTGCAAACCCGGTCGAATACCTCGCGTGCTGCGGCGTGTTCGAGATTCTCGCGCGCTTCGACGCCGATGCCACAAGTTGGTGGGAAGTTGAGCCGCAGGCCAGATTCTGGATTGAAAGTGAAATTGATGAGGCATCACTTCTAGCTTGCCTAAAGCAGTCTCTTTCGGATTGGAGCCAATGGCAACAAGGAGAGAATCCAGATGATGAAAAACTTTCTTCACAAGACGATGAAGATGAAGAAGGAGGTGATGAGGCAGACACAGAAGAAAGCGGGGGCGGTGAAAGCAACGACGGTGTTTCGATCAGCGCGCAAATTTCCTTGAATGATAAAAACATCACTCTAGTCTTGGATTGGTGGTACGAAACACTGACCCTAAAGAAGAAAGGCAAATCGAGTTCTTGGAAACTTTATACAGGACAGCAGACAATTGACAGGATTCTTAGAGAACTGATTGTTGAGGCAAAAAAAGAACTGCAAGCTAATCCCTGCACCTCCTTTACCAGTCTCATTAAGCGTAACGTGAGAAAAACCGGAAGATTTAGGTTCGACCCGCGTTCGTTTGGTGATCCGTTAGACACCGGCTATTCAGCAAACGATCTGAAGAAATTCAGGGACCCGGCATACGAGCCTGTAAAGAACTATTTATTTGCAGAGTTACTGGCGATATTCGCAGTGCAGTATTTGTTCCCACCCAGGACTAAACAAAGCGGGGGAGTCGAATCAGCGCGCGGATGGATAAAGCAGAACAAGCGCGCGGCTTTTCGTTATGGTTTATGGATAAAGCCACTTCCAGTATCCCTTGTGCGGATGGCCGCGATTGGTGCTGGGATAAATTTAGATGATGTTATACCCATGATATCTGAGCGAAAAAGTCTTGGCTCAGGCAGTTTTGAGTATAGGAATTTGATGATGGCAAAGATAACCACTTGGTAGGCAGACAAGCAATGTTCGGAGTTCGATTGCAGAAGTGGATGAAAGGCTCTGAACCCTAAATCTGTACCCAAAGAAGGAGACAAACATGGCGCAAGAAATCACACGTTACGATGAGCATATCAAGTCAGTGGATTGGCTGGCCGAGGCCGATCTGCCGGTGGCAATCACGCTGACTGAAGTTCTGGAGTCCACCGAAGGCAGGGACGCGATCATTTTCCCGCCGACGTTCGCGGTTAAGGGCGCGCCGCACCCCTATCAGATTGATAAGTTGGATGACAATCTAACCCCGCAGGAGGCTGAAAAGGCGGGATTGGAGGCCAATAACTGTTTGATCGACAGCGTCGGCTCGCAGGCGAATCGAATGGAGTCCGTTTTCCAGCAGCCGCGCCTGTCCGAATTAGTCCCGCAAATAATGGTCAAGCTCAATGACGAGGTCGGCGTCAATCTGTTGGATGTCGGGCATCGCATCGCAGACGGGGCCGTCCGTTTCTCAGGGTTGCGGGACGAAGTCACAACCGCGATTGAAGCGTTACGCGATAGCGCGAACGCAGAGCCGCTCGCCAGACTGTCCCCCACGTCGCTGATTTTCGGCTTCTGGGATTCGCGCCCTAACACGACGATGTATAAGTTCGGTCGGATGCTTTCGTCAACAATACGGGCGACGAACGTCGCCGTCGTCAAACGCTCTGCTCAATTCAACCCCGCCTTCGACCCGACCTTGCTGGGACTCGCTGATGAACTTCCCGACGGTGAGGCGGAAGCGCAGGACAGTTCCGGTAAAGCCGCCGACGGCAAAGACCCACTATCGAAACTCGGATTGCGCGCAGCCCCCGCGGTAAACACTCATGGCGGGGTGCGCGTCTTCGGACAGACCGCCCGCCGGACGCAAATTAACCTCGTGCGTCTGCGCGCGCTGGCGGTGACGAAGGACCGTGGGATTGACGAGGCGGAAACCCTGAAGCTTCGGCGCTACGTTCTGGGACTCGCGTTAGTCGCCGCCCGCGCCCAGACAAATTACGACCTGCGCGAAGGCTGTCTGCTGCGCTGCGTTCAGTCGCAGGCTTACCTGACGTACTCCAACAATGAGAGCGAGCCGTTCGAGTGGAGACACGGAGAGGTTTACGAATACGCCAAAGAAGCCGCGCGAGAGTTCGGCGTCGGTAGCCCCAGAGAGGTGCGCTTCGATGCGAAGGCGGCGAGAGAGGGCGTCGAGACGGCGAAGAAAGCCGCGAAAGAGAAACCCTCCAAAAAGAACAAGTGACGGAGGACTCCGATGCAGTTGAAGCTGACGGTGACTTTTGCAACGGGCCGCTATCACGGGCGCGCAGGCGACGAGGAGTTGGAGTTCCCGCCTTCGCCTTCGCGTCTGTTTCAGGCGCTGATCGCAGGCAGCCATTGTGGGGCCTACGGCTTGGTTCACGCTGACAAACGCGACCAAGCTCTGCGCTGGCTGGAGTCGCTGGAGCCGCCTGTGATTGAAGCGCCCACCAGTCGCGAAGCGGGGAAGGGGATGACGAACTACGTCCCCAACAATGACAACCAGATACCTCTGGCGCGCGTCCCGAACTCCGGCCACATCCGGACGGCGAAACCACTTTTGGCGAAGACCTTTCCCGCCGGCAATGAACTGCTCTATCGCTGGCGTTTTGGAGGCGAGCAGGAGGCGATTGAAAACGCGGCGGTGATCTGCTCGATATCGCACCTAGTCACACATCTCGGCCAGCATCAGGATACGGTGTACGTTCGCGGCGAGATTGCCGCCGAAGCAACTGCATCCGGGCTGGCATATGTGTGGTTGCCGATTGAGAAGAATGACGGCGCTTGTAGTTCACCCAAAGCGGGCGCGTTGGACGCATACCGGCAACGCTATCGGGCGTGGCTGAATGGCGACTCGAAAGACGACGTGCCGGTTCCATCACGCCGGGTTGATTATCGCCCGCCCGGAGCGATCAGCTTTGACGCGCCGATGGCGTTGTTCGAGTTGTGGCAGCCGAACGGTGAGAGACGGAAGCCTTTCGACCCTCGTGATTTGCGCCAGCCTGCGGCGATGGTCAGGCACGCAATGATCGAATGGCTCGCAGCACACCCCGCCTTTAGCGAGCATTACGGGGCGGAACTGACCTCACGATTGATCGCCGGACACAATGCTGACAAACAGCACGGCGTTCAATCCAACGGGGCACACATCGCCTGCGTGCCGATTCCGAGTCTGCATGAGGAAGGTAAGGCCGATGGGTGGATGCGCCGTGTCCTCCTGATCGGCTTTGGTTGCGAAGGGAAGGACGCGGCTGAAATGTTCGAGAGTGTCGCGGACGGGATCAACGGCGCGGACTTGAATGATCAGTCAGTGAAGGTCGGATATTTGAAGGGGGCTTCGTTGGGGGATCCCGTGCTTCGTCTGTTCATAGGGAAAGCCTACCGCGTGTGGCGCACTGTCACGCCAATCGTAATGACCGGCCTGATGCGGCGCGGCCGTGGGGCCGAAGTGCTCATAGCCCGCGCGTTGAAGCAGGCGGGCGTGAGTGAGAACCATGTCGAATCAATAGCGGCTTTTAGCGGGCCCGTGGTGCCGAAAACAGCTCACGCGCTTGACTATCGAATCGAGAAGAATAGCTACTTGGCGCAGACGCCTCGCTACCACGCCGAAGTGATTTTCAAACGCCCAATCATCGGCCCTCTTGTCGTCGGTCGCGGCAGGCATTCAGGATTCGGCTTGATGCTGCCTTACCGTGAAAAGCCGCCTGCCGATCTTAGTTGAAGATACCTTGCAAAGGAGTTAGTCGTGTCTATCACGCTTTCGGACTCATTAGATCAGATACCGGCGCGGATGCTCAACGAGTTCACATACTGCCCGCGGCTGTTCTATTTGGAATACGTCCAACGCGAGTGGGCGCACAGCGCGGACACGCTCGACGGGCGGCTCACGCACCGGCGCGTGGACAAGCCGGAGGGGCGCGTGCCGGCCGCGGAGGAGTTGAGCGAGCAGGTGCGGCTGCACTCGCGCTCGGTCCTGGTCGGCTCGGAGCGCCTCGGCGCGACGGCACAGATCGACCTGATCGAGACGGACGAGGGGTGTGTGATTCCCGTGGATTACAAGCGCGGGAAGCCGCCGGACGTGGTGGAGGGTGCTTACGAGCCGGAGCGCGTGCAGCTCTGTCTGCAAGGCCTACTGCTGCGCGAGAACGGCTACGAGTGCGAAGAGGGCGTGCTCTACTTCGCGGCGGCGCAGGAGCGCGTCCGCGTGCCGTTCACCGAGGAGCTTGTCAGGCGCACCCTCGCGCTGCTCGAAGAGGCGCGGCGCGTGGCGCAGTCGGGCGAGATTCCGCCGCCTCTAGTCAACTCGCCGAAGTGCCCGCGCTGCTCGCTGGTCGGCATCTGCCTGCCGGACGAGACGAACCTCCTGCGCGACCGCGCCGAGGTAGCGGGCGGCGCGGCGCAGGCCGCGTGTGCCGGGCCGCGCGCACAGGCCGTGGGTGAGGCGCGTCGCCTGATTCCTGCGCGGGACGACCGGCTGGCGGTCTACGTGCAGGGTCAGGGTTTGAGCGTCGGGTTGAAGGGCGAGACGCTGGAGATACGCGACCGGGGGAAGTCCGTGAGCGACGCGCGCCTGCTCGACACGTCGCAACTGAACCTGTTCGGGAACGTCCAACTGAGCGCGCAGGCCCTGCGGGAGCTGGCCGCGCGCGAAATCCCCGTCCTCCACCTCTCTTACGGCGGCTGGCTCACGGCCGTGACCACGCCGCCGCCGCACAAGAACATCGAGTTGCGCCGGCGGCAGTTCGCCGCCGCCAACGACCCCGCCCTGTGCCTACATCTCGCGCGCTCGTTCGTCTCCGGCAAGATACGCAACCAGCGGACGCTTCTGCGGCGCAACGCGCGCGAGCTGCCGGAGAACTTGCTCTACCGCCTCGCGTTCTGGCGCAAGCGCGCCGAGCGTGAGACTTCGCTGGAGAGCCTGCTCGGCGTCGAGGGGACGGCGGCGCGCGACTACTTCTCCAACTTCGCCCTGATGTTCAAGGCAGGCGGCGGAGACAAACCGCCCGCCTTCGACTTCACCGCGCGCAACAGGCGGCCTCCGCGCGACCCCGTCAACGCCCTGCTCTCATTCCTCTACTCGATGCTCACGAAGGAGATGCTGGTCGCGCTCGTCGGCGTCGGGTTCGACCCCTACCAGGGTTTCTACCACCAGCCGCGCTACGGGCGGCCTGCCCTCGCCCTCGACCTGATGGAGGAGTTCCGCCCGCTCGTCGCCGACTCGGTCGTGATCGGCCTCATCAACAACGGCGAGGTGCGCCCGTCGGACTTTATCACGCGCGCTGGGGCCGTGGCGCTGACCGAGGGCGGGCGCCGGCGCGTGCTCGAAGCCTTCGAGCGCCGCCTCGATACGCTGGTGACGCACCCGCGCTTCGGCTACCAGATCAGCTACCGGCGTGTGTTCGAGGTGCAGGCGCGGCTGCTGGCGCGCTTCCTCTCCGGCGAGACCACCAGCTACCCGCCCTTCTGCACGAGGTGAGGCGAAAGATGCGCAACCACTATATCGTCAGCTACGACATCTGCGACGCGCGCCGCCTGCGCCGCGTCCACCGCACCATGCGCGGCTTCGGCGATGCTCTCCAGTATTCCGTCTTCCGCTGCGACCTTTCGCCCGCCGAGCGCATCCTACTGATCGAGGCCCTGACGAAGGTCATCAACCACCGCGAGGATCAGGTGATGCTCATCAACCTCGGCCCGAAGGACGGGCATGTGCAGGAGAGCATCGAGACCCTCGGCCGCGCCCTCGACAGGGACGACGAGCGCGTCGCCGTCATCGCCTGAGAGGCACGCGAGCGCTCCACCGATGTCTTCTACCCCGCCCCCCGCTCGCACCTGCTAACCCTTTTAATTGAGAAAAGATAGTCCGCACCTTGAAGTGGCCAGATGAAGTTTAATCGAGATGAAGTACAATCACTCGCAACCCGCTCGACAAACTCTCCGTTTGCCGGCACTTACGATTCGAGCGTTTCCACGTTCGTGAGGACGTGGCTCCATTGAAGCGAGAGCTGTGAGAAACTGGGAAGACCTTATCTTTCGCGTTTCCACGTTCGTGAGGACGTGGCTCCATTGAAGCGAGCCGGTGATCCTCCCGCGTGAGGGCGGGCACGACGGTTTCCACGTTCGTGAGGACGTGGCTCCATTGAAGCCGAGCTTGCATCCATACGCCACCACACCCCGACAGGGCGTTTCCACGTTCGTGAGGACGTGGCTCCATTGAAGCTGAGCGTCACCAACAGCGTGCTCGCCTTGCCGCAGTTGTTTCCACGTTCGTGAGGACGTGGCTCCATTGAAGCGTTCGGCGGGGCTGAGTGCTCTGCGCTAGTGGTTACGTGTTTCCACGTTCGTGAGGACGTGGCTCCATTGAAGCGCTCGGCTTCTCTGCGCGCGCGACGGGGAACGAGGTTGTTTCCACGTTCGTGAGGACGTGGCTCCATTGAAGCGCCGAGCTGCGCGCGAATTTCCGGCGGGTCGTGAAGGAGTTTCCACGTTCGTGAGGACGTGGCTCCATTGAAGCCCGCCGTCCCCGCCGGCCTCCCCTATCCAGCCGGCTCGTTTCCACGTTCGTGAGGACGTGGCTCCATTGAAGCCACAAGAACGGCAACGGATCGCGCGGCGTGAAGCAGCGTTTCCACGTTCGTGAGGACGTGGCTCCATTGAAGCCAGTCGTAAGAAGTGGGAGCAGACTCACGATGACACGTTTCCACGTTCGTGAGGACGTGGCTCCATTGAAGCGAGCCTGACCTCGGCGAGCATGAGCCCGCGGACGTGTTTCCACGTTCGTGAGGACGTGGCTCCATTGAAGCGCGTACTTGGTGCGGAACGTTGTGCCCGTCCCATAGGGTTTCCACGTTCGTGAGGACGTGGCTCCATTGAAGCAATCGTCGGCGTTTCTGTACCATGCTTCAATCACTTGGTTTCCACGTTCGTGAGGACGTGGCTCCATTGAAGCCCTGCTCCCGCACATCATCACCGCCGCCCAAAGGAACGTTTCCACGTTCGTGAGGACGTGGCTCCATTGAAGCGCGCCCGCCGCGCCTAACCTTGTCGTCAATTCCGGGCGTTTCCACGTTCGTGAGGACGTGGCTCCATTGAAGCGCGTGCGGACTTGTCTAATCATTGGTCCTCCGAAATCTGGTTTCCACGTTCGTGAGGACGTGGCTCCATTGAAGCGGTTTTGGACCACATAAACGGCGACGGCGCGGCGGAGGTTTCCACGTTCGTGAGGACGTGGCTCCATTGAAGCAACGAGGGGCGCGAACGGCAGCCCGGCGGCGGCGCGTTTCCACGTTCGTGAGGACGTGGCTCCATTGAAGCCGTACTGCCTGCGCGGAGCAGCAAAGGATTGGTTCGGGTTTCCACGTTCGTGAGGACGTGGCTCCATTGAAGCGACCACATAAACGCGGGTTGTTGGCGTTGAACGGCGGTTTCCACGTTCGTGAGGACGTGGCTCCATTGAAGCATCGTTGATGTTTCGTCGGACGGCGGCGCGACGTGGAGTTTCCACGTTCGTGAGGACGTGGCTCCATTGAAGCCCTTCCACGCAGCGTTGAGATACGCAACTTGACCCGCCCGTTTCCACGTTCGTGAGGACGTGGCTCCATTGAAGCTGCACTTGCCCCTGCGACTTGCGCTTGTCCAGGCAGACGTTTCCACGTTCGTGAGGACGTGGCTCCATTGAAGCGACACGCCGTTTAAGCACGCGCGCCACTACGCCGGGTAGTTTCCACGTTCGTGAGGACGTGGCTCCATTGAAGCCGATCTGGCGGCGCTCGCTTTCTTGCGCGCCGGCCGGTTTCCACGTTCGTGAGGACGTGGCTCCATTGAAGCCCGTGCGCCTCGACCTCTTGCGCGAGCGACTCTTTGGTTTCCACGTTCGTGAGGACGTGGCTCCATTGA
Organism: Pyrinomonadaceae bacterium; assembly: GCA_036389395.1. Taxonomy (GTDB): domain Bacteria; phylum Acidobacteriota; class Blastocatellia; order Pyrinomonadales; family Pyrinomonadaceae; genus QHXQ01. Next base: position 52,021 of record DASVPY010000089.1, read on the forward strand.
AGCGACGCGCACGGGGCGGAGATCGCGCTCGTCCTGGCGGCGTTTCCACGTTCGTGAGGACGTGGCTCCATTGAAGCGTTCTCGTCCATCGCTCATTTGCGCCTCTTAGCGGTGTTTCCACGTTCGTGAGGACGTGGCTCCATTGAAGCGAATGGACGTTCCACGCCTTCGCCGTGTGGGGCAAGGTTTCCACGTTCGTGAGGACGTGGCTCCATTGAAGCAGTGGAGGTCGGCGCGACTCCCTGTTCGCGGTAAAAGCGCGTTTCCACGTTCGTGAGGACGTGGCTCCATTGAAGCATAGCTGGTGGAATTGCGGTTGCGGCGCGCGTCATGGTTTCCACGTTCGTGAGGACGTGGCTCCATTGAAGCATTTTGAAGGAATGGGCAATCGTTACCAATCCTTAAGTTTCCACGTTCGTGAGGACGTGGCTCCATTGAAGCACCACGCAGAGCGCGGGCGCGTGCATCGAGGCGTTGTTTCCACGTTCGTGAGGACGTGGCTCCATTGAAGCGATCGTGTGCGTGTAGAGCGAGCTGGGCGTGCCCGCAGGTTTCCACGTTCGTGAGGACGTGGCTCCATTGAAGCGGTTGGCTTCCGCCCGGCGGGCGTCGGCGTTGTTGGTTTCCACGTTCGTGAGGACGTGGCTCCATTGAAGCGTCGCCTGCTGCGGGCTGTGGCTCGTCGGCTGGCTTGTTTCCACGTTCGTGAGGACGTGGCTCCATTGAAGCGGTTTTTATTAGGCCGCCAGTAGCTCAGGGCGTATCAGTTTCCACGTTCGTGAGGACGTGGCTCCATTGAAGCGAGTTTGCCGGCCCGGACGTACCGCAAAAGAAAAGCCGTTTCCACGTTCGTGAGGACGTGGCTCCATTGAAGCACAGTGTAAGGCCAGCACAGGAGGCTCACAGATGCCGGGTTTCCACGTTCGTGAGGACGTGGCTCCATTGAAGCTACGTGTTTCAAGTCCTAATGCCTCAGTGGATCAGGCGTTTCCACGTTCGTGAGGACGTGGCTCCATTGAAGCAAGCGTTGGTCGAGCGGCGCAGGCGTGTACGGCTGCCGTTTCCACGTTCGTGAGGACGTGGCTCCATTGAAGCCATTACTTCCTTTCTCACTTCGGGCTGTTTGAGCAGAGTTTCCACGTTCGTGAGGACGTGGCTCCATTGAAGCACGAGTAACACCAACAGTATGAGCGTCACGCCCAGGGGTTTCCACGTTCGTGAGGACGTGGCTCCATTGAAGCAAGCGGCTACTGAATGCCGCGCGCGCCGGCAAGCATGTTTCCACGTTCGTGAGGACGTGGCTCCATTGAAGCGAGGAGCGCGCCGCCCTGCTCGATCTGACCGAGGGGGTTTCCACGTTCGTGAGGACGTGGCTCCATTGAAGCTGCAGGGCAGTGGCAAGGTGGCGTTCGCGGGCGGACTGTTTCCACGTTCGTGAGGACGTGGCTCCATTGAAGCGTACGCGGGCCGGCGTGGCGGTTTGGTCGAAATCCAGTTTCCACGTTCGTGAGGACGTGGCTCCATTGAAGCTCGTTTCCAAGACGAAAAGACAACAACGCAATGCTTACGTTTCCACGTTCGTGAGGACGTGGCTCCATTGAAGCTTCAGAGGCACAAGATATAGTAGCCGCGCCCCGCTTGTTTCCACGTTCGTGAGGACGTGGCTCCATTGAAGCGAGTATACGACGGCACGGGCGTTGTCATTATCTCCCGTGTTTCCACGTTCGTGAGGACGTGGCTCCATTGAAGCGCAACCGGCGCTCTGTGTTCGCACGCTCTTTAAGCGTTTCCACGTTCGTGAGGACGTGGCTCCATTGAAGGGCGAGCCGGCGGCTTCTGCTCGGCGCAGAACTCGGCGAAAGCAGTATTCAATTCCGCGTCCGTCTTTATATTAGCCGACGAAGACAGCGCCTACTACGGTCGAGATCGGAGTTTTGCGACCAACTGTTGCAGCAGGCTGAGGTCGAGAGAGGATCGCGCACTTTTCAGATAACCCACCAAGCTTTCGAGCCGCGGCAGCAAGGCGGCATTCTGCGGCATATCCAAGATCGTTTCGGCACGCGAGAGGAATGTGACCATGTCGGCCAAGCCACGGTTCAGTAGCTCCTTGATGAACGTGAAATCCTTCTCCCTACCGGCCATCAGCTTGCTGACGCAGGTGTCGTGAACTTCCAGGCAGTGAGCGTGCGTCCTCCCCGCTTCGTCCGTCAGCGGCACGAGGCGCTCTTGCCAGCCCGGCGGCAGCACGACCGTGGCGAGACCGACCGCGTCGGCGTAGTAGCCGTGAGTCTCCTGGAAGCTGCTGGCGAACCCGATCTGCTCGATGACGGCGCGGAAGACAGGAGGGCCGGCGGCGAGTAGGAGGAAGTCACACTCGACGGAGTGCCTGACGCTGTCGGGAACTTGAGAGGTAACGGCGTAAAGCGACTGCGAGCCGACGATGACCGGCAGCTCGACCCCGGCCACGAGCTTCACGCGCTCGGTCAGGTCAAGTAGTTGCTCTTTGTTCACAGGCGGCGAGTATCTCCAGTCGCTCCTCGGGCGTGAGTGTGCCGACGAAAGGCGAGGACGAGCGCAAGCGTTGGCCCTCGTCGGAAGGGTCGGTGATGATCTGGATCAACTGCCTGACGTCAGACCCGTCGAGAATCTTCAGCCACTCCTCGACCGACTGACGCGCACCCGGCCCAAATGCATCGCCGTCCAGCCAGCGGTTCAGGTTCTGACGCGCATGCTCGATAACTGCGTCCGGTCGCTCGCGCAGACGTTCGGCGACGGCGAGGTGGTAGGCCAGCGCGAAATCGTCGAGAAACTGGTGCGTCCCCAACGGGCTGACCCTCGCCGAGGAGTCGAGTGTAGAGATGATCTCTTCCCTACTTTCCATGCTCACGCCACATTCTACCTCATCTGAGCATCACCCGCAGTAACCAAACGCCGACTGATGTCTGCGCTGGCGGCGGAGTGATTACGCGTTATCCGCGGCACATAGAGCTACCTTGCGATAGTGCCCCGATGGTGCCCGGCTGTGCCCGTACCTGCTAAGCTGTGCTATGCTTTGGCGACCGCGCAGGTCGTTAAATCCTAGCAGGTACTCGCTGGTGTGGCGTGAGCGGGGGGGCCCGAACGGTCTCGAAAACCGGAGTGGTCGAAAGGCCACCTGCTGCGGCCTTATCCCGGGGAAGAGATGGCGGGCTACCCGGTCAGCCCCCTGGTCAACAGCCCGCGCAACAGAGGCCCTGAGTTGATCAACGAAATAGGGATCAACTCCGCGTGAGCGCGCACGCGGAGCTGGTGGTCAGGCGGATGAAGAGTAGCAAGTGGAAAAAATTCGAGAAGGTGGCGGCGGCGGTACGCAGGTTGGAGCAGGACGGTTCGTCGATTAAGTGGAATTCGCGTGTCGCCGGCAACCGGTTCGACGCCGTAATCCGTTCCGCGTACGAGGGCCGGGAGTTCCTGATCGTCGTGGACTGTGTCGACTGCGGCGCGCCCGTCACGGCCGCCGTCGAGGCGTTCTCCAAGAAAGTGGCAGCGGCAGGCGCCGACTTGGGGATCATGGCCTCCGCATCAGAATACACGGAAGACGCTTTCAAGTTGAGCGCCGACCATCCTGCGGCCCTATTGACCCGTGAGGCGATAGACCGGTCTTCGGAAGAGAGGACTTTTAATGCTGCGGCTATATGACAGGCGCGCTTCACACAATCACCCGCACAAGCAGGTAAAGAGTATGGTCACAGGTGGAATGACGAAACGGACCGCTAAAGTGTCGCCGCGCCTCAAGGCAATCCTTGCCAGTGCCTTTTATCTGCTCATGATGCTGAGCGGAGGACTCGCCCTCTTCGCCCGCCTCGGGCTTGTTGTAATGGAGACGCGGCGGCTACGGCGATCAACATTTTGACCCACGAGCCATCTTTTATACTAGATCATAATCTTTTTTCTTTACTCCCGGATGATGTATTAATAGAGTCGGCCCCGCTCTTCATTATTGACTGGAAGAAAAACGTGATGCCGAATTTACCAATGAACACCGACACCTGTCGCAACGAGAGAGACGCCATAGCCTTCCTCGGTTTGTTGTCTTACATGTTCCTCCACTGGGACACTCCAGTCACGACCGGCCAGGGCGTAAACGACGTCACCCACACTCAGGGCTTGAACATCTGCGGCCTGATACTAGACAACCAGGACGGGACAGTCCTCGCCTTGGAGAAGAATTCCATCCACGCATCCACCAGCCCCGTGCAGCACGGCGAGCAGCTCGCCGTCAGATCCGCCATCGAGCGCTTAAAAGTCAAAAGGCCGAGAGGCAGCAACACTACGGTGGAGGAGTACTACCGCTCGCAGTTATTCTACGGCCCCGGCGACCGGCCCGAAGATTTCATCTACCACGGGTGCACCCTGTACAGCTCGCTCGAGCCGTGCCCGATGTGCACCGCCACGCTGTGCGTTTGCCGGATGAAGCGCAACGTCTACCTCGTCACCGATTATGTGTACGGCGGTAGCTGGGACTGGCGAAGCGAGCCAGGACGAAGCGGAATCAAAGACAAGTACTACCAGAAGTACGATATGGAGTACGGGAGGTTAAACTTTACGACCGACGACGGAACAGTTATCCAAAACGCAAAGCGCCTTTACGGCGACCTCCTCGCAAAAATCGGGGACTCAGCCTCCGCCGAAGGCTCTTTGAGACAGAAACAGATCTTCGACACGCTCTTCTTTGATCATCTCCGCCCCGAGCTACAAACAATATTCGAGTACTTCAAAGAGCTGAAAGAGACAGACCTGATCACCCAAGGGGACGATCGGGCCAGGAACCAGAAAACGCTCGGTGGCCTGAGACAGCTATGCGACGCCGCGCCTTGAGGGCTTTCTTTCTGCGTCCTCTTTGACACTCGTCAGAAACGTGGCGAAGACTTCTATCGAGTAATGGCGGTAGTACTTCAAAAATCTGAAAAAGAGGGTAACCGCCACGACTAGCGACGCGGCGATAAGAGGCCAAAGCATCGGCTTACTCTTCACAACGGCCGCCACCGCCAGAACGATAGCCACCAGAACCGAGGCGAAGCTCAAATTCCTCGCGAAGCCGTAGACGTTGAGGAACGTGCCCAGCCGCGCCGTCGCCTGCGGGCACTGTTCTTTAACCAAGTGATAAGAGAATAGGAACATGTCTTCGCCCTCGCCAAAGCCGGCACTCATCCGCTCGAATTTCGCGCGGATACTCTTGGCCGTCTGCGCCGGGAGCGGCGTCCTGTAGTGTTTGAACGGGCGGCGTGCCGCCTCCGCGAACAGGTTGGCGGAGGGGTAGCCGAGCTTCTTAATCAGCTTGCTCTCGTAGAGCCAGGACGCCCACTGGGCATTGACGTGCCCGGTAACGTAGGAAGCCACAACCCAGAAAGCTACACTACTCGCCTCCATCTTCTGGCCAATGAGCCAATGCAGGTCGAATGCGTAATCTACAGCCGCGAGCAGGAGAAAGCCGGCGAAGAGGTAGCCCAGAAAGTCATAGATAGAGAATGGAGTCTTATCCATTGTTCTTCACTCCTTATTCGGGCACTGAGACGTAGGCGCGAAAGCCCTTATGAGATACGATCAGAATAAAGGTCGGCATCCCCGCCATGTCGAAATCACGCTTTGTTTGAAGCATAGCTTTAATGTCGGTGGTGCTGATGCGGCCCGATCCTCGGGGGTGCGTGTGCCAATCGCCCACGTAGCCGAGTAGACCGCCCGACGCACTCTTGACTGCGTCAACGGTCTGCGGCAACCGGCGGGTGCCGCGACGGAAGCCCGAAGCGGTTCCCTTGCTGTCGGGCGGAGGATCAATGATGCGCGTGACGTAAATCACGCGTCTTTTGGAATGGGTGACGCCGATCATCAGGCCGCCAGTCTCCTTCGGGGCTGCGCGCAGCAGCCGCTCGCGCATCTCGCGTATCACTTGTGAACGGATCCGCACCTGCCAGCCGCCCGCGTCGCAAACGCGCCAGCCGTCAACCGCCTGCGCCGGCACGATGAGTAAGGGCTCGACGGAGATTCGTCGGGAGATGAGACTCTCACTACCGTGGTCATCGCCCTGCCCTGCGTGATAGTTAAGGATCAAGTGTCCGGTTCTGCCCTGTGGCGTCCTATTCAACAGATCCCTGAGCCCGACAGCGAAGGTTGATGCGTGCCATGAGACTAGGTCATCTGCGAGCCTCATCGTGTCGGACGAGCAACTCATCCCGATAGTGATTTCATCGAGCACCGCCCCTACCAGCTCCTCGCGCTGCTTCCGCTCACGCTCAAGCCACCGCCTTAGCACCGGCTCTTCAATCGCTATGTCATAAACGAGGACGTTCAGGTCATCCACCCTGGGGTTTCGGCGCGGGCCTTCAACCGCAAGCAACCCAACCCTCCCCCGGTCGGCAATCCCGCATCGTACAACCTTCAGCCCTTCGGGTAAGGCCGCACGCACGACCGCCTCGTTCACCATCCCGGAAGCCGTCGCGTCAATGAGCAGGCTGTAGTCGCCGAGCTTCGCCCTTTGCTCTCCCTTAAGCCAATCGAGCGCGGAGCCAGTATCTGCGTCAGGCTGTTGGGATTCCGTGACGCCTTCGTAAATCGCCTCAATAGACTTCTTGATCGCCTCAGCCTTGTTCTGCCCCGCTCGCTCCGCCAGAAGCGCGTGGCGCACAAAGTTGTGCGGCGAGAGCTTGGCCGGATCTACCGTCGTTAAGGCCGTGTGGCCAGAGCGACCGTAATGCATGGCGAGCTTTGAGCCGAGCGCGCCCCCGCCAAAAAGCAGGATGCGACTCGGCAGGGCGTCAGCTCCCGTCCCGGAAATGTTTCTGGCCATTCCGGGAGTCAGCGGCGAGCGTTGAATTAAGGCTAAAACCTGAGCATCTCCAGGCAACTCTCTCTTTTCCGTGAAGTCAGTGGCCGACCCGTCCAGCACGAAGCAGAGAGGCTCGATGTTTAAATCGGAGCGGATGAGCGGCTGTGGCCTGACCAGTCCTAGGATTATAGGGAGCCCGTTAATCTGCCGCAGGTCGCGTGCCGCGTAGTCGCTTATGGCCGCGCCAAGCGGTATGTTATGACGCCGACATAGTTCAAGGAGTTCGGAGACGTTTTCAGGAAGCTGCCCGAAGTATTCACCTATAGGAAGGCCGCGGGATGACCAGCAAAGAATGCCGAAGCAAAGCGGCGCGAGGGACTCACTCTCAGAGATAAGCGAGTTAAGCTTGCTGACGGCTTTGCGAGCTTCGGTCAGGTCTTCTTCTTTGGCGTAGAAGCGCCACACGCTGACGGGGAATCCGCCGTCCCGTACCGGGTCACGCTTGTCGCGGTCCAGCAGGCTCATCAGCAGGAAACCGTACCCAGGCTCACCGCCCGTGGACATCCAGCCCTCATTGATCCAGCTCTCGTAAGACTGCGGCGAAAAGATCGCCGCGCCGATGGCGTTGTTGATGCGGGTCGGCTCGAAGCGGTCGCCTTCCGGGATGAGTCGGTTGCGGCCCGCGTCGCGTAGCCAGCCCCTCAGGCGCGTCACGGCGTCTTCAAGCGTGTGCTCGGCGAACCAGTCGTCGTAGCTGCCCCGGTGCATGCAGAGGTGCGGGGGCTGGCCCGCTTTCACGGGATTAAGGTGTGAGAGCCGGCTGACGGGGAAGTCTTTACGGTCGGAGCGCGCCATGGGGGCACGCTCGGGATAGTCCCTCCGGCTGAAGACCAGCATGACCGGCTCTTCGGCCCGGATGTCTATGCCGCCTACGGGGCCACGGCTCGGGAGGTCAACCTTGACGGTGAAAGCGGCGGCGACGTAATCGTCGTTCCAGCGCACGCAACGCACCTCGCCGCCCGTGACGCGCCGCAGTTCGGCGAAGGCCGCCTCTATCTCTTGCCCCCAAGATGCCGGGTCTTCCTTAGCGTAAGTGGCGCTGAAGAGGTTCCCCTCACTCGTGGCCATAAGTCCTGGGCGTCCTCAGCGACGATTGGACGGCCGCGGCAGAGCGCACGCGCGAAGCCGTCGCTGATTCATCTTTAACAGGCCCGTAACTCGTCATCGCGAAGATGACAGGCAGGGGCTTGTCTTCCGACGGGTGCTCGCCCGTGCAGATGAAACGGTCGGTGCCGACCGCGCGCACGTACTCGGCCTTCGCCGCGTAATGGGGCGGGTTATCGTCGTCGTCCTTGATCGGCTTGGAGGAGGCGACGACGGACGCGCCCTCGCGGCGGTGATCCAAAACCACCAGCGAGCTGTCCTGCGGGACCTTGTGCTCCTCGTAAGGCGTCTCGTTGAAGAACGACCACGAGCAGTGGTGCGGCGCGAGGAAGATGTCCCACTCCAGCGTCTCGCGGGCACTCCGTCTGAGGATCGCCGCCCATATCTCCCAGCAGGCGTCGCCGCCGAACAGGGCGAGGGAGGCGCGCGCCACACCGTCGACGTCGAACCTGGCTTGTAGGACGATACTCGTGTTATTACGCGGGCTCCACCTGGAGTCGACGTGGTGTTTGAATGGCGCGTGGATGAAGAAGGCGAAATCCTTTTTCAGCGAGCCGTTGATGAGGTTGATGGAGGTGCCGGGAGGCGTCGTGACCTCGTCCAGCCCCTCCGTCATCTCAGAGTCGCCGTAGCCGATGACGCGCAGGCGGTTGCCGGCAAGATGCCGCTTCGGGTCCTTGCTTTTATAGAGCTTGATGCGCCGAATCGCTTCCTTCAAGAAAACTTCCGCGTCTCCGCGGAGTTCCTCCTCCTCGAAGTTGGCGAAGATGCGGCGCGAAAACCACAACTCGCTGATGATTATCTTCTCAGGCTCGCCGTCCTTTTTCTTGTAAGCGTCGGGCGGCCCCGTGTGGAACGTGCTCTCGAATCCGCGGCAGTGGTCCTGATCGGGGTGCGACAAGATGAAAGCGTCAGTGAACGGGCGTCCCTCACTATCGCGCTCAAGCTCGGCCAGTAGGTGGGCGTGAACGTCGTAACAGGACTCGTCCTCCTCGTCGCGCGACGCGTGACGAATGTTGCTGTCTATGATGATTGCAGTCTTGTCACTGAGGCGGATCAGGCTGGTGTCGCCATTTCCCACCGGAAAATAAGTGATTGACGCATCGCCCATCTTCTTTAAAACTCCTTACCCTGATGGCGCGCCGCGTGGTGTTAAGCGCGCACTAGCTTACTGCCTGGCCACTAACAAGGTGGCCTTAGCCTTTCCGGCCGCCAAATCATAAGCAAACAATCCTGCTTGCCAACCGATACTCGCTTGTTGGGTCGTGTCCTAGTTTGGAATTATCAGCCAGCATTTATCGGGCTGAGATTTTGAAATTAGGACACTACTGCTTGTTGCAGTCCCGGGATTTGCTCCGGCCCATTACCTTTGATTCCGCACGACTCTCAGAAGCTGACTCAGTGAGTCGACGCCGTAGCGGTCGAGCGCCGTGTCTAGGCGCGCGTCACTTCGCATGCCGAGATCAATCCCGTACTGCGCCTCGATCGTCCCCACGAGCGTGTCGCCACGCTTGGCGCGTAACTGGCCGTTACCTTCGTTGCGGGCCCGGCAGCCCCTCATGTCCGGGTCGTCGTTCGGCGGGCACTGATGATTGGCCATGATAACCATCCTTTCCTCGGCTCAAGACAGAGGCAGCATAACATAGGAGGGCAGGAAAGTATATACCCAGATGCAAGAATACGCGACATTTCAGGCTGCACAACAGGGCAATTGCGGTGTCCGGAAGATCGAGCTATAATAGTGGCCCGTCGGTCGCCTTGGATGTAAACAGCCGGAGACAATAAATGATGCTGACGCACGCGGAGCTTGGCCGGTGCCTCCAAGCAGCCCGTAAACGCCTACGCCTATCCCAGACCGCGGTCGCCAGCCAACTCAAAGTCACCCGCCAAGTAGTCTCGGCATACGAATCCGGCAAGCGCGCCGTCTCAGCGCCCGAGCTACAGCTACTCTGTAACCTCTTCCGCCTCTACCCCAACGACCTGCTCGGCTTCACCGGAATGACCGACCAGCCGTTCGCCACGACGTCCGCCTTCCGGATGAACGCGGGGATCTTTGAGCTGAGTGAAAACGATCGGCGTGAAGTCGAAGAGGTTACGAAAAGGGTCCCGCCCGACAGCGAGAGCTATCTGGCGCGCTGGAAAAAATCCTCAGGAAGGTACGTGGTTAAAGAGAGGGGGCCCTTCTGGTCGATGCCGCAGCTGGCGGAGAGCGTCAGGCTGGGGCTGAGCCAAGACGAGCCACCGATCAACGTCTACCTAATGGCCGAGCAGCTCGGCGTTTACGTCACGCCGACCCTTCTGGACAAGGCCGCCGCCGTCGTCAACCGGGCGGACGAAAGCCGCAGGCCGCCCACCCCCCCGTGGATCCTCGTCAACTCAACCCAACCCGTAGAGCGCCAGCGCTACAGCATCGGGCACGAGATAGCCCACCTCCTTCTGCACGACGAAGAGCTCATCGTTCTCCACCCGCACTACTACAGGCGGCACTTCGATCAGAGGGAGACAGACGCCGAGTCGTTCGCCGCCGAACTTTTGATGCCGCGCGATCTAATCGAACACTCGGTAAGGAATCTAAAAGTGAAAGACCCGGTCGAGGAGGCGGTTTTCATACTCTCATACCTATACCAGGTGAGCTTCACGGCCATGGCCACGCGGCTTTACAACCTCAACATGATCACCCGGGCCGCGTACAATCACCTGACGGAAATAAAACCTAGCAGGCTGGAGGGTGCGGCCAGAAAGCCGTCGGGCAAGCGCGCATTCAAGCCGGAGAAGTTTATCCCGGGCCTCGCCGTGGAACTCGGCCTCGATCAAAAGCCGCGGGCGTTCGATCAGGACGCCGTCCGCAGGATGCAGGAGATCGCTTACACGCGGTACTTAGGCCAGGAGACGAAAGGCGGTGCTAACCCGGCGGCCCTTTACAGCCTTGAATCGCCCGCCAGAGTCTACGAGAGGGTGGCGGTTTGGCTCGCCGATCAATACCCGATGAATAAGGTTAATCCTTCCTGCTAACCTCCCGTACTACCCAAACGGGTCGTTAGGACGTCCTAGCCACCACGAATGTGCCTCTCGTCGGGCGCGTACTTTGCTCGGAGATGTGTGCCTTGGTGTTTGCCCCAACCAGTTCGGGCGGCGGATGGCCGATGGCGCATAAGATAAGAACCATTCGGTCGGCAGAGTCCGAGCAAGGGGCAGTCTCTGGCTAAGTCCCTCTCTTCCGCTTGATAAGCTGTTTGCTATCGGCTTTGCTCATTACACTGAAATGTATAACACCAATATGCGTAGCGCTTTCCCTTATAGTCACCCCTCTTTTGCAACTCGCGTGCTGGCATGATCGGAATGAAGATCGGAATAAAAATGACGCTTCCTCTGCTTTGTTGTGTGCTATAATCAAAGAAGTCAATAACTTAGGGTATTCAAAGATCGGAAAAGGGATCGGAATAAAAGCCGCATAAAGTTCCGCATGTATAACCATATCAGCCAAATGGAACCTCTCTATCCGGCGCGCACGGACGCCCTTGAAGATCTCGCTCGGGAGTTGATCGCGGCCTCCGCCAAACTCGAAGGACGCATAGCGTCGGCGACGCTCGAAGGTATCCGGAAGTTACTTCGGGTGGTGAACAGCTACTACAGCAACCTCATAGAGGGGCACAGCACCCACCCCATCGACATAGAAAGGGCAATGCGGGAGGATTACTCCGCGGATCGGGAGAAGCGCGATCTACAGACGGAGAGCAGGATTCACATCGAGGTGCAAGAAGAGATCACGCAGCGGCTTACAGAAGAGCCGGACCTTAACGTCGCCGCCCCGGAGTTCCTGTGCTGGGTGCACGAGAGGTTTTACCACCGCATGCCTGAGCGCCTGCGCTGGGTTAAGAGCGAAAGCGGCGACCGGGCGTACGTCGAGGCCGGTCTCGTTCGCAACCGGCAGGTCGAGGTCGGCCGGCATCTGGCGCCCGCGCACGGGGCGTTGGACAGTTTTCTACAGCGCTTCTCCTCATTCTACGATCCCGCGAAGCAGCACGGCCTAAGCCCGCTGATCGCCTTGGCCGCGGCTCACCACCGGCTGATGTGGATTCACCCGTTTCTGGACGGGAACGGGCGCGTGGCGCGGCTCTTTACAGACGCTTACTTCCTGCGCAGCCGGGTCACCGGCTACGGACTTTGGAACGTGAGCCGCGGCCTGGCGCGCGCGCGCGACAGCTACAGGGCTCACTTAGCGGCCGCCGACGCCCCGAGGGAAGGGGACTTGGACGGCCGGGGAAATTTGTCGAACCGCACGCTCACGGAATTCTGCGAGTTTTTTCTTAACGTGTGTCTGGACCAGGCCCGGTACATGGATTCATTACTGGCGCTGGATAAATTCCTTGAACGCCTGGAAAAGTATGCGCAACTCCGCTCCGCGCGGATCATTCCCGGGCCCGAAGGCGAGAGGGAGCCGCTGCGACCGGAGGCGGGGCTGATACTGCGGGCGGTGGCGACGGGGGGCGAAGTGGCCCGGGGTGAGGCGTTCAGACTCACGGGTATACACCCCCGGACGGGAAGCAAGATTCTTCAGACCTTGCTGGAGGAAGGGCTGGTAGTATCAGACTCGCCGAAAGGGCCGATCCGATTAGGGCTCCCGACGCACGCCGCCGGGTATTGGTTCCCCGACCTTTACCCCGCTGAGTCCCCCGACCAAGGGGGCAGGCGTTAGTAACCAGCTGTTAGCCGCACCTCCCAGGCTGACGGCCAACGCTAAGCAACGCTCCCTGTGCCGCGACTGTGAGCGGCGCAGCCGCCAGAAAGCTCTGCACAAATATTCAGGCGAAATGAATAAATGAGCGCGAATTATGCAAGCCCTATTAAAAAATGTGCAAAGCCATTACGGAACCTGCTATTTACCATATACCGTAAAGCCGTTAATCTCTGACTCCTCCACTATCTCGAAAGATTACGGTTGCCCGAATCTGAGTCGATATTCGGTCGAGTTCATGAAGCCGTTGACCATCGTGCGGAAGTCGGTCGGGCGTCCGTTGAGATAATTGAGCCAGGCATTGTAGCCGGATGTCTCTGGCGTGCGGCGCAAATAACCATAGTACTGCATGGCGACGAAAGCATTATTGAACTCCATCGTGCCGACTTGATCCGAGTCGGCAATCGCACGGAAAGCTTGCGCCCGCGTGAGCGCATTTGTGTTGAGCCTATTGACCAAATCAGCAGCCGTCAGAATCACCTTCTGGGTGCCGTCGGGGTTGAGTGGATCGGGCGTGGTGATTTGCGTCAACTGATAGCGACCTAACAAAGCGTTCACGTAATCGGCGTTTGCTAACTGTCCATAGGTACTCGCAAATTCCATCCGTTGGGTGAAATTGGTTGCCAGTTGAGCTTTGCGCTGGAAAACTTCTGCCGAGGTTGCTCCGGCGACGAAGCTCATATCAGGGATAATCTCAGCGTACTGCGGCAGGCGATTAAAGGCCAGTTTGTAGAAGCGGAAGACGTAGAAGCCCTTTAGCTGGAACTCCTGCGAGCCGAAGAAGGATGAAGAGACAAGGATGCGGTCACAATTCGGATTGTTGTTTACGTCAGAGCAGCCGTTCAAAACATTGAGCCAAGCGTTGAAACCGGACTGCTCCGGCTCGCGGCTCAAGAAATCGAGGGTGATTATCTACTTGACTCAAGGGCGGGAGGATATTACTCTCGCCGCATGAACGAACTGCTTTCTTGGGGCCTGGTTGTCGGCGCTGTGGTTGCGCTCATTGCTCTCGGCTTTAACGCGCTTCAGGTCATATCTAGCAATGACGAATTTTGGATCGCTAGACTGTGGTTTGTGCTGGCCGCGATAGTGGCTGCGGCCCGGATTATATACTGGGCGCTTACTACGCATCGAAGCCTCGCGCTCCGCCTTAGCGTCTGTATTGTTGCTTGTGGTGTAGTGAGTGCGCTTGCTGTCGAGTCCGTCCGTTATGTCAATCGCAAGCATAGCGCATGGACTAAATTGAAAGCCGCGAGCACGCAGGCACTAAAATCCCCGTCTACGCCTCAACCGCCAGAGAGTCGCCAGCGAGAGGTTGTAGTGACGCCAGAGGAACGATTACTAGCCGCGAAGATAGGCGGGGCAAGCGCAGACGAGTTGAAAGCACTACAGGTTAGAGAGGAAGAACGCGCTCAGCCTAGGCCAGAACCGATACTCGTCTGTAAAACAATCTATGTGACGCCGGTATATTGGACAGGCTTTAAGTTTATCTTAGAGGAAAAACCGAACGCCGATCCGCCTTACGCATTAATCGCGGAGTTCGTAAATCGCCCTAACGCTAAAGGGTATGTGCCGCCCGTTCGGTGCTTATATGCTCAGATGTATTACGACAGAAAACGTGATTATTACGGGCGAGCGGCTTACGCTCATTGGCTGGGGGAAGAAGTCTGTTATTGCGACCTAGACGCGGGCGGCGAAGCCTTACTAATTGTTGCCGTTGGACATCGTGGGGGGCCTATGTATGCCGTGAGTAACCCTGATGAGGGGGTGATAGGCCGACGGGAAGAAAAGCCACCTTTGAAATTGATCTGGGAGCGTTTCCACGTTCAGGCCCATTTATCCGGGAGTTTGCCTGACGAAACAGCAACGGTTTATTTCGAGATAGGCGTTAAGCCGGGTGAACTGCCGACAATCAAGGTAGTCAATGAGGCAGAAGCTTAAGCGGCCTCTGCCTTCGTGAGTTCCTTGTATTCAAGGTTAGGCGCAGCAATAAGCCTCAAGAGCGTGTCGCGGAATAAGTAAGGGTTATTGCGGTTTTCAAAGCGGAAAGTGAACTCGTCAAGGTAACGGTCAAGATGCTTCTCAGAAACCTGATGATACGCGCCCACTATCGAACGCTTAAAGAGCGACCACACGTTTTCCATGTTGTTCGTGTGGCACTCGCCGCGCACGTATTCGTCCGCGCTGTGGTTGACCGTTTCGTGGCGCGTATTCTCGTCCGCGATGCCTTCATAAGCGGGCCACGTATCCGTCATGATGCACTCGGCATCATCCGCAATGGCCGCCTTAGTGAACTTGTGCAGGGTCGCGCGGTCGTTCCGCTTCTCAACCGTGAGGCGCACGCCGCCGCCCCGTTGAATAGCCCCAAGCACCATGGCCTTGCCGACCGGCCCGCGCCCTTGAATGCGCCGCTCGCGTTCGCTCTTGTGCATATTCTTGGCCTTGCCGCCGATGTACGTCTCGTCACATTCAACGATGCCGGTCAGTTGCGAAGTGTCGGCGTCCGCGACCGCCGCGCGAATCCGATGGCACAGATACCACGCCGTCTTATAAGCCACGCCAAGCGTGCGCTTGAGTTGCAACGCGGAAACACCCTTTTTCGCTTCGCACATGAGATAGACGGCGAGAAACCACTTGGTCAGAGGCAAGTGCGAATCATGAAAGATAGTGCCGACTTTAACCGAGCCTTGATAGCCGCACGCATCACAGGCGAACAGGCCACGGTCATACACGCGCGAGATTTTCTCCGACTGACAGCGGAGACACTTTACGCCGTCCGGCCAACGAAGATGCTCAAGGTATGTGCGGCACGCCTCTTCGTCGCTGAACTTGCTCATGAGCGTTGTTAGGTCAACGTCCTGTTTCTGCTTCTTAGTCTTAGCCATGATTGGAGTCCCTATGCCAGAGAAAAAAGAGCCGGAGAAGAAACCGCTTGATATGACGACGGACGAAGCGATTGAATTTCTGTTCGGACAGGAAGGCGCGCAGACGTTGAAAAACTACGTGCGCGAGAAGGTGAATGCGCCGCCAAGCGACGAAGAGAAGCAATCGAAGCGTTCCGCGAAATCAGCACGGAAGCATAGTAACAAATAATCTACCTTGAGTCAAGTAGATAATCACCTCGGGAAGGCGATCCCGTACCTTGGTCGTAGTGAGGTGGTCTAATTTCGCCGGACACTACCCTCTCGCTAGAATAAAACGATGAGGAAATACGACGACGAGTTCAAGCGCGAGGCCGTGCGTAAGATTCACGACGGGCAGTCTGTGGCCTCGGTGGCCCGCGAGCTGGGCTGCGCCGAGAGCCTGCTCCACCGCTGGAAGCGTGAGACTTTCGAGGCGAGTTCCGACGCCGAGCGCGAGGTGCTGGCTTTAAGAAAGCGGGTGCGCGAGCTGGAGGTGGAGCGCGACATCTTAAAAAAAGCGGCGCTCATCTTCGGCCGCAACCCTTAGCGCGCTACCGGTTCATTGACGAAGAAAGGGCGCGCCACCGCGTCGGGCTGCTCTGCCGCGTGCTGCGGGTATCAAAGAGCGCCTACCACGACTACCGCGCGGGCAGGAGCTACGCCGTCAGCCCACGCAAGGCCGCCTTGGGTGAGCGCGTGCGGGCCGTCTTCTACGATCACCGGCGGCGCTACGGGGCGCGGCGGATCGCGGCGCAGCTAAGGGCCGAAGGCGTCAGAGCGGGCCGCCGGGCGGTGCGCGCGCAGATGCGGCGGCTCGGGCTAGAGGCCACCCGGCCCAAGCGGTTCGCGCCGCGCACAACCGACTCGCGGCACACGGCGCAGATAAGCCCGAACCTGCTGCTCGACGGCCCGGTCAGGTCGTGGTCGGCGACATCACTTACCTGCCTCTGCGGTCGGGCAAGTGGGGTTATCTGGCGAGCTGGCAGGACAAGTTCTCGAAGCGCGTCGTGGGCTGGGCGGTCGAGGAGAGGATGACCGAGGAGTTAGTCATCAAGGCGTTCGAGCGCGCCGTGCGCGCGGGCTCTATTAAACCGGGCGCGCTGGTGCATACGGATCGCGGGGGGCAATACGTGGCGGCGAACTTCCGCGCGCTGCTGGCCGCCAACCGCTGCCGGCAGAGCATGTCGCGGCGGGCCAACTGCTACGACAACGCCCAAGCCGAGAGCTTCTTCTCGCGCTACAAAGCGGAGCTGCTCGAAGGCGGCGCGTTCGAGGACGTGGCTCAAGCCCGCAGCGAAACCTTCAGCTACATCGAGGGCTATTACAACCGGGCGCGGCGGCACTCGGCTCTGGGGTACAAAACCCCTGATGAGTTCGAGTGGGAGTGGAAACTAACAACGGAAGGAGAAAGTAGCGAGAGGATCATGTCCGGAAAAACTTGACCACCTCAGAAGCTGCGCGGCACGTCTTACCGTCTCGGCGAGGCGTACGTGAAGGTGGGTACGGCGTGGATATGCTCAGCGCCCGAGCTGGCCGACGACGGACTGCCCCGACCGGCGACACGTTAGAAATAAGTTGACGTGTGAAGGGGCTGAGCTATCGACCCCTACTACAGATCGGGCTTCGGACGTTATTTCCGGCCGGGCGGGCAGTGGCTCGTAACTATCGGCCGTTCGCCCTTCCGGGGATTACTTGCTCCGGCAGCCTTGGGCCGGCCGCTCCCTCAGCGCGGCGGCCCTTTCGGCAAGTCACGAATAAACGCGAGCACGAACTCCGCGCCGTACTGCCCCGCCACCCGCTCGAAGGTCGGGTGTTCCCACTCCGTGTTGCTGATGATGCGCACCGCGACGAACGGGACGTGCATCCCTATCGCCACGCCGCCCGCGTAGGCGCTCTCCATGTCCTCGCTGTCCGTCCCGTAGGTGTGCCGCACCCAGTCGATCAAATCCAGCTCGCGCGAGAACCTGAAGGCCGAGCCGACGTTGCCCGCCGCGACGCGCCCGCGCCCATACGGTACGCGCAAGGCGGCTTGCACCAGGGCTGGGTCACCCGCGAAGCTCTTGAACTCGACGCGCTCGCGGCCATCCAGGCGCAGGCGGTTGTAGAGCGGCCCCCACCGCTCAAGGCGCACGCCCGCGCCCTCGTCCCCGTGCGTCTGGCTGAGGCCGGAGAAGTCAGTGGTGCGCTCGCCGACGATGATGTCCCAGAGGCGCAGTGCGCGGTTGTGCCCGCCGGCCGTGCCCTGGTTGATGACCGCACGCGGACGGAAGTAGCGGATGCCGACGGCGGTAGCGGCCCCGGCGTTGAGCGGGCCGACTTCAGTCCGTGAGATCACCACGCGGCGGCCGGCGATTCTTCCAGTCCAGAAGGTCCAGGCGTCTAGCTGCACCTCGCGCTTGCCTTCGAGGGCCGCGAGCAGGGGCTGCAACTCGCTGTCAACCGCGCCTTGCACCAGCAGGTCGTAGCGCGGCGCGGCGGCCGCCGGCGCGGCGCAGACGAACAGCAAGAGAAGGGCGGCCGGCAACAGCCGCAGGCCGGCTGAGGGCGTAGGTTTGTAGGTGACGCGCATACGTGTACTTAGGGCGGGCGAATGATTTTCCCTGCCAGGCGCAGTTGACGCGCCCGCGAATTTGACGCTTAAAAGATCAACCTCAACGCGCTGACCGTAGGGGGCGCGGGCCCCGCAACCCACACACCCTACGGTCAGTTAAGACGATTCTCCTGGCTACTTGACGAACACGCTGGCGGTGTTCGAGTAGGCTGAGTCGCCGCCCTCGTTCGAGGCGCGCACGCGGTAGTGATAGGTGCTCCTGCCCTGCACGGTCGTGTCCGTGTAGGTCGTGACGCCGGCCCCAACCGTCCCAATTTCGATAAAGCCTGCGGTGGCGGAGATGGAGCGCTCTACGCGGAAGACCTGCTCGTTGTCCGAATTATCCGACCAGTTGAGCGTGACGGCGCGCTTCTCCGGGCTGCTGTTGCCGGGTGCGACGGCCGTGAGACCCGCGGGCGCGGCCGGGGGCGCGACGGGCGCGGCGTTGCAAGAGGCGTTGCCGACGAGCGTGTACGGGTAGCCCCGCAACACGTCATCCACTACGCCCGTGTAGCCGAAGACCTCGGAGACGCTGATCACGCGCGTCTCCGCCATGATGCCATAGATCATCTGCCCCACGGCGAAGCCCGGGCCGGTCTTCTCGGGCGACATGACGACGCGTATCGTGCCGTCGGCGAAGTATTCGCCGCCATCGGCCTCGCCGTCGATGACAGGGATGCGCTCGCCCCTCGACCCGTAGGTGTAGTGACCGTAATCGAAGACGGGCCCGCGCGTCGGGTTCAGCGTGTTCATGCCCACGAAGTACTCGCCGAAGAAGAAGCCGGAGAACCTCACCCGCCACTCGGCGTTCGGCGGGACGGTGCCGAGCGACGCCACCTTGAGCGTGAAGACGAGCTTGTTGTCGAGGTCGCCCGGTTCGGCCACCGCGGCCCACAGTATGTCGTACTGCGGGAGTATCGCGTCGCCGGCCGGATCAACCGTGACCCGGACGCCGGGCAGCGTGCAGGGGTCACCGCCCAGACCATCGCCCGTATTACCTTCGTCGCCTGTCTGCGCGAGCGCGGCGGGCGCGGCCAGGGTCAGCAGAAGCAGGAGCGCGAAGGCCGCTCGGAGAAGTCGGCCCGCTCGCTGTGTGGCGGCGACGGCGTGTGTTTCTTTACCGTGTATTTTGAACATCTGCGTAAACCTCCCTTTAGGACTAATTCGCTTGCGCGTCGGAGCGGGCACCGCCTGGCGTCGGTAAAACGACGCCTAACCACGAGGTCATGCCTGCCGGACAGGCCGCCGGCCCCGCATCTCTTTTCGGAGAGAGTTCTTACGCCTGAGGGGGGTCTATGCCGCGCAGTATGACGGCCCTTGGTTGAGGAAAACTTGAGCGGCCGAGCGAATCAGCTTGAGTGACGGGCGGAAAGGGAATTACGTAAACTCGGAAAACTGGAAGTCTCGGAGATAGATGCCGGGTGCATGAGCATCAGCGCCAACTATGGCCCCCCTGCGGACAGGAACTACATAACGTACCCTGAGTCAACTAGATAATCACCAAATCATTGACTTACCTGTGGCGCGGGCGTATAGCATCACTTTACTCGGGCGTTCGAGTCCACCCCTGAAGGCGTCGAGACCCGGGCGGGCGGGCGGGCTGGCAATACCATCGCCGCCCTCGTGCAACTCGACGGACACCTGAAACTCACGAGAGAAAGGATAAAATCATGACGAGAAAGATCGCGCTGGAGGAGGCGATCACCACGCCTGCGACCAAAGACTACTTGGCCATCACGCTGGCGGTCGCCACCTCGGAGCAGGCCGCCGCCGCCTTAGCTCAAGCCCTCGAAGACTCCGACCGGCGCATCGCCACGATGGACGCGGCCGGCATCGACCTCTTCGTGCTGTCACAGACAAGCCCCGGCGTGCAGGCCGAGAAGGACGCCGGCGTCGCGGTCGCGCGGGCGCACGAGGCGAACGACTTCATGCAGGCGCTGATTAAGCAGCACCCGGACAGGTATCGCGGCTTCGCGCATCTGGCGATGCAGGACGTGCGGGCGGCCGGCGACGAGTTGCGGCGGTGCGTGGAGGAACTTGGCTTCCTCGGCGCGATGATCAACGGCCAGACGAACGGCGTCTACCTCGACGACGCCTGCTACCAGCCCTTCTGGGAGCGCGTCGTCGAACTGGGCGTGCCGGTCTACATCCACCCGGCCAACCCCCACATCCAGCCGTACGTGCTCGACGGGTATGACGTGCTCCAAGGCGCGACGTGGGGGTGGACGACGGACAACTCCTCGCACTGCCTGCGCCTGCTCTTCAGCGGCCTCTTCGACCGCTTCCCCGACCTCACGATCATCCTGGGGCACATGGGCGAGACGCTCCCGTACTTCTTGTGGCGCATCGACTCGCGCTACGCCACGACGAACAACGTGTCCGGCCTGAAGAAGGCGAACCCGTCCGACTACTTCCGCTCGAACCTCGTCATCACGACGACCGGCGTCTGCCAGGACTCGGCGCTCCAGTGCGCGCTCGCGGAGCTGGGCGACGACCGCGTGCTGTTCTCGGTCGATTACCCGTACGAGGACGCGAAGGAGGCCGCCGACTGGATCGAAACCACGCCGGTCTTGACCGATCAGGCCCGGCGCGACAAGGTCTGCTACCAGAACGCGGAGCGCGTGCTGCGGCTGGGCGCTTCGCCGCAGCCGTAAGGGGAAAGAGGTCAGAACTGTTTACGGGCGCGGGCAACTCCACTTGCTGCGCGCGCGCGGCCGATGATCGCCGGCGACGAGGCGTGCTGAAATGGCAGCGAGAGGACGCCCGGCAACAGCTCGCCGCCGGCATTGCGTTCCAGTATCGCCTGGGGCGCTTCGTCCTGGCGCAGGAGTTGGAGCGGCTCGAGTAACAATCCGGGCTCGGCGTGGGGGCTAAGCCGCGCTCGATGAGTAGAAGCTGTCGTTGGCGACGATGTCGCCCGACGGTCTGAGGAGGGCCTTAACCGGACCTGTCCTCGGCCGTGGCGTAGAGGTTGGCGACCGTGTAGAGCCGCCGCGCCGCCGGACGCAGCGCCCCGCCGGCGCGTTGCATTCGCCGCGGCCGCTAGGCGCTCCACCTCGGGGAGTGATAAATCACCCATAGGAGTCTCCGAACGGTATCACGGTCACGCGGGCGGGCTTGGCCGGAACCCTTCGGGCGTGTGCCCCCGCCGGTAGACCATGATCGTCCGGAGGAACTCGACTACCACCACGCCGTCCTGGTTGAACCCCGTCGTCCGCAAGCACCCGCGCGTAAGTCTCGTTGACCCGGCCCCACAGGCCGACGTCCGCGACGTAGACCGTCATCTTCAGCACCCGGCTTAAGTCGCTGCCGGCGACCTTCAGTCTCACCTGGACGGTGGCATCCCCCGATTCAAACCGGGACGAAGACGCGCGTCAATAGGTCTCGTCGTAGAGCGAATTGACGTCTTCGATCTCGGCGAAGAAGAGCGCGGCGGCGGGCCCCGGGCCGAACGCGTTCAGCAGCATGCCGTCGATCCGCTGAAGCGGCAGCTTCTTGATCAGGGTCATGCCGTCGGCGGCTACGCGCTCGAGGCCCCGGCGCTGCTCGTCGGTGAGGCGGGCCAGGAAAGCGTCGGCGCAATCCGGGGCGGTGAAGACGGCCGCGGGATTCGTCAGGCCGCCCTGATTCGGCAGGGTGATGACGTAGCCGGACGGGTCGTTAAAGAGGAGGAAGGCTTGGAAGCGGGCGATGGCCCCGTAGTCCAGGCCGTCCCTGTTCTTGAAGCCCTCTTCGAGCGCGATGACCTGCGCCCAGAGCTTGGCCAGTTCGTAACTGCCGGGAAGGGATTGCCAGCCCTGCTCGTTAGGCGAATAAGGGTTCACGCGGACTATTTGCAAGCGCGGGTCAAGCCTGCCGAATAGTTCGGTGCCGGCGATGTCGGCCGCGTACGGCCCGAGCAGCGCCCCGGCCGCCTGCGCGCGCTCCGCGGCCGCGCGGTCGGTGAAGACCCACAACTCGCCCGGCGGCAGGCGCGTCTCCGTGCCGAACAGCACCATACCGCCGTCTAAAAAAAGATCCTGCCCTTCCGCCCGCGCGAACATCAAGGCCGGGGCGAGCCAGCCTTTGTGGCCCGCGAGCGCGCGCATGACCTCGTCGGCACCGACGCGCTTTCGGCTGTAATCGGTAAGCACGCGGACGGGGGCCGACAGTGGTTCAGTACCCATAGTTGCTCCGGTAAGAGGTTAGCGAATACCGCGGCCGAAAACGCCAAGCCTTATATAACAACGGCCGGGGCTGGTCAACGACGCCGCGCTTGAAGCGAGGGGCGTTAAGTCCGACACCGGGGTGCGTTGGGGAAAAGGGGCCGGGCGGAGGGTGATTGAGGTCGTTAGGCCGCCTACACGTCGTCAGATATTCTTTCAAGTTGCCGAATCTCATCGGCGACTTTTAATTCTTCCGTAACGCAAATCGTTAACTTGCGTTATCTCCCAACGTCTCCTGTGATAAATTACGGTGATTGATTTTAACGTGGGACACATCTTGGATGCTCCCGGAATCTCCGGGAGATTCTTTTGGTGTGCCGCTCCGCAACACGCATCCCGAGAACGTGGATCGCTGGAAGTTTCATAGGGCGCGCAGGTGGCCCTTGATCGCATTGCCGTTCTCGTCGCGCACCCCGGCTATCTTACCAGGCTGCGCGTCGCAAACCGGAGTCAATCCTTAATGAAGACAGATTACCGCGTTCTGTTTATCGTCGCCGTGCTTGGAATTACGCTGATTAAGGCGACGGTCGGCCCTCCCGGCCCAGCCTATGCGGCTGGCGCTCGCGCCGCGGCCGGCGGGGCTGCTGGCGACGACCTCTTTGCCGGGCTTCGCTGGCGCAACATCGGCCCGTTTCACGGCGGGCGAGTTTCGGCCGTGACCGGCGCTATCGGGCAGCCGGGCGTGTTCTACCTCGGCGCACCCGCCGGCGGCATTTGGAAGACGACGAACGCGGGCGTGACGTGGTCTCCGATCTTCGATCAGTTCACGAACGTCGATAGCGTCGGCGCGATTCAGGTCGCGCCGTCCGATCCCAACGTCGTCTATGCAGGCACGGGCGACTCGGTCGGCGGTTCGTCCGGCGACGGCATGTACAAATCGACAGACGCCGGCAGGACATGGACGCACGTGGGCCTGGAGGAAACGACCAAGATCAACAAGATGGTCGTTGACCCGAAAGACCCGAACGTCGTCGTCGTTTCGACGCAAGGCGACGCGACCCATCACGGCCAGGGGATCTACCGAACGACAGACGGCGGCAAGACGTGGCAGAACACGCTGCGACCGGAGAACGCGAACGGCACGCGCGACGTCGAGTACGCGTTCGACATGCCGAACGTGATCTTCGCGACGTCACAGGGCGCGGGCGGCGGCTTCGGCTCCGGGGGCGGCGGCGGAGGCACCGCGCCGCAAGGCCCGAACGGCACGGCGCTTTACAAATCGACCGACGGCGGCAAGACCTGGACGAAGGTCACCACGCTGCCGCAATACACCGGCCGCATCAGCGTCGCGGTCGCGATGCACACCGGCGGCCGGCGCGTCTATGTGATCGGCCCTCCGCTTCAGGGCGGTTCGGGTCTGTCGCGATCCGACGACCAGGGCGCGACGTGGCAGCACATGGCGGGCGATGACGCGCGCATCGCCAACGGTCAGGGTAATTACAGTTCCGGCGTTTGGGTGGATACGCAAACCCCCGACGTCGTTTACACCATCGCCACCACCATCTATCGCTCGACCGACGGCGGCAAGACGTTCAGCGCGTTCAAGGGCGCTCCGGGCGGCGAGGACCCGCACGTCGCGTGGATAGACCCGACCGACGGCAAGCGCATGTTCTTCGGCTTCGATCAGGGCCCGGCCGTCACGCTCGACGGCGGTCAGACCTGGAGCGGCTATTACCAACTCCCAATCGCTCAGGTCTATCACATAGCCACGGACAACCGATACCCGTACTGGGTGCTCGCGTCGCAGCAGGACACCGGGGCGATCATGACGCGCAGCCGCAGCGATCAGGGTCAGATCACCGAGGTGGATTGGTATCCCCTGCCGTCATCCGAGTTCGGCACCGTCGCGCCCGACCCGCTCAAGCCCACCACCGTGTACGGCGTCGGCTACGGCCTGGGCCAGGGCAACGGGCTGATCAAGATCGATCTTGCTACGGGGCAGTGGGGCAACGTCGCGCCGAATTTCGGCGCGGACAGAAACCTGTACGCCGAGGCCCGTGATTTTTGGAAACGGTTCGACACCGCGTTCGAGCCTAAGGCACTGTACGTCGGTTACAACTGCATCGTCGTTTCGCGCGACGGTGCGCAGACGTGGAAGGCATTCAGTCCCGATCTCACCACGCCGAAAGGCCGGCCGATGAAGCCGTGCGGCGTCGCGCCCACGCCTACGCCCGCAGCCACGCCGACTCCGACGCCGGAGGCCCCGACTCCGACGCCGGCACCTCCGGCCGGCGCGCGGCCCACTCCGCCGCCATCGATCTCCGATTTCTCGATCTCGACCGTCAAGCCCGGCGTCGTCTGGTCGGGCAGCAACACGGGGCAGGTCTATAACACGACCGACGGCGGCAAGACGTGGAACAACGTCACCAACTTCGCCGACCTGCCGGCGAACGCCAGCTTCGTCACCGTCGAGGCCGGGCACGGCGACGTGAATACGGCCTACGTGCTCGCGAACCTCAATCCGGGACGCGGCCCCGCGCCCGCCGGCCCGGAGCAGCACTACATCTACCGCACGCACGACGGCGGCAAGACGTGGACTCGCATCGTCAACGGCCTCCCGACTGATGAACGCACCGGCAGTCAGGTGCACGTCATCCGCGAAGACCCTAAGCAGAAGGGCCTGCTCTTCGCCGGCACGGAGACGACCGTCCACGTGTCGTTCGACGACGGCGATCACTGGCAGTCGCTGCGGCTCAACCTGCCGAGCACGTCGATCCGCGACATGGTGTTCCACACCGACGATCACATGAACGATCTGGTCATCGGCACGTACGGCCGCGGGTTCTGGGTGCTCGACGACATGAGTCCGCTGCGCGAGGTCGCGGCGAAGGCGCAAGCCATCGCGGCGGCCCCGGCGTACCTGTTCAAACCGGGTGACGCGATCCGCGCGCGCATGAACGCGAACTGGGATCAGCCCATGAACCCGGAGATGCCGCACGCGCCCAACCCGCCCTTCGGCGCGCTCATCTATTACCACCTGAGCAAGCCGCCCGCCGGCGAGATCAAGCTCCAGATTTTCGACTCCGCGAATAAGCTGGTGCGGACGATCACGAGCACCCCGCCGCCGATGTACCAGCGGCCGCCCTACCCCGATTACTGGCTGATGCCCGCCGAGGAGCGCGCGCTCTCGACGAACGTCGGGACCAACCGCGTCAACTGGGATCTGCGCTACGATGATCCGCCCGGCTACAACCCCGACATCAACAACCAGATGAACTCCGCGCCGGGCCAGGTCACGCCGGGGGCGCACGGGCCGCTGGCGCTGCCTGGGGCGTACACCCTCAAGCTGATCGTTGACGGCGCGACCTACACGCAGACCCTCGTCGTGCACAACGATCCGCGCGTCGGCGAAGGCGCGGGCGTCATGTCGGCGCTACGTGCACAGGAGAAACTCGCGCTGGCCACCGCGCAGGGCATGAAGGACAGCTACGACGCCAACGAGGAAGTGGCCGCGGTGCGCGTGCAACTGGCCTCGATGACGCGCGGCTCGCTGCCGCCCGATGTCGCGGAGGCCGCGACCGCGCTCGACGCGAAGCTGGCGACGTTTGGAGCCGCCGGGGGGCGCGCCCCACGCGGCGGCGGCGGGTTCGGCGCTGCCCCCGCACGTGCGCCCGGCAGCGTGTTGCCTTTCTACTCGATCAACGGGCTCTTCTACACGGTTCTCGGACCGCTCACGCAGAACGGCATTGATATGTGGCCCACCAAGGCGGAGGTGGACACGTGGGAATCCGGCTGCAAGGAGTACGCCGCGACGTCGAATGCGTGGAAGACGATGCTCGGCGCGGACCTGGTCGGATTTAACAGCCTGCTCGCGAAGAACAACCTGCCGCCGCTGAAGCTCCCCCGGACGGCGCTGGCAGCGCCGGCATCGTGCGCGTTCGTGTGGCCCGCTACGACGGCCCCCAGGGGCAAATAGGCAGAAACCGTGTGGTGGCCACCAGTCGTCAGCTATACGCCGCAACAGGTCTGGCTGTTGAGCAGCCGGGGAAGGTGAGCCGATGAAGATCTGTGTCGCGCTTCTGCGTGGGATCAACGTCGGCGGGAAGAATGCCCTGCCGATGAAGGAGCTGGTCGCCGTGCTCGACGACCTCGGCGCTAAAGAGGTCAAGACCTACATCCAGAGCGGCAACGCGGTGTCCGCGTGGGCGGGCGGGGACGCCGCACGGCTCCCGGAGCAAATCAGGGCAGAAATCAAGAAGCGCCGCGGGTTCGCACCCCACGTCTTACTGCTGGGGCTCGAAGACCTGGAGGGGGCCATACGGCAGAACCCGTTCCCGGAAGCTGAAGCCGACCCGAAAGCTTTGCACGCGGGCTTTCTTGCCGCCGCGCCGGAGCGCCCCGATCTGAAAACACTGGAGGGCCTTAGGAGCAGCAGCGAACGATTCCGCCTAATCGGTAGCGTATTCTATCTGCACGCGCCCGCAGGGGGTGGGCCGATCAAAGCTTGCCGCCCATGCAGAGAGGCTGCTCGGCGCGCCGATGACGGAGCGGAACTGGCGGACGGTGCGCACGCTCTGGGGGATGGCGCAGGAGTTGAAGTAGCGGCACCGGCAAACGGCATGCAACTGGATCGCGCGTCGGCGTTTCCTTCATGGCGTTGGAGGGACGCCCGCTGCCGATTCTCGCCGTCACTGAGCACACAAAACCCTGAGTCTAATAAGCCATTCTTAGTTCCTAACTTCCCCGCTTGTCCCACACCGCTTTCGCCACCTTCGCGATGACGGCCTCGCGCGTCGCCTCGTCGGCCTTCGAGTCGGAGACGAAGACGGCGACGGCGGCGTGGCGGCCGCTCGACACGGGGCTGTTCTTCGCGGCGCTGGCCGACAGGACGCGCCTGCGGCCCATCAACCTGATGGCCCTGGACGAGATTTGCGTCTGCTTCTTCGTCGAGACGCTCGCGGAGAGCCAGCCGAAGGTCTCGCGCCACCTCGCCTATCTACGAAGGGCGGGGCTGGTCAAGGCGCGGCGGGATGGGAAGTGGATGCACTACCGCCTGTCGGAGCCGCCGGACGAGGGGGCCGCGCGGGTGTTCCGCGAGGTGCTGGCCTGGCTGGCGGAGGACGCCGGTATGAAGCGCGACCGGCAGCACCTGACGAAGGTGTGCTGCGCCCCGCAACTGCCGGTGCAACTCCAGGGCACTCCCCGCCCGGCCAGCATCACCGCGTGAGAGGGCGTTTCCTTGAGGCTCGCCTCTCCGCGAATAGCACCCGACAACCAGGCCGGGTATAATCCCCACCATGCCGGTGAGAAGCTTCCCGCTTAAAAGGGCGACTGCGTTGCTGCTGCCCGTAGCTACCCTGTGGCTGTGGGCGGCCTGCGCCTCGATTTGCGGACAGGCAGCAGCGGCGCACTCCCTCAGGCCCTCGTCCGCCGGACTCGCCGAGATGAAGGCCCCTTCGGTCTGCGAAGGATGCCCGTTCGCCTCATTCCCGAAGGCGACAGCCCCGGACACGCGCGCCGCGTCCGACGCCAGTCCGCAGACGCCGGTGCCCTCGACGCCATCGGCGACCGCGGCCGGGCCCGCGGCCGCCTACTCCGCTCCCGCCTGGGCGCGCCGCCCGCCGCCCCCGGCTGACCCGCCGCTTGAACTCCTGCCGGTTCTCCGCATTTAGCACCACACACTCCTCTTTGCTTGAGCCGCCCCTCAGGGGCGTGCGCCGACGTGTACCCGACGGGACACCCCTTCAGCGAACCTCTTCCGGCCTCAGGAGATTAGGGCTGTGATGCGACAGTCCATGTTAGTGCTCGCCGTCGTGCTGGCGGCGCAGGTTTCATACGCGCAGGGCGTTTACAGGGTGACGGTTCTGGCTCAGGAGACGAAGGCGCCGGTCGCCGGGGCCACGATCACCGTCAAAGGCACGGAGGTCACAGCGACGACCGACGCCGCGGGCGTGGCCCGGCTGGCGGGCGCACCCGAGGGGCCGCAGACGCTCGAAGTCTTCGCCGTCGGCTACGGGACGAGTGCGCAGGCGGTCACGCTCCCGCCCGGCGGCCAGGGCGAGATCACGCTCTTCATCAAAGTCACCAACGACCTCGGCGAGGTGACGGTCGTCGAGACCACGCGGACGGGGCGCGAGATCGACGACACGCCGACGCGCGTCGAGGCCATCGACGAGGAGGAGGTCGGCGAGAAGATGAGCATGCGCCCGGCCAACGTCTCGATGGTCCTC
Source organism: Pyrinomonadaceae bacterium (assembly GCA_036389395.1). GTDB lineage: Bacteria > Acidobacteriota > Blastocatellia > Pyrinomonadales > Pyrinomonadaceae > QHXQ01. Next base: position 80,590 of record DASVPY010000089.1, read on the forward strand.
AACGAGAGCACCGGCATCAAGGTGCAGCAGACCTCGGCCACCACCCAGACGCAGAGCGTCCGCATCCAGGGCCTCGACGGCCGCTACACGCAGCTCCTCAAGGACGGCTTCCCCGCCTTCGGCGGCTTCTCCGGCAGCCTCGGCGTGCTCGACATCCCGCCGCTGGATTTGAAGCAGGTGGAGATCGTCAAAGGCCCGGCGGCCACCTTCTACGGCGGCGGGGCCATCGCCGGCGTCATCAACTTTGTCAGCCGCCAGCCGGAGGACGAGCCGGTCACGAACATGATCTTCAACGTGACCTCGGCCGGCGGCGTGGACTTCTCCGCCTTCGACGCGAGGAAGTTCGGCCGCCACGGCTACACGCTGCTCGGCTCGGTCAACTACCAGCGCGAGTACGACGTAGATGCCGACGATTTTACCGAACTCCCGCGGACGCGCTCCTTCAACCTCGCCCCGCGCTTCTTCTTCACGCTCGACGAACGGACGCGGCTGACGGTGGGGAACTCGACCTCCTACCAGAACCGCGCGGGCGGCGACGTGTTCGTCATCAGGGACAGCGCAGACGCCGTCCACCAGTATTTCGAGCGCAACAACTCGACGCGCAACATCACGACCCTCCAGCTCGACCGCGACTTCGAGGGCGGCCGCAGGCTCGTCGCCCGGCAGAGCCTCGCCTTCTTCGGCCGCGAGATCGAGATACCCGACTACAGGTTCGAGGGCAGCCAGTTCAACTCCTACACGGATATCTCTTACTTCCACCCCTTGAAGAGCCACGCCCTCGTCTTCGGCTTCAACGCCGCCTACGACCGCTTCAAAGAGGGGCGCGGCAGCGGCGGCCGGCTCCCGCGGGACGAGAGCCGGCGCACCTTCGGCGGTTACGCGCAGGACAGCTTCAACGTCACGGACAAACTCTCGCTCGAAGCCGGCTTCAGGCTCGACCACGTGCGGGACTACGGCGCATTCGCCTTGCCGCGCGTCTCGGCGCTCTATAAGTTCAACGACCGCCTGAGCAGCCGCTTCACCGTCGGCTTCGGCTACAAGCCGCCGAGCGTCTTCACCGAGGAGGCCGAGACGCTGCTCTTCCGCGGCGTCCTGCCCGTCGGGAACACGTTGAAGGCCGAGCGCAGCCGCGGCGGCACCTTCGATGTGAACTACCGAGACGCGCGGGGCGAGAAGTTCAACTACTCGCTCAACCAGATGTTCTTCTACACGCGCATCACAGACCCGCTCGGTCTAAGCCCTCGCGGGGGCGGCCTCTACGCCTTCGAGAACGCCACGCGGCCCGTCAGGAGCGCGGGCTTCGAGACGAACGCCCGGCTCTCCTACCGAATCGTGAAGCTCTTCGCGGGCTACACCTACACGAACGCTAAAGCGGAGTACCTGACCGGCAACCGGATACTCGCGCTGACGCCGAAGGGCCGGGTCAACTCGGCGCTGCTCTTCGAGCGCGCGGAGGACTTCAAGGTGGGGCTCGAAGCCTACTACACGTCGAGCCAGTACCTGACCGACCGCTTCAGGACGCGCCCCTTCTGGGTGGCCGGCGTCTTCGGCGAGAAGAGCTTCGGGAAGTACAACCTCTTCTTCAACGCCGAGAACCTGACCGACACGCGGCAGGGCCGCTTCGGCACGGTCGTCTTCCCGCCGCACCGGCACCCCACCTTCGCCGAGGTCTACACACACACGGAAGGCCGGGTCTTCAACGGCGGCATTAAGATCAGGCTATAGATGCCGCCCGGCCCTTATTCGCCGCGGGGCAGGACGAACTCGTGCTACACGCGGGAGAACCTTATGCGAGGTCACAAAGACGATGACTAACGAAGAGCACGGGGTCAAGCAGTCCCCCATAGCCTGCGACATGAGCGCCATCGAGCCGGGCCGGAGGGCGCAGCACGTCGCCACGGGGGCACAGTTGTTCCGCGCCGCGTCCGAGATTCGGGAGCTGCCGGACGGCTACGCCTTCCGCCTGCCTAATGATTCGGACACGCTCGTGAGGGCGGCGGAGTTCGTCTCCCTGGAGCAGCTCTGCTGCCCGTTCCTCGGCTTCGCGCTGGAGGTCGAGCCGGAAGGCGGCCCCGTCCGGCTGCGGCTGACCGGGCGCGAGGGGGTGAAAGAGTTCATCCGCGAGGAGGTCAGCGGCCTCCTCGGCGGCACCATTGATTGGGGAAGCGCCAAGTGAGCGCGCCCGCCCGCTCGGGGAGGTCAAGAACTTACTACACGGCACTTGGCTCGGCCACCCCCTGCCCCCCGTCCTGACCGACTGGTCGGAGACCCACGGCCGCGGCCGCAAGTTCGGGCTGGTGCACGGGCTCCTGAACGTGGGCGCGACGGCGCTCCACGCCACCTCTCTCGTCGAAGGGCAGATCGAGGTGAAATCCGTAGACGGGTGAGTCGGCTTGGCGGTGAGTTCAGCGCCGGTTAATTTGCTCAACTCGGCGACCCGATCTCAAAACGGCAGCTAGGCGCACCCTCCCGTTCGCAGCGCTCGGTGGCAGGTGCCTTGACGATCTCTGAGATGAGACTCTCCGCGAGCCTGCAAACCTCCTCGAGGGGACGTGCGCCACGGACGTGGAGGAAGGCGACACGTGCGTCGTCAAGACCAATGGCGGCACCGTCAGGGCGAAGGCCGTCGTCGTCCCGACGCATTTCCCCTTTAACGATCCGAACGTCTACTTCGCGGCCATGTACCCGACGCGCTCCTACGTCCTCGGCTGCCGCCTGAACGGCCCCGGCCCGCAGGGCATGTACGTGAGCACGGGCACGCCGCACCACTCGATCCGCAACAACCCGTACGGCGGCGGCGAGATCGTCATGCTCGGCGGCGAGCACCACAAGACGGGCCAGGGCGGCGACACGCGCGAGCGCCACCAGCGCCTCGAAGAGTGGGCGCGGGCCAACTTCGACGTGGCGGAGGTCTTGTTCCGCTGGGCGACGCAGGACAACAACACGGTAGACCGCGTGCCCTACATCGGTAGGCTCGGCTCGGGTTCGGAAAACCTCTACGTCGCGACGGGCTTCGCCGGCTGGGGCATGACGAACAGCCACGTCTCGCCGCTGCTGCTCACCGACATGATCCTGGGCTGCGAGAACCCTTGGGCCGCGCTCTTCGACCCGGCGCGCTTCAAGCCCGTCACGTCGGCGCGCGACTTCCTGCGCGAGAACCTGGACGTGGCGAAGGAGTTCATGGCCGACCGCGCCTCGGTTCCGAGCTAGCTGACCTCGACAAGATAACGAACGGCTACGGCGAGGTGGTCGAGTGGAAGGGCGGAGGGTCGCCCTCTACAAGGACGACGGCGGGAACGCGCACGCATGCTCCGCCGTCTGCACGCACATGGGCTGCCTCGTGCGTTGGAACAGCGCCGAGCGCAGTTGGGACTGCCCCTGCCACGGCTCCCGCTTCCGTTATGACGGCAAGGTCATACAGGGGCCCGCCAACAAGCACCTGGAGCCGAAAAAGATTTAGGATTACCCGCGCGCCTTATCAATCGCCGAACGCGCTGCAAGACTGGTAGGCCCCGGTCGGGTCGATGGCGTCCTTGCCCTGCTCGATGTGGCGGATAATGCCGTCCTTGTCCACCGTGAAGGTGGCGCGCGTGCCGACCTGGTTCTCCTCGTCGAAGATGCCGTAGTCGCGCACGGTCTTGCGCTTGAAGTCGCTCAGCAGCGGGAAGGTCGCGCCGATGTCCTCCTTGAACCTCCGGTTGGCGGCGAAGCTGTCAACGCTGATGCCTAAGACCTGCGTGTTCGTCTGCTCGAATTTGGCGATATCAGCCTGATACGCCTTCAACTCCTTCGTTCAACCGCCGGTGAAGGCGAGCACGTAAAAGGCCAGCACCACGTTCTTCTTCCCGCGGAAGTCCGAGAGGTGGACTTTATTCCCCTCCGTGTCGGTCAGCTCGAAGTCGGGCGCGCGGTCGCCCACTTTCAACTGCGTCTGCGGCGCTGAAGGCTGCTGCGACGCCGAGTTCGCCTGCGTATTGGCTGAAGAGTTGTTGGACGCTGCGCCCGTGTTCCCGCCCGCGGGTTGTCCTAACCTCTGACAGGTCAGACAGAGCAATGACAGCGCCATGACCGCCAGCGCGATTGCCTTACTTCTTCGCATTTATTAAAACCCCCTTAGTCACGGATACTATCACGGACAACCGCGCCGGGAAGAAAAGGTCGCGCATGGACGAATATCTCGAAACAGCGGTCGAGGCGAAGCCGGCGCGGCGTCGCGTCGCGGAGTATCTGGGCCTTGAGCGCAACGTCGCGCTGGCGTCGGCCGCCGTCTTCCTGCTCGGCTTCGGCGAGGAGCTTTGGAAGAAGTTCCTGCCTAAATACCTCGAACGGCTCGGCGCGGGGCCGGGCGTCATCGGCCTGTTCGGCACGGCGGAGGACTTCTTCGACGCCGTCTACCAGTACCCAGGCGGCTGGCTCGCCGACCGCGTGGGCCGCCGCCGCGCCTTCCAGCTCTTCATCGCCGTCGCCTCGGCCGGCTACCTCGTCTACCTGCTGAGCCCTTCGTGGCCGTGGGTCTTCGCCGGGCTCGCGCTCTCGATGGCCTGGCACAGCATGGCGAGCCCCGCCGTCTTCGCCATCATCGGCGACGCGCTCCCCAGGGAGAAGCGCGCGATGGGCTTCACCTTACAGTCCGTCCTGAAGCGCGTCCCCGCGGTCGTCTCGCCGCTCGTCGGCGGGGCGTTGATAGCATCCGTCGGGATTATCGCCGGCGTGAGGTCCGGGCTCGCAGTGACGCTCGCGCTCTGCGCCGTGACCGTGCTCGTCGTGCGCGCGATAAACATCCCCGTGAGGGCGGGCGACGCGGTGAACATCCGCGGCGTCTGGCGCTCCTTCCACTTCGCGCTGAAGCGCCTGCTCGTCTCGGACATCTTCATCAGGACGTGCGAGGGGATGGCCGACATCTTCGTCATCCTCTACGTGACGAACGTCCTCGGCGTGAGCGTCGCGCGCTACGGCCTGCTAGTGGCGATTCAGATCGCCACCTCCATCGTCGTCTACTTCCCCGCGGCGCGCATCGCCGACCGCATCGGCCGTAAGCCCTTCGTCATCGCGACGTTCCTCTGCTTCGCGCTCTACCCCGTGGCGGTCGTCCTCTCGACAGGCTTCGCCTCGCTCGTCTTCGCGTTCGTCGTCGGCGGCCTGCGCGAGCTCGGCGAGCCGGCGCGCAAGGCGATGATCGTGGACTTCGCGCGGGCGGACTTGCGCGCGCGCACCGTCGGGCTCTACTACCTCGTGCGCAGCATCACCGTCACGCCGTCGGCGGCGGTCGGCGGGCTGCTCTGGAAGATGGCACCCGAGGTGCCGTTCTACACCGCCGGGGTCATCGGGCTCGTCGGCACAATCGTCTTCGCGGCGACCGTCGAGGAGCGGTACGCCAGTTAATAAGGAGTGACAGGTTATGAGGAAAGTCTCAAGGCGTGAGGCCATCGCGAAGGTGGCGGCTGGGGGGGCGGGGCTGGCCCTCCTGAACTTGGGCGCGGTCGGACAGGGAGGCGCGACAACTCAAACGCCGGCCGCGCGTGCGTTCCGCGGTCAGCACCAGCCGAAGCCTCTGCCGTTCGACCCCGCGAAGCTGAAGGGGCTCTCGGAGAAGCTGATTCGTTCGCACTGGGAGAACAACTACGGCGGCTCGGTGAAGGCCCTGAACGCGGTGGAACAGCGGCTCGACGCGATGGCGCGGGATAAGGACTTGCCGCCTTACGTCTACGGCGACCTCAAGCGCGAGGAGTTGCTGCGCACCGGCTCGGTCATCCTGCACGAGCAGTACTTCGGGAACCTCGGCGGCGAGAACCGGCCGGGCGGTGAGGTACTCGCCGCCGTCAAGGAGTGGTTCGGAAGCTATGAGCAGTGGGAGGCGGAGTTCAGGAGGACGGCGCAGGCTTTGGGCGGCGGCTCGGGCTGGGCGGTGCTCGCCTACAACCTGCACGCGGGCGAACTGCACAACTACTGGGCCTGGGATCACATGCACAACGCGCCGACGGGGCTGCCGCTCCTCGTCCTCGACATGTACGAGCACTCATACCACATGGACTACGGCGCGGCCGCCGCGAAGTACGTGGACGCCTTCATGGCGAACGTCAACTGGGAGGAGGTCAACCGGCGCTTCGCCGGCGCGCGGAAGGTGTCGGCGCTGATCTAGAAGACTCCCCTGAGCGTGTTGCGTGTGATGGTAGAAAGGGCGCGGGTGGGGAGCTTGATCCACCCGCGCCCTCTCCTGAGCCGGCGACTATTCCCACGCTGGAACCTCGCCGACAGGCCGGCGTGCACAGCGCGCCAGGAGCGCGGCGAGATGTTGTTGCCGTCGGCAGGTCGTGTGACAGCAGTGCCTTGCAGGGAAAGTGGAACTCGGACACAAGATACTGCTCTAAGTTATTAACGCCCGTACTAGGGATAGACGCAGTTTCGACTTTCCCTGCAAGGCAGGCATGGGACATGATTTTGATCCCCGTAGCCGTCTATTGACGGCGCTACTTGTTGATGTCCTCCCTGTTTTCCAGACGCCTGACTAGATCAGCGTGCTGAGCCTTGAGCGACTCCGGGGCCGCCGCGACGGCAAGCTTCATTTCCCTGACCGCCGTGTCGAAATCGCCCTTCGCGACGGCAACGCGCGCCGCGTCGTTGTGCCCGACCCAGCTATTCGGCTCCTTCTTGACGTTGCCGCGGAAGAGTTCCAGCGCCTCGTCTTGCCGGCCTTGCGCTTGGAGCCCCCGACCGTAGCTGTGGACTTGAACCTGGCTTCCTTTGGCAATCGCCTTGTCGCGTGCGGAGAAAGCTTCCTCCTTGCGTCCGAGCGCGCTCAACGCGTGCGCCCTGGTCATTTCGTTCTCAAAGCGGTCTTCGATCTCGACGGAACGTTCCGCGTATTTCAACGCCTCTTCCGCGCCGAGCTTGTTGTTCAGCAGGTAGTCGGCCGCCTCCTGCCACGCCTGCCACTCGAATTGGGGGCGGGCGCGAAGCTGGTCGCGTAGGCTCTGGCGGACGGTCTCGGTGGTGTTGACCTCGACCTTGAAAGGCACCGCAACCCTCTCCCAACGCATCGTGATTAAGACGGAGTCGGGCCGCGGGTCGTCGAAATCATAGCTAAGGGCTTCGCGGTTCTCGATGGCCTGCGGCTTCACGGTCACGCGGAGCGCGTCTTCGGCCTTGTCATAGGTAAAGCTGCCCCACGACGTGGAGTTCTTGGAGAAGATGACGACCCACGAGGTCTCGCCCGGAATCATATGCAGCCCGTACACCCCCTTCGGGAGGGGCTGACCTTCGACGCTGACCGGGTCGCTGAACTCGATGGTGGTGTTGTAGTTGGCACCCGCCCGCCACACCTGCCCGTAGGCCTGGAGGCCGCCGAAGATCTTTCGACCGCGGACGAGCGGCCGGTGGTAGTCAACCGTGATGTCGGTGATGCCGATGCGCTGCGTGACGCGCGCGTGCTGGCTGGCGTCCGGCAGGTTCAGCAGTGCCGACTGGGCCCGCGCGCCCGTAACCCCGACGAACAAGCCCGTGACCATCAGTGCTGCCACAGCGGCGTATCTACACATAACCCGAGTCTCCTGGTTTGATGTAACTCTGCCTCTCTCATGCGTCCTCACGCGGAAGCTAAGTGAGGAGGGCGTCTGACAGTCAGACCGTATGCCCGGCACGCTCAGGTAAGCCGGGCGCTCAACAGCCTCGTCACGTCTGCGCTCGAAGCCAGGTCCGAAGTCCACGCGAAGCTCCCCGCTTCCCGCATCTCCGCACACGCACGCAGCAGCGCGGCGAGGGCGGCGCGCGCCAGTGCCCCTCCGACGCTGATGCGCTTAGCGCCCGCTTCGGCCATCTGCGCGACCGTCGCCCCCCTGACCGGCGGCGCGAGAACATTCAACGGCTTCGTCAACGCGCCCGCCACGGTTCGAACTTCGTCGAGCGTCGTAAGCCCCGGCGCGTAAAGCACGTCCGCGCCCGCCGCCTCGAACGCTTGCAGGCGGCGGATCGTGTCGTCGAGATTGTTCTTTCCGCGGATCAGGTTTTCGGCACGCGCCGTCAGCGTGAAAGGGAAGTCGAGCGCGCGCGCCGCCTCGGCGGCCGCGTGCACGCGCTCGACCGCCAGACCGAAATCGTAAATACGCTGCGACGGTTCGCCGCTGTAATCCTCGATGGAGCCGCCGACGAGTCCCGCCCGCGCGCCGAGCAGGATGGTCTCTCCGACCCCCGCCGGGTCGTCGGCGAAGCAGTTCTCTAAGTCCGCGCTGACCGGCAACTCGGTCGCCGCCGAGAGGCTGCGGCAATGTTCGATTACCTCGCCCCGCGCCACCTGACCGTCGAGCCGCCCCAGCGAGTTGGCGAAGCCCGCGCTCGTCGTCGCCAGCGCCTCGAAGCCTAAGCCTGCCAGCAGTCGCGCCGACCCAACGTCCCAGGGGTTGGGGATGACGAAAGCCCCCTCGCGCTCGTGCAGCGCCTTAAACCGCTCCGCCTTCTCTCTCTGAGTTACCATCACGTCCTCGGTAATGTTGCCGTGTCGCCTCACATCCAAACATCCAATAACTGTTATGCGCCGGCATCTGCTATTTGTCCGCCGTCGGCTTGAACACCGCGCGGAAGGCTCTGAGCGCGGCGGGATGATAGATGGTCGAATGTTTCTCGTCCGGCATCCTTTCGTAATGCCAACGTAGGCCGGGCGGCGCGTCCTTGCCGAGAACGGCCGCGAAGCGTCGCGTGGCCTCCGTGTCCTCGCTACTGCTCGCGAGGTACAGCGTCTTCACAGTCTTCGGGCGCGCGCGCAGAACCTCGTCCGCACGGCCCACCAGTTTCTTGTCGTTCCACCACAGGCTGGGGTCAAAGGCGATGTAGGTGTCGAACAGGTCGGGTTCGAGGAGAAACGTCTCGACCACGAACAACCCCGCGAGTGACTCGCCCACAATCGCCGCCTCATTAGTCGTGCGGTAGCGCCCCTTCACCTGCGGCATCAACTCGTCGCGGATGAACCTTCTAAACGCCCCGGAGCCGCCCACGCGCGGTGCAATCTTTCTATCGTTCTCATTTTCAGTAGGGCCGGTCATGTCGCGGCGGCGCTCTGTATTTTCGATGCCCACCAGCAGGAACGGGCGCATCGTCCTGTTGCCGACCGAGACCTGCACGAGACCTGCCACGTGCAGGAAGTCTTCGCCCATCCCGCCGTCCGGCATGTAAAGCACGGGCAGCCGCGCTTCGGCCGGTTCCTTGTAGCCGGGCGGCACGTAGACGTTGATGCGTCGCGTCTCACTCAGGATTTTGGAATTGATTGTGAACGTCTCACCGAAGGGTAGCGGCGTTGCCTTTTCCCATGATACCGGGCGGGCGTGGGCGAAGGCGGCGAGCGCTAGAATGCAAAACGACGCGAACAATCTTGAAATCTTTTGCAAAGTTTTTCGCCTCTTTCCGAATGAGCCGCCTCTTTATTTTCGCGTCATCTGTCTGCCGCGGAACGTGATCGTCTCGCCGGGCTTCATCTCGTGGAAAGGTATCTTCAGTCGCTTCAACTCCGCGGCGAACTCGTCCGCGTTCCGGGCGATGCCGGGGAAGGTGGCGTAGTGCTGCGGGACTGCGAGCGCGGCGCGGACTGACTTCGCGGCACGCGCGGCCATGCGCGGCTCCATCCCGAAGTGGCCGCCGATGTTCAAGAGCGCGAGGTCTATCTGATACTCCTCGCCGATGGTCTCCATGTCTTTGAAGTAGGCGGTGTCGCCCGAGTGGTAAATTGTCGGGCCGCCCTTGATGATGAGGACGAAGCCCGCGGGGTTCCCGCCGTACGCGCGCTCGGCCTCTGCCGGGCCGGCCTTCGGGTTAAAGACGCTGCTCGAATGGACGGCCGGCGTCATCGCGACTGTGACCTCGCCGTCTGCTATCTGAATCTCGCCGCCGATCCCCATGATCGCGTCCGTCTCGGCCTGCTTTGCGGGGAAGCCGGCGAGCTTGACGAGGTTGCCCGCCAACTCCGGGTTGCAGACGAGCACCGCGCCGGTCTTCTTCGCAATCTCGACCGCGTCGCCGACGTGGTCGCGGTGGCCGTGCGTTATCAGAATGTAGTCAACCTTCGGGGCGGAGGCCAGCGGGTCTTTTCCGTCCTTCGCCTCGGGGTTCGAGGGGTTGCTCAGCCACGGGTCGATTAACAGAACCTTGCCGTGTGGCGTAGTGATGGCGAAGGCCGCGTGACCGTACCAGCGGACCGTAGTCTCCTGCGCGCCCGCCTGATTAACAGAACCGGCGGTAAGCATTAATAAAGCCGCAAACAAGCTGAAGACTTTCATCATCATCTCCTCTCCGGGCGAGCAGTATAGGTATGCGATTCACAGATATGACAGCAGCGGGTTTCGGCTCCGCGTCTTCACGCCCGCGTACCACTTGCAAGCGGGGTAACAGAGCGCGACGACAAAAACCCAAACGCACCAGACGACGCCCAGGCCGTAGCCGTAGCCGGGAGGGTGACCGGCCAGGACGCCGCCGTTCGGGAACTCGGTGAGCCACCACCGCCAGTCTCCGCCGCCCGCGACGGAAGCGGTGAGGGACAGCAGGTGGATGAGCGCAATGTGCAGCAGGAAATAGAAGAGCGGCACGCGGCCGTACACCTTCAGCACGCCCCGCGTCCGTTCCAACGTCCCGCGCGCTTCGGCGTATTCGATGGCGGCCATGATGAGTGCCGAAACCCCCAAGGTCGCGACCAGGAAGAGTAGCGAAGGCGGATACTTTTGGACGTTGAAGAAAGAGAGCAGCGTACGCCCCCGGCTCGACTGCGCCGACCACCCGGCCGGGTCGCCGTAAAGGTTGCTCCAACGCAGTAGGGCAAAGGCGGCGAGCAGCACGGCGCCCGCGCGGAGTTCTAACCGCAGCCGCTGCTCCCTCTCTTTGAGCAAGATGCTGCCGAAGGCGTAGCCGAGCGCCATGACCCCGACCCACGGTAGCAGCGGGTACGCGACGACGATGACGGGCGGACTCGTCGGCGGGCCCGTGACCAGGCCCGGCACGTGCAGGAGATGCCACAGCCAGCCCAGCCGCCCGAGGCTCGCCACGGTCACGCCGTCAAAGGCGTTATGCCCGAAGATTAGGAGCGCGCCGACCAGCAGATTCCAGCGGACGCTCAGGTGGATGAGCGCCGCCATGACCATCATCGAAGCGCCGATGGCCCAGATCACTTCCAGTAGTTGCACGTCCCAACGCCAGTTGAAGTTGAAGACGAGTTGCACCAGCGTCAGCTCGACGACGATGAGCCAGAGCCCGCGCGTGAAGAGCAGGCCGGTGAGTTGGCGTTCGGTCTTTCGCCGCCGCTGGAGAAAGATGGAAGTGCCGGCGAGGAAGACGAAGACCGGCGCGCAGACGTGAGTCACCCAGCGCGTCAGATACAGCACGGGGGTCGTGCTCTGCGGGTCGAGCGGGTTGCCGGCCCAATTCGTGAAGAACTCGCGCGTGTGGTCGAGCGCCATCAGCACCATGACGAAGCCGCGCAGCACATCGACGGCGGTCACGCGCGGCGGCTCGGCCGTCGTGACTCCTGCGCTGACTGTCGTGCCTGTCATATCTTTGCCCGGCCCCGGCGTCCCACTCTGGCAAACGGATATTGTCTGCGAGCCTTCGTAGCGTGCGAATCTGGTCTACTGAATCGCCCTTCCCGGAACCGGCCAATCCGAGGGCGAGGTTACGCGACTAGCACCCCGCGCCCTTCCTGGCCTCGGCTCTGCCGTCGGCGACTTGCTATCGAGTCGGCGACCACCCAAGCCGCCCCGACCATAGCCAGGTTGAACGCGTTGCCCGCCCACACCATATGCTCCTGGGGCTGGGCGAAGAGCGCGGGTGCCCACACCAATGCGCCGAAGGTGGCGAGCATCGCGGTGAGCAGCCGTGAGCCGAGCGCGTCCAGCACCCCCGAGAGTATTGCGACGCCGGCGAGCAGGTGAGCGACGCCGGTCGCCACCGCCCAGAACCGTTGACCCGGCGGAATCCAGCCGGGGACCATGGCGGCCGTCTGCGGTATGGCTAAGAAGTGACTCAGCCCGAACGAGAGCACGCAGACGCCGAATGAGATACGACCGATCTGAGCTGTTCTAATCTGTCCGGCCGAACCGCGCGGCAACAATGATGCGTAAATGACCAACGCGGCGGCCACCAGAGCAAACTCCTCCAGAAAACCGGCCCAGGTGCCAAAGAGCTGCGGATATCCGACTACACGAGGCAGCCAGAGCAAGGAAAAGATGAAATAGAGAATCGCCAGTACCAGCAGCCCCGCCGGTGCGCCCCGCCGCCATTGTATCGCGAAGCCCGCGGACAGCAGGCACGCGGCGGCGATGTACGCGAGCGCCTCGCGATGTGGAACGGTGAACGGCAAAGCCTGGATCGGCTGCCAGTTGGTCGCGAAGTCGCCCCAAGCCAGGCCGACGAGTCCGAGCGCGATGGCACCCAGCCCGTACACGCGACTGCCTAGATTTGATAAGGGTGCGCGGCTTAACATCTGCGGGCCTGTTTCTTTATGAGTGTGGCTAACTTATCTGTCGGCTTCCGCCGCACCTCGTCCTCTATGTCGGCGGCATCCCGGACCAAACATGACTTCCAGGAATCGCAACGTGGGGTCATGATGTTGAGCTTACACTTACAGTGGTACAATTGGTAGAGCCATTTATAATTGATTTTGTTAGACCAATCACTGCGCCATGCCTAAAAGTGTCAGCTCGCTCGAACTCACGCTGAGTAGCCGGCCGCCACGGCAGACCCTGACGGACTGGCTGTACGCGGAGTTGCGCGGCTCGATCTTAGAAGGCCGCCTGAGGCCTGGGACCAGACTGCCGGCGTCGAGAGATTTCGCGCGACAGCATGCTCTTTCGCGGGGCACGGTCGTCGCCGTATTCGAGCGGTTGCTGGCGGAAGGGTACTTGTCCTCCCGCGTCGGGTCGGGCACGTGGGTGAGTCATCGCGGCGCGGCGGGTGCCCATGCGCGGGCAGAGCCTCAGGCACCGCCGGCTTACGTCCGTCGGGTGATTTCTGCTTACGCCCGGCCGAAGGCCTACGAGGGTTGGGTCGCGACAGAAGGCCGCCGCCCGTTTCAAATGCGCGACCCGGCCCTCGCCGAGTTCCCCGCAAAACTTTGGGGGCAGATAGTCGCCCGGCGGGCGCGAACCTTCAAGTCATGGTTGCGGACGGAAGACGACGGACGTGGATACCGTCCTCTGCGCGAAGCCACCGCGAATTATTTAGGCTCGTCCCGCGGCGTGAGATGTAGCGCCGACCATGTGGTCATTGTTTCCGGGGTGCAGCAGGCGCTAGACCTGCTGGCGCGCCTGCTCTTGAAACGGGACGACCCCGTGTGGGTGGAAGACCCCGCGTACGTCGGAGCGACCATGGCTTTCTCTAACGCCGGGGCGAAGGTCGTTGCGGTGCCCGTAGATGAGCAGGGGCTGTCCGTCTCCGCCGGGGTGAGGATGTGCGGCCGCCCTAAGGGCATGTATCTGACGCCGGCACATCAGTTCCCGCTGGGGATGACGATGTCGTTGGAGCGCAGGATGGAAGTTCTAAAGTGTGCTTCGCGTGCCGGCGCTTTCATCATCGAAGATGATTACGACAGTGAGTACCGTTTCGAGGGCCGGCCCGTACCCGCCCTGCAAAGTCTCGACCGAAGTTCGAGCGTCATCCTGGTCGGGTCATTCAGTAAGCTGCTGTTCCCGTCGTTACGCCTGGGGTACGTGGTCTTGCCCCCGTCCCTGGTCGACTATTTCTTAGCGTTTCGGCTTCAAACCGACTTCCGCTCCGTCAGCCTCGATCAGGCGGTGCTGTGCGACTTTATCGAAGGCGGGCACCTCGGACGCCACCTGCGGCGTATGCGTGAACTGTACGCCGGTCGGCTCGCGGCGCTGCTCGACGGGGGGCACCGACACCTAACGGGCCTGCTTGAAATTTCCAACATCCAGGCCGGCCTTTATACCGTGGGGTTTCTAAAAAACGGCATGACCTCGCGAGCGGCGGAGACGGCGGCGGCGGCGCACGGCGTTGAGGCCGTGGCTCTCGACCGATACACACTGAAGCGCCCCGACCCTCAAGGAGTGCTCCTGGGTTTCGCCGCCTTTGACGAGGCCGCGATTCGCGAGGGGCTAGTCCGGCTGGCCGCGGGGTTGGACCGGCGAAATGTCAGGGCCCGGTGAGAACGGATTTCGCCGTCGCTGCGCTGCGACGGCGACGGCGACGGAAGTGCTGGGCCGGGAACTGGAATATGGTACCGGGCAGTTGAGCCGCCCTTTTGTTTAAGGATACAAGAACACTTCCGAAGGAGGTTCTCCTAGGGTGCTGTCACGTGGAGGTTGACTGACGAGGAAAAGTCGTGGATTGGGAGTCCAAGGGCCCGACTGCCACTACTGCACCGTCCAGCTCACCAGAAAATAGCCCTCACGCCCGCCCCGGAAACAATGAAAAATTCTTTGCGTCCTTTCCAGAACCCTTCCGTCTACCGGTGTGAAAGCCCGAAAGTTTAGGGCGAGATCGCGGAGTTAAAGAGACGGGAGGTTTCATCATGGGCGGGAACAAGTCATGCGGCGCGGGCGGCTGCGGCTGCTCTTCGACGGTCGAACAGAGGTGGTCGTCAATAAAACGCACGTCCAATCTTTGGCGCAGGCCGTTGCGCTTGACAGGTTGCGGCGAGCGTCGGTGAACCCGAACGGCATTGTTCCTCGCGTTAACAGATAGGGGTCGGGCATTTACCGAAGGACTTTGAGGAGGCAGGTCATGGCGGAAAGTAGGTTGGTTCTAGGGCCGGGGGCCGCGGGCGGTGGCATCGCCGGCCGCGTGCCGGGCAGGGTCAAGGCTGGGAGTACGTCGCGCCCGTTCAACTTTACGCGGAGCGGGCCGTACTTCGCCGGCCTGCTCTTGCTGGCGTTCGTGGCCTACTGGCCCTCTTACTTCTCGCGGGTGCTGAGCGCCGACCACTACACGCACTTCCACGCCTCGTTGGCGGTGCTGTGGATATTGATGCTGGCCGCTCAGCCGACGCTGATCAGGTTGAAGCGCCTGGCGTGGCACCGGCTGCTGGGGGGCCTCTCCTACGTGCTGGCACCGCTCGTCGTCGTCAGCATCGTGCTGCTCGCCCACAGCCGGATCAAGGCGCTGACGGGCGAGGCGTACGCCGTCCAGACCTACATCCTGTATCTACAAATGTCGCTGACCGTGCTGTTCGGCCTCTCCTACGCGCTGGCGATCTACAAGCGCCACGCGGTCGCGCTGCACGCGCGCTTCATGGTTTGCACCGCATTCACGCTGATCGATCCCGTGGTCATCCGCCTGATGTTCTGGATGGGGAGCCGGACGCCCGCGTGGAACTACCAGTGGGTCACCTTCGGGCTGACCGACCTCGTGATCGTCGCGCTGATCTTCCTGGAGCGGCGCAGCCGGACCGGGCGCAAAGTGTTCCCCGTCATGCTGGCGGTTTTCGTGCTGGCGCAGATGCCCGCGCTGTTCGGGCTGACAAACACCGCGCCCTGGCAGGCATTCGCGCGTTGGTTCGCGGCGCTCCCGTTGACTTGATCAATCTTGGCGCTACGCCGTTATTACGTCCACGAAAGGAGAGTCATCATGCAAAGTACAGTCACTGAAATCGCTCCCGACGTTTATCGCCTCTCCACGTTCGACGCGGAAGGCGGGATGCAGTTCAACCAGTTCCTCGTCAAAGACGACGAGCCCTTCCTGATGCACACCGGGCTCAAGAAGATGTTCCCCATCACACTCGAAGGCGTAGCTTCCGTCATTGATCCGTCAAAGGTGCGTTGGATCGGTTTCAGCCACTTCGAGTCTGACGAGTGCGGGGCCTTGAACCGGTGGCTACAGGTCGCGCCGCACGCCCAAGCCGTGTGCAGCTTTGTCGGCGCGACGGTGGCGGTGAATGACTTCGCCGACCGCGAGGCGCGTGCGCTCCAGGACGGCGAGGTGCTTGAGATCGGCCGCCGCCGCCTGCGGTTTTTAGCGACGCCCCACGTCCCGCACGGCTGGGACGCGGGTCTCTTCTTCGAGGAGACAGACAGGACGTTGCTTTGCTCAGATCTCTTCTTCCACCCCGGCGACCCCGAGCCGCTCACCGAGGGGGATGTTGTCGGGCGGGCGAGGGCCTCCATCATCGCGGGCCTGTCGGGCCCGCTGGCGAAAGACATGCCCTACACGCCTTACACGGACGGCACGCTGCGCCGGCTGGCCGCCCTGGAGCCACTTACCCTCGCGGTGATGCACGGTTCCTCTTTCCGGGGAGACGGCCGCGGGGCGATTCTCGATCTGGCGAGGGTGCTTAAGGAGACGCTGGGCAAAGCTGAAGGGGGCTTCTGACGCCTGGACGGAGGCCGGCCATGACAATGGAACCCGTCCTACACAGTTTTGCCTATTGCCTGAACTTCCTGCGCGAACAAGTCGCGGGCGTCGCCGACGCCGACATGGTCGCGCAGCCGAGCGGATCATGAACCACCCGGCCTGGGTCGTCGGCCACCCGACGTTTGCGTGCCAACTGCTGGGCGGGGTCGTCGATCTGTCCGAGCGGCTGTCGGACGGCTGGGCCGGGCGTTTCGGCCCCGGCAGCGCGCCGGCCGCCGACGAGAGCCTCTACGGAACGAAGGATGAAGCCCTGGCGATCCTCGGCGACGCCCAGGCTAGAATCACCGGAGCCGTCGAGGGGCCGGACGACTCCCGACTGGACGAGCCGTTCCCGTCGAGTCGTACCGCGACGTGTTCCCGACGATCCGCCACGCGCCGACGCCGGTGCTCGTGGGTCACACGGCTCACCACGTCGGACAGGTGTCGGTGTGGCGCAGGGCGATGGGCCTGCCGCCGATGGGGCGCTCCTTCGAGTGCCGGCACGGGAGCGAAGAGATGAAGACGGCCAAAGAACATTATGACGGGCAGCTCGCCGCTATCTATAGCTGGATGTCCGTGGGGGCGGAGGCGTTGAGGCGAACGGGCGGAAGGACAATACGCAGCACCGCTCCACCGACGTGTTCATGCGCCGGAGAGGGAAGTGGCAGTTGATTGCTACGCACACGTCGCTGATCCCGGCGAAGAATAAACCTAAGTGAAGGCGGGAGTCCTTACCGAGTCGTGTCCCGCTAACGCCGCGCCGAACAACTCATGTCAGCCGGCCCTCGCCGGCGAGCCTCTCATCATCAAGTAGGTTAATTTCTGCTATGTTGTCTCTGTCGCGCCGGCTTCGGTCGGCCGAATTCGGGCGTTGGATCGCGAATTTAATCGTTCACAGGAGCAGCACTATGAATAGTCCTGATGCCGACAAGGTCTTCGCCGGCTCAATCCCCAAGCTCTACGACACGCACCTGGTGCCGCTGATATTCGAGCCTTACGCTGAAGACTTGGTGACTCGGCTGATTTCGCAGCCCCCCGCCCGCGTCCTCGAAATCGCCGCCGGCACAGGCGTCGTGACTCGTGCGCTGGCGGCCACGCTACCCGAAAGCGTCGCCGTCGTCGCCACGGATTTGAATCAGGCGATGCTCGACCATGCCGCATCGGTGGGGACGAAGCGCGTGGTCGAATGGCGTCAGGCGGACGCGCTGCAACTGCCTTTCGCGGACGCGGATTTTGATGCCGTCGTGTGCCAGTTCGGCGTCATGTTCTTCCCCGATAAGGCCAAGGCATTTTCGGAAGCGCGCAGGGTGCTCAGGCCCGGCGGCGTTTTCTTTTTCAGCGTGTGGGATCACATCACGGAGAACGAGTTCGCGGACACGGTGGAGGCCGCGCTGGAGTCGGTCTTCCCGGAAGACCCGCCGCGCTTCCTGTCGCGCACGCCCTACGGCTATCACGACCGCCGCGTCATTGAGCGTGACCTCGCAAACGGCGGGTTCACCGCACCGCCCCGCATTGACACGCTCACGGCCCGTAGTCGTGCGTCAGCCCCGCACCTCCCGGCAATCGCATTCTGCCAGGGGACGCCGCTGAGAAATGAGATTGAAGCCCGCGACGCTTCACGGCTCGGCGAAGCAACCGACCTCGCCGCCGAGGCCATCGCCGAGCGGTTCGGGCAGGGCAACGTTGATGGCAAGATGCAAGCACACGTCGTCGCCATTGCGAGGTGATAGTTAGGGCGGGCGGCGAAGGCGTTCACGTCGCTGCCGAAGGGGGCCACGCTCGCCGACGAGTTGATGCACGTCTTCACGCGCCTCTTCGACATGTACGCGCGCGACGTGGAACTCTCGCGGGCCTACGTCCGCGAAGTGATCTTCACGCCGGGGCCGACGCGGCAGGAGATGGACGAGTTGACGATGCTCTTCTTCCGCACGGCGGCCGAGCGGCTGGGGGCCGCGCGGGAGCGGGGCGAGGTCGGCGACCACTTCGACCCGCTGTTGGCGGCGCGGAACATCTTCGGCCTCTACTTCTTCGCGCTGACTGCGTGGCTCGGCGGGTGGGTTGATGATAGGAAGGTCGCGCTCGCATCCTTGAGGGCGGCGGTCGAGCTACAGATCGAGGGGCTTAGGCCCCGGACGGGCGGTGAGACTAAACGCGCCGCGCGCTCGAAGTAGCGCGCGGCTAACGCGGGAGGTGCAGGGGTGGCTGCGAAAGACGTTCTGATCATCGGCGCGACGGGGGCGCTCGGGTACTCGACGAGGCTGGCGGCCCTGTCGGCGGGGCACCGCGTGAGGGTGCTCGCCAGGAACCCTTCGTCGCCGCTCATACCCGCCGGCGTAGACGTGGTTAAGGGGACGGCCGAGAGAGTCGCAGACCTGCGCCGTGCCGCCGCGGACTGCGAGGCGGTTTTCTACTGCCTGAACGTCCCCATCACGGAATGGGAGAGCAGGATGGAGACGCTGCTCGCCAACGCGCTCGTCGCGGGCGCGGGCGCGCGCGTGCGGGCCGTGCCGACGTGGGCGCTCAAGGCGTTCGGCCTCTTCAAGAGCGACGCGCGCGAGTTCGCGGACATCCTGCACCTCTGGTCTGACCCCGTCCTGCTCGGCGGCGCGAAGTACGAGGCGCGCTTCGGGCGCGCGCCGCGCACGCCGTACGCGGAGGGCATCCGCGAGACGCTCGCGTGGTACGCGGGCCACCGCCCGTCGAAGGCCGCGGCGTGAGAGAGCAAGCGGAGGCTGTGTGATGAGAGTCGGAGCACGACGCACAAACCTTGAGCGCGCCGGCCTGCGGGCTGTGATCGCGCACGCGTTCGCCGTCCTGATATTGAAGGTGACGGTGAGGGCGACGGGAAGAGGAGGACGGCGATGGCGGGCGTGAGGCGCGTGGCGATAGTCGGCGGCGGCATCGGCGGCCTGTGCGCGGCCATCGCGCTGCGGCGCGCGGGCGTCGAAACGTCCGTCTACGAGCAGGCCGAGAAGTTGCGCGAGGTGGGCGCGGGGATCACGCTTTGGCCCAACGCCGTCGGCGTGCTGCGCCGGCTCGGGCTGGCCGAAGGGCTGATACGCAGGGGCGCACGGATGCGCCGCGCGGCGATTCTAACGTCCGCCGGGCGCGTGCTCGCCGAGTCCCGGCCGGAGGAGTTGGAGCGGCTCACGGGCGAGCCGACGGTCGCGCTCCACCGCGCAGACCTGCACGCCCTGCTGCTCGCGGCCCTGCCCGAAGACTTCGTCCGCCTCGGCGCGAAATTCGTCGCGGCCGAAGAGACGCCAGAAGGCGTGACGGCGCGCTTCGCCGACGGGCGCGCGGAGACCGCAGACCTGCTCGTCGGGGCCGACGGCCTCAACTCGGCCGTCCGCCGGCAACTCTTCCCCGCGGTGCAGCCGCGCTATTCGGGCTACACCTCCTGGCGGGGCATCGCGCCGCAGTGCGAAGGCGTGGCCGAGGGCTTCACGTCGGAGTCGCTCGGCCGCGGGTCGCGCTTCGGCATCGTCCCCATCGGCCGCGGCCGCGTCTACTGGTACGCGACCGAGAACGTGCCCGCCGGGCAGGCGCAGCCGCAAGGGGAGCGGAAGGGCCACCTGCTGCGCCGCTTCGAGGGCTGGCACGAGCCCGTCAAGCGTCTGATCGAAGTGACGCCCGACGAGCACGTGCTCCGCAACGACATCTACGACATCGAGCCGATGCGGAGCTGGCACGCGGGGCGCGTCGTGCTGCTCGGCGACGCGGCCCACCCGACGACGCCGAACATGGGGCAGGGCGCGTGCATGGCTATCGAGAGCGCGTTTACGCTCGCGCGAAGTATCAGCGAAGCCGTCGAGGTCGAGGGGGCGCTCGGCACTTACGAGCGGGCGCGCATGAAGCGCACTGCGTGGGTCACGCGGCAGTCGCGCATGGCGGGCCGCGTCGGGCAGGTCGAAGGGCGCGTGGCGTGTGCGGCGCGCGACCTGCTGCTGGCCGCCGCGCCGAAGGCGCTCATGCGCAGGACGCTTGAGCGCGCGGTCAGCTTTGAACTCTGAAACGTTGCCGTGTGAAGAAGGTATGCGATGAGGGTGCTCATCACGGGCGGGACGGGGCTGCTCGGTCGGGCCTTGGTGCGAACTGCGGTCGGCGCGGGCCACGCCGTTCGTGTCCTGAGCCGCCGCGCGCGGGCGGCGGCCGACGGCTTTGAGTACGCGGTCGGAGACGTGGCGTCGGGGGCGGGGTTAGACGCGGCGCTGAGCGGGGTGGAAGCAATCATCCACGCCGCCTCCGACCCGCGCCGCCCCGAAGAGGTGGACGTGGGTGGCACGCGGAGGCTGGTCGAAGCGGCATGCACGGCGGGCGTCGCGCACCTCGTCTACGTCTCCATCGTCGGCATAGACCGGATACCCGTGCGTTACTACAGGACGAAGCTTGAGGCGGAGGGGATCGTCGCCGCGTCGGGCCTGCCGCACACCGTCCTACGCGCGACGCAGTTTCACGCGTTCGTCGCGTGGCTCATCTCCGGGGCCGCGCGCGTGCCCTTCGTGCTGCCGCTCCCCGCCGGCTTTAAGTTCCAGCCTGTTGACGAGGCGGAAGTGGCCGAACAGCTCGTCAGGTGTCTGGGCGAAGGCCCGCGCGGACGCGCGGACGATTTCGGCGGGCCGGAGGTGCTGTCGCTCGAAGAGATGGCTGAGGCTTGGATGGAAGCCACCGGGGTGCGGAAGAGGATGCTGCGACTGCCTGTGCCGGGCGCGCTCGCGGCGGCCTTGCGCGGCGGCGCGAACACCGCCCCGGATGGCGAACGAGGCTCGGTCAGTTGGCGCGAGTGGCTGGCGCGAAACGTCGGCCGGGCGCGCGGCCCCGCCGGCCGGCAGCAAGAGAGTCCAAGGCCGGCTTCAGGGTAAAAGTTTCGCCCGCGCGCGGGGCCGCGCGCACCCGCATCGGTCTTGTCAGGACACGTCGCCCCTTAGGCTGATTAATCCTGACGCGCGCAGCGGGGCCTCCAGCCCGACGACGGGCAGGGCCGCGCACCCATGCACCCCGCCGCCGGGCGGGTAGACGGCGTCGGCGCGCGGCCACGGCATAAAGGTTCAAGCCGAGGTAGGGGCCTTACGGCTGCGGCGGAACTGCGCCGGCGGGCGGTCGAACTCCCGCCTGAACGCGCGGTTGAACGACGCCTCCGAGCAATAGCCGACCGCCTCGGCGATCTGCGCGACGCTCTGCTCGGTTGACAGCAGCATCTCCGCCCCCAGCCTCAGCCGCCACTTGGTCAGGTACGCCATCGGGGACTCCCCCAGGAAGTGGCGGAAGCGCTCCGCCAGGCGTGTCCGCGACAGCCCGACGCCCTTGGCCAGTTGCGAGACCGTCCAGGGGTGTGCCGGCTCCCGGTGCAGGAGGGCGAGAGATCGGCTGATGACGGGGTCGCGCGCGCCCGCGAGCCAGCCCGTCTGATCCGGAGGGAGCTGATTGATGTAGCGCCGCAGCGTCTCGACAAACAGCACTTCAGACAGCTTGGCGAGCAACAGGTGGCTGCCCGCGCACCGCCCGTCCGCCTCCTCCACCGAGAACCGGATCGAATGCGCGAGCCACTGGCCCGAAGGCTCCTCGGCGACGTGCACTTTCAGCACCGGCGGCAGCCCGGCCAGGAAGATTTCGCTCAGCCGCGGCTCGCACGCCAGGTACCCGCACACGAAGCGGGTGATCTCGCCGCCGCCGCCGAAGCGCACGAGTTTCAGCCCGTCGGCCAGGGTGTTCGCGAACGCGCGCAGGGAGTCCACCGGCCTCTCCGGGAACCCGTTGCCCAGCAGGTGGGCGTCGCCGTGCGGGAGGACTACGACATCGCCCGCCGCCAACTCTTCCCTGCGCCCGTCCGGGAGCCTGACGTAGGCGCGCCCCTCGGTTAAGAAGTGATAAAGGATCAGGTGGCGCGCCCCCGGGTTAAGGTGAGCAGCTATGTCGGTCGCTGTGGGTTCGCTGACGCACCAGGGGGCGGAGAACTCGGCGTTGAAGAAGACCGCCCCCTCGAGCCTGACGACCCTCAAGACCTCGGAAAGCACGTCCATGCGAATAGCCTGACTGAAGCGGGCGTCCGCGCCAAGAATACGGGACGCTCCGTCAAGTATTCAAGCGCCTGCCCGGCGTATAGTGCGACCGGATCGCGAAGGCGACTTGAACAGACGACTCTGAGAGGAGGAGACGATCAGCAGTGAGTATCATTGAGAAAGAGGCGGAGACGACCACCGGCCACAAGGCGCGGGGTGCCGCGAGTCGCCGCGCGGCGGCGCTGGCGGAGCGCATAGAGGAGGGCGCGGCCCGCCTGGCCGCCTTCGCCGAAGGGCTGTCCGACGAGGAGTGGCGTACGCCCGTGTCGGGTAGCGACCGCCGGACGGTCGGCGTCATCGTGCATCACGTCGCCAGCGTCTACCCGCTTGAGGTCGAGGCCGCGCGCGCCGTCGCCGGCGGCCGCGCCGTGACAGATGTCACCTGGGAGGCGGTCGCCGAACTGAACGCCCGGCACGCGCGCGAGCAGGCACAGGTGACGAAGGCCGAGGCGCTCGCACTCCTGCGCCGGAACAGCCGGGCGGCGGCCGAGGCGGTGCGCGCCTTCACGGACGAGGAGTTGGACGGTGCGGCACCCTTCGCGCTGAGCTACGGCGCGCCCGTCACCGCGCAGTACGTCATCGAGGACCACGCGCTGCGGCACAGCTGGCACCACCTGGCGCGCATCCGCGCCGCTCTGGGCCGATGACCGCGGCGACGGAGCCCGCGAAGCTCTCGTCGTAGAGACGTAGGAGGTGATGCTGATCGGGACGCGGTGCTCCGGTTCGGCGTGGGTTTACGCGTTAACCTGTGAGGAGTTCGAAGACCCGGCTCTGCCGGGATGGAGGTTCCAGCATGTACGACGCGATTATCGTGGGGGCGCGGGTCGCCGGGTCGCCGCTGGCGATGCTGCTCGCGCGCAGGGGCTACCGGGTGCTGCTGCTCGACAGGGCGACCTTCCCGAGCGACACCGTCTCGACGCACCACATCCACCAGCCCGGCGTGGCCCGGCTCAGCCGCTGGGGCCTGCTCGACAAGGTCCGCGCCTCGAACGTCCCGCCGACGACCGAGATCAGGTTCGACGTAGGCCCATTCGCCATCACGGGCACGCCGCCCCCGGCCGGCGACATCGCGGAAGCCTACGCCCCGCGCCGCCGGGTGCTCGACAAGATTCTAGTGGACGCGGCGGTCGAGTCAGGGGCCGAGTTGCGCGAAGGCTTTACGGTCGAAGAACTCACGACCGACGGCGGGGCGGTGACGGGCGTCCGCGGGCGCGGGAAGAACGGCGCGGCCGTCGTGGAGCGGGCGCGCATAGTAGTCGGCGCGGACGGCGCGCGCTCGTCCGTGGCCGAGAGGGTTCAGGCGCCCGTCTACTTCAACCGTGGCGTGCTGACCTGCAACTACTACTCCTACTGGAGCGGCGTCGCGCTCGAGGGTGTGGAACTTTACGTGCGCGCGGGCCGGACGATAGTGGCCGACAAGACGAACGACGGGCTGGTCATGGTCACCGTCGTGCGGCCCACGGAAGAGTTCAACCGGGTGAGGTCGAACATCGAGGCCGAGTTCATGCGCGTGATCGATGAGACCGCGCCCTCGCTCGCCGAACGGCTGCGGGCGGGCAGGCGCGAGGAGCGGTTCTACGGAACCGGCTTCCTGCCGAACCTGTTCCGCAGGCCGTACGGCCAGGGCTGGGCGCTCGTCGGGGACGCGGGTTATGTCAGAGACCCGATCACGGCGCAGGGCATCACCAACGGCTTCAGCCACGCCGAGTTGCTCGCCGCAGCCCTCGACGAGGGCCTCGCGGGCGGGCGGGACATGACTGAGGCGCTCGCCGGTTACGAGCGCAGGCGCAACGAGGAAGTGCGGGCGATGTTCGAGCACACCACGCAACTGGCGCGGCTCGCGCCGCCGCCGCCCGAAATGATCCGGCTCCTCGAAGCCCTGCGGGGCGACCCTGAAGAGACGGGCCGCTTCCTCGGCACGGTGACGGGCACCGTGCCGGTGCAGGCGTTCTTCGCGCCGGAGAACGTCGGCCGCATCGTCCGCGCGGCGGCACTCAGGCCCGCCGCGTAAAGGAGCGCGCCGGGGGAGACGAGGGCAGTCTGCCCCGCGCAGGTTGCTAAACCAGGCAGGCGGTGGAGCGTCCGCGGAGTGGTGACAGAGTCTGCCGCCGCCTATTTGCGGGCTGCCCGCCGGCGAGGCGCAGTGACCCTGTTGGTGGGAGGTTGAGGTTACACGATGAAAGCCTTTACGACGCTCGGCGACGGGATCGACGCGCTGACGTTAAGCGAGCTGCCCGTGCCGGAGCCGAAGGCCGGTGAGATTCTGGTCAGGATGACGGCCGCGTCGCTCAACTACCGCGACCTGCTGGTCGTCAAAGGCGTCGGCGGTTGGAAGCCGCCGGCACGGCGCATACCCGTTTCGGACGGGGCCGGCGAAGTCGTCGCCGCAGGCCCGAACGTCTCGCGGTGGAAGGCTGGCGACCGCGTGGTGAGTCACCTCCTGCCGAAGTGGCTGGACGGCGAGCTGACGGCCGAGAAGAACGTTCTGCCCCTCGGCGGTGCCGCGGCCGACGGGGTGCTGGCGCAGTACGTGGTGTTGAAGGAAGAGGCCGCCCTGAGGCCCCCGGACAGCCTGTCGGACGCGGAGGCGGCGACCCTGCCCATCGCGGCGCTCACGGCCTGGCACGCGATCACGCGCCGCGCGCAAGTGCAGGCCGGCGAAAGTGTTGTCATACAGGGGACGGGGGGCGTCTCCCTCTTCGCCACGCAGTTCGCGCACGCGCTCGGGGCGCGCCCGATTGTCACCTCGAGCAGCGACGAGAAACTCGAAAAGGCCAGAGCGTTAGGCGCGTCAGCCACGATCAACTACAAAAAGTTCTCGGCCTGGGAGGATCAGGTCTTGGAGATGACCGGGGGCAGGGGGGCCGACCACATCATCGAGGTCGTCGGGGGCGAAAACCTGAACCGCTCCCTGCGGGCGGTTAAAGTCAGCGGCACCGTCAGCTTCATAGGCGTCCTGGCGGGGCTGAGCGCGCCCGTCAACACCTACCAGTTCATGACCAAAAACGTGCGCCTGCACGGCATCGAAACGGGCTCCAGGGAGATGTTCGAGGAGATGAACCGCTTCATCGAGGCGCGCCGGCTGAGGCCCGTGATCGACAGTACTTTCGCCTTCAGGGACGCACGCGAAGCCCTCAGACACCTGGAGAGCGGGGCGCATTTCGGGAAGGTCGCGGTTCAGTTCTGAAAGTACAAGCACCTGACCTTGGCCGGCGTCCACGCCGCCCTCGCCTACTGCCGCGCCAACCGCGAGCAGGTCGGCGGCAGCGCGACTCGAAGCCGAGTTCGCTGATGCAGAGCACGTCATCATCCCGTTCGCTCGTAAATCAGGTCGGGGGACAACTTTTTACAATTCCGGTGCGGACGAGTGGCAACTATCTGAAGAATCTCGGTGTATGATCTCGCCCGGTATGTTCCGAAGTGTAATCGGCAAACTATCGCTGCGGAAAAAGCTGACGATCCTGGCCTCAGTAGGCGTGTTCCTCCCCCTCCTGGTCTTGACTTATATGCAGTATCGTTCGCTCGCGGAACTCCAGAACAAAACCAAAGGCGCATTCAAGGACAACCTCCGACAGGGCTTAACCTACGTAGAGCACCAAATGAAACAACGCCTGGAGAACGTCGCGGCTCAAACCTTGGCCCCCGTCGGCGGCATCCGCCTTTCGTCCCCCGTGGCCGCGGAAGAGTTCGAAAAACATTTTGCAGACGTGAAGCGTTCGCACCCTGAGATCGAAGAGATTTTTGCTTTTGCCTACGCCGAAGGCAAGGAAACAAATGGTCATGCGTATGTGTATTCAGACAGATTTGTGCAAACCGCCCAGGCCGCATTCACTCCTGCGCAGTCCCGCGTTCTGTCTCTATTTAATCAATCGCGGCTGGCTCAAGGTTTTGTTGACGACAATCGCAAGTATTTATTCCTGGATCGTTCCTGTCCCACATGTCCGGCCGGCAGTCGTCAAGGAGCATATCTGTTTTATCCGTTGGAGGCTCCAACAAGAGGAGAGCCGGGCGGTTTTGCGGGCCTCTTATTAAACGAAGGTTTTGTCAGCGACGACTTGATTGCCGGCAGTATAGGTAAGATCATAAGTATGTATCACGCGAACACCGCCGCCTCATCAGACATAGCGTTTACGGTTAGCGACGAGAACAGCCGGGTACTATATTCAAACGCCCCGGCGCAAAACGGGTACGTTCTCGAAACCAACTTTGAGCGCCCGTTCTCGAACTGGAAAGCGAGAATCGGCCTGAAGAATACAAATCTCGATGACCTAGCGCGCAGCAGTTTTTTGCATAGTGCCGGTACAACTCTCCTCGTTTTAGTGTTCTTACTTTGTGGCATGGCCCTGACCATACGGGCCACCGACCGCGAGGCGCGTCTGGCGCAGGCGAAATCAAATTTCGTCTCAAACGTCTCGCATGAACTAAAGACGCCTCTCTCGTTACTCAGCCTGTTTTCTGAAATCCTCGAACTAGGTCGCGTGAACAGTGAAGAGAAGAAGGCAGAGTACTACCGGATCATCCGGCATGAAAGCCTGCGTTTGAACAAGATGATCGACAACATCCTCGATTTCTCAAAAATCGAGGCCGGGCGGAAAACGTATGTTTTCGCCGACGGCGATGTGGCAGAAGTGATTGAGGGTGTGCTTGCCAGCTATCGCTATCAGATCGTCAATGCCGGCTTTGACGTTCAAACAAACATACAACCTGACCTGCCGCCGGTCTTAATTGACCGCGACGCCATGGCACAGGCCATCTCGAATCTGCTTGATAATGCCATTAAATATTCACGCGAGGCGAAGCAGCTCTCGATCACAACGGAAGCGCTCGGCTCTGAGCTGTCTATCGAAATAGCCGACCGCGGCATCGGCATTCCGCGCGCGGAACAGGCAAGGATTTTCGAGAAGTTTTACCGCGTGGGCGACGGGCTGGTTCACGACGTAAAGGGCAGCGGCCTCGGCTTGTCTCTGGTGAAGCACATTGTCGAAGCTCATCAGGGAACCATCTCCGTCGAAAGCGAGGTCGGTCAGGGGAGCCGTTTTACGATTCGCCTGCCGCTGGCGCGCGCGCCGCTGACGCGGGAAGCACAGTCATAGGAGAAATAAAGTTGACCAGAGTCCTGATCATCGAAGACGAACCCAACATGGTGCTCGGGCTGAAAGATAGCTGTGAGTATGAAGGCTACGAGGTCTCTGTGGCACGCGACGGGAAGGAGGGCTTGGAGAAGGCCGCGACCGAGAAACCTGACATCATTCTGCTCGACGTGATGCTGCCTTTGCTGAGCGGCATAGACGTGTGCCGCGCCTTGCGCGCCCGCGGGATCGACACTCCGATTCTGATGCTGACGGCGCGGGGGCAGGAGATCGACAAGGTGGTCGGCCTGGAAGTCGGCGCGGACGATTACGTGACGAAACCGTTTAGCATCAAGGAACTGCTCGCGCGCATCAGGGCGCATCTGCGCAGGGCCGCCAAACAGGTCGTCGCCGTCGAAAGTTTTACCTTCGGCGACGTGGAGTTGAATTTCAAAAAATACGCGGCGCGCAAAGGCGGGCGGGCGTTAGAACTTTCAGCCCGCGAATTCGAGATTCTGCGCTACCTGATCCGGCGGCGGGGTGAGATCGTCACGCGCGATCAACTGCTCGACGAAGTCTGGGGGTATGACAGCACGCCGGTGACGCGCACGGTTGATAACCATATCGCCAGGCTGCGGCAGAAAATCGAACAAGACCCGTCCGCGCCCCGGCACATTATTACCGTCCACCGACTCGGCTATCGCTTCGTCGAATAGACGGCGGCGAATCGGTTCCGCATTTCATCCTCGCCGCTTCAACTCGCCCGACAGCTCGAAAAGGCCCTCTACCTTTCGGTACAACTTTTTACAACCTAATTACAGTCTGTGGAGACCCGGAAGTTCAAAGACTATAGGCTCTCAAGGAGAGGCTCGAAAAAGTTGGGCTCAAGCCGAAAGGAAAAGAGGATGCAAGCTGCGATCTACTCTACTCATAACAACGCAGAGCGTGGAGGCCCTCATGATGATGTTAACCACCGCATGGCACAGCCCTCCAGGCTGTTAGGGTTGCGCACGGCAACTCTTCTGCCGGCAATCCTGATTTGTCTGCTGGTGCTGATGGGGCGCGGGACGGCTGTTGCTCAGACGATGTCGCACCCAACCAACGCCGCCGCGCCATCGGACGCGCAGAAGGCGTTCGAGAAAATGAAAACCCTGGCGGGCTCCTGGCAAGGTACGGTTATGGGCATACCGATCAACCTCACAATTCGCCTCGCATCCAGCGGCACCGCAATTCTGCATGAGGCGACCGGAGATGGGAAGCGCCCCCCAGACCACGAGATCACTATGTTCTACGTGGACGGGGATCGTTTGCTCGCGACCCACTATTGTGACGCCGGAAACCGGCCGCACTTTGAAGCCAAGTTAGCGCCGGACGGAAAGACAATCGAGTTCAGTTTTCTCGATGTCGCCGGGGGCACGCAGAGAGGGTGGGTGAAGCGTATGGTGTTCACCATAATTGACGCGAACAAACACGTCGTAGAGTTGACATACATTCTGCCAGACGGAAAGCCGCTTGAGGCGCGCGGTGAATTTCAACGGACAAAATGACGACTCCATATCCCGGTAAAATGGCGTCGCACATCCGCCCATGTTCTCCTCGCCCGCCTGACGGGTCTGTTTTTTCTGCTCTATATCCTGGCAGGAGTATGCGCTCAGGGCTTGGTCGGCGAAAGGCTTGTCGACTTCAGCGACGCCGCGGCTACGGCGACCAACATCCTCACGCACAGAGGCCTGTTTGAGTTGGGCTTCACCGCCTATCTCATCGAGATGGCGGGCCAGGTCGCAACCGCGGTGCTCTGCTATCAGTTGCTCAAGCCGGTAAACAGGACCGTCGCTTTGCTGGCGCTCTTTCCGGAAGTCAGCGGCTGCGTCATCAAGACCTTCGCCCGCTGTGCGGCAAGGAGAGTGTTGACGCCGCACTCTATCAGGTGCCTTCGGTCGAAGCCGCCCACGATCTGTTCCAGCGGATGCGTGACGCGCCGGTCGAATCGCCGGGGCAACCCCATAGACTCATATCCCGCCGCGGCCGGGCATCCCGAATGACAGCTCCCACTTCTTAGCACGTGTGTCAAACGGCCGGGGGAGCGCCCGTGAACCTACGGAAGGCTAACATATGGTCTGCCCATCCACGCCCGAAGGGGCCGACTGCGGCGGTGCTTCTGCTGCTACTCGCGGCCTGCTGTTGCCCGACGCCTGACGCGCGGGCCGCGTCCCTAGAAGAGAAGCTCAGCGCCACGACCGACTACGTGCCGGCGGCGGCCGCGCCGGTGGAGCAACTCGTCGAGCTCGCGCAGAAGTTTAAGCTCCCGATGGCCGTGGAGTGGGTGGAGCGCCCGGCCGCGGCCAGGCCCGAGCAAGCGCTCCCCGCCCGGCGGAGGAGTGTGCGGGAGCTGATCGAAGCGATCATCGCCGCCGCGGCCCCCGAGCACGCGGTAACGGTCGAGGGCGGACTCGTCCGCGTCTTCTCGCCCGCGGCGGCCGCGCACCCGTTCAACTTCCTGAACATCAGGCTCAAGA
This sequence comes from Pyrinomonadaceae bacterium, assembly GCA_036389395.1. Taxonomy (GTDB): domain Bacteria; phylum Acidobacteriota; class Blastocatellia; order Pyrinomonadales; family Pyrinomonadaceae; genus QHXQ01. The sequence goes on from DASVPY010000089.1 coordinate 110,548, forward strand.
GCTATCACGTACAGGACGGCGACCTCTTCGCCGCCGAGGATCAACTGCGCTGGGCCATCAGGTTCACCCTGGTGCCGCAGAAGTACCGCGGCGGCTACGGCGGCGGTTACGGCCACGGTGCCGACAGCGTCTTCGAGTTCCCCAGGTTCACCCTCTCCGCCGCGGACGTGACGATCCGGGAAGTCTTAAACCAGATCGCCGAGGCCCAGGGCAACGCGCTGTGGGTGGTCACGCTGAAAGGTGTCGAGATGGAAGGGCGGAAGCCCTACTGGAGCGGGAAGGACCCGGACGAATTAACTGAGCCGTTGACCTCTCGCTGGCACTTCTGCCCACTGTCAGGGCTCGCCGAGCTCGCCGACGAGCAACTAGCAGTGGACTTGCTGATCGAGGGGCTGCTCGACGAGCGGGTAGCGACCATCCCGGTGCTGACCGAGCACGGGCTGTACGGGAACGAAGGTGGCGCGGCGGGGCGGGCGTACGAGGACGGCAGCAACGTCTCTTATGGCATCGGGATCGAAAGAGTCGGGCGGGACGGCGTGGCGCTCACGGTCGAGCTGAAGGTGAAGCGCGCTGGCAGGGGCGCACAGCAGTTTCAAGAGACTCTGAGCGTGAGTAGGGAGCGCCCCGCGGAGGTCTGGCCCGCGCCGGGCGTTCGGATCAGGAGTTACTTCGAGCCGCGCGCCAAAGGCACGGGCGCACCAGCCGGAGCCTGCTTCGAGGGTAAATAGGGAAGAAGGCACGGGCGCGCCGTAGTGGCAGGCGCGTCCGACACTCACTATGAGGATTGATTGTGCGGGCGTTTTGCGCTGTATACGCCCGATGAAAGTCCGTGGGAGGAAGATGGTGTTAAGCCTTAAACCGGGTGCCCTGCTCGCCCTGCTACTCCTCGCGGCCGTTAACGCCGCGCCGCAGTGTACGGGTACGTCAATAAAAGTGGGGAGACCGTGTGGAAGAGTGTGCCCGAAAAGGCCGAGGCAGAGGGGGCCGGCGGCCGCCGCCGTAGCCGCGCACGTGAGTGAGCGCGATGAACGCCGCCCTTCATCCGCCCTGCGCGGACGTGCCGGCGCGCGCGTTCACTGATCACCAGGCACAGCTTTGAAGGGTGGCGTCGTCATCTCCTTACTGCTGTTCCTCGGCATGCCCGCGGCGTGCCTCAGCCCGGCGCGGCGCGCACGCAAGTCGATCCGCTGATCGCTCAGAGGCGAATAGCCGACGGGGCAGAGTGATCGGGAGAGTAGACGCCTTTGGGCCGCGCCTGTCAGCGCCCCGGATGGTAAATGCGCTCCGTGTGTCCTTTCAGCTGCGCGCGGTAGAAGTACACCTCCCTGAGATCGCCGGCGGCGTATCGCTCCGCCTGGTCGTTGAAGTGCGGCGAGCCGGGGTGTCCGCTCTCACCCCCGGCTGTGATGGCGCGGGCGCGCACTCTATCGCCGAACTCCACCACGGCCACGAAACTGTTACCGCTCGTGCCGTACCACCGCTTAGCCCCCTGGTGCGGCGGCCCCGTGAACGACGCCAGCGAGCCCCAGCGCCCGGCGGTGAACCCTACGGGGGTGCTTGGTGCCGCGTCATCGAACGGCTGCACGATGTCGCCCGTGAGGCGCTGGAAGCGGTTGATCTCACCCCAAGGTGTCTTCCAGTTCCCGAAGTCCCGAGCCAAACGATCCGTAGCCGCCCCGAGCGCCGCGAGCCGCTCTGCCGCCGTGGGGTTCGCGCCGTGCCGGGCCAGTTCCGTCGCCCAGAACACCGCCAGCGAGGTCGGCACGGACGCCACCGACCAGCGGCGATCCCAGGCGCGCAGCAGCCCGATCTGCTCGGCCAGCTTCGCCTTCAGCGGGTGGCCCGTCGGAGCCTCATCGTACGCCTTGAAGAGCGGCGGGAGTAGCTCGTCGAAGGCTGTGAGGTAGCTGTCGTAGGCCGCCCGCCGCAGAGATTCAAGGGTGAAGTCCTTCTTGTCGTGGAGTACACGGACGGCGTGCCGGCCGCGCGGCGAAGGGCCGCCGTTGTCTACGTACCGGGGATAGTTCTCCCGCCGCGGGCTGTAAGGCCCGGCCGCCCCCCACGGCCAGTCGTTGGAGTTGTAGAGCCAGCCGTTGGGCGGGTCGAGCAGGTGCGGCGACTCCTCCACGGAGAGCAGCCCCCGCCACTCCGTGGCCGGGTCGCTGCCGTCCACGGGCTTCGTCCAGTCGAAGCGCGGGTCGCGCCGGGGGATGAAGTTGGCGTGGAAGTAGGCGATGTGGCCGTCCGCGTCCGCGTAGATCGTGTTGTTGGACGAGTTCGTGTGGAGTTCCATCGTGCGGCGGAACTCCTTGTAGTTCCTGGCCTTCGTCCGCAGGTAGGACTGCGTGAGCGCCTTCACCGGCTCGTGCATCAGCCGCACGCTCACCCACTTCCCGTCCGCCTCGCGCACGACGGGGCCGTGGTGCGTGCGGTAGACAGTGAATTCCTTGTGCCCCATGCCGCCGGCGGTGCGGTAGGGCAGCGAGAGCCTCGTGACCGTGAGGGGCCGCTCTCCCCGGCCGTAGCGGTAGTAGAGCCGGTCATCTCGCTTGACGACCGTCTCCACGTACTCGTCAAGCGCGTCCGCCTGGCTCGAAGTGTGCATCCAGCCCACGCGGTCGTTGAAACCCTGGTAGACGAAGAACTGCCCCCACGTCACCGCGCCGTACACGTTGAGCCCCTGCGCGCTCACCGCCTGCACCTCGGCGCGGAAGAAGAAGGACGTGTGCGGGTTGATCAGCAGGAGCGCGCGGCGGTTGACGGTGTTCGCCGGCGCGACGGCGATACCGTTAGAGCCGCCGGGTTCGCTCTGGAACTCGCGCGTATCGGCCGCGCCAGGGCCAGCCCCCGGCGGCTCTTGCGCGGACTGACCCCTCCCGTAGAACGCCTCGAGTTGCTTGAGATCGATTGTCTCGATGTCCCAGCCGATGCTCCCCTCGGTAAAGCTGAGCGCCATCCAAGGCTCGAAGCGCGTGATGACCTTGGGCTTCACCTCCGGGTGCTTGTAGAGGTAGTAGTTCAGCCCGTCGGCCATGGCGTCCATCAGCGCCTTCAGCCACGCCGGACTCGTCGCGTATTGCGCCCGCAGGCTGTCCGGATCGGTGAAGAGCCTCATGCGCAAATCCTGGTAGACGGCACGTTCACCCTCCGCCTCGGCCGTCCGCCCCAGCGCGTTGAGGTAGTTCATCTCCACGCGGTTGAAGTCGTCTTCCGCCTGCGCGTAAAGGAGGCCGAAGACGGCGTCGGCGTCCGTCCGCCCGTAGACGTGCGGGATGCCCCAGTCGTCGCGGATGATGGTGACGTTCTGGGCCCGGCGCTCCCACCGCGCGATGTTGTTGCCGTCGGCGGCGGCGTCGGCACCTCGTACACGCCGGCGGGGCGGCCGCTGCCGAGTGCCGGATACGCCGGCAGTTAAGCCGGCCGCCCCTGACGCCGCAGCCCCGTTGATCGTAAGGGCAGGCGCGGCGACAGGCTGCCCGTAACTGCGCTGCGCCGTCGGCAGGAGGAGGACACCGAAACAGAAAAGAAAAGCTAACCTCAGTCTTTTCACCTCAATCACCTCTTCGTGAGAGAGTACGGATTCAACCAGCCAGCCGCCCTCGTACCGCCAATACTACAGGCTCATGCAGAGGGTACAACGAGACTTCACACTAAGCCGAACGGGCCAGGTGAGTGCCCGGCCGCTTGCCCGCTCAGGTCTTTGCCGAACATCCGCCGCACGAGCCGTAGAACCAGCGCAGGTGCCACGGCGCTTGCCGCTTCTCTAATCCGGTAATGCGTGCCATCGTGCGCTCCTTATTGAATGAACTCAGGCTGAGTAGAGGCGAAGTGAATTTGATAGCAGGAGGCGCGCCCGCCGCAAGTCGCGCCGCTACGATAACCCGTCGGAGCCGGCCCTAACGGCCAAGCCGGTGATCAACTGCAACAAAGGCCGGGTAGAGAGGTAGGAGCGAACCAGTTTGAAGCAAGTCCTAATGTCTTGGAGCGGCGGCAAGGATAGCTGCCTCGCGCTCTACGAGGTTCAACGGGCGCGAACTTATCGCGTCGCCGCGCTGCTGACCACCGTCACGCGCGACTACGAGCGGATCAGCATGCACGGCGTCAGGCGCGTGCTGTTGAAACGGCAGGCCGCCGCCTTGGGCATCCCGCTGCGCGAGGTCTTCATCGCCAAAGGCGCGACCGACGAAGAGTACGAGGCGCGAATGGCGGAGGCGCTCTCCGGCTATACCCGTCGTTTGCGGGGCTGATGATTGATGATGATTTCCTTGCCGCATTGCCGCCGCACGTCGATCCGTGCGGCGAGAACGGAGAGTTCCACCCCTTCGCCTTCGCCGGGCCCAACTTCAAAGAAGAGGCGCGGTTCTCCGTATCACGATTGAGGGATTGCTCCCCACCTACGCCTGGCACGGCAGGCACCACGTCGCGCACATCACCGCGCTGCGCGAGCGCATGGGCTGGACTTAGCCGTGTTGGAAGTCAAAGCCCCGACGTTGGAGATCAGTCCGCGCCCACCCCCCGCGTGAAGAGGAGCGAAACTATGAAACATATCTTAGCAGTGAGCCTTCTGAGCATCGCCTCAACGATGATGTCCTCCGGTCGGCAAAATGTTTACAGCGGCGAGGCTCTTTCGGGGGTGGAGAGCGATGCACTGCTTCCGCTGCTTTCATCCTGCGGAGCGGACACTCGAAGGCGTCGAGGCACTTCACATGTTGGGTAAGGGGCAAGTCAAGAGGTTAGACGGCAGGGACACTATAGGGCCGGCGAAGTTCATCGAGAGCTTGTTCAGGGCGGCAGCGTAGACGAGAGCCGCGCGCGCCTCAAATCAGTTTTCGCAACACAACTCAGTCCGACGCCTTAGTCGTATCGCGCCCTGTGTGCCGGCCTTGCTTTTTCTCCCCCACAGGAGTAAATGCCTGCACAGAGGATGTTCCCCTCTTCACCTGGCCATTGCGGGTCGCTGCGTTGTCGAGGTTGAACCCCCCCCGCGTCTGACGAGTAAGCGACCGGGCGAGGAGAATTAGCCATGTCCTGCCCATACGCTCATAAAGTGCGCCACACTCCACACCGGGTAAGCACGCGCGCACGCGCACGGCGCGCCTGCTTCAACGCGCGCGCGCTCTTGTTATGCGCCGTCGCCGTCCCGGCGCTCGCGCTCAACTGGCAGAGCGGGGCGCAGACAATCACCTCCGATCTTGACCCCGCTTTCGGCGACGGGGGCAAAGTCCATACCGATTTCTTCGGCGACGTTGACAGGGCGACGGCGATGGCGCTTCAGGGCGACGGAAAGATTATCGTGGTCGGCCCGGCCGAACAGCCGAACAGCAGCGGCCTCGTCCTTGCGATGGCCCGGTATAACAGCGACGGCAGCCTGGACGCCAGTTTCGGCCGCGGCGGGAAGGTCACCGGCCGCCGGGGTGAAATCCTGCCCGGCGAGGTCGCCGGCACAGGTGCGATACAGCTTCAGCCGGACGGCAAAATATTGGTTCCTGGCGGCAACGCCGGCGTCGGCGGGGTGTTACGCTTCGACCACGACGGCGGTCTCGACACGACGTTTGGCGATGCCGGTTTCGCGGCCATGAACATTGGAACTTACGCCCTGACGCTCCAACCGGACGGCAAAATCCTGCTCGCCGGGAGCGTATCTAGCGACGGGTTTCAAACGACGGATATAGCGCTGGCCCGGCTCAATAGCGACGGCAGCCCTGATACTACATTCGGTCAAGGCGGACGGGTGACGGCCAATTTTTTTGGCCAACATAACTGGGCCCCGGCCCTCGCGCTTCAGAGCGACGGCAAGATCGCGCTCGCCATCAACGGGTATAACATCTCGTTTCGCACGCGCGACTTCGGCGTCGCCCGCTATAACAGCGACGGCAGTTTGGATACGAGTTTCGGGGTCGGCGGTAAAGTGACCACGGACTTCTTCGGCGAGCCTGACGGCGTGGCCGATCTGTTCGTGCAGCCGGACGGCAAGATTGTGGCGGGCGGCTTCACCGTTGCCGGCACCCACTTCTACGGTTTCGGCCTCGTCCGTTACAACCCCGACGGCAGTTTAGACCCCGGCTTCGGGAACGGCGGCAAAGCGACCGTAAATAATAGTTGTGAGTTGCGCGCGATGAGCCGCCAGCCGGACGGCAAGATCATCGCGGTCGGCGGGACGACCGCCGGCAACACGGAGGACTTCGCGCTGGCGCGCTTTAACGCGGACGGTAGTCTGGACACCGGCTTCGGCAATCACGGCACGCTCAACACCGACCTATTCGGACAGGGCGACATAGCCTCGGACGTAATTCTTCAACCGGACGGGCAAATACTGGTATGCGGCACCACCTACCTCCCCGATCCATCTTTGTCCAGCCTTACCGACTTCGCGCTGGTACGTTATTTTAGTAAGCATAAAGTGGGCGGGCGAGTCAGCGTCGGCGGCACGGGGCTGGGCGGCGTGACCGTCACCGTGTCTGGCACTGCGTCCGGTTCGACTGTCACCGGCGCCGACGGAAGTTATTCGTTATCGCTGCCGGCGCACGGCGACTACAGCCTGGCCGCGACCAAAGCCAATTACACCTTCAGCCCGCCCAGCCGCACCATCACTGACCTGAACGCCGAGCAGACAGACCTCGACTTCACCGGCCAGGTGAACCTCTACACCATCAGCGGCTTGATCAGGGACGGCTCCACGGGCCTGGCCGGCGTGACCGTGACGCTGGGCGGCACGCAGGCGGCCGCGACGGCGACAGACGGTGACGGCCGGTTCGCCTTTACGGGGCTGACGGCGGGCGGCACGTACACCGTGACGCCCGCGCAATCTAACTACACCTTCACCCCGCAGCGCCTGGTCTTCACAGACCTGAGCGGCGACCAGGCAGCGGCGAATTTTACGGCCGCCCCCCTGTCGGCGCTCGTCTCCTTCAGCCGCAGCGCCGTCACCGCCGACGAGGCCGCAACCGCCGCACAGCTAACGGTCACGCGCGCCGGCAACCTTGGCAGTACGGTGACGGTCGCCTACCGGACGGTGGACAACCCGGCCGCCGTGCCTTGCGATCCGCGCCTGACGACCGAGCGCGGCGTCGCCTACGCCCGCTGCGACTACGCGACGACGATTGACACGCTGACTTTCGCGCCGGCCGAAACGACGAAGACGATCCTCGTCCCCTTACTCGATGACGCACACGTCGAAGGGCCTGAAACCTTCGACGTGGTGCTCGAAGGGCCAGGCCCCGGCGCGACTCTGGGCACGCCCGCGCGGGCCACAGTCACAATCCAGGACAACGACACGGGCGGCGGCGCGCCCAACCCGCTCTCGGCCAACCCGTTCTTCGTGCGCGTGCAGTACCTGGACTTCCTCAACCGGGAGCCGGAGCCGGTCGGCCTCAACTCATGGCTGAACGTGCTGAACAACTGCCCGGACGTGAACAACAGCCCCGGCTGCGACCGCGTCACGGTCTCGACCTCGTTCTTCGGTTCGCAGGAATTTCAGTTAAAGGGCTTCTACGTCTTCCTCTTCTACCGCGCGGCATTCGGCCGCCTGCCGCAGTACGCCGAGATCATTCCGGACATGCGCGGCGTGGCGGGGCAGACGCCCGAGGAGGTGTATCAGAAACGCGCCGCCTTCGCGGCAGGCTTCACCCGGCGGCCGGAGTTCGCGGCGTTGTACGACCGCCTCAGCGACGCGAACTACGTCAGCGCCCTGCTGAACCGTTACGGGTTGAGCAGTATTACCACGACCGATCCGGCGCAGCCGGACACCGGCGCGACAGTCGTCCTGACGCTGACCGAGTTGCACAGCCGCCTGGCCGCCGGTACGCTCGACCGTGCGCAGGTCTTACGCGCCGTCGTCCAGAGCCAAGAGGTGACGCAGGCGGAGTTCAACCGCGCTTTCGTCGCCATGCAGTACTACGGTTACTTGCGGCGCACGCCCGAGGAAGCCGGCTACCAGAACTGGCTCAGCTACCTGACGAGCCACCCCGGCGACTTCCGCACGATGGTCAACGGCTTCGTGAACTCGACCGAGTACCGCCTCCGCTTCGGCCCGGCGCAGTGAGCATTGCCGTGAGTATCATCGACACTCAAGTTGTAGCTGCCGGCGTAAGGGTCTGCCTGGAAGAAGCGGGCCCAGGGCCGTGTACCGGCGCGGCTGCGCCTCGTCCCCGTTGTCCGCGTCCCGCTCGTAGGTCGTGTACTTGCTAGGTCGTGTACTTGCGCGACGGCAAATCGGTGCGCGGCCCCTTCCTGGTTGACAGCGGGGGGAACATGGTCGCACACGTCCACAAGCAGATGGCCGAGCGCGCCGGCTTGTTCGACGGGTTGCGGACGCTGAAGGAGACGGGCTACGGCATCGGTGCCAACGCGGCGATCTTTTCGGTGGTGAACGGGGTGCTGCTCAAGCCGCTGCCCTACCCGCGGCCCGAGCAACTCGTGACGCTCCACCAGAGTAAGCCGAATTTTGATATGGGTGCCGTCGTACAGCCTTTATGACCGCGCCCTTGATCGGGTTCATCACCTCGACAGTTCCGCCCTCGGGTTCCCGCACCTCTGATAGTCTGGCCTCCTACATAAAGCCCTCTCGCTCTTCAAGTGGTAGCTTCGCGGGAGCAGTTCGCCAGGGTGAGCGCGGAGCGTAATGTTTCTGCGGCAAAACGGTTCTCCACGAGGCTGATGAGGACTGATCATCGGCGGCTGCCGTTCCCCATCTTTTCGGTCAGCATGAGGTTGAACTTTTGCGGCTCACACCACTCGCTCGCCTGCCCGCCCGCGGCTTCGGCGCGGACGCGCCAGAAATAAGTTCCCGCCTGTAGCTGGGTGACAGTGAGCTTGGGCGCGACGAGGCGGTCGCGCTCGAAGACGAGGCCCGGCCTGACGAAGAAGGGCGACGCGGCGATCTCGACGCGGTAGGTGGCAGGCACAGCCGCCAGCGGCCGGGTCCACTCAAGGACGACGCCTGCGCCGCCCGGCTGCGCCGCGATGGCGGCGCGGTCGGGCGGCGCGTAGGCGACGGGCGGGTCGAGTAGCGGCTCGCGCTTACTGACCGCGCCTGACGGGCCGAAGGCGACGTACTCGCCCGCGCGCAGCAGCGTCGCGCCGCCGCCCGGACTGCCGCGCGTGACGCCGCCCGCGCTGACGCGTACTTCTTCCGCCCTGTCCGCGTGCACGTCAAAGCTGGCCGCCGTCTGCGCCGCCAGCCTGTTCCCCGCCAGCGGCGTCTCGACCACGTTGCTCGTCTCAGGCGTCTGCCGCTCGGTGCTCACCCTGACCTGCCCGCCTTCGACGGCGACGCGGACGCGGGCCGCGCGCCCGCCGCCGGCGTCCGTGTTCTCGGCGATGGTGACGACGCTGTTCGGGCGCACGGTCAAGGTCGAGCCGTCGGCGAGCACCAGGGCGGCTCGCCCGGTCGCTTCCGTCTGCACCGTGTCGCCGGGACGGAGGCGGGTGCCGGCGTCCGCGAAGATGACCTCACGCGTGTCAGCGCGCACGACTCGGACTGTGCCCTCGAAGCTGCCGAAGAGTGTGCCTGCGGCGGCGCGTTGCTGTTCAGGCGCGGCCCGGCGGCGCGTACAGAACCAGTAATAGCACCCGGCACCGATGAGCAGCAGTGCGGTCAGTAATGCGGCGGCGGCGTAGATGTTGCGCTTGGGGACGGTGACCCATTCAAGCCGCGGGCGCTCAGGCTGATGGCTCATGGCGTGATGACCTCCGCTACCCGGACAGCTATTACGTGTGCTCGGGCGGCCGGCTCTGCGCCGGGCCGTCCCGGCGCGTCGCGCGGAGGCCCCGCACCGTGTCGGCCACGTACCGGGCGAGGTTACGCTCGTCCGCTTCCGTCAGGTTGAGGAAGCGCAGCCCTAAGCCGACCGCGGGTGCGAAGTGGTAGCGCACCTGCGCTTGCAGCGCGCGCGGCACGCCGGGCTGACCCGGCTTTCTGGGCAGGGCGAAACGCAGGTAGACGATCTGACCGGGCGCGACCCGTACGCTGGTCGCTAGGAAGCAGCCGCCGACGCTCAGGCTGGTGATGCGCCCGTCTTCCAGGCATTGTTCGGTTAGACCCCAATGGGTCGGATCGATATTGACCCTGACCCGCCGGCTCTGCCGGACATAAGGCAACTCGGCCTGTAGCGCCTCCGGCTTAGTCGCGAATTTGCGCCAGAAGTTCAGCTCGACGCCGTCGTCCAGGTAGACGTGCCAGGGCTGCCCGTCCGGGTCGTCAGGTTGCCGGCGAAGTTCTTTGCGTGGCGGCAGCATCTTGAGGCTTATGCACGCGGCGCAGGCGCGCGGGTCTCAGCGCGACTCCCGCGCCCGGCGGTGCCGAGCGATTCACAGCGGCACGACGAGTCTGCCCGTTGACATGCGCAGTGAGGCGCTGAGCATGTGCACAACTCGTCAACGCGGCCAGGAAGATGAGGCGGCAGACGATTAAAGGAGCGAGGACAGCAGCCACGATAGACCACGCCGCTCGCCCGCACGCGCCCCGCGCTTGCCGGAGGCGCGCCTCACAGACACGGTTATACGCGCGCGCCGGACGGGTGTCAACGGGATCGCCCTGGGCAATGTGACCGGGCGATTTGACCGCCGCGTCGGTCACGTTGAGAGGTTAGCGACGGGCGCGCCATTGCGGTTCGCCGCGCGCCGCGATGTTTACGCGGCTTTGTCGCGCGCGTGCGGTCGTCCGCCGCGCGGCACGCTGTTAGCGGTGAGACCGGCACCGCCTACGCGCCCTGTGCGCGTGGCGCGACGCGTTCATTCTCATTCACCGTCGTCACCGATAAAGGCTCACTCCGCGCGAAAGCCGGAGGCGGCATGTGCTCACCAGCCTAAGTCTCACCCGCGTGAGATATGGTAGTCGGGAGTTCCCGAAGGACGCCGCGGACACAACTCGTGGATTGTCGGCCGACCTTCTCTAGTGGTTTGAGACAGGTCGGCTTCCTCTTTGCCCATTAGGCGAAGGTGAATGGCAGAGCAAACTTCAACCCTGAAGCGCCCCACCGCTTCAGGCTCACGAAAGGAGTCTCTATGCGTTCACCTATTCGTTGCTGCCGCGCCTGTCGGCCGGTCACAGCAATGAGGTCGCCGCGGGCCCGGCCACGTTAGCCCGCCCAAGCATCTTCAGACATAAAACTCAACCCGCTTAAAGACCGGGCCGCCGGCGAGGGCTGAACTGCGCCGGCTGGCCGGCCTCGTCTGTCGGCACACGGCTCTCGGCCGTCGTGTCGCCGTGTGCCGACGTGCGCCTCAAACAGCAAGGAGATACTCATGACCCTTTCACAGAACTTCCGTCGTAAACTGTTCGCCGTCTGCCTCAGCCTCGGCCTGCTGCTCCTGCCGCCGGCCCACACCGCCCGCGCCGCGACCACGACCTACACGGTCGAAGACGTGGCGCAAGCTTATTCGGTTAACCGCACCGAAGCGCGCGGGATGAACTCCGCCGGTCAGGTCGTCGGCTACCTGTATCCGACCAGCGGCGGGCTGCACACCTTCGTCTACGCGGACGCGACGCTGCACGACATCGACGCCGAACTCGGCAGCGACTACACCGGGTTCAACTACAACCTCGAAACCGGCCTCAACACGGGCATCAACGCCGACATCAACGAGCACGGGCAACTGGCCGGCGTGGCCTACACCGCCGCGGCCGGCGACATGCGCGCCGTCTACTACGACGCACAGGGCGTGCACGTCGCCGGCACGCTCGGCGGGGCGTGGAGCTACCCGACTGCGATCAACGTCGCCGGGCAGTTGGTCGGCGTCGCGCAGACCACGGGCGGCGAGCCGCACGCCTTCCGCTACGACCCCACCGACGGGATGCAAGACCTCGGCACGCTCGGCGGGACGTACAGCTCGCCCACCTCGATCAGCAGTACCGGCGAGGTGGTCGGCTCGGCGACGACGAGCGCCGGCGCGGAACACGCCTTCCGCTACGACGCCGCCAACGGGATGCAAGACCTCGGCACACTCGGCGGCGCGCAGAGCCGCGCCTACGGCGTCAACGCCGCGGGCCAGGTGGTCGGCGGCGCGTACACGGCCGGCGGCGAGCAGCACGCCTTCCTCTACGACGCCGCGGGCCTGCACGACATAAACCCGTCCGGCAGCACCGACAGCGTCGCCCTCGCCGTCAACAGCGCCGGCCAAGTCGTCGGCTACGCCAGCGACGCGACCACAGGCACTTACGCCTTCGTCTACGACGGCAGCGGCACGCACCAACTGTCGCTCGGCGGCGCGCCCGCGGAGATTCAGTACTTCACCGACTCCGGCGTCGTCGCCGGCCAGGCCTACACGAGCACGGGCGCGTACCAGGCCTTCCTCTACGACGGCGGCACGACGCACGCCCTGGCGCTGCCCGACACGACCTACAGCTTCCTCAGCGGGGTGAACGACGCGGGCGCGGCCGTGGGCCTGGCGCTGAGCACGACCTACGAACAGCACGCCTTCCTCTACGACGCGGCCGGCATGCACGACCTCGTCCCCGACAGCGCGTTCAGCATGGCGAGCGCGATCAGCGCCGCCGGGCAGTGCGTCGGGTTCGCGGACACCCCGGACGGCGAGGCCCAGTACGTGTTCAGCTACCGGGACGGCGTGCTGACCGACCTGAGCGGCGCGACCGCCGGCAGCGGCTACGAGCTGTACGTCCCGGTCGGCGTCAGCGCCGACGGGCAGGTCGTCTGCAACGGCGCGGTGGCGGGCGCGGGGCGGGCGCTGCTGCTGACACCCACGCCCCCGGGCTAGCGGCCCGCCCGCCCGCCCGCAATGCAGACGTTCCCGACGGGCGAGGCGATGAACAAGAACCTGATGGTGCGGATGGGCAACTGCAACCGCTGCCGCTATATGCCGATGCTCGTTGACCTCGTGAGGAGCGGCACGTTAGACCCACAGCAGTTTGGCAGACTTTTGGCAGACCACGCCTACGCTTTCTTCGGCTTGTGCCGCGTGCGATTGACTTCTCTAGCCGCTTTGGGTAACTTTTGCAACTTCAGGGATGGATACGCGCGGTGCGTAGCGCCCCGAAGCACCTCGACGCGATAGCGCCCCGATGGTGCCCGGCTGTGCCCGTACCTGCTAAGCTGTGCGCTGCTTCGGCGACCGCGCAGGTCGTTAAATCCTAGCAAGTACTCGCTGGTGCGGTCTGAGCGAGGGGCCCGAGACGGTCTCGAAAACCGGAGTGGTCGGAAGGCCACCGTGGGTTCGAATCCCACCCTCTCCGCCATCACATTCAAGGCGAAGGGCAGGCCGCCGTCTTAACTTTCGCCCTTCGCCTTTCAACTTTTCTTCGGAGAGGTGCAGGAGTGGTTGAACTGGCAGCACTGGAAATGCTGTGTACGGGGAACCGTACCGTGGGTTCGAATCCCACCCTCTCCGCCACTTAATCGTTGTTTTCGTCTTGGCCGCGCGCGGCGGCCCCTCGCACGCAAGAGGACATCGGAGGCTGTTTATGAACAGGCGCATCTGGCTCAACGGCGCGGCGGTCTGCCTGCTGTTGCTGCTGACGGCCGGCGCGGCGGCGCAGCGCGGCGCGCCGCGGCGCAAGCCGCAACCGAAGGGCGCGGTCTGCGGCGACCCGACCGTCGCCTGCAAGACGAGCGCGACCTTCGAGCCTTACGACCTGCCGTTCCGCATCTCCGAGCGCGCCGTCATCTGGGAGAGCGAGCCGTTCTACGCCGTCGTCCTGAAGAGCGTGCGCGCGCCGAACGACGACTGCCAGAAGTTCGTGCCCGAAGCCGAGCGGCAGGCGGCGCAGCGGTTGTTCCCGAACAACAAGGTCTTCACCTCGCGCTGCGCCGACGCCGGTTCGCTCTACTACACGGGCACGGCCGAGAACGTACACTTCATGGCCGTCTACGCGGGGCGGACGCGCGCAGAGGCCGCGCGCCTGCTCGAACAGGTCAAGACGACGGGCCAGTTTCCGGGCGCGAACCTGCGCCAGATGAGCATCGGCTTCAACGGGACGTGAGCGGCGCGCGCCGTGTGCGTTTGCTTCGCGCGGCGTGAGCGGTTACAGTTAAGCGACGATGCGGGGCGGCCTTACGAGGCGCGGCGCGCGCATCTAAGCGGTTTGACAATTTATCAGACTTCGGGCTCCGCACAACGTTTGTCGCACGAACCCCGCCAGGCCGGGAACGGAGCAACGGTAGTGCCGGCGGCGTGTGTTGCGGGTCAGTCCGGAGTCTGGCCAATTCTGTAAAAGAGTTGCCGGGCTGTAGCGCCGGGTTGCCGAAGCGGGCGCGGTTGGAGCACAATCCACCGACGCCGCCGCGCCCCGAAGCGCCGCCGGCAACTCTTTTCGTTTTCGCCATGCGCCCCAACTTCAAACGGCTCGACCACGTGCAACTCTGCATCCCGCCCGGCACTGAAGCCCAGGCGCGCGCCTTCTACGGCGGCCTCCTCGGTCTCGCGGAGATCGAGAAGCCCGCGCCCTTGCGCGCCAACGGCGGTATGTGGTTTCAGATCGCCGACATCCAACTCCACATCGGCGTCGAAGCCGACCAGAGCAAGTCGAAGCGCCACCCCGCCTTCGAGGTCGAAGACGTGGCGGGCGTCCGCCGCTACCTCGAAGCGCACGGCGTCCGCACGCGCGACGAGCCGCAACTCGCGGGCGTCGCCCGCTTCTCCTTCTTCGATCCGTTCGACAACCGCATCGAGTTGCTGGAACGGACTGACAACGACGGCCGACCGAACAACTGACGACTGACAGCGGACGACGGACAATGTCTTACCAGGTGATCGCGCGCAAGTGGCGGCCGCAGACGTTCGAGGAAGTGACGGGGCAGGAGCCGATCACGCGCACCCTGCGCGGCGCAATCGAGCACGACCGCCTGCACCACGCCTACCTCTTCTCCGGCGCGCGCGGCGTCGGCAAGACCACGACCGCGCGCCTCTTGGCCAAGGCGCTCAACTGCCACAAGTCCGACAAGCCGACCCCGACGCCTTGCAAGAGCACCGCCCCCGAAGCCTGCCCTTCGTGCCGCGAGATCGCCGAGGGGCGCTCGATTGACGTGCTGGAGATCGACGCCGCCTCGAACACCGGCGTGGACAACGTGCGCGAGGCCATCATCAACACGGTGGCGGTGCGGCCCGCGCGCGACCGCTTCAAGGTCTTCATCATTGACGAAGTCCACATGCTGTCGGGCGCGGCCTTCAACGCCCTGCTGAAGACGCTGGAAGAGCCGCCGCCGCGCATCGTCTTCATCATGGCGACGACCGAGGCGCACAAAGTCCCCGACACGATCCTGTCGCGCTGCCAGCAGTTCGAGTTCCGCACCATCGCCGCGCAGAAGATCGCCGAGCGGCTGCGCCTCATTGCCGACGCCGAGCGCGTCGAGATTGACGACGACGCGTTGCGCGAGATCGCGCGCGCGGGCGACGGCTCGATGCGCGACGCGCAGTCGGCCTTCGATCAGGTCATCAGCTTCAGCGAGGGGCGCATCACCACGGCGGACGTGGAGGCGGCCTTGGGCCTCGCGAGCGCCGAGCAGTTGGCGCGCGTCGTCGCGGCGGTCGCCGACGAGCGGCCCGGCGAGGCGCTCGCGGTCGTGGACGATCTGGTCATGCGCGGGCACGACCTGCGCAACTTCTGCCGCGACCTGCTCGCGCACCTGCGCGATCTGCTCGTCGCCAAGATCGGCGGCGGCGCGGAGGACGGCGACGAGACCGCGCGCCGCCACGCCGCGGCCGCCGCCGCGTTCTCCGAGTCCGACCTCGTGCGCTTCTTCCACAGCCTGACCGACACGGAGCAGAAGCTGCGCGAGGGCGCGCACCCGCGCTACCAACTCGAAGTCGGTCTCGTCAAACTGATCGAGATGCGCCGGCTCGCGCCGATCACGCAGATTATCGAACGGCTCGGCGCGCTCGAAGAGGCCCTGCGCACGGGGCGCACGCCGCTCGCCGACGCCACTTCGGGCGCGCCCCCCGGCGGCGCTCCCCCGCGCACCGGCGGCGGCCGCGGCACACCGTCCGCCCCCTCGCGTACTTCAACGCCGCGCGCCGCCGAGGGCGACACATCAGGCGCGGCGGCCGCGCACTCGTCCGCGGCCGCGCCTTCATCAGCGTTCACGTCCTTATCTGCGGACGCGCCTTCGTCCGCGAGTGCGCCTTCATCCGCGGGCGCAGCCTCGTCCGCAGTTTCATCCGCGGCCTCGCCTTCGTCCGCGGCTTCGTCCCTGTCCGCGGCCGCGCCGCCGCCCTCGTCGCAGCCCGCCGCACCTGCGCCGTCGCGCGCCGCGTCCGCATCGCCCGCCGCGTTCGTGGCGAAGCCGGCGAGCGACCAAGCGCCGACGCGCGACCCGCTCGACTGGTCGGCGCACAGCGCGGGCGGCTCTACCGCCGACGCCCCGTTCTGGGAGACGCTCGCCGCGCCCGACGCGACGACCGCGCAGACGCAAAACGTCGCGTCGCCACAAAACGACGCGCCGTCACAAACGGCCGCCGCGTCCTCGTCGTCCGCGCACGCGAGCGCGCCGCCATCCGCGAGCGCCGCGTCACCGGCATCCGGCGTGTCGCCACGCGCGTCGGGCGGGTCGCCGGGCGCGCCGCTCAGGTTGGTGACGAAGTCGGGTGCGCCGCCGGCGCAAACGTCGCAGACGGGCGGGAAGTCTTCGTTCGCGTCGCGCGGCTGGCGCGTGCCGGGGCGCGACGATCTGCCGGAGGAGCCGCCGGAGTTCGCGCGCCGGAGCGGGCGCGGCGACGCGCTCGCCGAGCAGGTCAAGCGCGCGCTCGAAGAGCGGCGCAGGCCTCTGCTCGCCACGGCGCTCGACGGCGCGCGCAAGGCCGAGTTGGCGGGCGACGAGTTTTACGTCGAGTTCGCGCCGGAGCGTAAGCACCTGCGCGACAGCCTCAACAAGCCGGACGCGATGAAGTTGCTGCGCGACGTGTGCCGCGAGGTCGTGGGGCGCGACGTGGGCGTGCGCGTCGTCGTGCGCGAGGCGGGCGAGTCCGACGCGCCGCCCACGCGCGAAGACGAAGAGCTGCGCGCGCGCCAGGAACTACGCCAGATGGCCGAGAACCACCCGGCCGTCCAACACCTCCTGCGCACCTTCCGCGCCGAGATCATAGACGTGCGCCGCGTCGAGCCGGAAAGCTGAAAAGCGGTTAGTGGTTAGTGGTTAGTTGTTATTTGTTCTTCAGGCGTAAATCGCGCGCTGAAGGTGAACAGGCAATCGGCGCGACAAGAACAACTAACGACTAACAACTAACCGCTAACAGCTTTTGAGAACCGGGCCACGCGGCGGGGCGTATAGGCTGGCGGAGGTAAGTTTGGTATGAGGCGTCGTGATCCGATCATCGCGGGCATTCTCAGTTTTCTCATCCCAGGGTTGGGGCAACTCTACAACGGGCAGATTTTTTGGGGCATCCTGTGGCTGGTCTTGACCGGCGTCTCGTGGATCGGCTCGGCCGGTCTGCTCGGCTGGATCAGTCACCTCTTAGCGGCCTACTTCGCTTACCAGTACGCCAAAGATCACCCGGTGCGCTAAAAAAGCAGTGACGAGTGACGAGCAAGAAGCTTCTTCTTGTCACTCGTCACCCGTCACGGCTTTTGCCGGCTCGGCAGTTCGGCGCGCGGCGCGCGGCCCCCTGACGTGGAGGCTTGCGCGTCGCGCGCGCCCGCGCGTTGACAGTCCCCGCGGCGCGTTCCTATACTCGCCCGTCGCTCTAGCGGGCCTGAAGTCCCTGCCGCACTCGCTTTCGTCTCCCTAAACTTTAAGCAGCCACGGCCGGCCCGCTCGCGCGTGGAGTCATCCGCCATGAAACGCTCGCTCGCCAGCCTCGCCGCCGCCCTCGCGCTGCTCGCGCTCGCCGCCCCGGCCGCCGCCAAAGACACCTGGCTCAGCGTCCGCTCGCAGAACTTCCTGCTCATCGGCAACGCCTCCGAGCGCGAGATCAGACAGGTCGGCGCGCGGCTCGAACAGTTCCGCCACGTCTTCCTCCGGCTGTTCCCGCAGACCGGCGGGCCGGCGACCACGCCGACCACCGTCGTCGTCTTCAAAAGCGACGACGCCTACAAGCCCTTCAAGCCGCTCTACAACGGCCGGCCGCAGGAGCACCTGGCGGGCTACTTCCAGCAGGGCGAGGACGTGAACTACATCACGCTCACCGCCGCGCCGCGCGCCGACGGCAACCCCTTCGGCACGATCTTCCACGAGTACACGCACCTGCTCGTGGCCAACAACCTGAGCGACCCGCCCGTCTGGTTCAACGAGGGGCTGGCCGAGTACTACAGCACGTTCGAGCTGACGGACGACAGCAAGCGCATCATGCTCGGCAAGCCGATCCCCAGCCACGTCCTGCTGCTGCGCCGCCAGTTCATGCGGCTCGAAGACCTCCTGCGCGTCACGCACGACTCGCCCGCCTACAACGAGGGCGACAAGCGCACCATCTTCTACGCCGAGGCGTGGGCCTTCGTCCACTTCCTCTTGCAAGGCGACAAGGGGCAGCGCGTGCCGCAGCTCGCGCGCTTCAGCGAACTGTTGCGCGCCGGCACGCCGCTCGAAGAGAGCTTCCGCCGGGCCTTCGAGTCGGACTTCGCCACGGTCGAAAAGGCCTTGCGCAAGTACGTGCAGAGCGACACGTACCGCGTGCAGTTCTTCCCCGGCGCGCCCGCGCTTGAGTTCGACGCCGAGATGCAGACCAGCCCGCTCGAAGAGGCGCGGGCGCTCGCCTACCTCGGCGATCTGCTCTACCACACGCACCGCTACGACGACGCCGAGAAGTACCTGCGCCGCGCGCTCGCGCTCGCGCCCGACCTCGCGCCGGCCCACGCCACACTCGGCATTGTTAACGTCCGCCAGCACCGCTACGACGAGGCGCTCCAGGCGCTCGCCCGCGCCACCGCGCTCGACCCGCAGAGCTACCTCGCGCACTACTACCTGGCCGAAGCACTCCACCGCCAGGCGCTCGGCCCTGACAGTGTGATCGTGCGCTACCCGCCGCCGGTCGCCGCCCGGATGCGCGCCGCCCTGAAGCGCAGCCTTGCGTTGAACCCGCGCTTCGCCGAGGCGTGCCACCTGCTCGCCTTCCTCGACATGGTCAACGAGGAGGAACTCGTAGACGCGACCGCGCTCGTGCTGCGCGCGCGCGAACTCAGGCCCGACCGCCTGCGCTACGTGATCACGCTCTCCCGCGTCTACATGCGCCGCGAGCAGTTCGACCCGGCGCGCGAAGTGCTCCGGCAACTGCTGCGCGGCGCGAACGCCGACGGCCAGACGCGCGCCGACGCCCGCGCCACGCTCGAACTGATCGACAGCTACGAGTCGCAGCGCGCGCGCGTCCGCGCCGTCAACGCGCAGGTCGAGGCGCTGGCGCGCGGGCAGTTGGGCGGCGACCCGGCCGCGCGTCTGTCGTCCGCCGCGCCGCCGGACGAAGCCGCGCCGCCCGCGCCCGAGCCGACGCCGCGGCCCGAAGACCTCCGGCCGCGCATCAAGCGGCGCACGGACGGCCCGCAGGTGCGCGGCCTGCTCCGCGGGATCGACTGCACGGGCGGCGAGAGCGTCGTCTTCCAGGTGCAGGCCGCCGACGGCCGGCTCTACAAGTTCCACGCCGAGCAGTTCAACCGCGTCAAGATGGTCGCCTACGTGCCCGGCTTCGCCGGCACGAACATCACCTGCGGCCCCGTCAAGCAAGAACTCTTCGTCGTCCTCACCTACCGCCCCGCCCCCCCGCAACAGCCCCGCCCCAAGTACGACGGCGAAGCCATCGCATTAGACCTCATCACGAAAGACATGGAAGTCGAGCCGGAGTGAAGCGAAGGCGAAGGGCGAAGGGCGAAGGGCGAAAGTGAGAATGGTGTTGGTGCGGCGCGGGTGGTGGCGCGGCGCGGTCACTGCGGGGGCGCGAAGAAAAGCTTGCTGATGGAACAGGTGAAGCCGGGCAACATGGGCGACGTGAGCGCGTCCTGCTCGTAGAGCGTCGCCGCCAACCGCAACGCGCCCTGCTCGCGCCGGTGGACTTCGACGACGCGCTGCATCCAGTTCACGACCCAATACTCCATCACGCCGCGCCGCGAGTAGAGTTCGAGTTTCGCCTGCCGGTCGCGCTGCTCGTTCGCCGCGCCCGGCGAGAGCACCTCGACAACGAGTTCGGGCGCGGCGCGTAGGTGGCCCGCCGCGTCGAGCGCGCCAGCCAGTCGCGCCCAACTGATCCACACTACGTCGGGCGCAACGTCGTCGTCATCGGCGAACAGAAGACCCGGCGCGGCGTTAGCCATGCCCGTCCCCGTCCGCTCGCTCCACTCCTGAAGGAAACGGTTCAACTGTCCGCACACGTACTGGTGCGCCCAGCTCGGTTGGCGTGACACGTGTAGGTCTCCTCCGATCAGTTCGTAACGCTGCCCGTCCTCCGGCATGAGGGCGAGATCGGCGGCGGTGAATTTCTCGACGCGAGCCATGTCGTTACTCACTTTCGTCGGCGGCCTCTGGCACGCATTCTAAGCCAAAGCAGGCGGGAAGGGAACGAGCGTCGGCGGATCAATACGGCGGTTTTTTTGCAGGCGGGACGGCGCGGGGGATGTCGGCGCTGGCGGGGGAGACGGGGGCGTTGCCGGGCGTTTGCAGGGCGGGCTTGTTGCGACCGGGGAGGGGCAGGCGCGGGAGGTTGACGGTCTCGACCTCTTCGGCGCGGCGCAGGATGACGCCGCCGCGGCCCGCGACCCACGCGGCCGTGCCGCCGCGGTAGGCGACGCCGTAGAGCGGCACGCTCGTCGCCCCCGCGACCATGCGCCACGTGCGCCCGCCGTCCGTGGTTTGCAGCACGCGCCCCTGATCGCCGACCACGAGCGCGTCGTCGCGCCCGGCGGCGGCGACGGCGTAGAGGTTGATCTTTATGCCGCTCTCCTGATCCTGCCACGTGCGCCCGCCGTCGTCCGTGCGCAGGATGAGACCCGCCGCGCCGACGATGTAGCCCCGCCCTTTGTCGGTGAACGTCAGCCCGTAGAGCCACTCCTTCACGCGCAGGTCAACGAAGTGCCACGTCTCGCCGCCGTCTTCGGTGCGCAGGATCGTCCCCTGCGAGCCGACGGCCGTGGCATGTTGCGCGTCGGCGAAGGCCACGTCTTCGAGCCAGGTGAGCGTGCCCGAAGGTCTGAGTTGCCACGTCTGCCCGCCGTCTTCGGTGCGCAGGATCGTGCCGCGCGCGCCGACCGCCAGCCCGTGCTGCGCGTCGGCGAAGTGGACGCCGAAGAGATCGACCGACACGTCCGGCACTTCGATCTGCTCCCAACTGAGACCGCCGCTCTGCGTGCGCAGGAGCGTGGCGCGCGCGCCCACGGCCCAGCCGTGCGTCTCGTCCGTGAAGAAGACGCGCGCGAGCCGCGCCTCGGTCGGCGTCGGGCGCACAGTCCAGCGCCGCCCGCCGGTGGCGGTGGCGAGCACGCGCCCGCGCGCGCCGACCGCCCAGCCGCGCGAGGAGTCGAGGAAGAACACGTCGGTCAGATCGTCGCGCCCGCCTTCGGTCAAACGCCGCCAGATGATGCCGCCGTCGTCCGTACGCAGGATCAGGCCGTCGTGCCCGGCGGCCCAGCCCGTCTGCTCGTCCGCGAAGAAGACGGTGGCGAGCCGCGGCGCGGTCTTGACGTTGACCGGCAGCCAGGACGTGCCGCCGTCGCCCGTCGCCAGCACGAGGCCGTCCGCGCCCGTCGCCCAGCCGTTGCGTTCGTCGAGGAAGAAGACCGAGAGCAGATCGGCCGACTGGAAGATGTCCACGCGCGCCCAACTCTGCCCGCCGTCCTCGGTGCGCAAGACCAGCCCGCCGTAGCCGACGACGACGGCGCGCGCCGACGCGCCCGCGAACGCCACGCCCGTCAGGGGCAGCTTCTCTTCGGGCGACTTGTCGGCCCACGTCGCGCCGCCGTCCGCCGTCACTAAGAGCGTCCCGCGGTCGCCCACCACCACGCCCGTCCGCTCGTCCGCGAACGAGACGGCGAAGAGGTGCGCGCGCACGTTCGACTCTTGCGCGCGCCAGGTGCGCCCGCCGTCCGCGGTGGCGATGATGCTGCCGTATGTGCCGACCGCCCAGCCGTGCGCGGCATCTTTGCCGGCGAACGCGACCGCGGCGAGGTGATCGTGCGTCGGCGTCTGCCGGCGCACCCAACGCTCGCCGCCGTTCTCCGTCGTCAACACGACGCCGCGCGCGCCGACGGCGACGGCCGCCGCCTTGTCTTTCACGTACAGCCCGTAGAGCGGCGTGCCCACGGGCGCGGTCTGCGCCTCCCACTGGAAGCCGCCGTCGTCCGTGCGCAGGATCGCGCCGTCCGCGCCGACCGCCCAGCCGTGCCGCTTGTCGGCCGCGAACCGGACGGCGTTGAGCGCGTTCCCCTGCGGCAGCGGGTTCTGCCACAGCCACCCGCGCACCTGCGCCGCCGCGCACCAAGCCCCCGCCGCCGTCAGCAGAAGACAGAGGCAGGCGCGGCGCGCGAACGTGTGTGCGGAGACGAACATGCGATCTGCGGCCAAGCACCTTTGCGTCCCTTCGCGGCTCGCTCTGCGGCCTTTGCGGTTAAAGCTTTTAGAACTTAACCGCAAAGGCCGCTAAGCGAGCCGCGAAGGAACGCAAAGGTTGCTCAATTCGACGAAAGACTACCGACCGCGTCGGACGCTTCGCGCAGGACGTTCTCGTCCACGCGGCCCAGCGCGGCGATCTTGCGCGCGGCCTTGTCCACGGCTTCTTGCGCGACCTGGCCGGCGTGCCCTTTGATCCACTCCCAGTTGATGCGGTGCGCGTCGGCGGCGCGGTCGAGCCGCGCCCACCAGTCGTGGTTCGCCTTGCGCTTGAAGCGGCCCGCCATCGTCTCGACGACGTAGCGCGAGTCGGTCAGCAGGTGGACGCGGCACGGTTCGCGCAGCAGCTCAAGCCCGATGGTCGCGGCGGCGATCTCGGCCTGCTGGTTCGTGGCCGCGCCGAGGTAGCAGCCGACCGCGCGCCACACGTCGCGGTAGCCGAGGAGCGCCACGGCCGCGGCCCGCGGCGTGTCTTGCCCGTTCCCCAGACTCGACCCGTCGCAGTAGATGCGCACCTGCTTCACGCCGCCGCCTCCTGCCCGCGCGCGGGGACGGTGATGACGTGATCAACCGACTCCTCGAAGGTGTCGTCGTGCGAGATGACGAAGAGTTGTTTGAAGTGGCGCACCTGGCCGATCTGCTGCGCGAGGCGCTCGCGCCGCTCGGCGTCCATGTTGACGGTCGGCTCGTCGAAGAAGGCGAGGCGGATGTCCGAGAGTTGTTTCAGGAGCGCGAGCCGCACGGCGAGGGCCGCCGCCATCTGCTCGCCGCCCGACAGGTTCGCGAACGAACGCTCGTAGCCGCCCTCCTCGACGACGATCTCGTACTCCTTCGTCCAGCGCAGCGCGCGCCCCGCCTCGCCCGTGATCTCGCGGAAGAGTTGGTTCGCCTCAATCGAGATGTTGTAGAGGTAGCTCTCGGTGACGAGCGGGCCGGCGGCCTTGAGCGTGTCGCGGATGAAATCGGTGGCCTCGGCCAACCCCTGCAAGCGCTCCTTCTCGCGGAACTCCGCGAGGAGCGACGCGCGCACCTCGTCGAGCCGCGCCAACTCCGCGGCGAGCGCCTCGGCGCGCTCGTGCGTCGCCGCCGACTGCGCGGCCGTGGTCGCGGCGCGCTCGCGCACGAGCGTCAACTGGCCGCGCGCCTCCGCGTGCCGCTCGCGGTCGTAGGCCGCGAGCGCCGCGTCGTGCGCCCGGCGCGCTTCGGCGGCGGCCCGCTCGGCGCGCTCCGTCTCGGCCTCTGCGCGCGCGACTTCCGTAGCGCGCGCTTCGACCGTCGCGGCGAGCGCGGCCGACTCCAAATACTCGCGGTAAGCGGCGGCCGTGCGGTCGCGTTCGGCCAAGGTCTCGGCCCAGCGCGCGTCGAAGGCGGCGAAGCGTTGCAACTGTTCGTCGAGTGCGCGCGCCTGCGCGCGGAGCGCCGCGAGTGCGTCGCGCGCGCCTTGCGTCTCGGTTTGCAGGGCCGGCTCACGTTCGACTTCGGCGCGCAGGAGGCGCGCGCGCCCGCGCGGATCGTTTAAGGCGCGCAGGCGTGCATCCACGTCCGCGATGTCTTTGTCGAGACCGGCGAGCGCGCCCGCGGTCGCCGCGATTTGATCGTGTTCCTCTTTGCGGCGCTTGCCTTCGGTCTCGATCTCCTTCAGGCGCTGGCGCAGCGGCTCAAGCTCGGCGTAGCGCAGGAGCGCGTCGCGCGCCTCGATCAACTCGGCGTTGATGCCGGCGTGCTTGCTCTGCCACACGTCGAGTTCGGCGGCGGGCGGGAGCGCGGCCAGGGCGCGCTCGTTGGCGGCCGCGGCGCGCTCGCGCTCGGCGAGCAAGGCGCGCTCCTGCGCGAGCAGCGCGCGCTCGCGTTCCAACTGCACGAGCGCTAACCCTGCGTCGCGGGCGGCGCGCAAGGTCTTGCCGACCTGCGCGGCCTCCGTCTGCACGGCTTTGAGCTGCGCGCTGTTGGCGGCGAGGTGATCTGTGAAGTAGCCGTCGAGCGTCTGACCCTCGCCGATGTTCAAACAACGCTCGGAGAGGATGGGGCAGAGGCCGCCTTTGACCTCGGCGCGCATCTTCTCGTCGCGGGCGATCTCGGCGCGCAGGCGCGCGGCCTGCTCTTGCAGTTCGCGCTCGCGCGCTTCGAGCGCGCCGGCTTCGGCCGCGCCGCGCGCGCGCGGCTCAAGCTCGCGCACCTTGCGCTCAAGCGCGGCGACCGTGCCTTGCAGACGCTTCAACTCGCGCGCCAGCTCGCGCCGCTGCTCGGTCAGGTGTTGGCGCGCGGTCTTGGCCTGTTCGGCTTTGCTTAATTCGGTTTCGATATGCACGCGTTCGCTATCAAGCCGCGCGACGCGCGCCTGCGCGCCCTCGGCGCGCTCGGCCTGGCGCACCTGCTCTTTGACCTGCGCGTACTGCGCGCGCAAGTCCTGCCGCTCGGCTTCGAGCCGCGCGAGCCGCTCGCCCGCGGCCCAGGCGCGCGCGCGCAGGTCGCGCAGGCGTTCGCGCTCGCGCTCAAGCTCCTCCTGCTCGGCCAACTCAGGCTCGACGGCGGCGAGCGCGGCGCGTGCGCGCGCGGCCGCGTCGAGCGCGTCGGTCAGACGCCGCTCGTCCGCCTCCGCGCGCAGGACGAGTCGCGCGACGCCGTCGGCTTCAGAGCGCAGGCGGTCGCGCTCGGCGCGCTCGGACTCAAGGCGTTGCAACTCGGCGAGCGCGGCGAGGTGCGCGGCGTGGCCCAACGCGGTCGCTTGCTGACGCGCACGCGCGCGCTCGGCGGCGTCGAGTTCGGCGCGCAGGTCTTTGAGCCGGCGTGCGACTGCTTCACGTTCGACGGCGGCGCGGTCGCTCTGCGCGCGCGTCTCGGCGACGCGCCGCTCCGCTTCGTCGAGCGCGGCGACGGCCGCCTCGCGTTCGCGCACCTCCGCTTGCAACGTCGCGTGCGCCGCGCTCAACTCGTCGGCGCGCGCGGCCGTGGTCTTGTGTTCCGCGACCGTCTCGTCGTAGCGCGCGAGCGTGCCTTCGGCGCGGCCGATGCGCTCGCGCGCCGCCGCCACGCGCTCGCCGATGAGCCGGCTCGTGTCGCCGAGCCGCTGCGCGCCCTCGCGGTACTCTTCGACCTTGAGCAGCCGGTTGAAGGCCGCCTCGCGCTGACTTTTGGGCTTGAGGAAATCGGCCGTGAGCGTGCCCTGCGGCACGCCGATGGCGGAGCGGAAGAGCGCGGGCAAGTCCGTCCCCGGCTCGATGCCGAGGTGCTGGCGGAGGAACGCGGCCACGTCCTGCTTCTTCTCGGCGAGCCTCATGTTGAGCAACGGATCGACGACGTAGTAGCCGTTGCCCGTGTCGCGGTAGACGACGTACTCGCGCTCGTCGAGGTCGCTCTCGAAGGTGACGCGCACCGTGCCCTTCTTCGCGCCGCGCCGCAGGAAGTCGTCCTTCGAGTAGTCGAGCACGTCGAAGAGCGCCCACGCGATGGCTTCGAGGATCGTGGTCTTGCCCGCGCCGTTCGGCCCGACGATGGCGGTCGTGCCCGGCGCGAAGGCGTACTCGGCGCGCTCGTAGGCCTTGATGTTTTCCAGTTCGACCCGCGTGACGTGCATGGCTTCAGACAGTCTGACTTGAGTTGCGCGCGCCCTCTTGCGCGCCCGACGCCGCGGCGGCGCGCACGCCCTGTCGGTGGGGACGCGAAACGGCCTGACGGCGGCGAAGCATTAGCCTAACACGGCGCGCGCCTTTTTGCCGCCCGCGGCCGCCCCGCGCACAGGAGCGCCAGCGGCCCCGCCACCAGGAGCCACATGACCGTGCCCAGCCCCGTTCGCTCCGCGAGCGCGCCGAGGCCCAGAGGGATGAGCGCGCCGACGAAGTCCGTGACGTTGTGCAGGGCGAGCGCCGCGCCGCTGCGGCCGGGCAGCGCCTCGTAGAGTTGCGCCTTGAGGATCGAATACCAGCCGGCGTTGCAGACGCCGACCAGGGCGAGCAGCGCGAGCTTGAGCGAGAGCGGCGACGCGAGCAGAAAGGCCGGGTAGAGGCACAGCATCGTGAGCGCGCTCCAACGCAGGTAGCTCAGGCCGCGCACGCGCTCAAGGAGCGGGATGATG
Organism: Pyrinomonadaceae bacterium; assembly: GCA_036389395.1. Lineage (GTDB taxonomy): Bacteria > Acidobacteriota > Blastocatellia > Pyrinomonadales > Pyrinomonadaceae > QHXQ01. The sequence continues at coordinate 137,089 of DASVPY010000089.1, forward strand.
AGCAAATCGCCCGACAGCCCGACGCCCGCCCAGCCGGCGACCGCGCCCGCGGCGCGCGCCGCCGTCACGCCGACCACGTCCACGAAGTAGAGCGCGAGGAAGGCGTGCAGCCCGTCGAGCATCAGGTCGGCCAGCTCCAACAGCACGAGCCAGCGCCAGACCGCGCCGCGTCTGAGTGCGCCGAGCGCGAGCCGCGCGTTCGCCGCCAGGCTGATGTGCTCCGACTCTTCGTGCGCGGCCGGCGCGCTCCGCAGCGCGCGGCGCACGACGAGCACGAGCAGCAGCGACAAGCCGGCCAGCACGACGTACCACGTGCGCCAGCCGACGCCGAGCGCGAGCGCGGCGTTGATCGCGCCCGCGCCCGCCACCGTGCCGAGCGAGCCGGCGAACGCCCAGCGCGCCATGTTCTGCTCGCGCCGCGCCGTGTCCGCGTCCATCAGCGCCGCCTGCGACAAGTTGACGAACGCGCCGCCCGACGGGTTGAAGACCACGAACGCCAGCAGCAGCGACGCGAACCCTCGACTCAGGCCGACGAGCAGCGCGGCGAGCGCGAACCCGAGACCGCCGCCGAGGATGAGCGCGCGCCGCCAGCGCGTGTCGCCGAGCAGGTTGACGGTCGGCTCGACGAGGTTGCCCCAGAGCCGCGGGACGGCGAGCAGCAGCCCGACCTGCGTGTAAGTGAGTTGCAGGTCGGCGCGGATGAGCGGCCAGGCCGTCTGGCGCGAGCCGTCCACCAGTTCGTCTAAGAATTCGACGGCGAGCAGCGTGAGCGCGAGCGCGCGCAAGCGTCGCCCGGCGCGACGGCGCGGCCGCCCGTCGTAGTCCGACAGTTCTTGATGTGACATTGATGATCCCTCTCTGGCTTCGGAACGATTGCCGCTTGCGTGGGTGCGAGGCGTGCGTTCGTGCCGAAGGCGGCGGGATCACGGAGCGGGCCAGGGCGTACCAACGCCTGCGCGCCAGGCGGCGCGCCGACGTGCACACGGCCCTCAGCCGGGCAGGTTACCAGGGCGGGAATGTCAGGACAGCCAACATCGTCTCACCTAAACTTTGCGTTCACGAACCGGCCGCCATCTTATGCGACCGACGGCGGCGGGGCAAGAAAAACTTTGCGGCCTTCCTGGCGTCTTTCGAGCGGGCGCGCCAGTGGTCGGATTCAATCGAGCCGATCCGCTTCCTCCGGCGCTGCGTCGGGCACACTGTTCATGGCTTGCTGAAACTTCTCCCGGCTGGTGCGCGCCGCCCGCCGCTTGAGGTACTCGACAGTCGTCCAGGCGGCGGCCTTCTCGGCCAGCGCGGAGGAAATGAACTGCTCCAGCGTGATGCCCTCTTTCGCGGCCAGTTCACGCACCTGTCTGAGCAGCGATTCCGGGATCGCGACGGCTTCCAGCGTACTCATCTGCGACTATTCGTTCACTTTCAGCACAACCAGAAAAGCTTCCCGTGGAATCCCGCCGCGGCCGCTACGGCTTGCGCTGCTAGCGCGGCACAAGGTCACGTTTTAACGCGGCGAGTGCGGCCTCTTCAAGCTCGATGCGCTCCTGTACGATGTGTTCGAGCCAGTCTTCGACGTTTGCGGCCCGGTGCAGGCGCGCGAAGAAGGCGGCGCGCGCGGCTAATGCGGCCGGGAGCGAGAAGGCCGCAACTTCTGGCCGGCGGACGTGGACGGGGCGACCCCATGCGTCAGCGTCGTCCGCTTGGGCCGTCACTAGTTCATCAATCTCTGCTTCGCTCAGCGCCTTTTTCCTGCGGCTCATAGTTCCCATCCGGTAATAATTCTGACCACATTGTCCGGCTTTAGTTGAAAGATGATCTTCAAGCGGCGGCCGCCGCCGGTGCGGCCGATAAGCTGATAGCGATCACTGAAGGACTTATTCCGTCGCACCTCGAAGTCGGAAAAGAAACATTCCACGGCTTCCTCAAACGTGACGCGGTGCGCGCTAAGCTTATCCCTGTCGAAATCATACTCGAAATCGGCCGGAGTGAAGCGCGCCCAGTTGACCATCACTCGTTGACCTTCAGCACCGCGAGGAAGGCTTCCTGTGGGATTTCGACGCGGCCGACGCGCTTCATGCGCTTCTTGCCCTCTTTCTGTTTTTCGAGGAGCTTGCGCTTGCGGGTGATGTCGCCGCCGTAGCACTTGGCGAGGACGTTCTTGCCGAGCGCCTTGACGGTCTCGCGCGCGATGACCTTGTTGCCGATGGCGGCCTGGATGGGCACTTCAAAAAGTTGGCGCGGGATGAGCTGGCGCATCTTCTCGGCGAGCGTGCGCCCGCGCGCCTGCGCGTTCGCGCGGTGGACGATGATCGAGAGCGCGTCCACGGGTTCGCCCGCGACCATCAGGTCGAGCTTGACGAGATCGCTGTCCCAGTAGCCGGCGAAGTGGTAGTCGAGCGACGCGTAGCCGCGCGAGACCGACTTCAAACGGTCGTAGAAGTCGAGCACGATCTCGTTTAAGGGCAACTCGTAGACGAGCATGACGCGCTTCTCGGCGATGTACTCGAACTTCTTCTGCACGCCGCGCTTCTCTTCGAGCAGCGGCAGGATGCCGCCGAGGTATTCGTCCGACGAGAGGATCGTGGCCTCTATGACCGGCTCCTCGATCTTGGCGATGCGGCCGGGGTCGGGCATCTTCGCGGGCGAGTCCACTTCGATCACCTCGCCGTCGGTCGTCGTCACGCGGTAGCGCACGCCCGGCGCGGTCGTGATCAGGTCTAAGTTGAACTCGCGTTCCAAACGCTCCTGCACGATCTCCATGTGCAGGAGGCCGAGGAAGCCGCAGCGGAAGCCGAAGCCGAGCGCGGCCGAAGACTCCGGCTCGTAGAAGAACGAGGCGTCGTTCAGGCGCAGCTTGTCGAGCGCGTCGCGCAATTCCTCATACTGGTTCGCTTCGACCGGGTAGAGGCCGGCGAAGACCATCGGCTTGATCTCCTGGAAGCCGGGGAAGGGCACGGTCGTCGGGCGCGCCGCCTCTGTGATCGTGTCGCCGATCTGCACGTCGGCGACCGTCTTGATCGAGGCGGTGAGGAAGCCGACCTCGCCGACGCCGAGTTCGCCAATCGGGGTGGGGCGCGGGCGGTTGACGCCGATGGTCTCGACGTAATACTCGCGCCCGGTGTTGAAGAAGCGAATCTTCATGCCGGGGCGGACGCGCCCGTCAATGATGCGGAAGAGCACGATGACGCCGCGGTAGGAGTCGTACCAGGAGTCGAAGATGAGCGCCTTGAGCGGCGCGGCGGGGTCGCCCTTGGGCGCGGGGATGTCGCGCACGACGGCTTCGAGCACCTCCTCGACGCCGACGCCCGTCTTCGCGCTCGCCAGCACGGCGTTGTGCGTCTCCAACCCGATGACGTGCTCGATCTGCTCGATAGCTTTATCGGGTTCCGCGCCCGGCAGATCGATCTTGTTGATGACCGGGATCAGCTCCAGGCTGTGCTCAATCGCCAGGTAGGTGTTCGCCAGGGTCTGCGCCTCGACCCCCTGCGACGCGTCCACGACGAGCAGCGCGCCCTCGCACGCGGACAAGCTCCGCGAGACCTCGTAAGTAAAATCCACGTGCCCCGGCGTGTCGATCAGGTTCAAGACGTAGGCCTCGCCGTCGCGCGCCTTGTAATCGAGCCGGACGGCGTGCGCCTTGATCGTGATGCCGCGCTCGCGCTCCAGGTCCATGTCGTCCAAGACCTGCTCGGACATCTCGCGCTCGGAGAGCGCGCCCGTCAACTCCAACAGCCGATCCGCCAGCGTGGACTTGCCGTGGTCAATGTGCGCGATGATCGAAAAATTCCTGATGCGTGCGGGGTTCATTATCGAAATAAAACTAAGGCCGAAGACTGCCGCGGAACAAATCTATGACCGCATCTATGACCGAGTTGAATGACTCTGCCCGCAACGCGCCGACTGCTCTAACGATCAGGCTCCGGTTCGCCGTGAACAGCTTACCGGGGCGCACGTAACTCGTCCGGCGCAGACTGCCCCTAGCGAAATCGCTGTCGGTGATTTCTATTGCGCGCGCGTCCGCATAAGGGTTACTGGTAATCTGGCACAAAATCCAATCTTCGCGGCCGGCGCGCGCCAGCGCCACCGCCGGGCGCAACTTCGCCGCCGACAAATCAGAGAACGGGAACGAGACGAGCACTACGGCTGCGACTGAAGGTGCGACCATGCCTCGTCTTCCTCGGGCCGATTCCAGTCTTCGGCCAAGGCCGATTCGCTCAAGAGGGCCGTTTCGTCTGGACTGACACTAGGACTCTCTTCAAGAATGGTCACCAGCGCCCGCCGCGCGCCCGAGAGTTTAACCTCTTCAAGCAGGCGCACGCGCCCGCGCTCATCAACCACTGCTTCGACTGTCTGAATCATGTTGTTACTCCTGATAGACGCGCAGCCTTACCATAACAAAACGGGCGCGAAACCGCACGCGCGCCCGTCTACGTTAGTTTAGCTAGGTGCCATCAATAAGCGAAGGCAGCCTGCGCCGGCATTTGATCCCAAGTCCGCCCTTCGAGCAACCTGCCAGCCCGCTTTTTATTTACGCCGCCCCATTGCTTGAAGAAGAAGGGAATATGCGCAGCGTTGCACTGATCGCGAATGTCGAGCACCCATGATTCCCGCATTGCCCTAGCACCGGGGCCAGACTCACCTCCGACTATTACCCAATCAATGCCCGCGAGATTCAACTGCGGCAGCGGCCCCAGAAGAGGCTCAAGGGATAAGAACTTTATCCGCGCGCCGGTTTGTCGCAAGTGATCAATGCGGTACGTGTAATCTTTGTTTTCGACGCTGACGCCCATCCAGATATGCGACTCCCACGGTAGTTGAGAGCTAAGTCGCAGCAATCGCTGCGACCTCTTTGTGAGAATCTGGAAATAGTGCCAATTAGCGCGCCGCATCACATCGAAAGTTCGCAGAATGAAATCAACTTCGACATCTCTGTGGAATAGATCGCTCATGGAGTTGACGAAGATCATTTGCGGTCTTTTCCAACGCAACGGCAGCTCTAATGCCTGTTCTTGCTGTGTGAGATTAAAGCCGTTCACGTAGCTTGCGACGCCCATTGCTTGGAGACGTAGCGCTAACCGCTCAGCATAGCAATGGTCGCAGCCGGGGCTGATCTTGGTGCAGCCAGTTACCGGGTTCCATGTTGACTCAGTCCACTCTATGGATGAATTAACGCCCATTTACGCTGCACCTCGTGAACGATACTTATTGAAGATGTGCTGAATTATCTTATCGGCAACCGCTTTCTGCGATGCAAAGAAAAGGTAGTAAACTACTGCGCCTTTTGTGTTACGCATTGGAATTGGCTTGGGGACATAGTTAAATCCTGCGACTTTCCTTAATCTTTCTCGAAATCCTTCTACTATCTTCTCATTGTCTTCCTTCTCCAATATACCAAAAAGACCACGTTCCGTTGTGTAGGCAATCTCTCGCCAAGACTCATCGCCCCAGAAGGTATTCATTCGCGCAATAGCAGCTTCTCCTACTCGATCTGGATTTCCCCAGATCGCATTACGGTTCATATCCATAATCGGGAAGTTTAAGAATATGTCAAGGCTTTTCATCTCGCCCGCAGTTTTCATTACTTCCCAAGAAAGGTGCATGCCGTAAGGATCAAGTAAGCACAAGCCCCTACGGAATTGATCATATCTTACTTTTGGGAAAACTTGATTGAGAAGAACCTCATTGCAATTACCTGAATAAATATGTACATCGGCACGCTCACCTATAATTTGCCTTAAGGCATCTACTTTCTTGCTATCTAAGTCAATAAGATAGAACTCTCGAAAAGGAGGGCGAATCATAAGAGCATTAAGTGGACTACCGGGAACAAATCCTTGACTGGTTTTAGAAATGTGTACGCCCGCACCGGCAAATGCGTCAATGTAAACGTGATGAAGTTTAGGTCTCTGTTGTGCAGTAAGTATTTTCGAGTACTCGGCGGCGTATAGTTTGATGATCTCAAGCTTGACCTCCGACCAATAGCCAATCTCATCAAACTTTAATCTAGAATCTCGCTTCATATGCCTCCTTCTAGTGGGTTTCCAGAGGGCTGCGGAGCGAGGGCATTTTACAGGGAGCTATTGGTTAGCTACCAGCCATTTTTGTAGCGTCGCGGGCGAGCATGGCTGCGCCGACGGCGACGGCGTCGGCGGCGAGTTGGGCGGCGACGATCTGGGTGGCCTCGAAGCAGGGCTGGAAGGAGCGTTTGCCGGCTTCGCGGATGATGGGTTGGAGGATGAGATCGCCGGCGTCCATGATCGCGCCGCCGAGGATGATGCGCTCGATGTTGAGCAGGTTGATGACGGTCGCCACGGCCGTGCCGATGTAGCGGCCCGTGCGTTCGAGCATCATGAGCGCGAAGTCGTCGCCGTTGTTGGCCTCGTGCGCGATGTCGGCGGCGGTGAAGTCTTTCGACAGGCCGAGGCGCGAGAGCGACGAGGTGCTGTCGCGCAGCAAACGCTCGTGCGTGCGGCGCACGATGTTGGGCGCGGAGGCGACCGTCTCCAGGCAGCCGTAGTTGCCGCAGTTGCACTGCTCGCCGTCGGGCAGAATCGTGATGTGCCCGATCTCGCCGGCGAAGCCCGAAGCGCCGTGCCAGAGCCGGCCGTCGAGGACGAGCGCGCCGCCGATGCCCGTCCCGATGGTGATGTAGAAGAGCGTGCGCGCGCCGCGCCCCGCGCCCGCGACGTACTCGCCGTAGGCGGCCGCGTTCGCGTCGTTCTCGACCGTCACGGGCAACCCCGTGGCCTGCGCGATCTCGGCGCGCAGGTCGCCGCGCGCCGCCGCCGGCAGATCGGCCGAGACGACGACGCGCCCCGTGTCCGGGCGCACGAGGCCGGGGATGCCGACGCCGAGCGCGGCCACGGCCGGGCCCGCGTCGCGCAGCTCCGCCACGAGCCGCGCAACCTGCGGCCCGACCGCGTCGCCCTCGATGGCGGCGTCGCGCCGGGCCGCGACCTGGCCGTCCGCGCCGACCAGCGCCGCGCGCAGGGTCGTGCCCGAAAGGTCAACGCCGAGGTACTGAACGGGTGTGGCTGTGCTGGTCATGGCTGTCGCTCCCAGACGTGGGTTAGTGTTTCGGTTCGGTAGGCTGCGGCCCGATGCTAACAAAGGGGTGCGGGGGTGTCAAACAAGTGGCTCTGCGTGTAGAATGACAAGCGCGAAAGGAAGGGATGAGGGCTGAGGGCTGAGGGCTGAAGAGGCAAACGCTCGGTGCGTGCCGAGCCGCCTTTCTTTCATCCCTCATCCCTCATCCCTCATCCCTCATCTCTGATGAACATCCGCGCGATCCTGCTGCCGACCGACTTCAGCGAGTGCGCCGAGAGCGCGCTGCCGTACGCGACCGACCTGGCGCGGCTGATGGGCGCGCGCTTGGTCTGCCTGCACGTGGTCGAGCCGATGCTGCCGCCGGTCGGCTACGCGCCGGTGGCGGAGCCGCTGCCGGCGGTGGACGTGAGCGAGCAGTTGCAGCAGTCGGCCGAGCGCGAGTTGCCGCGCGTGGCCGAGCGCGAGGAGTGCGCCGGGCTACAGGTGGAAGAGGTGATCGGGCACGGCGAGGCTGCGGCCGAGATCGTGCGCGTCGCGCGCGCGCACGACGTTGACCTGATCGTCATCTCGTCGCACGGGCGCACGGGGCTGGGGCGGATGCTCTTCGGCTCCACGGCCGAGTCGGTCGTGCGCCACGCCCACTGCCCCGTGCTCGTGGTCAAACCGAAAGAACAGTAGGCAGTAGGCAGATGGCAGTAGGCAGTTAAAACAAACCTGTGCCTACTGCCTACTGCCTACTGCCTACTGCCTACTGATTTCATGGATGGGCAATTTTTCTACGAGCTGGTCGAGCATTACGGGCTGTACGCGGTCTTCTTTCTCGCGCTGATCGAGGGGGACATTACGCTGCTGCTGGCCGGGGTGCTGGCGCACGGCGCGTTCTTCGGCGAGTACAGCTTCCTCAAGGTCTTGTGCGCGGGCACGGCCGGGGGCGTGGCGGGCGACCAGTTGGCCTACGCGATGGGGCGCGGCTTCCGCACGCAGGTGCGCGGCTACCGCTTCTACCGCGCCGCGCGCCCGCGCCTCGAACGGCTCACGGGGAAGTTCGGCGCGCTGACGATCTTCCTGTCGAAGTACGTCTACGGCTTGCGCACGGCGACCTGCGTCTTCTACGGCGTGGCGAAGATGCGCTACCCGCGCTTCCTGCCGTTCAGCCTGCTGAGCTGCGCGGTCTGGGTCTCGCTGCTGAGCGGCGCGGGCTACTTCTTCCACAGCATCGTCACCAACTTCATCGGCGACTTCCACCGGCTCGGCAAGTTCCTGCTCGTCATCGTCGTCTTCGGCGTGGCCGCGTTCTACCTCGCGGAGCGCTACTGGCTCTCGCCCAAGGTCGAAGAGGCCGACCCCGAACTCGTCCACGAACTCGAACAGGCCGCGCACGACAAGCTCCACGAACTCGGCGCGGAGATCAAGGAACACCTGCCCGCCCCGCTCGCCCGCCGCAAGGAGACGCGGGCGCGCAAGCGCGCGGCCAAGGCGGGAGAAGGAGACTGAGGAATTGGCGATTGCGGATTGCGGATTGCGGATTAAAAGAACCGTGCGCGTCTTTTTAATCCGCAATCCGCAATCCGCAATCCGTAATCACCATGCTTATCGAGTCCATTGCGCCGACGCGCGTCGATCTGGCGGGCGGGACGATTGACATCTGGCCGCTGTACCTGTTCCACCCCGGCGCGGCGACGGTGAACTTCGGGCTGTCACTCTACGCGCGCTGCCGGATCGAGACGCGCGCCGACGACAAGATCATTTTGGAGTCGCGCGACCGCGGCCTCGCGTTCGAGACCGACCTGGCGGGCGTGCCCGCGCTCGTCCACGAAGAGCGGCTTGAGTTGATCTCGAAGCTGGTGCATTTCTTCCGGCCGGGCGTGGGCTTTCACCTGACGGCGGAGTCGGCCGCGCCCGCGGGCGCAGGCCTCGGCGGGTCGAGCGCGCTGGCGATTGCGTGCATCGGCGCGCTCAATCGTCTGTGCGGCGAGCGCTACCCGCGCCGCAAGTTCATCGTCATCGCGGCCAACGTCGAGACCGCGGTCATCCGCGTGCCCGCGGGCTTTCAGGATTACTACGGCGCGTTCTACGGCGGCGCGAACTGCGTCCACTGGCGCGCCGACGGCATCGAGCGCGAGGCGTTGCGCGTGGACGCCGCCGAACTCGAACGGCGCATCGCCATCTGCTACACGGGCGAGCCGCGCCTGTCCGGCATCAACAACTGGGAGATGTTCAAGACGCACATTGACGGCGACCCGACCATCTTCCAACTCTTCGACTCGATCCGCGACGCGGCGCAGCGGATGCGCGCGGCCCTCGCCGCGGGCGACTGGGCGGAGGTCAGCGCCGTCATGCGCGCCGCCTACCCGAACCGCAAGCGGCTCGCGCCCAACATCACGACGCCGCACATGGAGCGGCTCGTCGAGTTGGCGCTGGCCAACGGCGCTGAGGCCGCGAAGGTCTGCGGCGCGGGCGGCGGCGGCTGCATCGCGTTCCTCTGCACCGACGGCCGCCGCGCCGAGGTCGAGCGCGCGCTCGGCGCGCAAGAAGACGTGCAGATGCTCGACTGGCACTTCGCCCCCGAAGGCCTGACCGTGCGCGAACTAGAAGGCGACGCGTAAGACGGCAACGAGTAGCGTCCTAATTCGACAAGCCTCCGTGCGTCCTCTGTGCCCTCTGTGTCTCTGTGGTGAATCTACTCTGAGCGGCATTCACCACCGAGACATAGAGGCCACAGAGGGGGCACAGGGATAAAACGGAATTAACGGCCGAAGAGGCGGCGCGCAAGCTGACATCGCAGCTTGCGCGCCGCCTCTGTTCGTGCAGCGCACGTCTTAGCGCGTGCGTCGGTTAGTTCTGGCGGAGGCTGAGCGCGACGGTGTGGTACTTGGGCGCGTTCTTCGCCACCGCTTGGCCGGCGCGCGGGGCGGCGGGGCGCGACTCGTGTTCGAGCCGGCGCTCGGCCGCGGACTTCGGCAGGCGCAAGGTCAGCCCGTCGTCCGCGCCGCGCAACTGCGCGAGGAAGCAGACGCCTTCGTAGCAGCGGAAGACAAGCTGCGCGTCTCGTTGCCCGCCGCGCGTGAACTCGGGCGCGGCGCGCAGGAGTCCGGCCTGTCGGTCGTCCGCGCTCCTGAGCGCGAGCGTCTCCTGGACGTTCTGGCGGTTGAGCCGCTCGATGAAGTACTCGCCCGCGGGCAGCGTCTGTTGGCCCGCTTTGAACTCGAAGGGGACTTGCACCTTGAAGCCGTGCCCGCTCGTCTGGGCCTGCGCGCCCGCGCAGACGAACAGTAGGAGCAGACCCGACGCGGCGACGATTCTCAACGCTTGCTGTCTCATGATGACCTCCTGCTTCGTTTGGGCGGGCGCGCCGTGACGGCCCGCGCCTGTTATAACGGCTTCCGTTTGCAACGTGCGGTTGAGCGTCTGGCGCTGCGTCTGTGCCGCCGCTCAACCCCTGCTGTCCGTTAATGCGTAGCCGCCGGCCAAATTCCCTCACGACGGCGCAAAAATTTTGCGGTAGAATCTGCGGCCCGATAACCGCGCCGCCGCGCCGCCGCAGACCGCCGACCATTTAACCCGCCGGGCGCGACACACGGGTAAGGAGCAGGATGGCGGACGAAGGCGTCACACAACTGCTGCTGGCATGGGGCGCGGGCGACCGGACGGCGCTCGACGAGTTGCTGCCGCTGGTCTTCGACGAGCTGCGCCGGCTGGCCGGGCGCTACCTGCGGCGCGAACACGTCCAGCAGACACTGCAACCGACAGCGCTCGTCAACGAGGCCTACCTGCGCTTAGTCGATCAGGCGCACGTGCGCTGGCAGAACCGCGCCCACTTCTTCGGCATCGCCGCCCACCTGATGCGCCAGATTCTGGTCGATCACGCGCGCCAGCGCATGGCGGACAAACGCGGCGGCCCCGATCAGCAACGCCTGTCGCTGACGCAGGCCGAGCGCGTCGTCAAACAGACGGAGGTGGACGTGCTCGCGCTCAACGAGGCGCTCGAACGCCTGGCCGCGTTCGACGAACAGCAGGGCCGCGTCGTCGAGCTGAAATTCTTCGGCGGGCTGACCATCGAAGAGATCGCGGAAGTGCTCGGCATCTCGCACGCCACCGTCGAGCGCGAGTGGAAGCTCGCCCGCGCCTGGCTCCGCCGCGAACTGTCCGACTAAACGGCCGGCGCGTGAGGGAGGGCGCGGGCGGATTCCGCATTAGAGATCGTAAGACGCGGGCCGGCGACGGTCTTCGCGCCCGCGCAACGCCGCCATGACACCCGAACGCTGGCAACAGGTGAAGGCCCTCTTCCACGCCGCCCTGGAGCGCGAGCCGAGGTTTCGCGCAGACTTTCTCGTCCACGCCTGCGGCACTGATCCCGACCTGCGCGCCGAGGTCGAGTCGCTCATCTCCGCGCACGAGGAAGAGGGCAGCTTCATAGACGAGCCGGCCGTCGTCGCCGCCGCCGAGTTGTTGGCGGCCGGCGAGTCTGACGCCGACGACGCGGTCGAGTTGCAGGCGGGGCAGCAGTTCGGCGCTTACGAGATCGTCGCGCCGCTGGGGCGCGGCGGGATGGGCGAAGTCTACCTGGCGGCGGACAGGCGTTTGGGGCGCAAGGTGGCGCTCAAGTTCCTGACCGCCTCGTTCACGCGCAACGCCGAGCGCCTGCGCCGCTTCGAGCAGGAGGCGCGCGCCGCGTCCGCCTTGAACCACCCGAACATCCTGACCATCTACGAGATCGGCGAGGTCGCGGGCGCACACTTCATCGCCACCGAGTTCATCGAGGGCGAGACGCTGCGCCAGTACCTACGGCGCGTGCGCCCCGACGCGGACGAGAGCCTGCGCATCACGATCCAGATCGCCGACGCACTCGCCGCCGCGCACCAGGCGGGCATCGTCCACCGCGACATCAAGCCGGAGAACGTCATGCTCCGGCCCGACGGCTACATCAAGCTGCTCGACTTCGGGTTGGCGAAACTCGTCGGGTTGCGGGTCGCGGATTGCGGATTGCGGAATGAAGAAGCCGAGACGTTGATGCAGTCGCCGTCCTCGAATCCGCAACCCGCAATCCGCGACCCGCAATCGAAGAATCCGCAATCCACCTCTCCCGGCGTCGTCATGGGCACGATCAACTATATGTCGCCGGAGCAGGCGCGCGGTCTCGCGGTGGACGCGCGCACCGACATCTGGTCGCTGGGCGTCGTGCTTTACGAGTGCGTCACGGGGCGCGAGCCGTTCGCGGGCGAGACGCCTTCGGACACGCTCGCCAACATCCTTCAGCGCGAGCCGCCGCCGCTCGCCGCCCACCTGCCCGGCACGCCCGCGGAGCTTGAGCGCATCGCGGCGAAGGCGCTGCGCAAAGACCGCGAGGCGCGTTATCAGGGCGTCAAAGACATGCTCCTCGATCTGCGGAGCTTGAAACAGGAGCTTGAGTTCGCCGCCAAGCTCGAACGTTCGGGCGTGCCCAATCCGCGCGCGGCGCGCGACCCATCGCCCGCCGCCGACGCGCGCACCGACGAGAACCGACAGGCGACCACCGCCGCGGTCGTCACGCCCGGCCGCACGCGCGCCGCGCGGCGCACCGCCCTCTTCGCGCTCGCCGCCGTCGGACTTTTATTAGCGACCGCGTTCGCCGTCTACAGGTTCGTCTACCTGCGCCCGCGCGCCGCGCCCTTCCAGTCGGTCAAGCTCACGCGGCTGACCAACACCGGCAAGACGATTCACGCGGCCATCTCGCCCGACGGCCGTTACGTCGCCTACGTCCACAGCGACGCCGGCCAGCAGAGCCTCTGGCTGCGCCAGGTCAGCGCCGCCAACGACACGCAGATCATCCCGCCCGCGCGCGTCGGCTACTGGGGCGTCGTCTTCACGCCCGACGGCAACAGCCTCTACTATTCGATCAAGGCGCGCGGGCAGGGCGGCGTCTTCCGCATCCCCGTCCTGGGCGGCACGCCCGTCCGGGTGTTGAGCGACGAGATTGACAGCGAGATCAGCTTCGCGCCCGACGGCAAGCGCTTCGCCTACCTGCGCGGCGACTACCCGACGCGCGGCGAGAGCGGCCTCTTCATCGCCAACGCCGACGGCAGCGGCGTGCGCCAGTTGGCGGCGCGCCAGCCGCCCGAGTTCTTCATCCCCATCTTCTTCGCCGCGCCCTCCTGGTCGCCCGACGGCGAACTCATCGCCTGCCCGGTCGCGCGCGCCGGCAGTTGGTCGAACGTGATCGCCGTGCGCGTGCGCGACGGGCACGAGCAGGTGTTGACCCCGCAGCCCTGGGCCTTCGTCGGGCACGTCCACTGGCTGCCGGACATGTCGGGGCTGCTGCTGGTCGCGCGCAGCCAGGAGGTCTTGAACCAGCAACTCTGGCTGCTCTCTTACCCCGACGGCGCGGCCCGCCGCGTGACCAACGATCTCGACGACTACCGCTCAAGCAGCCTCACCGCCGACGGCCGCCGGCTAGCGACGATCCAGGACACCAGCCTGGTCACGCTCTGGGCCGCGCCCGACGGCGACGCGGCGCGCGCCGCCGAGTTGCCCGCCGGCAACGTCGGCTTCCTCCAAGGCTCGGGCGTCATCTCGACGCCCGACGGCCGCATCGTCTACTGCACGCGGACGGAGGCGGGGCCGGCCATCTGGATCATGGACGCCGACGGCAGCAACCGCCGGCAACTGACGAACGGCCTGGCCGCGCTGGAGCCGGCGCTCACGCCGGACGGACGTTACGTGGTCTTCGCCGCCTACACCCCGCAGGGGCGCAACCTCTGGCGCATGAGCGTCGGCGGCGGCGACGCCGTGCGGCTGACGGGCGGCGCAGCCGACTACGCGCCCGCCGTCTCGCCCGACGGCCAGTGGGTGGTCTATTCGTCGCTCACCGACGGCCGGCTCACGCTCTGGAAGGTGCCCGTCGGCGGCGGCGCGCCCGCGCAACTGACCGACCGGCTCGCCTACCAGCCCGCCGTCTCGCCTGACGGCAAATGGATCGCCTACGCCTATTCCGATCTCGGCAACGCGCAACTCGATCCGAAGACGGCCGCCACCAGGCTCGCCGTCATGCCCTTCGCCGGCGGCGCGCCCACCAGCACCTTCGACATCAAGCCCAGCGGGACGGCGCAGACCACGCTGCGTTGGTCGCCCGACGGGCGCGCGCTCGACTACACGGTGGTCAACAACAACGTCAGCAACGTCTGGCGGCAGCCGCTCGCGGGCGGCCCGCCCAAACAGATCACGGACTTCAAAGACAAACTCATCAGCACGTTCAACTGGTCGCGCGACCACAAACTCGTCTGCGCGCGCGGCCTCCTGCTGCGCGACGCCGTCCTCATCACCGACGCGCATTGAGCGCGCACGCCTTGGCGGGCTTCAGTCTTTCAGCCCGCCCACTTCTTTTTGCGCCGGCTTCTCGCGGCGACGGAGGAAACGATGAGCCGATTGCTGAGCGTGGCGCTGCTGGTATGCGCGGCCGCTTTGTCCGCCCCGCCCGGCGCGGGCGCGCAGCCGCGGGCCGACGCGCCGCAGCCCGAACAGGTCGCCCTGCGCGCCGCCCGGTTGCTCGACGTGAAGACCGGCGCGCTCGTGCGGAATCCCGTCGTGCTCGTCAAAGCGGATCGGATCGTCGCCGTCGGGCCCGACCTGCCAGTCCCGGCCGGCGCGCGCGTCATAGACCTGGGCGACGTGACGCTCCTGCCCGGCCTGATCGACTGCCACACGCACCTCATGGCTTCCAGCGCCGACGAGTACGCGACCATGCTGCTCACGAAGTCCGAGGCCTTCCGCGCGCTCGAAGGCGCGGCGAACGCACGCCGCACGCTCCGCGCCGGCTTCACCACCGTGCGCGACGTGGAGAACGAAGGCTCCGGCTACGCGGACGTGGCGCTGCGCGACGCCATCAATCAAGGGCTGGTCGAGGGGCCGCGTATGCAGGTCGCCACGCGCGCCCTCGCCGCCCTCGGGCAGTACAACCCCTTCGGCGTCTCGCCCGACCTGCCGAACTTCCCGCGCGGCGCGCAGATGATCAGCGGCGCGGAGGAGGCGCGCCGGGCCGTCCGCGAACAGAGCGGCAACGGCGCTGACCTGATCAAAGTTTACGCGGACTGGGACTACCCGACGCTGACGGTGGAAGAGATGCGGGTCGTCGTCGAAGAGGCGCACAAGGCGCGCCGCCGCGTCGCCGCGCACGCCACGACGAACGAAGGCATCCGCAACGCGCTCGCCGCCGGCGTGGACTCCATCGAGCACGGCTGGGGCGCGGATCGCGCGACGTTGGAACTGATGAAGGCGAAGGGCGTGTGGCTCGTCCCGACGCAGGCCCCCATCATGGATCACATCGCGGAGGCGCAGGACGAACGAAGCCGGGGCGGACTCCAACGGCTGCTCACGAGCATCCGGGAGATGCTGAAGACGGCGCGCGCGGTCGGCGTCCGAGTCGCGACCGGCTACGATCCGGCCATCGCGCGGGCGCACGGCCGCAACGCGCGCGAGATCGCCGCGCTGCGCGCGGCCGGCTTCTCCAACCTGGAGGCCGTCCGCGCGGCAACGACGAGCGCGGCCGAGTTGCTGGGCTGGCAGGAGCGCGTCGGCTCGCTTGAGGCGGGTAAGTTCGCCGACGTGATCGCCGTCGCGGGCGATCCCCTCGCCGACATCGAACAGCTAGGCCACGTCGTCTTCGTGATGAAAGGCGGCGCGGTCGTCAGCGACGAACGCACGGCCCCGAAAACGAAATAAGAGGCGGGCGCAGTTGTAAAGTCAGCTAACAGTCAAGTCGGCTAACAACAAAATCAGATAACAGTGCGGCGCGCGAGTTCGAGATGAACTCGCGCGCCGCACGCGCGTTTACTCGCGTCGTTACTCTTTGCCGGCGCGGCGCTTGGCTTCGGCGACGAGGGCGCGCAGGCGTTCGATCTTCTGCTCGTGCGTCTCGCCGGGCTGCGGGCCTGGATCGTAGTCTTGGCGCGTGACCGTGCCGGTGGCGCGGCGGGCTGGGGGCTTCGCGCCGGGCGCGGCGGCTGTGGCGCTGCCCGGCGCGCGCTCGTCTCTGGGTGCGCCGGGCGTGAGTTCGGTGGAGGCTTCGGGGGCGAGGTCTGCGGGCGTCTCGGCCCCGGCGGCGGGCGAGGCGGTGGCGGCCGCGGGACTCAGGGGCGCGGCCGAGGCCTGACCCGTCGCGGCCTGCGCTTCGGCCGCGGGGCGGTGCGCGTCCGCCGCGGGCGAAGAGTCCGTGCCGGCGGTGGTCGCGGCGGTCGGCGTGGTGCGCGCGCCGGTCGCGTGTTTGTCTATGACGCCGCCGGCCAGTTCCTTGCGCCGCTTGGCCTCGGCGACGATGGCCTTGAGGCGCGCGAGCTTCTGCTCCGGCGTCTCGCCGGGCACGGGGCCGGGCGCGGGCGGCGGCACGTAAGGCACGAAGCCGGTCGCAGGATCAGGCACGGGCGCGGCGGCCGGCGGCGCGGCCTTGGCCGGTGCGGCCGGCGCGGCGGGCTTAGCGGGCGCGGCCTTAGCAGGCGCGGCCTTCTGCTCCGCGGCGGCCGGCGATACGGGTGTGTGCGGGGCGGCCGGCTCGACCATGACGTAGACGCCGCGCTCGTTCTTGACGATGGTGGGCAGCGTGCCGCCCGCCGCTTGCAGGATCAGGTTCTGCTCGTGCTCGACATAGCGGCGCTGGCGCGGGTCGCGCACGTGCCCGAGCGGCGGCCCCATGTAGAGCGCGCCGCACGACTGGCACTTGTAGAGCAGGTCGTCGCCGCGCAGGTGTTTGCGCGCCGCCTCGCGGATGGGTCTGATCTGCTTCAGGTGCCCGTTGCAGAGCTTGTTCTTCTCGTTGCGCTCGTTGCAGACGGTCTGCCCTTCGTGGAAACGCTTGGGCACGCCTGCCTGCGAGCGTTGCTGTTCGGTCGGCGCTTGCTTGGCGACGGTCTCGTTGGTGGCCATAAGCTGTGTCAGGTGATCCCTCGTGCGCGGCCCGGCGTCCGCGTCGGAGCTTGGTCGTCATCTTACGGAGAAACGCCGAAGCGCGTCAACAAAAGGCGGCCGCGAAACGACAACGCGCCGCGCCCGCTAGCCGCCGACCGCGCGCGCCTCTTATGATGGCGCTCGATGTGGCACAAGTTATTCGCGGCGCTCTGGCGGCGCGCGCCGCGGCGCGTGCGGCGCGCGGGCGTGTGGCTGTGGGAGCCGCGCTTCACGGTGACGGCCGGCGCGTGCGTGTTGGACGAGCGCGGGCGCGTGCTCCTGTTGAAGCACCGCTTCCGCGGCGGCACGGGCTGGGGCATTCCGGGCGGCTTCCTCGAAAAAGGCGAGCAGCCGGAAGCGGCCCTGCGCCGCGAGCTGCGCGAAGAGGTGGGGCTTGAGCTGACGGCGGCGCGCGTCGCCTTCGTGCGCACGCTCGCGCGCCCGCGGCAGGTGGAGATACTGTTCTGCGCGCGGGCCGCGGCGGGCGCGCCCCGCCCGCGCGGCGGCGAGATCGAGCGCGCCGAGTGGTACGCGCCCGACGCGCTCCCGGCGGCGCTGCCCGCCGACCAGCACCGCCTGATCGAGCGCGCGCTCCAAAGTAGCGCAAACCCGCCGGATTGATGGTATGCTTTGCGACCGAACGACAGAGGTCAGTGGTCAGTGGTCGGTGGTCAGTTAAGAGTTCAAAGTTCAAAGTTCAAGGTTCAACGTTAGCCGCAGATCGAACCTTGAACGTTGAACCTTGAACTTTGAACTTACACTGACCCCTGACCTCTAACCTCTGACCTCTATTCGCAGGAGACTTCGAGATGGTGCAACTGATCCCGTCGCAGGAAGAGGTGATGGACATTTTGCAGCGGACGGGCGCGTTCCGCGAAGGGCATTTCGTCTACCCGTCGGGCAAGCACACGCCGCACTACTTCCAGATGCCGCTCGCCTTCCGCTACTACGACACGGCGCGGGTGCTGGCCGTCGCGCTCTCGCGCAAGTTCCGGCTCGAAAAAGACATCTCCTCGCTGCTGCCGCGCATCGCCGTCATCGCGCCGGGCGCGGGCGGCATCCCCGTCGCCTTCGGCGTGCGCGAGGCGCTGAGCGCGCAGCAGATTTACTGGGCCGAGCGCGAGGGCGACCAGCGCATGTTCCGCCAGTACGTCAACCAGGGCGACGTGAACCCGTGCGTCATCGTGGACGACATCATCCGCAGCGGCGACGCCATCCGCGAGACCTTCGCGCTCGTGCGCGAGCTGGGCGCGCAGGTCATCGGCTGCGGCGCTATCGTCCGCTTCCGCGGCGCGCCCGCCGAGATCGACGGCGTCGAGGTCAAGTCCCTCGTCGAGTTCGACGCCAAGTACTACGACACCGCCGACCAGTGCGCCGAGTGCAAGTCGAGCATGGCGGAAGAGCACGTCCGATTCTGACAGACAGAAGTCAGAAGCCGGAAGCCGGAAGCCAGAAGAAACAGGCCGGAAAGCAGTTGCGGCACGCGCTAAGGCTGTGCCCAGCACGGCCAATAACCGGCGGTCTCCCGGCTTCCTTCTTCCGGCTTCTGACTTCCGGCTTCTGACTTCTTAAATCTCGTGCCGGTTCGCCAGCGCCTTGTCCATGGTGACTTCGTCCACGTATTCGAGGTCGGAGCCGACGGGCATGCCCATGGCGATGCGGGTGGTGCGGACGCCGAGCGGCTTGAGGAGGCGTGCGATGTAGCTGGCGGTGGCCTCGCCCTCGGTGTTGGGGTTGGTGGCGAGGATGATCTCGCGCACCTCGACGCCGTCGTTGTTCTCGGGGCGCAGGCGCGGCAGCAGGTTTTGCAGGCGCAGGTCTTCCGGGTGGATGTTGCGGATCGGCGACAGGCTCCCGTGCAGGACGTGGTAGAGGCCGTGGTAGCTGCGCGTCTTCTCGATGGCGACGAGGTTGTAGGGTTCCTCGACGACGCAGATGACGGAGCGGTCGCGGTTCGGCGCGGCGCAGAAGCGGCACGGGTCAACGTCCGTCAGGTTGTTGCACACGGAGCAGAAGACGATCTTGCGCTTGACCTCTTCGAGCGCCGCCACGAACCGCTCGACCTCCGCCTCCGACATGCGCAAGACGTGGAACGCGAGCCGCTGCGCCGACTTCTGCCCGACGCCCGGCAGGCGCTTGAACTCGTCAATCAGCTTCGTAACCGGCTCAGCGTATTCCAACATAGAAAGACAGTGACGAGTGACGAGTGACAAGTGACGAGCAGAGGACAAGTTTTTAACTCGTCACTCGTCACTTGTCACTCGTCACTGCTTTACAGCAGTCCGGGCGGGAGCATGCCGCCGAGCTTGGACTTCATGGCTTCGTCCACCTTGCGGCCGGCTTCGTTGACGGCGGCGACGATGAGGTCTTGGAGCATCTCGGCGTCGCCGTCTTTGATGGCTTCGGGGTCGATCTTGAGCGCCTCAAGCTCCTTCGTGCCGCGCATCCGGACGGTGACGACGCCGCCGCCCGCCGAGGCGTCCACGACCAACTCCTCCATCTCCTTCTGCACCTTCTCCTGCATCTGCTGGGCCTGCTTCATCATCTGTTGCAGGTTCATGCCGCCCGGAAACTTCATCGCCCTTGCCCTCGCTTCCTCGTCTGAACAGAGATTGTGTCCGCGTGCCGCCATCCTAACCGCCCGCGCCCGCAAAATGCAACGCCCTGCCGCGCGCGCCGCGGCTGAGGGTCGTGAGCCAGTTTGAGGTTGAGTGAAGCGTGGGGCCGGGTTAACACAGAGGGCACAGAGTTTCCACAGAGGACACAGAGTTCTTACTGTGTCCTCTGTGTGAACCCGGCCGCGCGCCAACTCTCAACCGCAGACTGAACCACCACCGCCGCGCGCTAAGGCTTGGGGCCGCGCGGCGGCGCGCCGAGTTTGGTCGGCGGGGTGGACTGGGGCGCGGGCAGCGCCTCGACGTTGACGAAGAAGCGGAAGCCGCCTTCCTGTTGGACGCCGAGCAGGAAGTGGAGATCAAGCGCCTCGCCGTTCGGGAGCGAGCCGCCGGGGATGGCGACCGTGAGGGTCGTGTTCAAGCCGCCGCCGTTGGGCTGCGCCAGGGCGGCGGGCTGCTCGACGGTCGTGCCCAGGACGGTCAGCGGCCCGCGGCTGGTCGTGACGTTGAGCGTCGGGCCGTTGATGGCGCGCACGTCCGCCTGCGCGCCGCCGGGCGTGAAGCCGGGGCTGTTCTGCGTCGTGATGTCCACGACGCGGAAGCGCAGGGCGGTGACGGGCTGGCCCGTCCGGTTGACGAAGCGGCGGCGGAGCGAGAGCGTGCCGAAGGTGCAGTTGGACGGCCCCGCGCCGCCGTTGCAGTTGTGCGGCGTCGTGTCGCGCACGCGGTTCGGCGGGTCGGTCGCGGCCGCCTGCGGCTCGATGAGCGCGGCCTTGAGCGCGGCGTTGCGTCGGACGGGGCCGGCGCTGTTCTCCGGCCCCGGCGCGCCGAGCACAGAAGGGCCGTCGGGGCCGGGCGCGCCCGTGCGCCCGTAGGCCGCGCCCGTCGTGGAGACGAGCACGAAGTCGTCGCGGTTGCTGTCGGTGTCTTGCGGGCCGCCGTCCGTCAGCTTGCGCACGAAGCTGTACTGCCCGGCGCTGCCGTCCACGGGCGTCAGCCCCGCGCCCTCGCGGAAGTTGAGCGCCGTGTTGTTGCTGAAGCCGACGGCGTCGAGCGTCGCGAGCGATGTGCCGCGCAGGAGGAGGCCGTCGTTCGGGAGCAGGTCGAGATCGTAGGTGCTGTCGCCCGCGGCGTACGCGCCGAGGCTGTAGCCGGTGGCGTGCGTCAGCAGGTAGTGGCCGTGCGGCGGGATGACGGCGTCGGGGCGGAGCGTGATGGTGCGGAACGCGGAGTTGTTGTTCGACGCGAGGACGGTGTAGCCGCCGATGTCGAGCGGCGCGCTCGTGTTGTTGTAGAGTTCGATGAACTCGTCGGTCGCGGTTTGGCCGGACAGGCGGAACTCGCTGATGAGCACGACGCTGCGCGGCGGCGTGCCGCCCTGCGTGCCGACGAAGTTGACCACGCGGCGCGCGCCGTTGAGTCGCACGTCGGCGTACGGCGGGTCGAAGGCGTAGCCGGGCAGACTCGCCCCGACCGCGTAGGTGTAGGCCGCCAGATCGGGGAACGAGTAGTTGCCGCTGACGCTGGTCGTGGTGGTGGCGCGGCCCGCCGCCGAACTCAGGCTGACCGTGACCCCGGCGAGCGGCGCGCCGCTCGCGTCCCTGACCTGCCCGCTGATGGCGGCGGGGGGCGGGATGCCGTTGCCGGCGCAGGCGGAGAACTCGGACGTGTCGCCGGTCGTGTTGTTGGTCGCCGTGGCGGTCACGAACAGGTTGTCGGCGGGCGAGAGCGCGGTGCTGAAGGTGAAAGCGACGTTGCCGTTCGCGTCCGTGTTGACGACCTTCGGGCCGAGGTATATCTCGCCGCCGCCGTAGCCGTAACGGTTGCAGGTGTGGTTGGCGAAGAACTCAAGCGTGAAGGTCTGGTTGGGCGTGCTGTTGAGGCGGCCCGTGACGCTCGCGCCGGCAGCGCCAGTCGTGGCCGCGGTGAGGACGGGGAAGTTCTGGCGGTTGTTGGGGCCTGTGTCGGCGTCGCCCGCGTCGTTGTAGGTCACGCGGTCGTCGGCGAGGTCTAGGTCGAGACCGGAGTCGGAGCCGTTCGCGTAGATCAGGTTCGTCAGGATGCGCGCGCCCGTGGCGTCGCCGGTGAGTTGCACGCCGGTCTGCCCGTTGAAGGCGATGCGGTTGCCGCCCGTATCGAACACCCCCGGCGCGCCGATGAGGTGGCGGCCCGAGGTGACGACGACGCCGCGGCTGTTGGGCCGCGCCGTCACGGCGTCGGCGAGCACGCCGATGAAGTTGCCCTGGACGGTGTTGCCGGTGGTCGGCGTGCTGCCGCCGAGTTCGACGGCGTTGCCGCTGGAGACGATGACGTTGCCCGCGCCCGTCTGCCGGCCGCCGATCATGTTTTCGTCGGCGGCCGAGACGTAGACGCCGCCGAAGTTAGCCTCGATCAGATTCCCCTGGACGATGTTGCCGCCGCTGCCGAGGATGCGGACGCCGGCCCCTAGGTCTGTGCCCTTGATGACGTTGCCGGGCGGCGCGCCCGGCGTGGTGGTCAGTCCGCCGACGGTGTTGCTGGCCGCGCCCGCGCCGCTGATGGTGATGGCCCTGTGATTGCCGTAGGTCTGCGTGCCGGTCGCGTCCGTGCCGATGTAGTTGCCCGCGATGAGATTGTTCGTGCTGGGCACGCCGTCCGGGGAGCTTGGGGTGATGACGATGGCGTCGTCGTTGCCCGCGATCAGGTTGCGCGCCGCCAGGGTCGTGCCGCCGATGACGTTGCCCGACGCGCCGGTCAAGAGGACGGCGGTGCGACTCTCGGTCAGACCGAGGCCGAGGACGTTGCCTTCGATCCGGTTGCCCGCGCCGCCGTCGAGCCAGATCGCGTAGTTGTAGTAGTTGGTGATGCGCAGGCCGCGCACTATCGAGTTGGTGGTCTTGAGTCTGAGCGCGCCGCCGTGATAGTCGAAGCCCGCGCGCAGGGTGAAGCCGGTAACGGCGTTCGAGCCGACGGCGGCCGTGTTGGCCTGCGCGCCGGGCTGCGTGTAGCCGTCTATGACGACCGGGTCGGTGATGTCGGGCAGCGCGGTGTTAATGGTGAGGCCGCCGCTGCCGCCGTTGAAGGCGATGGTGTCGCGCGCGCCGAGGTTGGCGTTGGCGTCGAGAATGGCCTGGCGCAGAGAGCCGGGGCCGCTCTCGTTCGAGTTCGTGACGGTGAAGGTCTGCGGCGTGGCGGCGGGCGCGGGCACGGCCGCGGCGGCGCGGGCGCTGGCGAACGGGCGCGCGCGCCAGCCGGCGCACACGACGACCGACAGGGACAGCAGCAGGGCGGCGAGGGCTGTGCGGGCGGCACGCATGAGTGCTCCTTTGGCAGACGGGACGGAGGCGGCGCGAGACGGCAACGGCGGCGCGTGGACACGCCGGACTAAAGATCGTGTCGGGGGGGCGTCCGGGTGTGCCGCGACCTGCGCCAGCATACGACCGCGCCCGCCCGCGCGCAAGAAAACTTACGCGCCGGGGCGCGGCGGCGCGCGGGCAGGTTCACAGTCTGCGCGGCGGCGTGTTATAAGCCGGGGCGCGAGTATGAGGCGTTACGTCGTCAAACGCGGGGCGGGCGCGCCCGACAGGCTGGCGCGTTACCGCGAGGAACTGAACGCGGAGCAGTTCGCGGTCGTGACCGCGCCGCCCGGCCCCACGCTCGTCATCGCGGGCGCGGGCACGGGCAAGACGCGCGCGATCACGTACCGCGTCGCCTACTTGGTCGAGCAGGGCGTCGCGCCCGCGCGCATCATGCTGGCGACGTTCACCAACCGCGCGGCGCGCGAGATGCTCCGGCGCGTCGAGCAGTTAACGGGCGGCGATGTGCGCCGCGTCTGGGGCGGCACGTTCCACCGCATCGCCAACCTGATCCTGCGCCGCCACGCCGAGTCCATCGGCTATGACGCCAGCTACTCGATCCTCGACGCCGAAGACGCGCGCGACCTCATCGCGGTCTGCGTCGCCGAGGCCGGCGTGGACACGCGCGCGCGCCGCTTCCCGAAACCGGAAATCCTGCAAGACATCATCTCCTACGCGACCAACACCGATCAGCCGATCACAGATGTCGTCGCGCGCCGCTACCCTTTCTTCGAGCCGCTGGCCGAGCAGATCAAGCGCGTGGACGCGGTCTACCTGGAGCGCAAGCGCGCGCGCAACGTGATGGACTACGACGACCTGCTGCTCAACTGGAAGCGTCTGCTGATGGAGAAGGACGAGATCGCGCGGCTCTACAGTGAGCAGTTCGAGCACATCCTCGTGGACGAGTACCAGGACACGAACCGCTTGCAGGCCGAGTTGGTGGACTTGCTCGCCGTCAAGCACCGCAACGTGACCGTGGTCGGCGACGACGCGCAATCAATCTTCGCGTGGCGCGGCGCGGAGTGGGCCAACATCTACGAGTTCCCGCAGCGCTACCCGGACGCGCGCCAGTACCGCCTTGAGACCAACTACCGCTCGACGCCGGAAATCCTCGCCGTCGCCAACGTCTCGATTGCGGCGAACCGCAAGCAGTTCCCGAAGGAGTTGCGCGCCGTGCGCCCGTCGCTGGGGTTAGCGCCCGCGCTCGTGCCGTGCAGCGACGCCGATCAGCAGGCCACGTTCGTCGCCGCGCGCGTGCTCGAGCTGCGCGACGAGGGGCTGCCGCTCAAAGAGATCGCGGTGCTCTACCGCTCGCACTACCACTCGCTCGAATTGCAGTTGGAGCTGACGCGGCGCGGCATCCCCTACCGCATCCGCAGCGGCGTCCGCTTCTTCGAGCAGGCGCACATCAAGGACGTGCTCGCGTACCTGCGGCTCGTCGCCAACCCGCGCGACGAACTGGCGTGGCAGCGCGTGCTGAAGCTGATCCCGAACGTCGGCCCCGCGACCGCGGCGCGCGTCTGGGCGCAGTTGCAGTTCGCGCCCGACCCGCTCGCGCTCGTCGCCGCGGGCGGCGCGGACGCGGCGGCGCGGCGCGGCACGACCTGGACGGAGTTCCGCGAGTTGATCACGGAGTTGGCGCGCGAAGAGGTGCGCGCCAGTCCGTCGAGTCAGATCGGCCTCGTGCTCGCGCGCGGCTACGAGGCTTACCTCGCGGCGACCTACGAGAACGCCGAGGCGCGGCTCGAAGACCTGCGCCAACTCGCGCACTACAGCGCGCGCTACAACTCGACCGAAGAGTTTCTGGCCGAGCTGGCGTTGCTTTCGACCGAACGCTACGGCGCGCCGCAGGCGTTGACCGGCGAGGACGTGGTCGCGGGCGGCGACGAGGACGAGTTGTTGACTTTAACCTCCGTGCACCAGGCGAAGGGTTTGGAGTGGCGCGCGGTCTTCCTCATCTGGGCCGCGGACGGGCGCTTCCCCGCGCCGCGTAGCTTGCGCGAGGCCGAGGGCGAAGAGGAGGAGCGCCGCCTCTGGTACGTCGCGCTCACGCGCGCGCGCGATCAGCTTTACCTGACCTACCCGCTCCTGAGCACGGACTACAACCGGCAGACGGTCGTCCAGCGCCCCTCGCGCTTCGTCACGGAAGTCCCGCCGGATTTGTACGAGCTTTGGAGTCTCGAAGAAGAGCACGACGCGCTCGCGCCCGCGCCCGGCGGCGACGAGCCGGGCGGGTATTTGAACTGACGAGTTGAGCGGATACTTGAACTGATCCGACATGTCGCACACGAACGAGCCGCCGCACGCGCACGCCGAGCGCACGCTGACCGCGGAGGTCAAGCTCTACTACGACGTGGCCGCGCCCGCCGGGCGACGCGCGCCGCTGCTCTTGGCGCTGCACGGGTACGGGAGCAACAAGGGGTGGATGCTGCGTGCGGCGCGCGAGTGCGCGCCCGAAGGGTTCGCGGTCGCGGCGCTGCAAGGGCCGCACCAGCACTTGAAGGAGGCGAAGGAGCCGGACGGGCCGCTGCGCTACGGCTTCGGCTGGCTGACGAACTTCCACCCGGAGGACGCGCACGCACTGCACCACCGCGCGCTGCTCGATTTGATCGCCGCGCTGGTTGATGAAGGGATCGCTGACGGGGCGCGCGTCTTCCTGCTCGGCTTCTCGCAGACGTGCGCGCTCAACTACCGCTTCGCGTTCACGCACGCGGACGTGCTGCGCGGCGTCGTCGGCGTCTGCGGCGGGCTGCCGGGCGACTGGGCGGCGAGTCCGTTGTATAAGCCCACGGCGGCCGGCGTGCTGCACCTGGCGGGCGCGCGCGACGAGTTCTACACGCCCGCGCGCGTCGCCGGTTACGAGGCGCAGTTGCGCGCGCGCGCGCGCGACGTTGCGTTCAAGTCTTACCCGGACGCGGGGCACGAACTCGTGCCCGCGATGCGCGCCGACATACGCGCGTGGCTCGCCGCCCGCGCGTGAGTCGTTAAGGGAGTCCCACATGGCACGAAGGCGGCCGCGTCACGTCAGCACCTACGACGCGTTGCGCGGCTTCGTGCTCAAGGTCATGCACATGCCTAAGAGGTGGCGCAAGAGACAGCGGCACGCGGAGCCTGTGCGGCAGAGCGCCGCGACGACGCAGGCGAACGCGGGCGAAGCGTCTGCCGCGGACGGCGGCGTGAACTGGCGCAACCGTGCCGAGGCGGTCGAGGCGATCAAGCGGCGCTTGCAGCGCGACGGACTGCCGCGCGTGCAGATGACGTTCATCCTGATGCTGACGGGCGCGTGCGGCTTCCTGTGCTCGTTCGCGCTGCTGCACTTCGGCTTGACGCGAATGTGGGTGCGATATCCGCTCGCGGTCTTGTTCGCTTACGGCGTCTTCCTGTTGTTGCTGCGGCTGTGGCTCGCGTACCAGTGCGGGCGGCTGGAAGGCGCAGGCGACGGCTTCCGCTTGCGCGACTTGTCGCTGCCGAACTTCAGCTTCCGGGGCGGGGGCGGGCGCGGCTTCGGCTTCGGGCGCGGCGGCGATTTCGGCGGCGGCGGCGCGGGCGGCGATTGGGCGGCGGAGAACGTCGCCGTCGCTTCAGTCCAGCAGCCGACGGGCGGCGGCGGTCTGGGTCTCGGCAACTTGGGCGGCGGCGGTGGCGGTGGCGGCGGAGGCGGGTTCAGCCTCGATCTCGATCTGGACGACGGCTGGTGGATCGTGGCCGTCGTGCTCGTCGTCGTCGCGGCGCTCGCGCTCGTGATCATTTCGGGCTACATCATCTACGCCGCGCCGGCCATGCTGGCGGAGGTGTTGGTGGACGGCGCGCTCGCGTTGGGTCTCTACCGGCGTCTGCCGCAAGAAGCCGCGCCGCGCCACTGGCTGCGCGCCGTGCTGGGGCGGACGTGGTGGCTCGTGCTCATCTTCATGCTGCTGCTCGGCGGCGCGGGTTACGCCTGCCAGCGCGCCTTCCCCGAAGCGCGCTCCATCGGCGGCGTCTGGCGCGCGCTCTAAGCGAGGTCGTTTATGAAACGGAAGCAACGCATCACGGTCGCCTGCGTCGCACTGTCGATCTTGTGCGCGCTCGCAGGCTGCATCGCGCAGCCCGACTCGGCCCGAGACAACGAGCAGGCGGCGGCGGCCGTGCGCGCCGTCATAGAGGCGCAGCAGGCGGCCTGGAACCGCGGCGACGTAGAGGGCTACATGGACGGCTACGAGCGCGCCGAGACGACGACCTTCGTCTCCGGCGACACCATCACGCGCGGCTGGCAGACCGTGCTCGAACGCTACAAGCGCGCCTACGACACGCGCGCCAAGATGGGCACGCTCGCCTTCAGCGACCTCGACATCAAGCCGCTCAGCCCCTTCTACGCCCTCGCCAACGGGCGCTGGCAACTGACGCGCGAACGCGACGCCCCGCACGGGCGCTTCACGCTCCTCTTCCGCCGCGCCAGCGCCGGCTGGCGCATCGTCCAGGACACCACGACCGCCGCCCCTTGAGCCGGCTTCCCATGCGTGAGCCTCACACACTCTTCGAGCACGAGTCACTGAGTTTCGACTGGACGGAGCGCGACGTGGCGACGTTGGAACGGCTGCGGCGCGCGACCGGCGCGGACGTGCTGCGCGCGACGGTGCGGGCTGGGCGGCGCGAGTTGCAGGCCGCGCAGTACGTCGGCGTCGTGCGCCTGGGTGCGCGCACCGTGCAGGTCTTGCCGAAGACGTACCGGGCCGCGGCGGGGGCCGACCGCGCCGCGTGCGCGCGTGCGGCGACGGCGAACCTGCTCCACCTGCTCGCCTACGCCGGCCGTCTCGCCGTGCGCGAGCACGAGCTAGCGCCGCTCCTGGGCGCGGGCGTGGACTGGTTCGAGCTGCTCACGCGCCTGTTCGCCACGCACCTGCGCGCCGAGTGGCAGCGCGGCGCGCACCGCCACTACCAGCCGGTCGAGGCCGAGCTGCCGGTCTTGCGCGGCCGCTGGCGCGTCGGCGCACAACTACGGCAGCCCTGGCGGCAGCACGTCTTCGCCGTCGCCTACGACGAGTTCACCGCCGACAACGCGCTCAACCGCGTCTTCCGCTACGTCGTCGAACGGCTCTTGGCGGCGACGCGCGACGGCGGCAACCGCCGCCTGCTGGGCGAGCTGCGCGAGTGGTTGGACGAGGTGACGCTGCTGCCGCGCGTGACGGTCGCCGACGCCGCGCCCGCGCGCCTCACGCGCCTGAGCCGGCGCTTCGCCCCGCTCCTCAACCTCGCGCGCCTCTTCCTCGCCGGCGGCACGCTGCAACCGGCGGCGGGCGACCTCGACACCTTCGCCTTCGTCTTCGACATGAACCATCTCTTCGAGTCTTTCGTCGTCAACTTCATCCGCCGCCACGCGGCGACGCTGCTCCCGCCCGCGCTCGCCGGCTGCGAACTGCTCCCGCAGACCGCGGGCGCGACCCGCCACCTCGCGCGCAACGCCCGCGGGCGCGACGTGTTCCAACTCAAGCCCGACCTCGCCTTCCGCCGCGCCGACGGCGCGTTCCCCCTCCTGCTCGACGCCAAATACAAACGGCTCGCCCCCGCAGACGCCAAACTCGGCATCGCCCCCGCCGACTTCTACCAGATGCACGCCTACGCCCGCCGCTACCACAGCCCCCACGTCCTCCTCCTCTACCCCCAGACCGCCGACACGGCCGCGCCCCTGCGCGCCCGCTTCACGCTCCATGACGGCGGCGCGATCACGGCCGCGACCGTGAACCTGCAAGTCTCGCTTGCGCGGGCCGAGGGGCGCGCGGCGCTCAAGGAGGAGCTACAGCAATTGCTACAGGAGAACGAGTCTCATGAGTGAAGAGAGAGAACCGCGCGCTACGCAACAAGGCGACGCGCCGGAGCTTGCACACGCCGCCACGCTGACTGCCGGCCAGCCCACCGATTGGCGTGCCGCGCTTAGCGAGTGGCTGACGCACAACTCAAAGACCATGTCCGAAGAGTTGCGCCAACTACGCGACGAGTTCGTCCGCCGCTTCCCGAAAGAGCGATTGTCCGACATGACCCTCGACCAGTACGCGCTCGGCACAGAAAAATCCAAAGACAGCTTCTGCTACTGGCTCGAATACAAGACGCAGCGATTAGGGAGCATGGGTGGTGACGTTAAAAAGTTCGGTGTCTGGAAGCGTAAAGATAATTGGCAATGGAACAAGATTTATAGCAGCGCCGAAGACGCCCTCGCGCGCATCAAAGGCGGGCTATTGGCGCTGATCGCCGCCGTCGAACAAGTACATTTCCATGACCTCGACCGGATCGGCGAGGAGCAACTCGGACAATGGCGCTACGGGCTGCGCTGCAAGCCCCTCTACCTTTACTTCCCGGACGACTTCCTTCCAGTATGGCAGCCGGAGCACATTGCACATTTCCTTAGAGTCTTCAGCGCGGAGCCGCAGGGCGAAGTGCTCGCGCGAAACCGCCAACTCCTCGCGTTGTTGCGCGGGTTGCCTGAGTTCACAAATTTTGAGCCGAAGCAGATGACGAGCTTCCTCTATGATAGCTTCCCGCCACCACCACGCGGTAAGGATGATGGCAATAAAGGCGTGACAGAACCACCCCCGCCCGCCGTCGTGCCGCGCGAGTTGCAACAGCTAATGGACATTACTGCCGCGCCGCGCGCGCGCAACGTCCTGCTCTACGGCCCGCCGGGCACGGGGAAGACGTGGCTGGTTAATCACTTTATGAACTACTTCCTGCTGCACCACAACGTCTCGCCCGAAGCGGCCGGCGCGTACTGGCAGGTGAAAGACCGCGCCGAGGCGGAAAAGCTGCGGGCACAAGTGCGTGCCGGAGAGACGGACAGGGCGCTGACTGAGGAACCGGCCTTCTGGCTCATGGTGGCGAACGAGACGACGACAGACTGGAGCTGGCAGACGCTCTTCAACAAAGGCGAGTGGTTCTTTGGCAAGCGCAATCTGGCGCGCAACTTCGAGGCGGCCAAGCCCGGCGATCTCATCTTCGGTTACCTCGCGCGCCCGCACAAACAGATCGTCGCGCTGGCGCGGGTCGCGCAGGAACTTGAGGAGCGAGAAGAGAACGGCATGCTGAAAGAGGGCCTCCTCATCAAGCCGGAGAGGATGCTGGCGCACCCACTCGATTGGCACGAGTTCATCAACCACCCGGCGCTCAAACGCTCGGAGCCGGCAAGGATGAACGCGAGAGGCTCAATGTTCCGCCTGACGGTGGACGAGGCGCGCTCGCTCGCCGACCTGTTGAACGCGGCGGGCAACAACCTAACCCTGGAAATGGACGCGCGCGGCGACTACGCCGAGTTCGTCACGTTCCACCAGTCGTTCGCTTACGAGGAGTTCGTCGAGGGACTGAAGCCGACGTTGGATGGAGAGACGGGTGCGCTCAGTTATAAGGTCGTGCCGGGCGTGTTCCGGCGCATCTGTGAGCGGGCGGAGGGGGCGTGGCGCGCGGCCGAGGCGCGCGGGGGCGCAGCGCCGCGGTACTTGTTGGTGATTGACGAGATCAACCGGGCGAACATCGCGAAGGTGCTGGGCGAGTTGATCACGCTCGTCGAAGACGACAAGCGGCTGGGGCAGGCGCACGAGTTGACGGTGCGGCTGCCGTATTCGGGCGCGCGCTTCGGCGTGCCGCCGAACCTGTACCTGCTCGGCACGATGAACACGGCCGACCGCTCCATCGCGCTGCTCGACCTGGCGCTCCGGCGGCGCTTCACCTTCGTCGAGATGATGCCGCGCCCCGACGTGATCGAGCCGGGCGTGGTCGGGGGCGTTGACTTGCGCGCGCTGCTCGGCGCACTGAACCGCCGCGTCAGCGCCCTGCGCGACCGCGACCACCAGATCGGCCACAGCTATCTCATGGGATTGCGCGCTGAAGACGAACTACACTTCGCGTGGTATCGTCGGGTCGTGCCGCTGTTGCAAGAGTATTTCTACAACGACGGCGAGCGGCTGCGCGCCGTCCTCGGCGACCGCTTCGTGAAGCCCGAGGAGTTTGCGCCGCCGAAGGGCGCGGCGTGGGGCGAGGTGTACGAGGCCGAGCGCCCGCGCTATGAGGTCGTCGAGCTGACGGGCGCGCCGTTCCTCGCCGCCCTGCGCGAGTTGGCCGCCGCCGCCGACCCGACAGAGTAGCGCCGGCCGCCGCGGGAAAGTTTCCCGCCGAAGCCGAGAAAGGGCTTGCCGGAGTTGAGACAGGGTTTGCCCCGAAACTAAAACTGCGCCGGGGCGTGCGCCGCGGGGCCGCACGTCTGGCACGCCCGCCGTCGTCATATGGCACTGACTGACACACTGGCTGTCGTGAACTGCGCGCAGCTCGTGACGCTCGCGGGGCCGGCGCGCCCGCGCGTGGGCGCGGAGCTGCAAGAACTGGGCATTGTCGAAGACGGCGCGCTGCTCGTGCGCGGCGGGCGCGTCGTGCGCGCGGGCACGCGGCGTGAGATCGAGCCGCTGATCGGAAAAGATTGTGCGGTGGTGGACGCGGGGCGGCGCGTCGTGCTGCCGGGCTTCGTGGACGCGCACGCGCACCCGGTCTTCGCCGGCACGCGCGCCGACGAGTTCGAGCAGCGCACGCGCGGGGCGACGTACCAGGAGATCGCCGCGGCGGGCGGCGGTATACGCGCCACCGTCCGGCGCACGCGCGCCGCGAGCGAGGCCGAGTTGGTCGCGGCGGGGCGGCGTTACGCGAACTGGTTTGTGCGCGGCGGGACGACGACCGTGGAGGCCAAATCCGGCTACGGGCTGACGCCCGAAGACGAGTTGAAAATCCTGCGCGCGATCCGGCGGCTGAACGAAGAGACGCCGGTGCGCTTCGTCCCGACCTTCCTCGGCGCGCACGACGTGCCCGAAGAGTACGCCGCGCGCCGCGCGCAGTACGTCGAGTTGATCGTCAACGAGATGTTACCCGCCGTTGCGGCGGAACGACTCGCCGAGTATTGCGACGTGTTCTGCGAGGCGCGCGTCTTCACGACGGACGAGGCTTGGCGGATACTCTCGGCCGCGCGCTGTCACGGGCTAGGTCTACGTCTGCACGCCGATCAGTTGTCGCTCTCGGGCGGCGCGCAGTTGGCGGCCGAGTTGGGCGCGACCACGGCCGATCACCTTGAGCACACGGACGCGGCCGGCATCGCGGCGCTCGCGCGCGCGGGCGTGCAGCCCGTCCTGCTGCCCGGCTCGGTCTACGCGCTCGGCTCCGCGCGCTACCCGGCGGCGCGCGCCATGATCGAGGCCGGGCTGGCCGTCGTCCTGGCGACGGACTTCAACCCCGGCTCGTCGCCGACCCCTGCGATGCCGGCCGTCCTCTCGCTCGCCTGCACGCAGATGAAGCTCACGCCGGCCGAGGCGATCACGTGCGCCACCTTGAACGCCGCCCACAGCCTGAACCGCGGCGCGCAACTCGGCTCGCTCGAACCGGGCAAGCAGGCCGACTTCTGCATCCACGACTGCGCCGACTACCGCGAGCTGGCCTACTTCTTCGGCGTCGAGCACGCGCACGCGGTCTACGTCGGCGGGCGCGAGGTCTACCGCCGCGGCTAGCGCGACGGCGTTGCCGCGTCACTTAGCGCCGCGCGCCGCTTCCGTTGGGGCACAAGATAGCGGCGAAAATATCTGTTGACGCACAACCTGTTGTCCTCTATTATCGCGGCAACACTGGAAAGGAGGTGATCCAAAGCATATATGAGTTTTAATCACAGTGAGGTGGCTGAGACCTAAACGGACTCGCACCCCTGAATTTGTTCGGGTGTTGTCCGTCCGCTGCTGCCGGGAGTGCGCCGCGCTCTCAGGCCCGCGCCACAGGTCAATCCCAACAGTTCACCGGAGAAGCCGCCCGCGCACGAGCGGGCGGCTTTTCTCTTGTTCGGCGCGCGGATGGAGACGTGGACGAGATATTTGGCGGTGGCGTTGGGCGGCGCGTTGGGCGCGATGCTGCGCTACTACCTGGGCGGCTCGGCGCTCGCGCGCGCGACCGCTCCGCTGCCCGTTCCGACCTTCCTGATCAACGTCAGCGGCTCGTTCCTCCTCGGGCTGTTTCTGACCGCCGTGGCCGAGCGGCTGACCTTCGTCGGGCCGCACGTGCGTCTCGCCTTCGCCGTCGGCTTCGTCGGCGCGTACACCACCTTCTCGACCTTCGAGTATGAGACGGCGCTGCTCGTGGAAGGGCGGCGGTTCGGCCTGGCTCTGGCCTACGTCGTGCTGAGTTGCGCGGCGGGGTTCGGCGCGGTGGGCTTGGGCATCTGGCTGGCGCGCGGCCTGGGGGGCGCGCGTTAGACGCGCGGGGCGCGTGCGCCGGGCCGCCGCGGCGTGTTGCGTTAAGAGCCGAGAGCCGCGTCGGCCTCGCGGGCCGACGCGGCTCTCGGCTGTGTGTCGGGCGCGGCTAGAGCAGCCGGCGCGCTTTGGGGTAGCGGCTGGTCTGACCCGTGTCCACCAAGTCCTGCACGCGCCAGGAGGTCGGCGCGCCGCGGCGGAAGAGCCGGCCGTCGGGGCCGACCCAGAACTCCGCGTTGCCGAAGGTGTCCCAGGCGTGGCGTTGGTAGAGCGAGCAGCAGCCGTCGCTGTAGATCGTGCTGACGATGAATTCGCGCCCGTCCGGGAGTTTGTAGACGCCCAGTTCGCGCAGCCTAATGGGCCGCGCCGCGGTCGCGGCGTGTATCTGTGTCACCTGCCTCATGAGGGACTCCTTTCAGCAGGCAATCGGCGCGAGGCGCGCGCCGATGGCGATAAGGCATAATTCCGGTTGCGCAGGGGAAGCGCCACTCGGGGCTACCTGGAATCCTGCGGGTAGTTGCGAGGAACGGAAATGTACAGACCTTTTGTTGTGTCTGTCAACAAAAATTGTTAACCGCGGGCGGCGAAGTGGTGGCAGGGCGGGGCGGCGGCGGCCACGCCCGTTCGACCCACCAAAAGGGGCGGGCCAAAATTTTTTTAAAATGGGGCTTGCATCGCGGGCCGGTTTTGTCTATATTACTGCACAACCGAGGCGTTGGTGGATCCTTCGTCTCACCGGTTGATGGGGTGAGGACATCAATCGGACTATGAACAGGCGCGAGGCTCCCAAAAGCTGCCGCGCCTGTTCGCTTTTCCGGCTAAATTTTCCCGCAAAAACCTGGCCGCCTACTCGCTGTGCTCGCGGTGGACGGGCATGAAACGGCGCAAGAGGGCTTCGAGCCGGTCGAAATCGAGCGGCTTGTTGACGAAATCGTCGCAGCCCGCCGCCAGCGCCTTCTCCTTGTACTCGCGCTCCTGGTGCGCCGTCACGGCGACGATCAGCACGTCGTTCAGAAAGCCCTGCTCGCGAATCTGGCGCGTGGCGGAGAGACCGTCGAGCACCGGCAGGCTCAAATCCATGAGGATGAGGCGCGGGTGCGCGCTCTTGGCCAGTTCGACGGCGCTCCGCCCGTTGTTCGCCTCCAGCACGTAATAGCCCTGGCGCTCCAACAACAGGCGCAGCAGTTGGCGCGTGTCGTCGAAGTCTTCCACCACCATGACCGTGCGCTGGTGGGCAGAAGTCTGATTCATGTGCGGCGTCCTCCCAAGCGAGACACAAAGGGGAGTGAAACGGGGAGCCTCAAGCCGGGGAAAGTAAAACGGGGGAACTCAATCTTAGGCCGGCGGCGCGGCGCGTGGCAAGGCGCGCGGCGGGGTGGTGCGACGGTCGGGGCGACTGTCGCGGCCCGCGCGCGGCTTCCAGCCTTTGCGCGCTAGCGCACTAGGTTATGCACGAACTCGATCAGTAGGTACGAGCCGGCGGCGATGGTGGCGGCGATGGGGATCGTCAACACCCACGCCCAGACGATGCGGCCCGCGACGCCCCACTTGACGGCCGAGAGCCGGCGCGTCGCGCCGACGCCGACGATTGCGCCCGTGATCGTGTGCGTCGTCGAGACGGGCACGCCCGTCAGCGTCACGTAGGCGAGCGTGATGGCCGCGCCCGTCTCGGCGCAGAAGCCGCCGACCGGCTTCAGCTTCGTGATGCGCGACCCCATCGTATGCACGATGCGCCAGCCGCCCGAGAGCGTGCCCAGCCCGATGGCGGCGTGCGCCGCCAGCACGACCCAGAGCGGGATGGCCGGCAGCGAGCCGTTCGGGCCGTAGGCGACGAGGCCGCCCGCCGCCAGCACGGCCGTGATGATGCCCATCGTCTTCTGCGCGTCGTTGCCGCCGTGGCCGAGCGAGAAGGCGGCGGCCGACAAAAGCTGCCCGCGCCGGAACAGGCGATCAACATGGTGCGGCGTCCAGCGCCGGAACAGCCAGTAGACCAGCACCATCAGCGCGAACCCCAGCAGCGCCCCGATGAGCGGCGACAGCACGATGAACTTGATCGTGCGCGTCCACACATCCGTCTTCAGCAGGAAGCCGTGCGGGCCGCTCAGGCCGCGGTAGGCGGCGATGCCCGCGCCCGCGTAGCCGCCCAGGAGCGCGTGCGAGCTTGAGGTCGGCAGCCCCAGCCACCACGTGATCAAGTTCCAGATGATCGCGCCGAGCAAGGCGGCCAGCAGCACGTAGAGCCGCAGGTCGGGCGCGATCAAGTCCATCCTGACGCCGTCGCCGATGGCCTTGGCGACGCGCGTGCCGAAGACGGCGAAGGCGATGAAGTTGAAGAACGCGGCCCAGGCGACCGCCACGCCCGGCGAGAGCACGCGCGTCGAGACGACCGTCGCGATGGAGTTCGCCGCGTCGTGGAAGCCGTTGATGTAGTCGAACACCAACGCGAGCGCGACGAGCACGAGGATGAAAGCGAATGTGGCAGTCGGCATAGGGCAGAAGCCAGAAGCCAGAAGTCAGGAGTCAGGAGTCAGAAGACAGAAGAAGGAAGCCGGAAGAAGAAACCGAAGAAGAGACGGCGGACAGTCTTTCATTCTGGCTTCTGGCTCCTGACTCCTGACTGCTCACGTATGCTTGATGATCACACTCTCGATGATGTTGGCGACGCTCTCGCAGCGATCCACGGTGGCCTCTAATTTCTCGTAGATGTCTTTCCACTTGATGACGGTGAGGGGGTCGGACTGCTGGCGGAACAGTTCGGCGATGGCGGCGTGGTAGATGTCGTCGCCCTCGTTCTCCAAGCGGTGTATCTCGACGAGGCGCGGGGTGATGCCGACCGGCTTGGCGAGCGTGGAGACGACCTCGTGCAGTTGCACGGCCATGCGGTGGATCACGTCGGCGAAGCGGCGCGCGTGCGGCGAGGTCTCGCGCACGTCGTACATGACCATGGTGCGCGTGGCGTCGTCGATCAAGTCCACGATGTCGTCGAGCGCGGAGGAGAGCATGTAGATGTCCTCGCGGTCGAAGGGCGTGATGAAGGTCTTGTTGAGTTGCGTCGCGACGGTGTGCGTCAGCTCGTCGCAGGCGTGCTCGATGGACTTGATGCGCTGGGCGAAGTCGTCGTAACGCATTGGCCCGCCGCCGTCGCCGAGCATCTCGACGAGCAAGCGCGAGGCGTCGAAGATGTAGGAAGTCATCTGCGAGAAGAGTTGAAAATACTGCTCCTCCCGCGGCAGGAAGCTGAAACGCGCCATCGCCCGTGTCTCCCGTCTGCGCCCTGGGTTGCTTAAGAAAGCAAGACTATAAGCGATGCGCCCGACGCGGGCAAGGAATGACAAGCCGTAAACCGTGACAGGTGACGGGTGACGGGAAAGAACCAAGCTTTTCCCCGTCACCTGTCACCCGTCACCCGTCACGGCTTTTAGAAATTGAGCCGGAGGGCGAACTGTATCTGGCGGTTCGTGCCGAGGCCGACGGTGCGTTCGACGGTCTGGCGCAGCAGCCCGAAGGTCGCGCCCGCGGCCGCCTGCGTGTAGGGCTGACCCGGTTGCAGCGTGCCGACGGCGCTGTTGAGCGTCGAGGACGGGTTGGTGAAGTTCGGGTGGTTGAAGACGTTGAAGATTTCCGTGCGGAACTCGACGTTCGCCCGCTCCCGCAGGGGAAAGCGCTTGTTGAAGACGAGATCGAACTGGGCGAAGCCGGGGCCGCGCAGGGCGTTGCGGGGCAGGTTGCCAAACGCGCCGGGCGCGGGCGTGGCGAAGGCGGCCGGGTTCAAGCGGCCGCGGTCGCCGTTCAGGTAGGGGCTGACGCCGGGCACGAGATCAGGGCGGCGCACGTTGCGCGACGCGCCGCCGCCGGGCGTGTTGACGACCGCCGTGAAGCCGGCAGGGAGCGGGCTGGCGGCGTTGATCGTGCCGGGCAGCGCGCGCACCTCGCCCGCGTTGCAGCCCGCGGCCGCGTTCGTGCATTGGATGACCACGTCGGGGCGCGTGATGAGCACTTCTATCGGCAAGCCGGAGCGCGCGTTGACGATGCCGCCCACTTCCCAATTGCCGAGGACGGCGTTGGCGGCGCGGCCGAAGTCGTAACGGCGGCCGCGGCCGAAGGGCAGGTCGTAGAGCGCCGAGAGGTTGACGGTGTGGCGCACGTCGAAGTTGTTGTAGCCGGGGTCGTAGGCGAACTCGCCGATGGCGCGCGCGTTGTTCGCCGCGGTGCGCGCCTCGTTCGAGCCGGCGGTGTTGCCGAAAGAACGCGAGAAGGTGTACTGCGCGTTCAGGGTCAGCCCGGTGCTGAAGCGGCGCGCGAGCGTCGTCTGCAAGGCGTTGTAGCTGTCCGCGCCGCCGCGCGTCTTGTAGTCCACTTCGGCGGACGGGTTTTGCACGGTCGCAGTGCCGGAGACGACGGAGAACTCGCGGACGGTGTTGACGGCGACGACGCGGCCCGTCGTCGGGTCTGTGCGGTTGATGACGCCGACGCCCGCGGGCAGTGTCGTGCCGTTCACGATAGTCGTCTGGCCGGGCAGGATGCGGTTGGCGACGCTGCGCAGGAAGAGGTTGCGCCCCTGCGAGCCGACGTAAGCGGCGGTGGCGACGAGCTTGTAGGGCAGCTCCTGCTGGAACGAGACGCTGTACTGGTAGACGCGCTCGGGGATTTGGTATTCGGGCGCGTAGGCGCGCGGCTGGTAGGAGCGCGTGTTGGGGTTGGCGAGGAAGAAGGCTGTGGCGGCGGCCGGGTCGAGCGGGAAGACGTTGCGCGGGTCTGTGCCGCTGAAGGTGGCGCTGATGCGGTCGGACTCGATGGGCTGAATCTGATCTTCGGTCTGACCGGGGCCGTAGTAGACGCCGAAGCCGCCGCGCAGCACCGTGCGCCCGCCGCCGAAGAAGCCAGTGCCGCTCGCGTTCGGCGACCAGGTGAGCGCGACGCGCGGGCCGAAGTTGGTCTTGGCAGACTTGTAAGCCGACTGTTTCGGAGCGCGCAGTCGGCCTGTGTTGATGTCGAAGAGGACTTGCAGGTCGCGCGCTTCGCGCAAGGGCGTGTAGTACTCGTAGCGCAGACCGTAGTTGAGGGTCAGGTTGGGGCGCAGCTTCCACTCGTCCTGCGCGTAAGCGATGTAATACTCCTGCTCGGCCTTGCGCTGACCCGTAGCGCCGCCGTTGAAGGGCGAGGCGGCCGACACGTCGCCGAGGAACTGCACCTGCTGCGGCGTGTTGGCGAGGAAGGCTTGCAGGTTGGCGAACGTGTAGGTCGTGCCGCCCTGCCGATCCGTGTAGAGGCGGATGAGGCGCAGCTCGCCGCCGAACTTGAAATTGTGGCTCGCGCGCGTCCAACTCAGGTTGTCCACGAACGAGAGCGAGTAAGGCGTGTAAGGCTGCCCGCGCCCGTTCGTCGCGGAGTTGGCGCGCACGAGGCCGCCGGGGACGGCCGTGCCGGCCGAAGTGCCCTGGCCCGCGATGCCGAAGTTGGCCGTGTTGCCGGAGATGTTGATGGCCACCGCCGACAGGTCGAAGCCGTTGATCGTCGGCGCGACGCCGTTGATGCGCGTGTAGGCTTCGTTGAAGCCGAGCTTAAACTCGTTCAAGACGGTCGGGCGCAAAGACGACTGAAGCGCGAAGACGGCGTTCTGCGGGTTGGCCTTGATGTTGACGACGCGGCCCGTCACGCCTTCGGGCTGGACGTTCGTGCCCTGGTCGCGGAAGTAGCGCAGGTAGAACGAGTGGCGCTCGTTGAAGCGATAATCGAAACGGCCGGCGACGGCGTTCTCGTCCACGCGCGAGGTGGCTTGCAGTTGGGCCACGTCGAAGAGGTTCGCGCCCGCGCCGCGCGCGATGATGATCGCGCCGGGCGCGCGGAAGGCGGGCAGCAGCGCCGCGGTCGTCGCGTTGCAGACGACGCCCGCGACGGCGCAGACGCGCGCCTGCTCGCCCGGCACGGCCTCAATCGAGTTGACTCCCGCGCGCAGCCGGTAGCCTTCGTAGGAGAAGAAGAAGAACGCCTTATCCTTTTTGACGGGGCCGCCGATTGAGCCGCCGAACTGGTTGAGGCGCAGCGGCGACTTCTGCCCGACGATGTTGTCGAAGAAGTTGGCGGCGTCGAGCGCGTCGTTGCGTAAGTATTCAAAGACCGAGCCGTGAAACTCGTTCCCGCCGCTCTTGGTGACGACGTTGATCTGCCCGCCCGTGCCCGTGCCGAACTCCGCGGGGAAATTGTTCGACTCGACGCGGAACTCCTGCACGTTCTCCAAGCTCGATTGCAGCCGGAAGGGCGAGGGGACTTCGCCGTTGAGGTTGCCGGGCGAGGCGTCAATGATGGCCGTGCCTTCGATGCCGTCGTAGCGGACGACGTTCTGCTCGACGGCGCGGCCCGAAAACCTTATGTCGCCGAACGTGCCAGACCCGCTGTTGAGCGAGCCGGGCGCTTGCAGGTAGAGCTGCGACAACTGGCGGCCGTTGACCGGCAGCCCCGCCACCTCGCGCGGGTTGACGTTGGCGCTCATGCTGGCGGAGCTGGTGTTGAGCGCCATCTCGTCCGACGCGACCACGTCAATCGTCTCGCTCAGGCCCGGCTGCACGCCGAGGTCGAGCGTCAACTCCTGCCCGACGTTAAGCTGCACGTTGGCGGCCCGCGTCGTCTTGAAGTTCGCGGCGGCGACCGTCACGGTGTAGGTGGACGGCTTGAGCGCGGCGAGCAGGTAGAGGCCCTCGCCGTTGGTCGTGACGGTGCGCTCCTCGCCCGTGCGCTCGTTGTGCGCGGCGACGACCGCGCCGGGCAC
Source organism: Pyrinomonadaceae bacterium (assembly GCA_036389395.1). Classification (GTDB taxonomy): domain Bacteria; phylum Acidobacteriota; class Blastocatellia; order Pyrinomonadales; family Pyrinomonadaceae; genus QHXQ01. The sequence goes on from DASVPY010000089.1 coordinate 176,996, forward strand.
GACGGCGTTGTTCGGGTCGCGCACCGTGCCGACGATGCGCCCCTGATCGGTCTGCGCGCGGCCGGTGAGCGCCGCCGCCGAGAGCAAGACGAGCGCGACGAGCAGGCGGGCGCGGGCCGCCACCGGCCTCGTAAGTTGAGCGGGCATGACAATCCTCCTATCGAACATGCGTGTGGTTAAGCGGGCGGAGCTGGGTGTCGTCCGAACGTCGGCACGGGCGCGCACGCCGAAGCCGTGGCCGGCGCGCGCGCGCTGTGCGGGCGTGCGTCTGACGTTGCAAAGCGACAGCCTAACCCGGCGGCGTTAAGCGCGGGTGAAGGCGGGTTTAAATCGTTGTTAACTGAGGGCGGGAAGAATGGGCGTGTGTTATCGGAGAGTGACAGCACCCGCTCGCCTTCCGTTTGTGCGAGCGTTGTGCGAGCCGCCCCGAAAAGCAGCCGCTGAGTTATGACCCGGCATGCCCCTTGCTAGATTCATGTCGAGGGCAGGCTCCGCAGTGTTTATTTGCCCTGTAGCGGCGTCATCCCGGTCAAGTTGCACTGCGTTAACCGGGGCCGCGGTCAGTCTGATTGACGTTGCTGCACGTCGCGCCAACCACCCTTGCACTTCGATTAGCCCCACAGCAGAGTTCCAGCGCAGCTAACATTACAGTTGAGGCACCGTCCGAATGACCTTGAAAAAGATTAGGCTGATACTGCTCGCCGCGGGCGCTGTATGGGCATTCACGATCAGCGCGGGCTTAGGGTTCCTCTGGAACTACGAGGGCACGCCGGGGGCGGCCGCCGCCGCCCCGGAGCGGTGGCCCGCAGACAGCCGCATCCGGCGCGCCGCCGACCGCGCCACGCTCGTCATGCTGGCGCACCCGCGCTGCCCCTGTACGCGCGCGAGCATCGGCGAACTGGCGCGCGTGATGACGCAGGCGCAGGGGCGGGTGACGGCCTACGTCCTCTTCGTCAAGCCGGCGGACTCCGCCGTCGGCTGGGAGCAGACGGACCTGTTAAGCAGCGCCGCGGCGATCCCAGGCGTACAGGTTCTGCGCGACGACGACGGCGTCGAGGCCGCCCGCTTCCACGCCGCCACCTCCGGCCAGACCCTGCTCTACGACGCCGAGGGGCGGCTCCTCTTCAGCGGCGGCATTACGAGCGCGCGCGGGCACCAGGGCGATAACGCCGGCCGGGCTGCCATCGTCGCGCTGCTCACGACGGCGGCGGCGAAGCAGGAGGGTACACCCGTCTTCGGCTGCCCGATCTTCGCGCCGGGGCCGGACTGCCGTGGCCGAAAGGAGGCTGGCGGTGCTGAGGACAGCCACTGACCGGAGTGCCGAGACCCCCGCACGGCTGCGGGCTGCGCGCCTCTTTACCGAACACCAGCAGGCCATCTGCAAACGCACCGACCGCATGTTCGCCGGTCTGATGGCCGTCCAGTGGCTGGCCGGGATTGCGGCGGCGCTGTGGATCTCGCCGCAGACCTGGGCGGGCCCCTACAGCCGGACGCACATTCACGTCTGGGCCGCGGTGTTCCTGGGCGGGGCCATCAGCCTCTTCCCCATGGCGCTGGGCTTGCTGCGCCCGGGCGAGGCTTCGACGCGCTACATCATTGCGACCGCGCAGATGCTGATGTCGTCGCTGCTCATCCACCTGACCGGCGGGCGGATCGAAACCCACTTCCACGTCTTCGGGTCGCTGGCCTTCCTCGCCTTCTACCGCGACTGGCGCGTGCTGATCCCGGCCACGGTCGTCGTGGCCGCGGATCACTTCCTGCGCGGGCTGTTCTGGCCCGAGTCCGTCTACGGCGTGCTCACGGTGAATAACTGGCGCTGGCTTGAGCACGCGGGCTGGGTGCTCTTTGAAGACACGTTCCTCTTCATCGCCATCAAGCGCAACGTCAGCGAGATGTGGGGCATCGCGGAGCGGACGGACGAGATTAAGGGGTTGAACGAGAGCCTGGAAGAGCGCGTCGCGGAGCGCACCGCCCAGCTCGTCGCGGCCAACCTGGAGCTGACGAAAGAGGTGAGCGAGCGTAAGCAGGCGGAAGAGCAGCTCCGCCACAACGCCTTCCACGACGGGCTGACGGACCTGGCGAACCGCGCCCTGTTCATGGACCACCTGAAGCTCGCGCTCGCGCGCGCCCAGCGGCACGAAGACTATAAGTGCGCCGTCCTCTTCCTCGACCTCGACCGCTTCAAGGTCGTCAACGACAGTCTCGGCCACATGATCGGGGATAAGCTGCTGGTCGGCATCGCCCGCCGGCTGGAAACCGCCCTGCGCCCCGGCGACACGGTGGCGCGCCTCGGCGGCGACGAGTTCACCGTCCTGCTCGAAGACCTGGGGGACGCCGGCGAGGCCATGCTGGTGGCCGAGCGGCTCCAGCGCGAGCTGGCTATGCCGTATAACCTCGGCGGGCATGAGGTGTTCACCACCGTCAGCATCGGGATCGCTCTCAGTGCGCCCGAATACCACCGGCCGGAGGACATCCTGCGCGACGCCGACACGGCCATGTACCGCGCCAAGCAGCTCGGCAAGGCCCGCTACGAGGTGTTTCATCAAGCGATGCACACCCGCGCGATGGAGTTGTTGGAGTTGGAGCGGGACCTGCGGCGGGCCGTCGAGCGCCAGGAGTTCTTCCTCCAGTACCAGCCTATCGTCTCCCTGAACACGGGCGTGTTGCGCGGGTTCGAGGCGCTCATCCGGTGGCAGCATCCGGTGCGCGGTCTTATCCCGCCGACGAAGTTCATCCACATCGCGGAGGAGACCGGGCTGATCCTTCCAATCGGGCGCTGGGTCCTCGACGCGGCCTGCCGGCAAATGCACCACTGGCAAAAGCTGGCCCCCGCGGGCGAGCCGTTGACGATTAACGTGAACCTCTCCGGCAAGCAATTTATCCAGCCCGACCTGTTGGAACAGATCGAGGGGGTGTTGCGGGAGACGGGCCTTGACCCGCGCAGCCTGAAGTTGGAGATAACGGAGAGCGTCGTGATGGAGAACATCGAGACGGCGATACGCACGCTCGAACAGCTACGGGCGCGCGGGGTGGAGTTGAGCATTGATGACTTCGGCACCGGCTATTCCAGCCTGAGCTACCTGCAACGCTTCCCCGTCAGCACGCTAAAGATCGACCGCTCCTTCATCAGCCGGATCACCGAGAGTGACGGCACCGCCGAGATCGTCCAGACGATCATGAGCCTGGCGCAGACCCTGGGAATGGACGTGGTGGCCGAGGGGATCGAAACCGAGCGGCAGCACACGCGGCTGGCGACGCTGGCGTGCGAGTTCGGACAGGGGTACTACTTCGCCAGGCCGATGGACAAGGATGCGGCGGAAGCCTTTTTCCTGAACTGTCTGTCCGAGGCCGCGCCGCTGCCTCAAGGTCTGGACTGCGGGCCGGAACTGGGGCCCACCACGGCAGCCGTGCCACACGCCGAAGGCAAAACCATTGCCGAGGTCGCAACTTTGAACTGAGGGCGCGAGCCGACGGCCCTGCGTAAATCGTCGTTAAGTTGGGCGGCGCGTGGGCGAAAAAAGCGGGGCACGTCGGGCTTCGGGCGAAGCCGGGCGTGCCCCTTTTAGTCCGCGTGCAAGCGGGGGCTTGCGTTCGGCGGGGATGGGCGCAGTCTAAAGCCGCGCCGCTAAATTCGCGTTAACGCGCGCTTAAATGTTGCTTACAAGATCGGCGCGCGTCGGCGGGCGCGTTAATGACCGCCGGGCGTGGCGGCCTGCGCCGGGGCAGCGTTGCGCGCCAGGCGTTGCGCGCGGCGGCGGTGGCGCGCCTCGTCGGTCAGGCGGCGCAGCGTGGTGTGCAGCGTCAGGACAAGCTCGCCGAGTTGCTCCGTGTCCGGCCCGGTGTCGGGCGGCCGCGCGGCGAACACGGCCGCCGCCACTTCGCAACTCAACTCGTTCGCGATGGACATGGACTGCTCCTCAGGTCTGAGGGGATGCGGCACTGCGCCCGGCTTGCCAGCGAGCGGGCAGTCTACTAGACGGACGTTAACGGGAAGTTAACGTCATGTTAAGAAGACGGCGCGCGGGTTGACCGACTAACAGGTTGACCGACTAAGAAGACGGCGCGCGGGTTGATCGACACGGCGGCCAAAGCCGCGCGCCCGCGCCGTCCCGCCCCGGCGCTTCGTCGTCGCGCCTACGCCTCAACCTTTCACCTTCCGCCCTTCGCCGTTCTACTTTATACTGGCCGCACGCTCCGCCTCCCACAGTTCTTAATCGCGCGTCCGCGCCCCGTGTTGCCTGCCGGCGGCGCGGGCGCGGCGGCGGCACAGGCGGCGGGGCCGGCAAGCGGGAGGGGGCCTTGGTCGCTTTCGACGACGACATGGCGAAACGTTCATACAGGCGGCGGACGCCTTCGTTCTGGCACTTCAGCCGGCTGCGCGATCTGATCTCCGACTCGATGGCGATTGACATGGGGTCGGCCTCGACCATCGTCGCCGTCAAGGGGCGCGGCGTGGTCGTGGACGAGCCGTCGGTCGTGGCCATCAACAAGCTGACGGGCGAGGTGGTCGCCTACGGGCACGAGGCGCGCGAGATGCAGGGGCGCGAGGCTCGCGAGATCACTCTGGTCGCGCCGATGATGGGCGGCGTCGTCGCCGACTTCGTCTACACGCAGAAGATGCTCGACCACTTCGTCCGCCAGGCGCGCAGCGGCTTCTCGCACTTCAGCCGGCGCGCCGTCATGGGCGTGCTCGCGGGCGTCACGCACGTCGAGCAGCGCGCGCTCCTCACCGCCGCCGAGCACGCGCACATCGGCCGCATCTACATGGTCGAAGAGGGCCTCGCCGCGGCCATCGGCGCGGGCGTGGACATCGAGGACACGCGCGCCGCCGCGGTCGTGGACATCGGCGGCGACACGACCAACATCGCCGTCGTCGCCCTCGGCCAGATCGTCTACGCGCGCGCCGAGCGCATCGGCAGCAACCACATAGACGCGGCCGTCGTGGAACGCCTGCGCCGCTTCCGGGGTCTAATCATCGGCGCGCCCACCGCGGCGCGGCTCAAGACGGAACTCGGCTCGGCCATCGAGCCGAGCGAGCCGGGGCGCGCCCTGACCGTCAAGGGGCGCGACGTGCATACGAGCGCGCCGGGCGCGATTGAGGTGACGGCCGACGAAATCTACGTGGTCGCGCAGAACGTGACGCGCAAGATCGCCGACGCGGTGCGCAACGCCCTGGCCGATCTGCAACCCGAAGTGGCCGCCGACATCTACGACCGCGGCATCATCCTGACGGGCGGCGGCGCGCTCCTCGAAGGCATGGACGCCTACCTGCAACGCGAGACGAACCTGCAAACGCGCGTCCCCGACGAGCCGCGCTACGCCATCGTCCGCGGTCTCGCCCAACTCTTCGACATCCCCCTCCTGCTGCGCCGCGTCGCCCGCAACGAGCCGTCGCTGCTACTCGACGCAGAAGCCACGTAAGAGTAGTCACCTGTTCACCCGTCACGCGTCACGGCTGTTATGAAGTTGACCCACATCCTCCACCGGCAGGTGCGCGTGGCGCGGGTGTTCGGCATCCCGGTGCGGATTGACTATCGCTGGTTTCTCATCTTCGCGCTGAGCGTGTGGGTCATCGCGGCCAGCTTCGAGCAGGGCACGACGACGACGCGGACGGTCGTCGCGCCGAGCGTCGGCGTGGCGTGGCTCGCCGGGGTCGTCACGACGCTGGCGCTCTTCCTCTCGATCTTCGGGCACGAGTTGTCGCACGCGCTCGTGGCGCGGCTCGAAGGCATAGAGATCGAGGAGATCGTGCTGCACCCGTTCGGCGGGTTGACGCGGATGCGGCGCGAGCCGGACACGCCGCGGGCCGAGTTCCGCATCGCGATTGCCGGCCCCGCCGCGAGCTTCCTGTTCGGCGCGGTCGCGTTCCTGCTGATGAGCCTCTGCACCGCGGGCGCGTACTACCTCGCCGCGGCCGTCTGCTTCATCGTCGGCTTCTGGAACCTGCTGCTCGCCGTCTCGAACCTGCTGCCCGGCTACCCGCTCGACGGCGGGCGCGTCCTGCGCGCCTTCCTCTGGCACAGGACGGGCCGGCTCGACGAGGCGACGCGCACCGCCAGCATCGGCGGGCAGGTCATCGCCGGCACGCTCGTCGTCTTCGGCCTCTACATCTACTTCCGCACCGGCGATCTGTTCATGGGCTTCTGGTCGGTGCTGGTCGGGCTGTTCCTGTGGGACTCGGCGCGGGCGCTGATGCGCGCGGGCGGGCGGCGGCGCGCGCGCACGGTCGCCGAGGCGATGACCGCGCCGTTCGCGCTTGAGCCGGACACGCTCGTCAGCCACTTCGTTGACGAGGTGTTGCCGCTGCACCGGCAGGAGTCGTTCCCCGTCGCGCGCCAGCGCCGGCTGCACGGGATACTCTCGCTCGCCGACCTGAAACAGTTGCCGCGCGAACGCTGGCACCGGACGCGCGTCAGCGAGGTCATGCGACCCGTGGAGCCGCGCCTGTTCGTCGCGCCGCAGACGCCGCTCGCGCGCGCCGCCGAACTGCTCAAACACAACGGCGCGGGCGCGCTCGCCGTCCTCGACGACGAAGGCCTGCTCGTCGGCTTCCTCTCCCGCAACCGCCTCAAGCAGCGCACCGCCGGTAAATAGTTCAAGGTTCAAGGTTCAACGTTCAACGTTTCGGGCAAGGGGCGTCAGCGCCGCCTCGGCCTTGGGCGTTCAACTTTGAACTTGAACCTTGAACTTTGAACTTCCCCCGTTGCGCCGCGCCGTTTCTTGGCTCATAATTGGCGCGGAGGCGTGTAACCGCAGCCAGCAAAACTTGACCATAGAGTCGCCCTCGGCCGCTGCGAGAGGCTTTAAGAGACGTGTTTTTACTGATCGCGCCCTACACAGAGTACCTGGTGCGCCTGCGCGAGTCCCGCAACCTGCTGGACATCGTGCTGGTGTTCCTGCTCGTCTACGCGATCCTGAAGCTCATCCGCGGCACGCGCGCCGTGCCGCTCGCCGCCGGCCTCGCCATCTTCGCGCTGCTCTACTGGCTCGCGCTGCGCTACGACCTGGCCACGCTCGAATACGTCCTGCGCGGCGTCCTGCTCTACCTGCCGATCCTGATCATCGTCCTCTTCCAGTCGGAGATCAGGACGGCGTTCATCTCGCTCGGCAACCGCATCAGGCTACCGCTGCTGGTGCGCCAGCGCGGGCAGTTCGGCGAGGGCGTCTACGACGAGATCGTGCTGGCGGCGACGACCCTGGCCTCGACCAAGACCGGCGCGCTCGTCGTCATCGAGCGCGGCGTCGGCCTCAAGAACGTCGTGGACGGCGGCGTCCGGCTCGACGCCGAACTCTCTTACGATCTGCTCGTCACGATCTTCAACCCGGCGACGCCCTTGCACGACGGCGCGGTCGTCGTGCGCCGCCACCGCATCGCGGCCGCCGCCTGCTTCCTGCCGCTGACCCTGAACCCGCGGCTCTCGAAAGACCTCGGCACGCGCCACCGCGCCGCCATCGGCATCACCGAAGACTCGGACGCGGTCGCCGTCGTCGTCTCCGAAGAGACCGGGCTGATCTCTTTCGTCCAGCGCGGGCAAATCCAGCGCGGCCTGGACGCGACGCAACTGCGCGCCGCCATCATCGGCGCGCTCGAAGCGGCCAACCGCCCCGCCGCGCGCGCCCCGACCGCCGCCGTCGAAGCCGAAGCCGAACGCAAAGAAGTGGTCTCGATGTGAAGGGAGAGCAGCCAGGAGCCAGAAGCCGGAAGCCAGGAGGAAGACGGGCGGTCTTTCATCTCCGGCCTCGTTCTTCTTTCCTTCGGTCGTTGCGACTGCCGCCTTCCTTCTTCTGGCTTCTGACTCCTGACTCCTGACTTCTCGCTTATGACCCTGCGCGAACTGGAACGGGACGCCGCGCTGATGGGGCGGCGTTGGCTGCACGAGCTGCTGTTCGAGGCTTGGGGCCTCAAGCTGCTGGCGCTCGTCATCACGGCCGGGCTGTGGTGGGGCGTGACGAGCCAGCGGACGCCCGCCGCCGTGCGCCTGCGCCGCGTGCAACTCTTCCTCGTGCTGCCGAGCGACGTGGAGTTGAGCAACGATCTGCGCGAGGAGTTGGACGTGTCCCTGCGCGGCAGCCAGCGCGCGCTCGCCGCTTTGAAGGCCGGCGACGTGATCGTCAACTACGACGCGAGCAGCCTGCAACCCGGCACGCACCTCGTCCGGCTCACGCCGCAGGACGTGACGCTCGAACTGCCCGAAGGCATCAGCCCCGGCAGCGTCCAGATCGAGCGCATCGAGCCGGCCGGCATCAAGCTGCAACTGGAGCGGCGCGTCGAGCGCGAGTTCGCCGTGAGCGTCCCCGTCGTCGGGCAGCCCGCCAAAGGGTTCGAGCTGATCGGCGTGACGGCCGTGCCCGAACGCGTCCGCGTGCGCGGGCCTGAGAGCCACGTCAACGCGTTGCAGAAGGTGCAGACCGAGCCGGTCGCGGTTGACGACCGCGCCGACAGTTTCGCCGTCCGCCAGGTGGTCGTGGACATCCCCGACCCGAAGCTCGTGCCGCAGGAGACGGCCGTGGACGTGCAGGTGCAGATCGGCGAGCTGCGCGTTGAGAAGACGCTGACCGGCGTCAGCGTGCGCGCGGCGGGCGACGCGGGCGCGCCGCAGCCGGCGCAGGCCGACGTGACCGTGCGCGGCCCGCGCTCGGCGGTCGAAGACCTTACGCCCGACAGCGTCACGCTCCTGCTCGAACCCGCGCCCGACGGCCGGCTCAAGCCGCGCCTCCAATTCGCGCCCGGCTCGCCCCCCGCCCGCGTCGAACTGATCTCAACCGCCCCGACCGACTTCACGATCAAGAGATGAAAAACCGTCCGTCGTCCGTGGTCAGTTGTCCGTTGTTCTGCCGGCGCGAGTTGAGCGCCGCAGAGGAAACGAACGAGTAACGAAACGAGCACAACGGACGACGGACAACGGACAGCTTTTAAATGAAGCGACTCTTCGGCACAGACGGTATGCGGGGCGCGGCGGGCGCGTTCCCGCTCGACGCGGCGACGATGCGCGTGACGGGCGCGTCTCTGGCCCGGCACTTGGCGGCGCGCTTGGGGCGCGCGCCGCGCATCGTCACGGGGCGCGACACGCGCGAGTCGGGCGCGTGGCTCGAAGCGGCGCTCGGCGCGGGCGCGCGCGTGGCCGGCGCGCGGGTCAAATCGGCCGGCGTCATCACGACGCCCGGCGTCGCCTACCTCGCGCGCGCGCTGCCGGCGGACGCGGGCGTCGTCATCAGCGCCTCGCACAATCCCTACGAAGACAACGGCGTCAAAATCTTCGCGCCCACAGGCCGCAAGCTCGACGACGCCACCGAGCGCCTCATCGAGGCCGACATCAACGGCGCGGTCGCCGCAAGCGCGTGGCGGCCCGGCGCGGAACCGCTGACCGGCAAGCCGCCCGGCGCGGCCGCGACCGCGCTGCATGTGCGTTACACCGACTACCTCGCCGAACAGGTCGGCGCGGGGCTGCGGCTCGACGGGCTGACGCTGGTCGTGGACTGCGCCAACGGTGCGGCGACGGAATTTGCGCCGAAGCTGTTCGCGCGGCTCGGCGCGCGCGTCGTCGCCGTCGGCGACGCGCCCGACGGGCGCAACATCAACCGCGAGTGCGGCTCACTCTTCGTCGAGCGTCTTTGTGCGCGCGTCACCGGCGAGGGCGCGCAACTCGGCGTGGCGTTCGACGGCGACGCCGACCGCGCGCTCTTCGTGGACGCGCAGGGCGCGGTCGTGGACGGCGACGCGACGCTCTGGGTCTTGGCGCAGCACATGGCCGCGCGCGGCGAGTTGACGCAACGCCTCGTCGTCGCCACCGTGATGAGCAACATCGGCCTGGAGCTGGCGCTCAAGGGGCGCGGCTTCGAGCTGCGGCGCACGGACGTGGGCGACAAGTACGTGCTCGAAGAGTTGCTGGCAACGGGCGCTAGCCTGGGCGGCGAGCAGTCCGGGCACATCATCCTCCCGCGCCTGAGTCTGGCGGGCGACGGTCTCGTCACCACGCTCTGCCTCTTGCGCGCCATGAGCGACGCCGGGCGACCCTTGCACGAACTGACCGCGGGCTTCGTGCGCTACCCGCAGGTGCTCGTCAACGTGCGCGTCGCCGAGAAGCGCCCCTTCGCGGACGTGCCGGAGATCGCGCGGCACGTCGCCGCCACCGAGGCGCAACTCGCCGGGCAGGGGCGTCTGCTCCTGCGTTACTCCGGCACGGAGCCGCTGGCGCGCGTCATGATCGAAGGCCGGCGGCAGGACGAGATCGAGCGGCTCGCACACGCGCTCGCAGACACCATCCGCCAAGCCCTCGGCACTGGGTAGATTCCGCCCGCGCGGGAAAACTTTACGTGCCGGTGCGAGCAAGTTTTACACGCCGACAGTCGCGGCCGGCTCTGTGCGCTGCGCCCGCGGCGGCGTGAAAGTTGCGAAAGCTCAGTAAAATCGCGTCGCGCGCCGCACGCCGGCACAAGACTATTGCGTGGCACATGCGTTGCACGCTATAGTGTGGGGCAAGAGAGACGGTTGGTGGATCCTCCGTCTCAGTGGTTGCTGGGGTGAGGACAGTAACCACGAATTAGAACCGGCGCAGCAACCCCCAAAGGTTGCTGCGCCGGTTCTGTTTTTGCGCGCCGATACAGGTGACGAGAATTCCGCCCGCGCGGCTTTGTGCTCGCCGTCGCTTTCTGGTTATTGTTAGCCGATGAAGCCGGGCGACTACCGCCGCGAGTACGCCGCCTGCTGCGCCGCGCGGGCGCGCGCGCGCTACGACTATTGCGCCGGGCGCACGCCCGCGCCGCAACTCGCCCCGCTCCGAGACCGCTACGCAGACCTCTGGACGCCCGCGCAGATCGCAGACCTCGAACGCGCGCACGCCGACACACCCGCGCAGTTCGAGACCGAGCGCGCGGCCCTCGCGCGGCTCGCCGACGCCGCCCGGCTCGGTTACGTCGCGGCGCGGGCCAGCGCCGTCGCCGAAGAGTTGCAACGGTGCGAGGCGGCGACCGTCGTCCGCTGGGGCGACGCGCGCGTCGCGACGGCCGACGTGCCGGCGTTGCTCGCGCGCGAGCCGGACGCCGCGCGCCGCCGCGAGTTGGCCGCGCGCTGGCGCGACGCGCTCGCCGCCTGCGACGACCTGCGCACCGCGCTCCTCGGCGCGCGCAACGAGGCGGCGGCGACGCTCGGCCGCGCCTCCGACTACGCTTTGCGCGCCGACGAGACGCGGCAGCGCGCCGCCGCCGTCGCGCTGCTCGCGCGCACGAGCGCGGTCTACGACGCGCGCCTGCACGCCTGGGCCGCGCGCCGCCTGCCGCCGCAACACGCACGCGCGCTCGCCCACGCGGACGCGCCTTTCTTCGCCAGCCTCGCCGAGCACGACAAGCTTTTCCCCGCGCACGCCCTGCCGCAAACTTACGCGGCGGCGCTCGCCCCGCTCGGCATACGCGTCGCGCGCCAGCCGAACCTGCGCGTCGAGTGGCACGCGCGCCGCACGCTCGGCCCCGCGGCCGCCTGCTTCGGAGTCGAGCCGCCCAAGGACGTGCGCCTCCTCGTCGGCGCGGCGGATGTAAGACTCGGCGCGGCGGACGCACGACTTGACGCGGGCGACGCACATCTTGATGCCGGCGGCGCGGCTCTGTTCCGTCGTCTCTTTTACGCCGCGGGCTGCGCGCAACAGCTCGCTTGGGTCTCGGCTGCGACCGCCGAACGTTACCCGGAGTTCGTCCACGGCCCCGAAGCGACGACGCGCGCCGCCTACGGCTTTCTGTTCCGCGACCTGGCGCACGACCCGGCGTGGCTCGCGGAGTTGCGCGGCCTGCGACCGGCAGAAGCCGACGCGGCCGCGCGCGACTACGCGCTCGTCGCGCTCTACGAAGCGCGGCGCGACTGCGCGTTCGTCTTACACGAGCCGGCGCTCGCCGCCGCGCCCGACCCGCGCGCCGAGAGCCTCGCCGCCGAATGGGCCGCGCGCCTCACAGAAGCGACCGGCTTCACGCACGAACCCGCGCTGCACCTCCGGCTGATCATGACGCAGACCCGCGTAGACGCGTGCGACCTGACGGACGCGCGAGCAGACGCAGGCGCGGCCGCCGTGTCCGCAGACGCAAGGGCGTGCGACGCGGACGCGTGTGCGCCCGGCTCCGCTTTGCGCGCGCGGCTGTGCGCGGCCGCGCTGGGCGAGTACCTGCGTACACGCCACGGCCGCCGCTGGTGGGCGACGCGCGCGGCCGGCGACGAGTTGATCGATCTGTGGAACACGGGCGCGCGCTACACGGTCGAAGAGCTGGCCGCGCTCGTCGGCGCAGGCCCGCTCGACGTTGAGTTGCTGGCCGGCACGCTCGCGGCCGGGGTGGGCGAAGGATGAGCGACGACGAGAGGCCGCGCGTGATGAGTGCTGATGACGGCGTGCGTGTGCGGCGGCGCGTGCCTGTGCGACTGGGCGGCGGGCGCGGCTACGAGATAGAGATCGGCGCGGGCGCGCTGGCGGAACTCGGCGCAGTCGCGCGGCGCGTGTTGGGCGGCGGCGCGCGCCGCGTCGCGCTCGTCTCGAACCCGCGCGTGTTCGCGCTCTACGGCGCGCAGGCGCGTGCGAGTCTCGACGCGCACGGCTTCACGGTCGCGCACTGGCTGATGGGCGACGGCGAGCGTTACAAGTCTCTGCGCACGGCCGAGCGCGCGTTGGAGTTCTTGAGCGCGGCGCGCGTGGAGCGCGGCGACGCGGTCGTCGCCTTGGGCGGCGGCGTGGTCGGCGATCTGGCGGGCTTCGCGGCCGCGGTCTACCTGCGCGGCGTCGCGTTCGTGCAAGTGCCGACGACGCTGCTCGCGCAGCTCGACTCGTCGGTCGGCGGCAAGACCGCCGTCAACACGCGCGCGGGCAAGAACCTCGTCGGCGCGTTCCACCAGCCGCGCGCCGTCGTCATAGACACGGCGACGCTCGCCACGCTGCCGCCGCGCGAGCTGACCGCCGGCTGGTGCGAGGCGATCAAGCAGGGCGCGCTCGCGGGCCCGCGCCTGTTCGCGCAGACGCGCCGCTGTCTCGACACGACGCCGACGCCAGACCAGTTCGCGGCGCTCGTCGCGGCGCAGTGCGCGTTCAAGGCGCGCGTCGTCGCGGGCGACGAGCGCGAGGCGTTCGCGCGCACCGACGCGCGCTCGCGCCGCATACTGAATCTGGGGCACACGGTCGGGCACGCGCTCGAAGTCGTCACGCACTACCGGCGCTTCCGCCACGGCGAGGCGGTCGGGCGCGGTCTCGTCGCGGCGGGCGAGATTTCGCACCGGCTAGGCTTGCTGCCCGCGTCGGAGTTAGAATTGCTGCGCGCGACCGTGCGGCGCGCCGGCAAGCTGCCGCGCGCCGACGACCTGGACGAGCGCGCGCTCCTCAGGGCCGTGGCCGGCGACAAGAAGGCGGTCGGCGGCGACGTGCAGTGGGTGCTGTTGGAACGATTCGGGCGGGCGCGGATCGTCGGCGGGCGTGCGATTCCGGCGCACGTCCTGCGGGCCGCGTTGCGCGCAGCGTTGCGGCTGTGAGTGAATCCGAAACGAACGAGGAGAAGGGGGTGGGCATGAGGCAAGCGTGCGGGGCACATGCGCGCGCGCGCGGCGGGGCGCGGCTCAACTTCCTGATCGTCTTGATGCTGCTCGGCGTCGGCGCGTATCTCGGCTACCAGTTCGTGCCCCTGCTCTACCGGGCGACGCTGTACGAGACCTTCATGCAGGACACGGTCAACCAGGCGGCCATCACGACCAAGTCGCCCGCGTGGGTCGAGCAACAACTGCGCGCCAACCTCGACGACTACGGGCTGCCGACCGACGCGCAGATTGAGACGGGCGCGCCCGACGGGCGCATCACCGCCCGCGTCCAGTTCAGCAGCCCTATCTCGCTCGTCTTCACCACCTACCTCTACAAATTCGATCACACCGTCAAGAGCGCCACGCTGTTAACAAACGGGTGAAGCAAAGTAGAAAGGCGCAGGGCGCAGGGCGGAAGTTCGGACGGCGCTGCGCGCCGAACTGTTTTCCGATGATCTGAAATCTGAAGAACAGATCACGCCGCAGGCGTGTCCGCACTTTCGCCCTGCGCCCTGCGCCTTTCTACTTTATCTCTACGCTGCGACTTTAGCGCCGAGGCTTGTTTGGAGTTGGACGAGGGGGGCGGGGGCGGCGGCGAGCCAGGTGGTGGGGCAGACGCCGCAGCGCGTGCATTGGCTGACGGAGGGGCAGGGCGCGGTCGAGCGGGCGATCTGCGCGCGCTCGTGCTCTTGTTGCAGGAAGGCGCGGCCGAGGCCCGCGTCCACGATCTCCCACGGGAGCGTCTCGTCGTAGCTGCGCGCGCGCATGGTGTGTCGCGCCGGCTCGACGCCGGTCGCGCGGAGCGCGGCGTTTAAGTCGCCGCCGTTCTGCGCCATGGCTTCGATGACGCGCGCCGTCGTGCGGTCGCCGGAGGAGAACAGCGCCTGCTCGTGCGCGATGCGCGCGGACATGGCGCGCACCTCGACGTTCGGGATGCGCGCCAACTGCTTCGAGACCCACTTGAGCCGGCGCTTCAGCTCGCGCTCCTCGCAGATCGGCTCCCACTGGAACGGCGTGTTCGGCTTCGGCACGAAGCCGTTCAAGGCCGGGATGATCTTGCCGACGCGCCCGAAGCGCCGCCCCGCTTCGAGCATCCGATCCTTGATGCGCTCGACGAGCGTGACCATCTCGGCCAAATCCTCGTCCGTCTCGGTCGGCAGGCCGACCATCAGGTAGAGTTTGATCGTCAGCATCCCGCGGTCGAAGACCGCGCCGCAGATACCGACGATCTCGTCGTTCGTCAGGTTCTTGTTGATGACCTTGCGTAAGCGATCCGAGCCGGTCTCCGGCGCGACCGCGATCTGCTGGTCGCGCGACTCGACGAGTGCGTCGAGCAGTTCGTCCTCGATCTGATCGAGGCGCAGCGACGAGACCGAGATGCGGTACTCCATCGCGCGCAAGCCCTGTAGGATTTCGCTGATCTCCGGGTGGTCGCAGACGGCCGTTGAGACGAGGCCGATCTTGTCGGTCTTCGCGCGCCACGCGGCGGCTTTGGCGAGGATGTCGCGCGCGGGCACGACGCGCGGCGGCCAGTAGTTGTAGCCCGCCCAGCAGAAGCGGCAGCCCTGCGAACAGCCGCGCGAGATTTCGACGAGGAAGCGCTCGCCCATCTCGGCCTCCGGGGCCCAGACGACCGTCGAAGGCGCGAACACGTCCTGCGCGCGCAACTGCGCCGCGACCTCCGTGTCGCCGCGCCGCATCGCGCGCCGCAGACTGCCCTCCTTCGGGTTCTCGGCCGCGACCGCGCGCCCGACGCGCAACGGCACGCCCGGCTGCTTCGGCGTGTAGGCGGCGACCGTGCCGTCCTCGTTATACGCCACGTCGTAGAGCGCCGGCACGTAGAAGCCGCGCCCGCGCCGCGCGAGCGCGAGCAGCAATTCGTCCTTCGTCCCCTCGTGCTCGAAGATCGCGTCCGCCAGTTGCGGCACGAGTATCTCGCCCTCGCCGACGCCGATCAGGTCGGTGAAGTCGGCGATGGGTTCGGGGTTCAAAAACGACGCCGCGCCGCCCATGACGACGAGCGGGTCGCGCTGCGTGCGCGCGCGCGCCCACAGCGGCACGCCCGCGAGGCGCAGCACGCGCGCCACGTTCAGGTAGTCGGTCTCGAACGAGACGGAGAAGGCGACCACGTCGAAGTCGCGCACGGGCGTCTGCGTCTCCATCGAGACGAGCGGCGCGCCCGTCTTCTCGTACTCGCGCAGTTCCGGCTCGTCCGGCAGGAAGACGCGCTCGCAACTAACTTCCGGGATGCTGTTGAACAGTTCGTAGACGGCGTGAAAGCCGAGGTTGGCCATGCCCACCGAGTAGACGTTCGGGTAGCAGAGCGCGACGCGCAACTGCGCGCCCCGCTTCACGACGTAACCCTCCTCGGTGGCGAGCCTGCGCCTGTGGCTTTCGATAATTCGCTTCATAAAAAAGATGTCAGATGCTAGATGTTAGATGTCAGACTGTCCATGCCGGTTGGTCTCTGACATCCAACATCTAGCATCTGACACCGGCTTTTTCACTGCCGCGTGCTTTCCAGAAACGCCTTCAGCTTGCGCGAGCGCGAGGGGTGGCGGAGCTTGCGCAAGGCCTTGGCCTCGATCTGGCGGATGCGCTCGCGCGTGACGGCGAAGTGTTGGCCGACCTCTTCGAGCGTGTGCTCCGACCCGGAAGTGCCCAGGCCGAAGCGCATCTTGATGACCTTCTCCTCGCGCGGCGTCAGCGTCGCCAGCACCTCGTCCGTGATCTCGCGCAGGTTCGAGGCGACGACGGCGTCGGCCGGGTTGAGGATCGACTTGTCCTCGATGAAGTCGCCGAGGTGCGAGTCCTCCTCCTCGCCGATGGGCGTCTCCAGGGAGATCGGCTCCTGCGCGATCTTCAAAACCTTGCGCACCTTCGAGACCGGAATGTCCATCTTGCGCGCGATCTCCTCGGAGGTCGGCTCGCGCCCCAGTTCTTGGACGAGCGCGCGGCTCGTGCGCACCAGCTTGTTGATCGTCTCGATCATGTGGACGGGGATGCGGATCGTGCGCGCCTGGTCGGCGATGGCCCGCGTGATCGCCTGCCGAATCCACCA
>DASVPY010000090.1:0-15519 GCA_036389395.1 Pyrinomonadaceae bacterium
TGGTGGATTCGGCAGGCGATCACGCGGGCCATCGCCGACCAGGCGCGCACGATCCGCATCCCCGTCCACATGATCGAGACGATCAACAAGCTGGTGCGCACGAGCCGCGCGCTCGTCCAAGAACTGGGGCGCGAGCCGACCAGCGAGGAGATCGCGGATCGCGTGGACATGCCGGTCTCGAAGGTGCGCGCCGTCTTCAAGCTGGCGCAGCAGCCGATCTCTCTGGAGACGCCCATCGGCGAGGAGGAGGACTCGCACCTCGGCGACTTCATCGAGGACAAGTCGCGCGTCAGCCCGTCGGACTCGGTGGTCGCGTCGAACCTGCGGCAGATCACGGACGAGGTCTTGGCGACGCTCTCGCCGCGCGAGGAGAAGGTCATCAAGCTGCGCTACGGCATCGGCACGCAGGGCGAGGAGCACACGCTCGAAGAGGTCGGCAAAGACTTCGACGTGACGCGCGAGCGCATCCGCCAGATCGAGGCGAAGGCGCTCCGTAAGCTCCGCCACCCCTCGCGCGCCCGCCTGCTCAAGCCGTTCGTCAACGGCGTCCAGCAGTAACCGAACGCGCAACCGCACAAACGCACGGGCCGGGAGTCAGCCACGACTCCCGGCCCGTTTTTCGTCCCCGCCAACTCCGCCCGCCGCCACCCTGCAAGCTCCATCATTGCTCCAACGTCCGACCTTTAACAGATAGTTGTTCGCCCGCTGCTGGTTCAGTTTGAAATCAGGGCGCTCGCGCAATGTGTGTCATGCGACGCAAATAAATCGCTGGCTTTTTGTTGCTAGGCTGTGATAAAGAGAGGCCGATGCTAGCCTTTTTCGGCAGATGCTGGTAGACGCCAGTCTACCGTCCCTCAGTCTAACGGCCGAAGCTCTCGGAGAAAGAAGGTACAAAGCATGAAGGCTCACAAGGGCGGTGCCCTGAAGGTGCGCGGCGGCAACGCCGTGGACGGGAAGGAAATGGCGGCCTCGCTGCAAGCGAAGGCCGCGCAAGCCCCGGAAGAAGCGCGCGCCTCCGGGCCGCGCAAGGGCGAAGAACATCCGCCAAAGATGGCGGCCCACTTGGGGCCGGCGGCACCCCCCAAGCGCAGTGCGCTCAAGTACGAGACCCAGAAGCCTTCGGCGCGCGGGCCGAAGGCGAAAGGCCCCGTGGTAGACACGCCGGCCCCGAAGAAGAGTTGGCAGGCCACGCTCCAGTCCAAGGGCGGCTTCCCCGCCGACGCCCAGATCGCCGTCTCAAGTACGCACGTCATCGTCTCGAACCGGCAGACCATGCGTTACTACGACAAGAACGGCAACCCCGTCAGCGACAACATCGGGTCGAAGGCTTTCTTCACGACCGGGCTGAACCTGAAGGACGCGGCCGGCAACGCCATCAACGTGTTCAACGATCTGCGGCTCATCTTCGACTCGTACCGGAAGCGTTTCTGGGTCACGGCCTACGCGGGCTACAGCGACGCGGCGAACGTGACGGCCTCCAAGCGCCGTTACTACATCCCGATGGCCGTCTCGAAGACGCAGAACCCGTTGGACGGCTGGTTTTTCTACTACACGGACGGGGCGGCGCAACAGGGCGTGGCCAACAGTTCGATCTGGAAGGCGGGCGACGCGCCCGACTACCCGATCATGGGCATCGACAAACAGGCCATCACGATCACGCACGCCGTCAACCGCGCCGACAACTCCGCCGGCTACTGGCGCGTCTTCTTCTTCCCGGCCGACTCGTTCGCCAGCGGCCAGTTTCAGAGCGGCTGGCAGTTCTGGGATTTGAAGAACCCCGACGGCGGGGCCACAGGGATCATCACGCCGGCCGTCCACCACGGCACGCCGAGTGGCGGGCGCGCCTACTGGCTCGGGCGGCAAGGCTCGGACAAGATCGTGGTCTGGGCGATCACCGATCCCTTCACCGCGGCCCGCAAGGTCAAGGCGGTGGCCGTGGACATCCCGAGCGGCTTCAGCACCCCGGTCAACGGGCAGCAGAAGGGTTCGACCAAGCTGATCAAGTTCACCAACCTCGGCAACAACGTGATGAAGGCGGCCTACCGCAACGGCTTCCTCCACATGGTGACCAACGACGCGCACGACTGGGGCAACATCGGCAAGGTGCGAACTTCGATTCACTACGTCCGCCTGCCGGTGGGGCAGTGGCCGACCGTGCCGTCACCGCCGGACGCGGGCGGCGTGGATCGCATCTTCGGCGGCGGCAACCCCAACGAGAACATCACCGGCCTGAAGCACTACGGCTGGGCCGCCGTCGAGGCGAACAAAAACGGCGACGCCATCATCGGGTACGCGCGCACCGGCGAAAAGGTCTACCCGGAAGTCCGGGGCAGCGCGTACTTCGCGGACGCGAGCGACATCAGTCCGAGCCGGCAGGTCAAGGCGGGCGATCAGTCCGCCGACAACCCGAACGCCACCGGCGCGAACGCCGTCATCTGGTGGGGCGACACGTCGGGCGCTTCGGTCGATCCGTCGGACGACACGGGCATCTGGATCGCGCAGGAGTACGCGAGCACGACGGCCAGTTCCAACGGCAACTACGACATCTGGGTCGCCAAGTTCTTCGGCAGCTAAGGCGGGCCACGGCGCGTTCATAACTTAGAACGCCGAACGAAACCACGAAGGCACGAAAACACGAAGACGACAGACCATGTCTTCCTCGTGCCTTCGTGCCTTCGTGTTGAGTCCTGTCTGGCGCTCCGAGTTACTTCGGCGAACCAGAAGCTTTACTAAGATCGTCGCGCACGATCTGGCCGCCTTTCATGACGAAGCCCACCTGTTCGAGCGCGGCGATCTCGCGCGACGGATCGCCGCGCACTGCGATCAGGTCGGCGGCGAGGCCCGGCTTGAGCGCGCCGGTCTGCGCGTCAACGCCTAAGAGCTTGGCCGCGTCCGCGGTCGCGGCGCGGATCGCTTCGGCGGGCGTCAGCCCGGCTTTGACGAGCCATTCGATCTCGCGCGCGTTCTGCCCGTGCAGACCGGCCACGGCGTCCGAGCCGGCGACGAGCCACACGCCCGCCTCGTGCGCGCGGCGCGCGTTGTCGAGGTTGCGCGCTTGCAGCCGCTCGAAGAACGTCCACGTCGAGTCGCCGAAGGCGAACTGGCTCTGGTGTGCGAGGTAGTGCGTCGGCAGGTAGAGCGTCGGCACGAGCGCCGTGTGATACCGGACGAGCAGGCGCACGGCCTCTTCGTCCAGAAACGACCCGTGCTCGACCGAGGCGCAGCCGCCGCGCACCGCCGCCTTGACGGCCGCCGCCTCGTGCGCGTGGACGGCGACGCGCCGGCCCGCCTTCGCCGCCTCGTCCACCGCTGCGCGCACCTCCGCCTCGCTCAACAGCGGCTGCCCGCGTTCGTCCACGCCCTCGAACAACTTGATCACGTCCGCGCCCTCGGCGATGCGCGCGCGCACGAACTGACGAACGAAGGCGCGGCGCGCGCCCAAGTCCTCCACGCCGTAGAGCAGATCGGGCGTGAGCGGCGCGCCCGACGCGATGATGCGCGGCCCTTCCGTCTCGCCGCGCGCGATTGAATCGCGCAGGCGCAGGTCAACCAGCCCGCCCGCGCCGAGGTTGCGGATCGTGGTGAAGCCGGCGCGCAGCGTGGCGCGCGCGTTCTCGGCGGCGTAGCGGAAGGACACGTCGGCGTTCGGATCGGCCGACAGACCGAAGTGGCCCGAAGGATCGAAGTGGTAGGTGATGTGCGTGTGTGCGTCTATGAGACCGGGCAGCAGCGTCGCGTCGCCGAGGTCTATGACGGGCACGCCGGGCGTGACGGCGACGCTCGCGCCGACGGCGACGAGCTTGTCGCCCTCGACCATGACGACGGGCTGGTTGACGATCTGCCCGCGCTCCACGTCCAACAGCCGCGCGGCGCGCACGGCGACGCGCGCGGGCGCGCTCTTTTGTCCCTCGCTCGTCTGCGCCACGCGCCCGGCACACGCCGGCAGACACAAAAGCAGCAGCGCGACCAGCCGCGTTGCCTTCATGTAAAAACCCCCTTGCTCAAGCGAGGAGCGAAAGCAGAAGCAAGGAGTCAGAAGCCAGAAGCCAGAAGGAAATGCGTGCCAGCCACCGTCAGGTTCATTCCGGCTTCTGACTACTGGCTTCTGCCTCCTGTCTCCTGCCTTCTCCCTCACAGTTTCTCAATCGGCCAGATGTCCACGGCGAGCGCTTCGGCGTAGTGCAGGAGCGGTTCGCCCTTGGGCGCGGGCAGCCCGTCGGCCTCGATCATGGTCGAGTTGAGCGCGCCCAACGCCGCCTCTTGCAGCGGCCACGGGCGGTGGTGTATGCGCGCGCGGTAGAGCGACTCGCCGCGCGCCGCGTAGAGGCAGTAACGCTCGGTCAGGAAGAACTCAAGCGAGCCGGGCTGCGCCTCCGGCAAGTCCGCGCCGATTGTCCACGTCGCCTCGAAGCGCGCCTGCGGGTGGCGGCCGCCGGCCTCGTTGCGTTGCAGTGCGTAGTCGATCCGCGCGCCGGTCTGTTCGAGCGTGATGTCGGCGTGGAAGTAGGGCAGGTGGTAGAGGGCGCGCGCGCCGAGGACGGCCGCCAGGCTGTTCGTGTCGAGCGAGAAGAACCAGACGCCGGGCACGCCCTCGTGGTGGACGTATGTGCGCACGTTCAACTCGTGGAAGTCGCTGAGCCACGGCACGGGCGGCGTGAACGTGAGCCGCACGTCCCACATCGTGAACGGCGTGACGGCGACCCACGCGCTGCCGTCGTAAGTGTCCACGGTCAGCCCCGCCGGGATGTGCGGGCGCAAGTCCTCGACCGCGAAGCGCCAGTGCATGAACACCAGCTTGCCCCAGTTCTGACGCATGATGGGCGTGCCACCGGGCCGCTCCCGTATGGACAGCCGATCAATCCCTTCCGACTCATCCTTGCTCATCGCAAAAGACCCCGGCGGCGCGTGTGGGCGCGCACAGTTGTTCAGCGGGAGACAATCTTTAGTACCGAGGGCGGGACTCGAACCCGCACGGCCCGTAGGGCCAACGGATTTTCGTACCACTACGGCTTTCGCCGCCCGTCACGGTTGACGGTTTGTGGTCTGGACGATGCCTTCCCCGTGCGCCGCGTGCGCGGCGTTTAGGAGGGAGCCGTCTCGTCTCTACACTTTGCCGCGTGCGCGGCCTTAGCTCGGCGTTGCCATCAGCCCGACCTGTTAAGGGTTCGCCGACTTTGACTCCATTCACGGCGGGGTTTCCCGCCGCCGTGCTCAAACATTCAAGTCCGTTGCGTCTACCATTCCGCCACCCCGGCACTTGGGGGTGAAGATAGCATGTGGGGCGCGGCGGAACCAACTTCTTCACAGGCGGGCGCGGGCGGTGGTAAACTCTGGGCCAGAGGGTTATGAGCGAGCAAGCACCAGAGAAGCGGCGGGCGTCCGACCTGTCGGAAGAGCAGGCGGTCTTTCACCGGCACATCCAGCGCGCCGGCCTCAAGCGCACGGCGCAGCGCGACCTGATCCTCGACGTGTTCCTGCGCACGGAGGAGCACCTGTCGAGCGAAGACCTCTACCGGCTCGTCCAGCAGGAAGACCCCGACATCGGGCAGACGACCGTCTACCGCACGCTGAAACTCCTGACCGACGCGGGCCTCGCGCGCGAGGTGCGCTTCGGCGACGGGCGCACGCGCTACGAGCACAACTATAAGCACCCGCACCACGACCACCTGATCTGCACCCAGTGCGGCAAGACCATCGAGTTCTTCTCCGCCGACATGGAGGCGCTGCAAGATCAGATCGCCGCCAAGCACAAGTTCGAGTTGACGCACCACACGATGCGCATGTTCGGCTACTGCGCCGACTGCCGGAAGACGCACGCCCACGCCGCCGAAGAGTCCGCGGCCGAGCCGCGCATCCGCTTCGCCTCCGCGCCCAGCACGAGCTGAGAGCTTAGAGACCGCCGGCCCCATGAAGCGCCACCTGCTCGGCATCCTGATCGCCCTCGCCGCCTTCGCGCTCGGCGCGTACCTGGTCATCTACCGCGACCCGTGCAAAGCCCCTTGGCGCAGATGCGACCCGCCCGCGCAGCAGTCCAGACCTTAAATAACTCTTCGCGGCCCGCAAAGAGTTTGCGCGCGACCGCTGTCGCCGTCCGGCCTGCTTTTCTTTTACCCGCCGTTAGTGGTAAGTTCGCGCGTGTGCTCCCCGGAAAAATTTCGCGTGTGTGGTGAGGACTTGAGATGAGCGTCAACGTCGAATTCGTGCCGGAAGGGCGGCAGGGTATCGTGGCCGAGGGGACGTATCTGTGGGACGCGGCGAAGCGGCTGGGCGTGCGCCTGCCCGCGGAGTGCGCCGGGCGCGGCGAGTGCGACACCTGCGCCGTCATCGTGCGCGAAGGCGCGACGCTGCTCTCCGAGTTGACCAACGCCGAGCGCGAGCGGCTCAGCCCCGAACGGCTCGCCGCGGGCGAGCGGCTCGCGTGCCAGGCCAAGATCGAGCGCGGCGGCACGGTCGTACTTGAACCCGTGCCCTTGACCGAGCGCGCCGAGACGACCGAAGAGACCAAGCGCGACTTCAGCACGGAGTTCCGCGCGCTGCCGTTCCAGCAGAAGCTCGCCACGCTCGTCGAACTGGAAGCCATCGCCACCGCCGAGACCTTCAAGGCGCTGGTCGAAGTGCCGACCGCGCTCTTCCGGAAAGGTCTCGGCCTGATGGCCGACTTCGGCCGCGCGCGCGAGCGCCGCCAGCGCGCCGAGCACCGCCCCACCGAACACACGGGCGAATCCAAGGCAGAGGGCTGAGGGATGAGGGATGAAGGACTGAGGAGTCAGGGGTCAGGAGTCAGCAGCCGGAAGGGCAGACGCGGGCGCACGTCCGCATTCTTACTTCCGGCTTCCGGCTTCTGACTCCTGGCTCCTGTTCCTGTTCGTCCCTCAGCCCTCGGCCCTCATCCCTTCTTATGACACGAAGCAGCACAACGATCACGTCCGGGCGCGGGCGCGCGCCGCACCTGTCGGTGGCGCTGCTGTGCCTGTTGCCGCTCGGCTTCATCGCCTGCCCCGGCGGCCCCGCGAACGAGAACCAGTCGCCGCCCGCTAACGCCGCGTCGCCAGGCGCGGCCGCGTCGCCCGCGGCGAGCGCGCCGCCCGCAGCGCCGCGCACGGCGTTCGACGGGCAGCGCGCCTACGCGCACGTCGCCAAACTCGTTGACTTCGGCCCGCGCCCCGCCGGCTCGCAGGAGTTGGCGCGCGCGCGCCAGTACCTCGTTGACGAGTTGAAGTCTTACGGCCTCAAGGTGACGACCGACGAGTTCACGGCCAAGACGCCGGTCGGCGAGCGCAAGATGGTGAACGTGACGGCGGAGCTGACTGGTCAGTCGCCGGACGTGATTCTGCTCGCCAGCCACTACGACACGAAGCCGTTCAAAGAGTTTCGCTTCGTCGGCGCGAACGACGGCGGCTCGTCCACCGGCGCGCTCCTGGAACTCGCCCGCGCCCTGAGCAGAGAGAAGCCGCAGTTGACTTACTGGTTCGTCTTCTTCGACGGCGAGGAGGCGTTCTGCCGCAACTGGGAGGACTGCGGCACGGCGGACGCGCCCGACAACACCTACGGCAGCCGCCGCTACGTCGCGCGCCTGCGCGAGCAGAACCAGTTGCGCCGCGTGCGCGCCATGATCCTGCTCGACATGATGGGCTACAGAGACTTGAAGCTGCGCCGCGACGACATGGGCACGCGCTGGCTCGAAGACGTAATCTGGGCGGCGGCGCGAGACGCCGGGCACGGCGACACCTTCACCGAAGGCGTCGAGGGCGTGGGCGGCGACGACCACGAGCCGTTCCTGCGCGCCGGCATCGAGGCGGTGGACATCATCCAACTCAACGACTACCCGTACTGGCACACCGCCGACGACACGCTCGACAAGATCGCCCCGCGCAGCCTGCAAGCCGTCGGCGACACGCTCATCGCCGCCCTGCCGCGCGTCGAGCAGCGGCTGGCGAAATGAGGGAAAGGCGGAAGGGAGGAGGCAGGAGTCAGCAGCCAGAAGCCAGAATGAATAGCCGGCCTCTCTTCTTCCGCCTCCCGATTTCCTTCTGCCGGCTTCTGGCTTCTGACTTCTGACTGCTGACTCCTGCCTCCTGCCCCGGAGGTTTCTCATGCTGAAAGCGCAGGACTTGCTCGTGCCCGTTGACTTCTCGCCGTGCTCGGTGAACGCGCTGCGCGTGGCGTTGGGCGTGGCCGCGCCGGACGGCGACATCACGCTGCTGCACGTCGTCGATCGGCAGTTCGTCCACGACTGCGCGGCGGCCGGCATGGGCACGACCGAGGAGATCACGGCGCGGCTGCGCACGCGCGCCGAGGCGAGCTTTGAGGAGATGCTGACCGGGTTGGAGACCGACGGCGTGGACTTGGAGCGCATGGTCGTCATCGGCGAGCCGTTCGCCGAGATTCTGAAGATCGCGCGCGACCTCGATCTGCCGATGATCGTCATGGGCGCGCGCGGGCGCTCCACGCCGCCCGAAGAACTGCTCTTCGGCTCGACCGTCGAGCGCGTCATCCGCGCGGCCCGCATCCCCGTCCTCTGCGTGCCGTATTAAAAGCAGTAGTCAGTAGTCAGTGGTCAGTAGCCAGTGGGAAGACAGTTCAAGGTTCAAGGTTCAACGTTCAAGGTCGGCTGCTTCTTGAACCTTGAACCTTGAACCTTGAACGTTGAACTCTTAACTGACATCTGACATCTAACCTCTGAGTTAGGAGAGTTGATGAGCCGGAGTGTGCAGCGGGTGGCGGTGGTGGGGGGCGACGGGATTGGGCCGGAGGTGACGGCGGAGGCGGTGCGGGTGTTGGAGCGCGTGGGCGCGACGCACGGCGTGCGGCTGGAGTTGGCGCATTTCGACTGGGGCGCGGACAAGTTCCTGGCCGAAGGCGTGACGCTGCCGGCGGGCGCGCTCGACATGCTCGCGCGCGACTTCGACGCCATCCTCGCGGGCGCGTTCGGCGACCCACGCGTGCCCTCGAACCAGCACGCCGAAGACATCCTGCTCGGCATGCGGCGTGGCCTCGACCTCTACATCAACCTGCGCCCCATCCGCCTCCTGGCCGCGCGCCTGACGCCCTTGCGCGACCGCGCCGAGGCGGACATTGATTTCGTCGTCTTCCGCGAGAACACGGAGGGCGCGTACTGCGGCGCGGGCGGCTTCCTGAAGAAAGGCACGAGCGCCGAGATCGCCACGCAGGAGGAACTGAACACGCGCGGCGGCGTGGAACGGATCGTCGTCGCCGCCTTCGAGTACGCGCGCCGGCACGGGCGGCGCAAGGTGACGATGGCCGACAAGTCGAACGTGCAGCGCTTCGGCGGCGACCTGTGGCAGCGCGTCTTCAGAGAGGTCGCGGCGCGCTACGCGGACATCGAGGCCAACCACCAGTACGTGGACGCCATGGCCATGTTCATGGTCTTGCAGCCCGCGCAGTACGACGTGATCGTGACGAACAACCTATTCGGCGACATCCTGACCGACCTTGGCGCGGCCCTGCAAGGCGGGCTGGGCCTGGCCGCGTCGGGCAACATCCACCCCGGTCGCGTCTCGCTGTTCGAGCCGGTACACGGCAGCGCGCCGCCGCTGGCGGGCAAGGGCGTGGCGAACCCGGCAGGTGCTATTCTGACCGCGGCGATGATGCTAGAATACCTGGGTCATGACGCGGCGAGTCGCGCGGTCGAGCGGGCGGTGCGCGCCGCCGTCCACGCGGGCGCGACGACGCGCGACCTCGGCGGCCAGCTCTCGACGGCCGAGGCCGGCGCGGCCATCCGCGAGCGCATCGAGCCGGCGGGTTGAGGCAGCGAAGTTTTAAGGCTATGGGCAGCAAGGGTAAAGAGGCTGGGCACAAGGCGCTGGCGATCATCGTGATCCTGGCGCTGCTGGCCCTGATGGGCATCCCGCCGGCCGTCCTCTTCTTCTTCTCCGTCGTCGTCTACTTCATCTGGCGCGCGGTCGAGCGCTCCGAGCAGCACGAGACGCGCCGCGTCTTCGACTTCTACCTGAACGCACACGAAATCTTGCGCGACGACGAGCGCCGCTGGTACGGCTTCGAGTTGCGCGAGGCGGTCGAGCAGGGCGAGACCGTCCTGCACACGATGCGCGACGCGCCGCCGCTCGTCTACTACGCGCTGGGCGCGCTGCACCACCGCGCCGGCGAGTACGAGGCGGCCGCCGAACATCTCGCGCACGTTATCGAGGACGGCGCGGCCGACGAGCTGCGCGTGCACGCGCCCTCGCCGGAGTTGCGCCGCTACGTGAGCGTGCTGCGCCGACTTGAGCAGGAACCGTCCGAAGGGCCGCAGACGCTCGCCGCCATCCGCGGGCTTGAGCGCGCGCGCCGCGCGACCGCCGCGCAACTGCTCATCGAGAGCCGCGCCCGCTCGCGGAGCGCGGCCGCCGCGCTCCCGCACGCGCCGCACGCGCCCGCGCACGGGCCGCGCCTGCGCGCCGCCGAGCCGACGCCCGCGCCCCCGACCATGCCCCCACCCATCACCGAAGTCCTGCGCGACGTGTACGAGGAAGAGAAGAGGACGGCGTGAAAGCAGGAGCCAGGAGCCAGAAGCCAGAAGCCATAATGAATAGCCGGCCTCTCTTCTTCGGTACTGTCCCGGTTTTAGCTTCTCTCGGTGCGTCCTCTGTGGCCTCTGTGCCTCGGTGGTTAACGCTACTCACACGGGCATTTACCACCGAGACACAGAGGCCACAGAGGATGCACGGAGGCTTGATTCTTCTGACTCCTGGCTTCTGACTCCTGACTCCTGCTCACTACTTACTCCCGATGGCCGAGACCATCATCGGCAGCTACCGGATCGAGGCGCGCGTGGGGCGCGGCGGGATGGGCGTGGTCTATCGCGGCCGGCACACGAAGCTGCCGCGCGAGGTGGCGATCAAGTCGATCAGCCCGCGCACCGGCGAGCACGACCTGCGCCGCCTGCGCCACCGCTTCGAGCGCGAGGCCTTCGTCCAGTCGCAGCTCGACCACCCCGGCATCGTCAAGGTCTACGACTACATCGTCGCCGAGCAGACCTACTACATCGTGATGGAGTGGGTCGAGGGGCGCTCGCTCGCGCAACTGCTCGCGGCCGAGGCGCGCCCGCTGCCCGTCGCGCGCACGCTCCACCTCTTCGAGCAGGTCGTCGCCGCCGTCGCCTACGCGCACACCTTCACCTACCGCGACGTGGACGGCTCGGAGCGGCGCGGGCTGGTACACCGCGACCTCAAGCCCGCCAACGTCCTCGTCACGCCGCAGGATCAGATCAAGATCACAGACTTCGGCATCGTCAAGCTGGTCGGCGCGGAGCACACAGACACGTCGGGCGCGGACTACGGCACGCCGCACTACGTCTCGCCCGAACAGGCCGAGGGCTTGAAGGTCGATCAGCGTTCCGACATCTACACGCTCGGCGTCATCCTCTACGAACTGCTCACCGGGCGCACGCCCTTCGGCGGCCCCGACGAGGCCCTGCACCGCACCGAAATCCTGCGCGCGCACATCGAGCGCCCGCCGCGCCCCGTGACGGAGTTGAACCCGCACGTCGCGCCGGAGCTTGAGGCGGTCGTCGCGCGCGCGTTGCAGAAAGACCCGGCGGCGCGCTTCCGCACGGCGGACGACATGCTGCGCGCGCTGCGCCGCACGCGCCACGCCGAGTCGGGCGAGTACCGCCTGGAAGTCCACGGCGGGCTGAGTTCCTACCACTACGTCGGCACGCACGAGCTGACCGCGCCGCAGGCCACAGACACCGCGCGCCAGTCTTACGCGACGCAGGCGCTGCGGGGCACGACTTGTCCCGCGTGCGGCGCGGGCGTCGTCGGCGCGGAGGAGACGTGCGCGGCGTGCGGCGCGGCGCTGTCGGCGGTCGCGCCGCAGACCGTCCCGATCCCCGCGCCCGAAAAGCAGGAGCGCGGCTGGTGGCTCGTCGTCGTCGGCTTCATCGCGCTCACGCTCTTGGGTCTCGCGCTCGGCTCTTGGCGCGCGCGCCGGGCCGCGCCCGCGCCGCCCGCGCCCGCCGTGGATACGCAACGTTAGTTACGCCGGACATCCAGAGATGATCACAGCGGAAACCATCGCCATCGGGTCGGAGTTATTGACGCCGTTCCACACGGACACGAACGGCCTGTGGCTGACCGAGCGGCTCAACGGCGTCGGCATCGAGGTCAGGCAGAAGACCGTCGTCGGCGACGACGACGCGCGGCTCGAAGAGACTCTGCGCGACGCCCTGCGCCGCACGAGCGTCGTCGTCACCACGGGCGGCTTAGGCCCGACCGAGGACGACATCACGCGCAAGATCGCCGCCCGCGCGTTGGGCCGCCGCCTCGTCCTCAACGAGAAGGTCTTGGAAGACATCCGCGCCAAGTTCATGCGCTGGGGGCGCAAGATGCCGGAGATCAACACGCGCCAGGCCATGATCCTCGAAGGCGCGGAGGTGCTCGACAACCCGCACGGCTCCGCGCCCGGCATGTACCTCGAACACGACGGGCGCGTGCTCGCACTGCTGCCGGGGCCGCCGCGCGAGATGCGCCCGATGTACGAGACGTACATCGGGCCGCGGCTCGCGGCCAAGGCGGGCGACGTGCGCGTCGTGCGCCGCGTCCTGCGCGTCTCTGGCTTGGGCGAGTCGGCCGTGGACGAGCGCATCGCGCCGGTCTACACGCAGTACCAGAACCCGCAGACGACGATCCTCTTCAACCGCTCCGAGATCGAGATACACCTGACCGCGCAGGCGAAGACCGAGCGCGACGCGGAGCTGCTGTTGGACGGGCTGGCCGGGCAGATCGAGGAACGACTCGGCGACGCGGTCTTCGCCTTCCGCGGCGAGAAGATGGAAGAGATCGTCGGCCTGCGCTTGGCGGTGGGCGGCTACACGCTCGCCGTCGCCGAGAGCTGCACGGGCGGCCTCATCTGCCAACGGCTGACGGACGTGCCCGGCTCGTCGAACTACTTGATGGAGGGCGTCGTCACCTACTCGAACGACGCGAAGGTGCGGCTGCTGGGCGTGCCGTCCGATCTGATCGGCGAGTACGGCGCGGTCAGCGCGGAGGTGGCCGAGGCGATGGCCGAGGGCGTGCGCGAGCGCGCGGGGACGGACTTCGGCGTCGCCGTCACGGGCGTCGCCGGCCCCGGCGGCGGCTCGGAAGAGAAACCCGTCGGGCTGGTCTACGTCGCGCTCTCGGACGACGCCCACACAGAGCACCGCAAGCTGCTCCTCCCCGGCGACCGCCAACTCATCCGCTGGCGCGCCTCCCAAGCCGCCCTCGACCTGCTGCGCCGCCGCTTGATCTAGAGCGGTTCGCGGCTGCCCGCTCTAAACCGACCGCGCCGGTCTAACTAGACTATTCACCGGCTGAGACCGATACTGTCGGTAAAAGACGCCGCCGCAGCGGATTAGACCGCGACGTTCGGTCTAATCCGGCTCTAAGCCATGTTAGACCGAGACAATCGGTCTACTATGCGTTAGCCCGCTGCGCTTTAGTTAGAAGCGGTCTGATATAGGGGAGATGTGATATGGATTCAAATATACAGCCAGAGGTTTTAACGAATAAGGTCAAAGAGTTACACAGTAACATCCGGCACATTACGCAATTAGCAATGAGCTGGTTCGCATTCTTTGTGACGGTAAATTATGTCTCTATGAGTTGGCTTTCAAAAGGCCCGGGCAAAGAGGGCGTTGACCCGACGATTGTGAAGACAATCGCCTTTGTTTTTATCGTCCAGAATTTTTTCGGGGCCTTTGGTTTGACTTGGGTTTTAATGGCGGCGGGCGCATTAAAGAGACAAGTAAGCGGATTTGAGAATCCAGCTTTCGGTGCAAGTGACGATTCGTTTTTAAAGCGAGTGAAGAGTTTTTGGACTTTGAAAAAATGGAGGAGTGAAAGCGTCCCCAATCACCTATACCTCGGGATAGGGGCGTTCCTGATTACGGTACTCATTACTCTAATATGGGCCTGGATAAGTATTGCACGGCATTACGGCTCTCCATCAGCGATTGGGCCTGTAAGCGGGGGATGAAGCTTACCCGCGGGCTAACAGGTCGTGATACAAGCCAGAGGTTCGGTGTAGCATGCCCGCCGCACGAGGAGGCGGCGAGCGAGAGACGGGGCGAGGGCCGGATGCCGTTGTGGGCCAACTCTGCGGAGCCAAGCCCGGCTAACAGTGTGGTCTTCCGAGAGAGCCCCCGCCCGCACCACGGAGTGGGACTCATTGATCCCGGATAGGAGCGTGGAGCTAGACCGAGCAGTCTCCGCTTCGCATCAGCCTCCTTTTAACTTGAAGGAGGCGCACGACCGTGAGACACATCGGGGTTGACTTACACAAGACGAACTTCGTCGCCTGCTTCCTCGCGGCGGACGAGACGCAACGCTTAGAGATTTACCCGCTGACGCGCGAGGGGCTGGCGCTCTTTAAGAGGCATCTTCGGGGGTCGGACGAACTAGCGGTCGAGGCCACCCAGAACGTCCGCTACTTCTACGACCAGGTGAAGGCGCACGTCACCCGCGTCCGCGTCGTTGACACCTACCGCTTCGGGGTGGTCGCCAAGTCTAAGAAGAAGACGGACAAGGCGGACGCGGCGGCGCTCGCCCGCTTCCTCCGCTTGGGCTGGTTGCCCGAAGTGCCGGTGCCCAGTGAGCAGGTGCGCTGCTTGCGGCAGCTCTTGCAGGCGCGCGAGACGCTGGTCTCGCTGCGGACGAAGTTGAAGGACATGGCGCACGCCGCCTTCGCGCGCAACGGGCTCGCGCTCACCCGCGCCGCCTTCGCGTCGGCCGTGGGCCGCGCGCGGCTGATGCGGCGTGACGACCTGCCCGTGCCCGACCTGCTGGTGCTGCGCGCGGCCTTGCGGCAGATCGAGCAACTCGATTCGGAGGTCGGCCAGCTTGAGGCGGAGATCGCCCGGCGTGGCAAGACGCTCAAGGGGCTGCGGCGGCTGTTGCAGGTGCACGGGCTGAACCTGCTGTCGGCCATCTCGCTCTTGGCGGAGGTCGGCGACATCGCGCTCTTCGACACGTCGAAGCAGTTGGTCTCATACGCGGGGCTGGCGACTTCGACGAGGCAGTCGAGCGAGGCGACGCGCCACGGCGGGATCACGAAGCGCGGCAGGAAGCGGCTGCGCACCGTCTGCATCCAAGCGGTGCTGGCGATGGTGAACCGCACGGCCACGCCGCTGATGGAGTTCTACCGGAAGAAGAAGCGGGAGAAGGGGGCGGGCAAAGCGATCTGCGCCACAGCCAGAAAGCTCTTAACGATCATCTTCGTGCTGCTGAAGAAGGAGCTGGACTACTGGTACTTGGAAGACAGACTCTATAACCGCAAGCTGCGGCTGCTGAATGCCGCGGCTTGAGTGTTGCCTTTGCATAGGAACGGCATGCACCCGACGCCCCACCACGAAGTCTCTCATGTATCTTGCGCAGGGGCGCGGGTGAGATACTGTGTTAGCTGTCAAGCTGTTTTTGCTTTCTGCGCCCACTCCGGGTCGAAGGGTCTGCCCGTCTTGAGCACGCCGTAAGCTAAGTGCATGAGCTTGCGCATCGCCGCCCCGATCACAGCCATCTTGCT
>DASVPY010000091.1:0-71700 GCA_036389395.1 Pyrinomonadaceae bacterium
CGAGGCGATGTTCCCCGGCCGCGACATACAGGCGCACAATGACGAGAAGCTGCACAACCACGGCTCGTCCACGATCAAGTACGGGCGCGGCTCGGTCTTGACGATTGACTTGACCAACCGCTGCAACATGATGTGCGACCCGTGCTTCATGGACGCCAACCAGGTCGGCTTCGTCCACGAGCTGTCGTTCGACGAGATCAAAGACATTCTCGACAAGGCCATCTCGATCAAGCCGCGCCGGCAGATGTCCGTCCAGTTCTCCGGCGGCGAGCCGACCATCTCGCCCTACTTCCTCGACTCGATCCGCTACTCGCGCAAGGTCGGCTACAACTCCGTGCAGTGCGCGACGAACGGCATCGAGTTCGCCAAGTCCAAAGAGTTCTGCCGGCAGGCGGCGGAGGCGGGCTTGCGCTACGCTTACTTGCAGTTCGACGGCATCGGCAACGACGCCAACTCGCACCGGCAGGTGGGCAACCTGTTCGACGTGAAGCTGCGCGCGATTGACAACCTACACGAAGCGGGCGTCGAGATCGTGCTGGTCACGACCTTGGTCAACAACATCAACAACGATCAGGTCGGCTCCGTCATCCGCTTCGCCCTTGAGAACCCGAAGAAGATCGCGTTCATCTCGTTCCAGCCCGTCTCGTTCACGGGGCGCGACGAGGAGATCACGGACGAGCGGCGCATGGCGCAGCGCTACACCCTGTCGCACCTGGCGCGCGACGTGAAGGAGCAGGTCGGCATCACCGAGCCGACGCGCGACTGGTTCCCGCTCTCTCTGATGGGCGCGTTCGCCGACTTCGCCGACCTCGCGCACGGGCCCGACGCCGAGTGGGGCCAGGTCTCCTGCGGCTGCCACCCGAACTGCGGCGTGGGCACGGCCGTCATGATCGACAAGGAGACGAAGGAGATGCGCCCCGTGCCGGAGTTCCTGAACATCCCCGGCTTAGTCCGCGACATGCAGCGCATCACGGACGCCGGGCGCGGCAAGTGGGTCTCGAACATGCTGATGGGCCTCGCGCTCCTGAAGCACTACAACTCTTACAACGCGCCGACACACTTCTCGCTCTACGAGCTGTTCAAGAAGTTCGACAAGTCGTTCGGTCTGACCGGCAAGAGCTACGGGCGCGTGGACGGCAAGCGCAGCAAGCAGGACATCGAAGCGCGCCGCGCCGACCGCTGGAACTTCCTCTTCATCGCCGGCATGTGGTTCCAGGACCTGTTCAACTACGACTTCCGCCGCACGGAGATGTGCATCATCCCCTACGGCACGCAGGAGGGCGAGATATCTTTCTGCGCCTACAACACCGGGATAGGCTGGCGCAACATCATCGAGCAGATGCACCAGAACGCGACCGTCGCCAAGTGGTATCAGGAGCACGGCCGCCACGAAATCTTCGCCAAGGGCAAGGAAGTCAACCTCGACTACGCCTCGCCCGTCAGCCTGAACCTGAACGAGACCGACTTACAGCGGCCGCACAGGCCCGAGATGGCCGGGCCGAAGACGGCCGCGGAAGAGGCGGCCATGATGCGCCGGCTCTACCAGGAGATGGTGCTCAAGCAGAAGCTCGGCTCGGACGTGGAGAAGGACAAGCCCGTGCAGATCAAGGGCCTGACCCGCGCCAAGCAGACCGACACCAACACCGTCTCGGCCTAAAGGCCGCGGACGCACTGCCACAGGAGGGAAAGCCCCACGGCCTTGAGTTTCAGGCCGCGGGGCTTTCACTTTGCGCGCCGCTTGCTTGAATAATCCGGCGCGTTAAGTTGTAATACCAAGCGGTTGGTCTTTCTTTGTATGATTCGCATCCTGTTAACGAACGACGACGGCATCCACTCCGAAGGTCTCACGCAAGTCGAAGCGGCATTGAGGGCGGTGGGCGACGTGTACGTGGTCGCGCCCGCCTCGGAGATGAGCGGCGCGTCGCACAGCCTGACGCTCGCGCGCCCCCTGCGCATCCGCCGCATTGACGAGCGCCACTGGACGGTGGACGGCACGCCGACCGACTGCGTCACGCTCGCGCTGCACAAGATTCTGCCCGCGGACGCGCGCCCGCACGTCTGCGTCTCCGGCATCAACCACGGCGGCAACCTCGGCGACGACGCCTCCTATTCGGGCACGGTCGCGGGCGCGCTCGAAGCCACCATCTTCGGCGTGCCCGGTCTCGCCTTCAGCCTCGTCACGCGCGAGCAGTTCGACTTCACGCACGCGGCGCGCTTCGCCGCCGACATCGCGCGCAAGGCGCTCAAAGAGGGCTTGCCCGAAGGCACGCTCCTGAACATCAACATCCCGCCGGGCCCCGTCCGCGGCGTGCGCGTCACGCGCCAGGGCGTGAAGAACGCGCGCCCGATCATCAGCGAGCACATAGACCCGCGCGGCAAGGCCTACTACTGGATCGGCGAAGAGTATTTCGAGGGCGAGTGCGAGGAGGACACGGACTTCTACGCCGTGCGCCGCGGCCTCGTCTCGATCACGCCGATGCGCAGCGACATGACGCACTACCAGGAGTTGGCCGCGCTCGCCGCGTGGAACACTGCGGAAGTGGACGCCGCGCCGGTCGGCGCGACGGCGGAGGGTGAGCCGGTCGAGCGCGCCTGAGCGCGCGCGGCGGCCGGGCGGAGCAGGCGAGGGGAGCGGACGGCTTTTGCGTTCAGCGTCACAACTGCCACAGGGGCCGGCCGCGGGCTTCCGCCTGCAACGCGAGCGCATGGTCGAGCGCCTGCGCGACCACTACGGCATCCGCGCCGAGCGCGTCTTGCACGTCATGCGCGAACTGCCGCGCCACCTCTTCGTGCCGGAGGCGTTGCAGGGGCGCGCCTACGGCGACCACGCGCTGCCCATCGCCGAAGGGCAGACCATCTCGCAGCCTTACATCGTCGCCCGCATGACCGAACTGCTCGAACTCGCGGGGCCGGAGAAGGTCTTGGAGATCGGCGCAGGCTCCGGCTATCAGACGGCGGTGCTGGCGCGCCTCGCCGCGCAGGTCTACGCCATCGAGCGGCTGGGCGATCTGGCCCGGCAGGCGCAGGCGCGCATCCGCGAGTTGAACATCTACAACGCCACGGTCAAGTGTTTCGACGGCACGCTCGGCTGGGAGGCGCACGCCCCTTACGACGCGATCCTCGCCGCCGCGGGCGGGCCGGACATCCCGCAGCCGCTCCTGACGCAACTGAAGATCGGCGGCCGGCTCGTCATCCCCATCGGCGCGACCCGCGAGTCGCAGCGCCTCATCCGCGTCGTCCGCACGGAGGAAGGCTACGAGCACGAGGATCACGGCGCGTGCGCCTTCGTCCCGCTCATCGGCCGCTACGGCTGGCAGCCCTGAGCTTGGAGCACGAAACGCGCCGCGCGCCCGACAACGCCCGCGCGCCCGGCGTCGCGGGCCTGAACCACGCATGAAGTTCATGAAGTACCACGCTCGTCTAATCCAGTTGTGCTTGCTCTCGGCGCTCGCCACGCTCTGCGCGGCGGCGCAGGACGCGCGCCCGACGCCCGGCGCGGCGTGGCAGAAGTTCACGGCCGAGGCCGGCTCGTTCAACGTCGAGTTGCCGGGCGTGCCCGTCTACCGCCGCGAGCAGCAGGCGGGGCGCGCGGGCGAGACCCTGACCTCGCACGTCTACGACCTGCACGCGGCCGGCAACGCCTACTCGATCTCTTACGCCGACTACCCTTCGCCCGACCTCAACATCGAGGCGTTCCCCGCGACCTTCCTCGCGCGCTTCGTCGCCGAGGTGGGTCAGACCGAGAGCGGGCGCACCGACGGCAGCCGCGCCTTCAGCACGTCGTTCGGCTGCGCCGGCATGGAGTGGCGCGGCGCGACGCCCGACATGCCGTTCGCGCGCGTCAAGGTGTTCGGCACGCTGCGCGGCTTCTACGTCCTCTTCTTCGGCGCGACGAAGACCAACGCGGCGACGACCGAGGCCGACGCCGAACGCTTCTTCAACTCCTTCACCCTCGCGGGCGCGCCCTGCAAGGGGATGCAGACGGCGACGGCGGCGACGCAGACCGTCGCCGAGTCAACACCCCTCAACACCTCCGCGCCGCCCGGCACGACCGCGCAGGCCCCCGCGACGGCCACGCCGACGCCTTTGCCTTACGGCGATCCGAAGACGGGTGCGACGGGCGGCGGCGTCGGGTCGGGCCGCGCGAGCGGCGGCGACCTCAGCGACCCGGCGGCGCTCGCCGCCGCCCTGGCCGATCCGAGCCACGTCTTCACCGCCAAGCAGGTGACGCGCAAGGCCGTCCTCCTCACGAAGCCTGAGCCGGGCTTCACCGAAGCGGCCCGCCGGCACGATCTCGAAGGCGAAGTCGTCCTGCGCCTGGTGCTGGGCGCGGACGGCGAGGTGCATAACATCGTGGCTGTCAAAGGGCTGCCCGACGGGTTGACCGAAGAGGCCGTCGCGGCCGCCAAGCGGATCAAGTTCGAGCCGGCGCAAATCCAGGGCCGGCCCGTCTCGCAGTACGTCTCGGTCGTCTACAACTTCAACATCGTCTGGGGCGAGAACGAGGTCGAGCGCAAGGCGCAGATCGTCGAGCGGCCGGCGGCCGCTTACACGCCCGAAGCGCGCGCGCAAGGGGTGACGGGCAAGGTCGTGCTGCTGGTCACACTCTGGAAGACGGGCGACGTAGGCCCCGTGGAGGTCGTGTCGGGCCTGCCCTACGGGCTGACCGAGCAGGCGGCGGCGGCGGCGCGGCGGATCAAGTTCACGCCGGCCGAGACGGCGGGCCGGCCCGTGTCGCAGTACGTCACGCTCGAATACGAGTTCAAGCTGCCGTAATTTCATCAACGGGGAGACGGGTTTTTGATCGGGAAAATCATCGAGATACTGTCGGGGTTCATCGTCGCGGTCATCTCGGCCCTGGGCTACTGGGGCGTGGTGCTGCTGATGGCGATTGAGTCGGCGTGCATCCCGCTGCCGTCGGAAGTGATCATGCCGTTCTCGGGCTACCTCGTCTACACGGGCCGCTTCAACCTGTGGCTGGTGGGCGTGGCGGGCGCGTTCGGCTGCGTGGTCGGCTCGATGGTGGCGTACTGGGCGGGGATGTACGGCGGGCGGCCGTTCATCGAGCGTTACGGCCGCTACGTGCTCATCTCGCGGCACGATCTCGATCTGGCGGATCGCTGGTTCGCGCGCTACGGCGAGATCATCATCTTCGCCAGCCGCCTGCTGCCCGTCGTGCGCACCTTCATCGCGTTCCCCGCGGGCGTGGCGCGCATGAACGTGCCGCGCTTCATCGCCTACACCTTCCTCGGCTCGCTGCCGTGGTGTCTGGGGCTGGCCTACGTCGGGCAACTGCTCGGCGAACAGTGGGACAAGAACGAGGCGCTCAAAGCCTGGTTCCACCGCTTCGACTTCGTGATCGGTCTCGTCATCCTCGCGGGCGCGGCCTGGTGGGTCTGGCGACACCTCAAACACGCCCGCGCCGACCGCGCCCAGGCGGCCGCCGACGCCATCCCCGGAGTCTCGCGCGACTAAACCTAAAAACTTTAACCGCAAAGGACGCAGAGCGGGCCGCAAAGGTACTCTGAGTTTGACATGACGTAGCGCGCCACTTAGAATGACTTGCCGATTCGGGGCGTGGCTCAGCCTGGTAGAGCGCACGGTTCGGGACCGTGAGGTCGGAGGTTCGAATCCTCTCGCCCCGATTGTCTAAAAGAAGCGCGGCGGCCGTTTTGGCCGCCGCGCTTCTTTTTATGGCCGGCGCGCCCGCGACGGAAGTATTTCAGATCAAGCCCGCCTGGTGTATAACTCTTGGCCCCGGCCGGCGCGTGACCCGGCGCGGGTCATAACTCCATGATGCGCAAGCTATGGGCAGCCGCGTGGCGCTACGGGTTGGCGTCGGGGGCGTTTGTCTTGCTCCTGCTGACCTCGTTCGCCGCCCAGCGCCTCTTCGGCGTCAAGTTCGACCCGACCTCGCTCATCATCATCCTCATGATCGCCAGCGCGTGGTACCTGGGCCGCGGCCCCGGCCTGCTCATCGCCGTCGCCTTCGAGTTGATGCTCGACTACTTCGCCGGTGCGTCGCTCACGACGAGGACGGCGGTCGTGCTCGTCAACCGCATGGTGCTGTTCGGCGGCGTGGTCTGGTTCGCCAACTCGCGCCGGCGGGCCGAGCGCGAGCGCGACGAACTGCTGCGCCGCGAGCGCGCCGCCCGCGCCGAGGCCGAGACCGCCAGCCGCCTCAAGGACGAGTTCCTCGCCACCGTCTCGCACGAGCTGCGCACGCCCTTGAACGCGATCCTCGGCTGGGCCGTCACGCTCAACCGCGGCCGCGCGGACGACGAGATGACGCGGAACGCACTCGTCGTCATCGAGCGCAACGCGCGCGCGCAGGCGAAGATCATTGACGACATCCTGGACGTGTCGCGCATCATCGCCGGCAAGTACCGCATCAGCCCGCGGCCCGTGGCGCTCGCGCCGCTGGTGCAGGCGGCGGTCGGCACGCTGCACCCGGCGGCGGCCGCCAAGTCCATCACGCTCGATCTCATGCTCGACCCGGCGGGCGGCGAAGTCGTCGGCGACCCCGACCGCTTGCAGCAGATCGTCTGGAACCTGGTCTCGAACGCCATCAAGTTCACGCCCGCGGGCGGGCTCGTCGAGGTGCGTCTGGGGCGGGCCGGCGCGCAGCTTGAGTTGAGCGTGCGCGACGACGGCATCGCCATCAGCCCGGAGTTCCTGCCGCACATCTTCGAGCGCTTCCGCCAGGCCGATTCATCCACGACGCGGACGCACGGCGGGTTGGGCTTGGGTCTCGCCATCGTGCGGCATCTGGTCGAACTGCACGGCGGCACGGTCGAGGCCGCGAGCGAAGGCGAAGACCGCGGGGCCGTGTTCACCGTGCGCGTGCCGGCGGTGGCCGCCGCGGCGGAGGCGCAAACGCCGTCGGCGCGCGCCGCGCTCTCGGAGCCGAGTCACGCGGACGCGGCGCGTGCGGGCGCGAGCCACGCGCCGGACTTGCGCGGCGTGCGCGTGCTCGTGGTGGACGACGAGCCGGACACGCTCGAAGTGCTGTGCCTCGTGCTGAACCAGTCGGGCGCGAAGGCGCGCGCCGCCGGCTCAAGCGCCGCCGCCTTGGCCGCCGTCCTCGAATGGCGGCCGCACGTCCTCGTCTCCGATCTGGGGATGCCGGGCGAGGACGGCTTCGCGCTCATCAGCAAGGTGCGGACGCTCACGCCGGAGCAGGGCGGCGACACCCCGGCCGTCGCCCTCACGGCCTACGTCCGCGAGGAGGAGCGCCAGCGCGCGCTCGCCGCCGGCTACCAGATGCACGTCCCCAAGCCCGTCGATCCGACCACGCTCCTCGCCACCGTCTCCGGGCTGGCGAAGGGGCAAAGGGAACCTCGGTTGTAGTTAGCCGGCTACCTTTCCGCATAGGCAATGCTTTAATGAACCTCGACCTGCTGAATCTACTAGCCCAAGCCGCAACTCTGGTTTCCGTCGTGATCGGTATCGTAGGTGTTTGGCTTGGCGTCCGCATATACCGGAGGCAGATAAATGCGCAAATCTTCATGGCCTATGCCGAGAGGTATGAACGCATCATGGAATCATTCCCCGATTTTCACCTGAGATTCGACATTAATAACCCTCCCCCTGAGAGCGATCAACTGAGGCTGTGCGTCCTCAAGTATCTCAACCTGTCATCGGAAGAATATTATATGTGGCGGTCGAAATATCTTGACGATGAGGTTTGGAAAATCTGGGAGCACGAGCTTAAACGTATGTTGCAATCGAAGCTCATCAAAGATGCGTGGCAGGACCTCAGGAAAGAGTTTGAATCATATCCGGCGTTCCTCGATTTTGTTGAGAAGGCTCAGCAGGAAAAATGGCCCGCTAGGGCTAGCCGCGACGGCTAACGAATCGTTCCGGCTGATCCCTCAATCGTAATTCTTTCACGTCCGCCGATCCGGTTTGCCGCAATACTAACCCGCCGGGCGGCGCTTGTTGTTGAAGACGGTGCGGGCGTCCACCCAGCGGCCGTCGCGTTTGACGTAGAGGCGGGGCTGTGTGGGCGGGTAGCGTTTGGCGAGGGCGGGGTTGGCGGCGAGCAGCGGCGTGACGGCGGCGCGGTCGCCCGTGGTGACGCGCCAGCGCCCGCCCTCGCGCACGAGGTACTGGCGCGCGACGATCTTGCCCTCGGCCTCGAACGGCATGCGGGCGCGCGCGTAGACGGTCGTGTCCGCCACGGCCAGCTCGTCCGCGACGTGCACCGCGTTGATCTCAAGGCGCTGCAACTCGTAGAAGTTGCGCGTCTGCTCTAGCCCGCTCACGAAGCGTTCGCGCGGCAGGCGGCGCTGCGACGCGGTGGGCAGCGCGTCGTAGAGCGCCTCGTACTCGCCGCGCCGCAACTGCTCGAACGCACGCTCGACCGCGCCGCGCACCTCCGCCTCGTCCGCCGCCGGTCGCGCCGCGCGGGCCGGCGCGCTCAACACCGACACGCATAAAAGGGCGAGCGCGACGGCGCGAACTCCACTACTCAACTTCCTCATCAACCTCTGCTCCTTCTTCCCGTTCGATCTCGGCGTTGACGCGCGCGCGGAACAGCCCGCGCTGATCCAGAAACCACGCGACGACGCCGAGCGTGGCCGTGACGAACGTCGCGTCGTAGTGTCCGCGCCAGGCGAGCACGGCGGCCGCGACGAGACACAGCGCGGCGGCGACGCTCCACAGGTGCTTTACGCCGACCAGCGCGTAAGTGTTCGCGCCCGGCGCGGCGTGCTCGGTCGGCTGTGCGGGCGCGGGCGTGTCAGCGTCGGGGGCGTTCGCGGCCGCTGGTCTTGGGTCGGGCACAGGCGTTTCGGTTGAGTGCGACACGACGTGTTCAGTTGATCGTGACGGGGATGTCGGCGGCGATGTCTGTGGGCGGGAAGCAGCGCTCCTCGTCGCAGGCTTGCACGTGGACTTGCGCGCGCAGTGTGTGCGCGCCCTTCGGCGCGTTGGCGGCGGCGCGCAAGGGCAGGCGGATCGTGGCCTCGCCTTCGTAGACGGCGAGCGGGCGCTTCTCGAACTGGAACGTGCGCTGGACGGCCGGCGGGTACGCGGGCTTGCCCGGCGTGAGACCGGCGTCGGGCTGCACCTTAAGCTCCGTGGCGTGCAGGTAAGAGAAGGTCGCGGGGTTGGCGTTGACGTGGTAGCCCGGCTCGATCCGCACGCGCACCTGCGCCTCGGCACTCGCGCCGGCCTTGACGGTCACGGCGTCGGCCTGCGCGCGCACGATCTGCGCGGGCGTCGGCTTCTCCGTCGGGGCGGCCGGCGTGTTGGCGGCGACTGGCGTGTTCGTCGTTTGCGCGGGCGCGCCGGGCGGCGTGTTGCCGGCGCAGGCGGCGAGGCCGCAGACGAGCGTTAGTCCGAAGACGAGTTTTAGTCTGAGTTTCACTTTGTTCCTGGGGCTTCAGTTTGCTGGTCTGTCATCCTGCTCGCGTGGCGCGGCGTGCGCTTCAAGTATGCTGGCGGGAGACGGGTCGCCCGGCGAGCAGTTGGCGCGCGCCCGCGAAGAGGCGGCGCAAGCCGCGCAGCACTTTCGGCAGCAGCCAGACGAGCAGCAGCACGAACGCCGCGAGCACGAACAGGAGCGCCAACGGGTACAGCACGGCGAGGACGACCGCGCCGACGGCCAACACGTCTTCGCCGAGCGAGAGCAGCCAGTTGGTCAACGGCTCCGGGCTGGTGTTGGCGGCGGCCCGCAGTGTGGCCTTCGTGCCGTGGGCGGACAGGGCGAGCGTGCCGCCGAGGAGCACCGCGAGGACGCGCACCGTCGGGTGCAACTCGGTCGTCGCGGCGAGCGCCAGGGCCGCGCCCGCCGGCACGCGTATGAACGTATGCACCACGTCCCAGACCGAATCCACGTAAGGCACTTTGTCGGCGACGAACTCGACGAGGTAGAGCGCGCAGGCGACGCCGATGATCCAAGGGTTGTCGAGCGCGTCCAGCCCGCCCGGCAGCCGCCCGACGAGGTGGAAGTGTTGCAACAGGCCGAGCGCCGCGACCGTGGCGTACAGGTTAATGCCCGAAGTCCACGCCGCGCCCAAGGCCGTGCCGAGCACCTGAATCAAGTCCATAACGCGGGAGTACAGGCTGAGGCCGCCGCCGGGTGGCCGCGCCGGCCGGCGGCGCTTATTCGCGCGGCGCTCAGCTTTCCTCTTCCTCCTCTTCGCCTGCGTGCTTGCGGTCGGGCCGCTTGATGCCGAACTTCTCCAAGCGGTATTGCAAGGTACGAAACGTGAGGCCGAGAAGTTTGGCCGCCTTGGTGATGTTGTAGTCGGTGCGCTCCATCGCCTGCTCGATCAGGTTGCGCTCGAACTCCTCGAACGAGATGCCCTGCGGCGGCAGCTTGAAGCCGCCCTCGCCGCCCGGCCGCGCCTCCTGCCGCACTTCCAGCGGCAAGTCCTCGACCGTGATCAGATCGTTCTCCGCCAGCAGGATCGCGCGCTCGATGGCCGACTCCAACTGGCGCACGTTGCCCGGCCACGCGTAGTCGAGCATGACGGCGCGCGCGTCCGGCGTGAGACCGCGAATGAGCCGCGACGTGTTGCGCGTGTGCTTCTTCAGGAAGAAGTCTATGAGCACGGGG
The DNA here is from genome assembly GCA_036389395.1 of Pyrinomonadaceae bacterium. Taxonomy (GTDB): domain Bacteria; phylum Acidobacteriota; class Blastocatellia; order Pyrinomonadales; family Pyrinomonadaceae; genus QHXQ01. The sequence continues at coordinate 10,568 of DASVPY010000091.1, forward strand.
ATGTCGTCGCGCCGCTCGCGCAGAGGCGGCACGTCAATCGAGAGGACGTTGATGCGGTAATAGAGATCGTCGCGGAAGCGGCCGTCGGCGACCATCGCGCGCAGGTCGCGGTTGGTGGCGGCGACGACGCGCACGTCCACCTTGATCGGGCGCGTGCCGCCGACGCGCCGAATCTCGCGCTCCTGCAAGGCGCGCAGCAGCTTCGCCTGCATCGAGATGTCCAACTCGCCGATCTCGTCGAGGAACAGCGTGCCGCGGTCGGCGACTTCAAAGAGACCTTTCTTCTCGGCGTGCGCGCCGGTGAACGAGCCGCGCTCGTGGCCGAACAACTCGGACTCCAACAGGTTCTCGTTGATCGCGGCGCAGTTGACGGCCTGGAACATCTCGGTGGCGCGCGGGCTTTGGTTGTGGATCGCGCGCGCGATCAGTTCCTTGCCCGTGCCCGACTCGCCGCGGATCAAGACGGTCGAGCTTGAGCGCGCGACCTTGAGGATCATCTTCTTGACGGCCTCCATCTCCGGCGACGCCGAGACGATCTCCATGTCGAGCACGTCGAGCCGGCCCAGCGCGCGGCGGATCGTCTCAAGCAGCGTCTCGCGGTCGTAGGGCTTCTCAAGGTAGTCGAACGCGCCGCGCCGCAAGGCCTCTTTGGCCGAGTCAATCGAGCCGTGCGCGGTGAGCAGGATGACGATGATGGACGAGTCCATCGTCAGCAGCTTTTGCAGCAGCTCGATGCCGTCCATGCCGGTCATCTTCAGATCGGTGAGCGCGAGATCGAAGCGCCGCTCCTTGGCCAAGCGCAGCGCCGCCTCGCCCGACGCGGCCGGCGTCACGTCGTAGCCCTCGCCCGCCAGGATCATCTCCAATATTTCCCGCTGCGACTTCTCGTCGTCCACCACGAGTATGCTGTTGCGCGCCATAAGCGATAGGGCTGAGGGCTGAGGGCTGAGGGCTGAAGAGATGATCGCTCGCGTTGAGCGGTCTTCCTGTTCATCCCTCAGCCCTCATCCCTCAGCCCTCCTTTCCATCGGTAGTGTGATCGTGAACGTCGTGCCCGCGCCGGGTTGGCTGCGGACGGTGATCGTGCCGCCGTGGTCTTCGACCGCCTTCTTGACGATGGCGAGACCGAGGCCCGTGCCCGTCTCCTTGGTCGAGAAGTACGGCTCGAAGACGTGCGGGAGGTTTTCGGGCGCGATGCCGCGCCCCGTGTCCGAGACCTCGACGCGGACGCGCCCCGGCGCTTCGTCGCGCGCGAGCCTGACCGTCAAGCGCCCGCCCGCGCCGTCGCCCTCCATCGCCTGCACGCCGTTAATGATAAGGTTTGTGAAGAGCGAACGTAAAGAATCCTCGTCGCCGGGCACGGGCGGCACGCCCGCCTCGGCTTCGAGCCGCGCCTCGATGCCGCTCTCGGCCGCCTGCGCCTCGACGAGCGTGAGCGCGTCGGCGAGCGTCGCGCGCAGGTCGAGCGGGCGCAACTCCAAGCGCGCCGGGCGCGTGTAACTCAAGAACTCGGAGATGCGCGCGTTGATGCGCTGGACTTCGACCTTGAGCTGCGCGGTCAGGCGCTCGACGACCGCGCGCTTCTCCGGGTCGGCGGGCGCGAGCTTGGTGCGCAGGTGGTCGAGCGTGAGGTTGATGAAGTTGAGCGGGTTGCGCACCTCGTGCGCGATGGCCGAGGCGAGGCGGCCGACCACGGCCGAGCGCTCCGCCTGGTGCAGTTGCGCTTCGAGGTCGCGCAGGCGGCCGAGTTGCGCGATCATCTCGTTGAAGACGCGCGCGAGCGCGCCCATCTCGTCGGTGCGACTGGCGGCGGGCACGCGGAAGTCGAAGTCGCCCGCGGCGACGCGCCGGGCCGCGCTCGACAACTCCTGGATCGGGCGCGTGAAGCGCCAGACGAGGAAGCTCGTGGCGAGCGTTGCGAGCAGCAGGACGGAGAGCGTCGGCAGCAGGGGACTCACGTCGGCCCACGACGGGTCGTGCGCGGCGAGTTGGCCCGTGCCGAGCGCGACGACGATGTAGTAGCGCCCGCGGCTGGTCTGCGTCGGGATGACGAAGGCGCGCGGCTCGCCCGCGACGGGCTGGGCGCTCGCGGCCTCCTCCTCCGGGTTCACCAAGCGCGGCAGGGCGACCTGCGCCAGACGGACGTAGCGGATCGTGCCGTCGTCCAACTGCTCTGGGTTGTAGTCCGGGTCGAGGCTGTCGTCAATCGGGTCGCCGCCGTCGAGCCGGTTGGGCATTTCGCCGCCCTCGTCCTTGAGGATCAGGATGTTGGTGACGCGCCCGGCGGCGCGCTCGCGCGCGAGGAAGCGGCCGCCGTCGAGGTCTTTCATGCGCGCGGTCGAGAGGCTCTGGACGGCGAGCGAGATGCCGGCGGCGAGCGCCTGCTCCTGCTCGGCGACGGTGCGCGCCACGCGCTGCTCGGCGCGGCGGTTCAGGTAGAACTGCACGCCGAGCGTGGTGACGAGCAGGAGCGCCAGCACCAGGAGCAGGCGGACGCGGAAACTGCTGAACAGGTGGCGCGTTGGCATCTCGTCGGGGCGCTAGTCGCGGCGCGCGTCGGCCGCATCTTAAGTCGAAGGGCGTCAACGGGGCGCGGCGGCGCAGTTAAAGTTAATTGTTGCCGGGGGCGCGCTCAGATGTTATAGTCGGCCCGTCTCCCGCGCAAACCCCCCGGAGACATTGAAGTTGCCGTCTCTCCTTTTTCCAGTACGAGTAGGTCAGATAGTTTGAACCGCGAGTCCGGTGGCAGCCGTCTTACGGCTTGAGACCGAACTCGTCGTCCGAGCCGTTTCCATCCGCCCTTGTCGGCGCGGCCTTAACGGGCCGTGTTGCTGTTGAGTTCGGACAGATCGTGCGCGCCTCATCGTCGGGCGCGCGCCTCTTTCCCCTTGCTTTACGAGAGGTCAAGAACGAATGACGCGAACCCGAATCGTCCCGACGCTGCTTCTCCTCGCCTTAGCCCTGGCCCTCCCCGCGGCCGCCCACGCCGCCCGTAAAACCAAAGCATCCGCCAAGCCCGCGAAGTCCGCCCGCGCCGAGAAGGCGCGCGGCGGCCGCGGCAGCCAGCGCGCCGAGCGCGGGCGCACGGCCAAGACGGGGAAGGAGAAGGCCCCGGCGCGCGAGACGCGTGCCGAGCGGCGCAAGCGCGAACGCGCCGAGCGCGCCACGGCCGCGCGCGACACGCGCCGCGGCGGGCGCAGGCTCTCGCGCCGCGAGCGTCTGGAACAGGCCCGGCGCGAGGCCGAGGCGCGGCGGCGGGCCGAGTTGGCCCGGCTCGCGGCCATCGCCCGCGCGCGCGCCGCGCTGCAAGCCTTGCGCGACGAGGTGGCGACCAACGTCAGAAACGACGACCCGACCGGCGAAGACCCGGAAGTCCGGCGCGCGGCCTTGAACGCCTTGGGCAATCACATCGCGTCCATCGTCGTGATGAACCCGAAGACGGGGCGCGTCTACACGGTGGTGAATCAGGAGTGGGGCGTGCGGCGCGGCTTCAAGCCGTGCTCGACGATGAAGCTCATCACGGGGCTGGCCGGTTTGAGCGAGGGCGCGATCAACCCGCTCCAGGAGGCGTCGTTCGTCTCCTACGGCAGCAACCGGCTCGACCTGACGGACGCCCTGGCCTACTCGAATAACGGCTACTTCCAGAACGTCTCCGGGAAGGTCGGCTTCGACCGCATGGTCTCCTACGCGCGCCAACTGGGCCTCGGCGAGCGCAGCGGCATCAACCACGCGAACGAGTACGCGGGCCGCGTGCCGCTCTTCAAAGAGGGCTACGCCGTCAACCACATGGGATCGCACGGCGACGACTTCGAGGTCACGCCCGTGCAACTCGCCACGCTCGTCTCCGTCTTCGCCAACGGCGGGACGCTCTTGACGCCGCACCTGCCGCGCACGCCCGAAGAGGACGCGAAGTTCCGACCCGAAGTCCGCCGCCAGTTGAGCATCCCGCAGGACGTGTTGCGGCGGATGCTGACCGGCATGGTCGCGGTCGTCAACTACGGCACGGGGCGCAAGGCTTACGACGCGAGCGAGACCATCGCCGGCAAGACCGGCACCTGCATCCAGCAGAACGGCTGGGTCGGCCTGTTCACCTCTTACGGCCCCGTGGAAGACCCGCAGCTCGCCATCGCCGTCGTCGGGCGCGGCCCCGACGCGCGCCAGCACGTCCCTGTCGCCATCGCCGGGCAGGTCTACAAGGCGCTCGCCTACCGCTTCGGCAAGCGCGGCAACATGCCGCCCTTCAACCTGACGCCCGACGTGCTCCAGCCGCGCCCGAAGGTGGACGCCGCCACGGCCGCCGCCGCCAGCGAAGAGGACGCGGAGGAGCGCGCCGCCGCCGCCGCCGAAGAGGCGGCCGGCGAAGTGCCGACCGACGACGCGACGGACAACAACGCCACAGCGCCCGCCAACAACGGTCTGAAGCCGGTGCTGCGCCCAGCGCAGCCCGCGACCGTCGGGTCGGGCACGAAGCCGGCCAGCATCGCGCCGCGCCCGGCCGCCGCGAAGCCCGCGCCGACGCCCGCCAAGGGGCAGCCCGCCCCCGGCGAGTCGCGCCCGCGCCGCGTCAACCCGAACGAGCCGCAATAGCTTCGTCGCGCGCTTGCAACACGAATAGCTCAACGCGCCGCGCGCTTGCGTCCACGCCCGTGGAACAAAGCGCGCGGCGCGGTGTCTTTAACGTCCAGCCGGGCGTGTCGGCGGCGGGGCGCGGGGTGTGGGCTTGCAACTTGACACTGTTCCGCCGCCTGTTGCAGTATCACGGCGCATCGCGTTGCCGAGCAACGAATAAGCCACAAGCCATGTTACGAACCAACGCCCCCGCGGAGTGACGGCAAACGGTACGCCGCGCCCAATCTGAGCGGCAACTACGCTCTCCGCCCCCGCATCTGAGGGACACGCGATGCCACAGAGGTCGCGCGCCCAAAAATATCGCCGACGAAGATCGCTTGGAGGGATTACGACCGATGAAGACCACACTAAGACTCCTCAGCCTGGCGGCGCTCGCGTGCGCGTTCGCGCTGCCGGCGTTCGCGCAAGACGCCGCCGCCGCCGCGCAAGGCCCTTGCACCGAGCAGGCGCGCACCGATCTCTACACCAAGTATTACGAACTCAAGGGTAAGAAGGACGCCAAGGGGCAGCCCGACCCCGCCGCGCAGAAGCAGGCTTACGACGTGGCGAAAGAGTACGCCGGCAAGTACGCCGCCAGTTGCCCCGACCAGTACACCACCGCCGTCCAGAAGTTCATCGCCGCCTACGACAAGGCGGTGCTCGAAGTGGACTTCCTCAAGGCCTTCAACGATAAGCGTTGGGCCGACGCCATCTCGCTCGGCAAGCAGATACAGGCGACCCGCCCCGACGACGTGAAGACGGCCCTCCTCATGTCTTGGGCGGGCTACAACTTCGCCATCCTGCCGGCCAACAAGGACAACACCACGGCGCGGGCCGAGGCGATCAGTCTCGTCCAGCGCGCGGCGCAGTTGCTTGAGAGCGGCAAGACCGCCGACAGCTACGTCCCGTACACCGACCGCGACGCCGCCCAGAGTTTCTTGATCTACGAACTGGGCGCGCTGAACCTGAAGGACAACCCGGACGAGGCCGTCAAGCACCTCGTCAAGGTCGCGCAGGGCAACAGCGCGGCCAAGCAGGAGCCGACCACCTACTCCTACCTGGCTTACGCCTACGAGAAGGAGTACGCCAAGGCCTACGAGGACTACCAGAAGAAGTACACGGTCGAGTCGGACGAGAGCCGCGTCGCGCTCGCCAACATCAACCTGATCGTTGACCGCGTCATTGACGCCTACGCCCGCGCCATCGCCTACACGAAGGGCGAGACGGCCGACAAGGCGGCCTGGAAGCAGAAGGTGACTGAGCTGTACAAGTCGCGCCACGAAGGCTCGGACGCCGGCCTGGCCGAGATGCTGGCGACGATCACGACCAAGCCGCTGCTCATCACGACGCCGGTCACCAGCGTCCCGGCCGCGCCGGCCGCGACCAACGGCGACGGCACGACCAAGCCGCCGACCGACGCGACCGGCAAGCCCGCGACCGACCCGACGACGGCCGCCAAGCCGGCGCAGACCACCGCGAAGCCCCGGCCGCCCGCACGCCCGTAACCGAGTGGCCCGCAAACGATCTTCGTCTGAGTTGAGCGCCGGCCGTGTCGTCCTCTTGAGCGACGCGGCCGGCGTTTGCCGTTAAGCGCCCGAACAGCACACGCCGCCAGCGCGCCGTCATGTCGTCACGCACACAGTCGTCGCCCTTCGCCCGCCGCCGCCGTCAACTACAACTCGCCTGCTGCCTGTGCGCGCTGCTGCTCCTGTGTTGCGCGCCGCGCGCGCGCGCGCAAGGGCAGCCGCCCGCGTCGCCGCGCCAGATCACCGACGCGCAGGCCAGTCTCTACGAACGCTGGCGCGTGAACATACGCGCCAACCAGCGCGCCGCCTACGAGGCGGGCAAGGAGTACCTGGCGCAGTACCCGGAAGACGAGTACGCGGCTTACGTGCGCCCGTGGGTCACGGCCTACGAGCGGCTCGCGCGCAAGGTGAGCTTCGCGCATCTGCTCTACGGCGAGAAGAACTACGGCGCGGCCTACAAGGTCGGGCAGGAGGTCTTGCGCGACGAGCCGGAGAACCCGAAGGCGCTCGTCGAGCTGGCCTCGGCCGCCTACCTCGCGACGGGCGCGGGCGACGAGGCGGTGCGCGCCGCCGCCCTCGCGCTCGCGCGCCGCGCGCTCGAACGGCTCGACGCCGACCCGCCGGCCGCCGACTGGCGACCCTACGCCGGCCCGGCCGACGCCGCCGGCTATCTCAACTTCGTCGTCGGCGATCTGATCTTGAAAGACGCGCCCGCCGAAGCGATCAGTTACCTGCGCCGCGCGGCCCGCGCCGAGAGCGCCGTCGGGCGCACGCCGACGCTCTACGCGCGCCTCGCCGCCGCCTACGCCAAGAGCGAGTACGAGCCGCTGGCGCGCGACTTCACGGCGCGCTTCGCGGGCAAGGAGGCGACGCCCGAAAGCCAGGCCGCGCTCGCCAGAATCTACCCGGCGCTCGACCGGCTCATAGACGCCTACGCGCGCGCCGTCGCCCTGAGCCAGAACGATCCGCAGTACAACGCCACGCGCGCACGCTGGCAGCAGGAGTTGACCGAGCTTTACAAGTCGCGCCACGACGGCTCGACCGACGGTCTCAACGAACTGCTCGGCAACGTCGTCAACCGCCCCCTGCCCGAACCGGCCACGCCTTAGAAGGGAGGAGGGAGACAGGAGACAGGAGACAGAAGCCGGAAGAAGCGGCGCGGGCGCTCGTCTTCATACTGACTCCTGACTCCTGGCTCCTGTCTTCTTCCTCCCCCCGCCCTTCCAAGTCTCTTCCCGCCGATGCGCGCGCGTCTGCTACAATCCGCCGAGGTGACGGAACCGGAACAAGCAGACACAGACGCCGCGTCCGCGGCGGCGACCGACGACGGCACGCCCGACCTAGCCGCGCTCGAAGCGGCGCTCGGCTACGAGTTCGTGGAGCGGGCGTGGCTTGAGCGCGCGCTGTCGCACCGCTCCTGGGCGCACGAGCAGGTCAGACCCGGCGAAGAGGATCAGGTGCGCCAACTGCACAACGAGGCGTTGGAGTTCGTCGGCGACTCGGTGCTCGGTCTCATCGTCGCGCACCAACTCTTCGCCGTCCACCCCGATCTCACCGAAGGCGATCTCTCGCGCATGAAGCACCGGCTCGTCAGCACGACGACGCTCGCGCGCGTGGGGCGCGCGCTGGGCCTGGGCGAGTACCTGCGCGTCGGGCGCGGCGAAGAGAAGACCGGCGGGCGGCGCAAGCGCGCGCTGCTCGCCGACTCGTTCGAGGCCGTGCTCGCCGCCATCTACCTCGACGGCGGCTACGAGGCCGCGACCGCCTTCGTCCTGCGCGCGCTCGCCGCCGAGTTGGACGAGGCCAGCCCCGAATCGGCCGCCGCCGCCGACTACAAGACGCTCCTGCAAGAGCGCGTGCAGGCGCGTGTGCGACTCACGCCCGCCTACCACCTGGTCGAGACCGAGGGGCCGCCCCACAGCCGCACCTTCCACGTCGAGGTGCGCTGGGGTCGCCACGCCACACGCGGCCAAGGGGCCACCATCAAAGCCGCCGAGATGGACGCCGCCTGCCGCGCCCTCGCCGAGCTAGAGACGGAAGCCGGAGAGGAACAGTCTGAAAGTGAGGAGGGAAGAAGCCAGGAGTCAGAAGCCTGAAGCCAGAAGTTAGAAACCGGCCACCAAATGTTGAGAGCAGACAGGCGGCGGCACGAGGAAGAGAGTCCGGCTATTCATTCTGACTCCCGGCTTCTGGCTCTTGACTCCTCCTCCCCGCTCCCCGTTCCCACTTGACCGGCGCGCGCGCGCGCCACTACGATGCAGAGAGTATGGGTAATAATTCTAAAGCCACTGTCATCGCGGAGCCGCCGGTCGAGACTGCGCCCGCCAGCTCGAACGGCGCGGGCGAGAAGGCGGCGCGCGCCGAGCGCCAGGCGGCGGACGCGAAACCCGACCCCGCCGCTGTGCCGGGGCCGCCGCGCACGGTCTGGCGCGAGTACTTCGAGTCGCTGGTCGTCACGGCCGTCATGGCCCTGTTCGGCATGACGTTCGTCGTGCAGGCCGTCAAAGTGCCGACCGGCTCGATGCAGAACACCATCCTGATCGGCGACCACCTGCTCGTCAACAAGTTCATCTTCGCGCCCGGCACGCACTACTGGTTCCTGCCCCAGCGCGACATCCGCCGCGGCGACATCATCGTCTTCAAGTACCCCGGCAACCAACTCTCCGGCGTGCCCATCGCCGAGCAGAACGAGGTGAACAACACGCCTTACATCACCAACTACGTCAAGCGCGTCATCGGGCTGCCGGGCGACAAGATCGAGATTCAGGGCACGCGCGTCGTCGTCAACGGGCTGCCGCTCGGCGAGCACATCGTCACGGCCGAGAACCACCCCGACAACCCCTACACGCGCGACGTGCGCGAGTCCGACGCGCCGCTGCAACTCGAAGCCGAGCCGCCGGCGCAGGGTGAGGGGCCGTACACCGTCTACTGGAGCGCGCAGACGCGCCGCCTGGCCGCGCGCGGCGGCGACGTGGACGACTACCCCCTCTTCCGCACGAGTCACGTCATCACCGTCCCGGCCGACACCTACTTCGTCATGGGCGACAACCGCGACAACAGCGCCGACAGCCGCTTCTGGGGCTTCGTCCCGCGCGACCTGATCATCGGCCGCGCCCTGTTCGTCTACTGGTCGTTCGACGAGAGCGCGCCCTCGACCGGCTTCTTCCTCTCCGACTTCTTAAAGAACACGCGCTGGTCGCGCACCGGCACGATGGTGCGGTAGGTTCAAGGTTCAAGGTTCAAGGGGAGATGAGTTCAAAGTTCAAAGTTCAAGGTTCAAGGTTGAATGACTGAGACAACCTTGAACCTTGAACTTTGAACTTTGAACTTTTTTAAGCACGATGCCGGCTTCGTTGTGGCAATTCGGCGGGTTGACGTGGCGGCGGCTCGCCAAGCGCGTCCTGTCGGAAACGATGGACGACGACATCATGGGCCGCGCCGCGCAGCTCTCCTACTACTTCCTGCTCGCGCTCTTCCCGCTGCTCCTTTTTCTAACTTCGCTCCTCGGCTACTTCGCGCAGGCCGGCACGGAGTTGCGTGGCGAGTTGTTGCGCTACCTCGGCACGGTCGTGCCCGCGCAGGCGAGCGATCTCATCAACACGACGGTCAACGAGGTGAGTAAGGAGACGGGCGGCGGCAAGCTCTCGTTCGGGCTGCTGGCGACGCTCTGGGCGGCGTCGAACGGCATGGGCGCGATCTGCGACGCGCTCAACGTGGCCTACGAGGTGAAGGAGACGCGCCCCTGGTGGAAGGTGCGGCTGCTGGCCGTCGGGCTGACCATCGGGCTGTCGGTCATGATCCTGTCGGCGCTGGTGCTGGTGCTGTTCGGCGGGCGCATCGCCGACCTGATCGCGGCGCACATGATGTACGGGCGCGTGTTCACGTTGACGTGGAAGGTCTTGCAGTGGCCGCTCGTGCTCTTGTTCGTGCTGCTCGCCTTCGCGCTCATCTACTACGTCGCGCCCGACCTGAAGGCGCGGCGGCGCTGGGCCTGGATCACGCCCGGCTCGGTGCTGGCGGTGCTGCTCTGGCTGCTGGTCAGCTTCGGCTTCCGCCTCTACCTGCATTACTTCGACTCCTACAGCGCCACCTACGGCTCGCTCGGCGCGGTCATCGTCCTCATGCTCTGGTTCTACTTCACGGGCGCGGCCGTGCTCATCGGCGGCGAACTCAACTCCGAGATCACCTACGCCGCCGAGCGCGTGCCCAAGGCCGACGGCCAACTGCGCGGCGAGACGCGCCCGCAGCCCGACGCGCGTTGACAAGCCCGACCCGCTCAGGGTCTCTCGTCCAACTGCGCGAGCGCCACGGCGAGCAGCACGATCTTCTTCGTGCCCTTGTAGAACGGCTCGATCTCGCAGTTCTCGGTGACGGCGTGTGCGTCGTCGCAGGGGCCCGCGCCGGTCGAGATCGAGTGGACGCCCGCGCGCAGCGCCGCGCTCGAATTGTTCGATCCCGTGATGGTCGGGCGCGCGTCGAAGCCCATGGCCCGGTGCACGGCCTCCGCCGTGCGCACCAGCGCCGACTCGCGGTTGCCCGGCAACTGCGCCGGCGGCGACGCCGAGATCACGTCGGTCTTGACCGTCACGCCCGCGCGCTCCGCCTCTTCTTGCAGGATGACCGCGATGCGCCGTTCGAGATCGGCGATCACGTCGGCGCTCGTCGAGCGCAGGTCAACCGTGAACCAGGCGTCGGACGCTTTAGCGTTCACGACCTCCGCGCCGCCGAGCATCCCTATGTTCAGGTTCGACGACGGGTCGCGCGGCACGGGCAGTTCGTAGATGCGCGCGATGGCGCGCGCCAGCGGCAGCGTCGCCGAGTAGGGCGGCGTGGCCGAGCGCGTGTGCCCGCCGGGGCCGATGAAGTGGTGGCGATACCAGTTGATGCCGATGCCGCCGTAGGTGAACGTCTCGTAGCCGCCGTCGAGCGCCACGTAAGCGTCAATGCGCCCCTTGTTCTCGTCCACGTAAGCTTTCGCGCCGCGCATCGTCGTCTCCTCCTCGACCGTGAAGACGAAGACGAGGTCGCCGCGCGTCTGCACCTGCGCGGCGTCGAGCGCGCGGATGGCGGCGAGCAGGGCTTCGATGTTGCGCGTGTCGTCGCCGATGCCGGGCGCGTAGACGCGCCCGCCGCGCACGGTCGCCTTGATCTGCAAGCCGGGTTGGAAGACCGTGTCGAGGTGCGCGTCGAAGACGACGTTGGGGCCGCCGCCCGTGCCCTTGCGCACGGCGACGAGGTTGCCGGCCGCGTCGTAGCGGACGCTCGCCAGCTTGTAGCCGCGCAGCAGTTTTTCGACGTGCGCGGCGCGCTCGCGCTCGTGCCCCGACGGCGCGTTGATCTCCGTGACGGCGATCCACTCGCGCAGGATGTGTTCGCGCTCCTGATCGACGTGGGCGAACGCCGCCGCGACCTGCGGCTTGGCGAGCAGCGCCCGCGCCTCCTCCACGCTCTGCCCCTGCGCGCGCGCCGCGGCGAGCACGACCGCCGGCACGAGACAGAGGCGCAACGCGCGGCTCGTAAGGTTCATAAGAGTCCTAAGATTCATACGCTTCGTGTGTGAATCCTTCATACGAGGTCGTCGGGCCTGCGAGTTTAGCACAGGCGGCGGGGCGAGTTGGGCGCGGGCGCGCGGCGGGCTAGAATGGGCCGCACGCGTTCACCTGAGAAGGAGGTGCTCGATGGACAAGTGGCGCAGCCTGACGGACGAGCGGATTCAGCGCGGCATGGACGAGGGCGCGTTCGACAACCTGCCCGGCAAGGGCCAGCCGCTCAAGCTCGACGACGAGAACCCGTTTGAAGACCCCAGCGACCGGATGGGCTACCGGCTCCTGCGCAACAACGGCTTCACGCTGCCCTGGATTCAAGAGCAGAAAGACATCGCGGCCGAGACGGAACGGCTGCGCGTGGAGTTGGGGCGCGCGTGGGCGCGGGCCGAGCGCGCGCGCGCCGCGGGGCGCGACGCCTGGCCCGCGGAGTTGCGCTGGCGCAAGGCCGCGAGCGAGTTTCGCCTGCGGGTCGCGGAGTTGAACGAGCGCATCCGGCGTTACAACATGCAAGTGCCCGCCGCGCGCTTCCACCGCGCGCCGTTCGACGCCGAGCGCGAGCTGACACGCATCGCACAGCCGCTCACGTTTGCCGACGAGCCGGCGCAAGTCTCCGCGCAAGCCGGGCCGCCGCAGAGCGGTGCGCGCCGCCGTCGTCGTGCGTGGCTGCACACGGCCCGCCGGCTCTGGCGCAGCTTGCGCGCGCTGCTCACGCCGCGGCCGATGCTGCGGAAGGTGGCGACGAGCCTTGACGCGGCGCGGGCTTAACGCTGCCAGTAGGTTTTGATCTGTTCGGGCAGGCGCGTCCAGGGGACGTACTCGGCGCGGCGGCCGGCGGCGCGCAGGTGGTTGACCATCTTGAGCGCGCCGCCAGCGTTGCGCGTGTGGACGATGACGGTCGCGCCCGACTGCACTTCGGGGCGCGCGGCGAGCCAGGCGGCGACGGCGTAGCCGGTGCGCTCCTCGTCGGTCGGCTCGGCCGTGCGGTAGTGTTCGGGCAGCAGGTCGTGATCGAGAAAGAGCGCGTCGTAGTGGTTCGCGCTCAGCAGTTCGATGGCCTCGGCGGGCGCGACGGCGATGTCGAGCCGGTCGCCCGCGAAGCGGCGCGCGAACCAGTCGTGCCGGCGCGTGTCGTCGTCTAAGAGGAACACGCGCAGCGGCGGCCTGCGCGGCGCTTCGCGCGCCAGCCCGATCTTGTTCAAGAGTCCCTGTAGCACACTCATCCAGGTTTTAAGCGTCCTCGTTCGGCGGCAATATAGCACACGGCGGCGCGGCGCTCGGCGCGGGCGGCTGCTTGCCTGGCGGTTTGCAGTCGTGGCATTCTTGGGGGCGAGTCCCCGGTAGCACTCCTCAATGGCTAAGTGTCCGCACTGTCTGCGACCTCTGCGTCGGCTCGGCACGTACTGTCGGGCCTGCCGGCGCAATGTCCTACGCTGGCCGCACATCGTCCTGCTGTCGTTCGTCTGCCTCTTCGGTCTGGCCCTGCTGCTCGATCTCCTCATACGAGCTTATTGACGCGCCGCACGGCAGGCGTGCTTGTGCCCGTGCGGCGCGATGTGATGAAACAAATCCTACAGGACATGAAGACGGGCGCGGTGACGGTCGCCGACGTGCCCGCCCCCGTCGCCCAGCGCGGGCGCGTGCTCGTGCGCACCGCCGCCTCGCTCATCAGCGCGGGCACGGAGCGCATGAAGGTCGAGCTGGGGCGCAAGAGCCTGCTCGGCAAGGCGCGCGCGCGCCCAGACCTCGTGCGCCAGGTCGTGCGCAAGGCGCAGACCGAAGGCCTGATGAACACCTACAACGCCGTGCGCGCGAAGCTCGACGCGGCCGCGCCGCTCGGCTACAGCGCGGCGGGCGTCGTCGTCAGCCTCGGCGCGGAGGTGACGAACTTGCGCGTCGGCGCACGCGTCGCGTGCGCCGGCCACCCTTACGCGGCGCACGCGGAGGTCTTGTCCGTGCCGCAGAACTTGTGCGTGCCATTGCCCGAAGGCGTAGGCTTCGAGGCCGGTGCGTTCGGCACGCTCGGCGCGATTGCGTTGCAGGGGGTGCGTCTGGCCGAGCCGACCTTGGGCGAGGCGGTCGTCGTCGTCGGGCTTGGGCTGTTGGGTCAGTTGACCGTGCAACTGCTGCGCGCGAACGGCTGCCGCGTCTTCGGCATTGATTTGGACGAGCGGCGTATCGCGCTCGCCAGAGCACACGGCGCGACGGACGGCTGCCGGCCGGACGAGGACGCCGTGCGGCGCGTGCGCGAATGGACGCGCGGGCGCGGCGCGGACGCCGTGCTGGTGACGGCGGCGACGCGCTCGAACCAGCCGATTGAACTGGCGGGCGAAATCTCGCGCTTGAAAGGGCGCGTGGTCGCCGTCGGGTTGGTCGGGATGGACGTGCCGCGCGAGGTCTTCTACGAGCGCGAACTGACCTTGCGCGTCTCGATGTCTTACGGGCCCGGCCGTTACGACGCGGAGTACGAGGAGCGCGGGCACGACTACCCGTTCGCCTACGTGCGCTGGACGGAGGCGCGCAACATCGAGGCCTTCCTCGATCTGGTCGCGGCGGGCAGCGTCCGCGTCGAGCCGCTCGTCACGCACCGCTTCCCGGTCGCAGAGGGCGAGCGCGCGTACGAACTGATCGGCGGCACGTCCGGCGAGCCGCACCTCGGCGTGCTGCTCACGTACCCGCACGAGCGCGAGCCGGCGACAGGACGAGCGCAAGGTGAGCATGCGCGCTTGGCCGCAACGCAGGAGCAACGCGCGGACGCGACTGCGACGCAAGTGCAACCGACTGCGGCGACCGACGCGGTGCGCGTGGGGTTGATCGGCGCGGGGAGTTACGCGCGGAAGTTTCTGTTGCCGCAGTTGCGCGCGGCGGGCGCGGAGTTTCAAGTGCTGGCGACGGCCACGGGCGTCTCGGCGCGCGACACGGCCACGCAATACGGCTTTCAAAACTGCGCCGCCGCGGCCGAAGAGGTCATCAACGACGAACGCGTCAACCTCGTCGTCATCGCCACGCGGCACGACACGCACGCGCCGCTCGCGGCCGCCGCGCTGCGCGCCGGCCGCCACGTCTTCGTCGAAAAACCGCTCGCGCTCTCGGACGAAGAATTAGAGGACGTGTTGGCGGCCGCCGCGGAGACGGGCGCGCAACTGTTCGTCGGCTTCAACCGCCGCTTCGCGCCGCTCGCGGTGCGCGCCAGAGAGTTCTTCGCGGACGTGCGCGCGCCGCTCTCGGTCGTCTACCGCGTCAACGCGGGGCGCGTCGCGCGCGACCACTGGACGCAAGACCCGCGCGCGGGCGGCGGGCGCATCGTCGGCGAGGTCTGCCACTTCCTCGACCTGATGCAGTTCTTCACGGGCGCGCCGCCGGTGCGCGTCTACGCCGAAGCAGTCGCGGCGCGCAGCCGCGAGGTGGTGGACGAAGATTCGGTCGTCGTCACCGTGCGCTTCGCCGACGGCTCGAACGGGACGGTTGCCTACGTGGCGGAAGGCGACGCGGCGCTGCCGAAGGAGCGCGTCGAACTCTTCGGCGGCGGGCGCGCGTTCGTGCTCGAAGACTTCCGCCGCGCGCAACTCTACCGGGGCGGGCGCGAGGAACAGATCAAGCTGCGCGCGCAGGACAAGGGCCAGGCGGCCGAGGTGCGCGCCCTCTGCGCGATGGTGCGCGCCGGCACGCCCGCGCCGATCACCTTGGCGGAGTTGAGCGCCGCCACGCGCGCCACCTTCCGCATCCTCGACGCCCTGCGCACGGGCGCGCCGCAGCAGGTCTGAAGCTCAGTTTTTGTGGGGCGAACGAGCGCGCGACTGAAGTTTTGCGCGGCTTTGTTGGGCTTGATGCGGGGCGGCGCAGACGCGTCTTGCAATTCGCGCTTCGAGTGCTATAATCCGCTCGCCCCGCGGAACTCAGCGATGATTTTGAGGCAACGAAAGATCAAGCGGCCTTACCTGCGAGCGGTCACGCGCCAGTCAGTTTTAAGCATTACAAGTTAGATGTCGTCCGACAACGCGAAAAAGCTGCCGCTGCGTGCCGTGCCCGACCGGGCCGGCGCGGCGACGCCCGCGCTCCCCTTCGACGGCGCGCGCGCCGCGGCGGAAGCGCCCGCCCCTTGCCCGCACTGCTACGGCAGCGGCATGGAGATCGTCGCCGGCAAGGGCGCGCGCCGCTGCCGCTGCCGCGAGCAGAACACGCAAGCCAAGCTGCTCGAAGCCGCGCGCATCCCGCGCCGCTACGACCAGTGCTCGCTGCACAACTACTTCCCCGCGTCCAACCAAGGTTCGCAACTGAAAGCCTTCAACTACTCGTTCCGCCTCGTGCGCGAGTACCCGGCGGTCGAGCGCGGGCTGCTCCTGAACGGCCCCGTCGGCGTCGGCAAGACGCACCTCGCCGTCGCCATCCTGCGCGGCCTCGTCGAGAAGGGCGTGCCCGCCCTGTTCTGCGAGTTCGGCTCGCTCCTGAAGGAGATACAGGACTCCTACAACCCCGTCTCGAAGACTTCGGAGCTGAAGGTGCTCGCGCCGGTCTACCAGGCCGAGGTCTTGGTCTTGGACGAGTTGGGCGCGTCGAAGCCGACCGACTGGGTGCGCGACACGATGATGCAGATCATCGGCACGCGCTACAACGACCGGCGGCTGACCATCTTCACGACGAACTACCTCGACACGCGCCGCACGCCGGCCGACGAGACGCTCGAAGACCGCATCGGCGCGCGCCTGCGCAGCCGCCTCTACGAGATGTGCAAGACCGTCCAGATTGACGGCGAAGACTACCGCCGCCGCTACGACACGCAGCAGCCTTGAAGTTGTTAGGGGGCGGGGAAGTCCGCTCCCGCGTCGTCGCCCCGCGCCGCCGTCTCGTCCTGCGCCCTTATTTCCCGAACAAGTTGCGGCCGTTGTGCGCGAGCAGCGAGATGACGACGTGTACGCCCGCGCCCGTGAGGAAGCCGACGAGGTAGCGCGCCGGGCGCATGTCGCCGCGCAAGCGCCAGAGCGCCCACGCGCCGAGCGGGATGAAGACGAGCGGGCTGGTGTAGAGGCCGGGCGTGTAGGCGCTCGTCCGCAGCGCGGTCAGTACGTGCAGCAGGCCGTTGACCAGCATGATCGTCGAGACGATGACGACGAGCAGGTGCGGGAAGCCGCGCCGCCGCGCCATCCACAGCCCGAAGCAGAGCAGCCCGAGCGCGAAGGCGTTGATGACGATGAACTGCACGGGCGTCAGGTTGAAGCCGCGCATCCGCGCGGGCGCGAGCGAGAGACCAGCGCCGCCTAAGAACTCCTCGACGGCGTGGATGAAGTAGGCGACGGGCAGCAGCCAGAGCGGCACGTCCTTGGGGGCAGTCATGCCGGGCATCTTACCTGAGCGCGCCGCGCCAGCGCCAACGCGCCCATACGTCAACGTGGAAAATCGCTCAACCCTCCGTGCCCCTCTGTGTCCTCTGTGTCTTGGTGGTGAATGAGGTCACAGCGGCGTTCACCACCGAGACACAGAGGGCACAGAGGATGCACGGAGGCTTGACACCAGCCGCGTGGCGTTGTTAACACTCGGCCCGCCGGGCGCGTCTACACAGGCGCAGCCGCCCGCCACGTGAGGAGCAACAGTTATGCGCCCGAACCGCTTTCCGCCCGCTTGCCTCGTGCTTTTAGTCGGTCTGTTCGTCTGCGCCCTGCCCGCCGCCGGGCAGACGCGCGCCCGCCGCGTCAGCGAGAATCAGCCCGCCGCCTCGTCTACGCCGCTGCGCGAGGAGGTGGACGCGGGCGAGTTGGTGCGCGTCGAGACGACGCTGGTGACTGTGCCCGTGAGCGTCATGGATCGCGGCGGGCGCTACGTGCCCGACCTGCGCGTGGAGGACTTCGAGTTGTACGAGGACGGCGTGCCGCAGAAGATCGCTTACTTCGCGGCGGTCGAGCGCCCGTTCACGGTCGTCCTCATGCTCGACACCAGCAGTTCCGTCTGGCGCAAGCTCGGCCGCATCAAGGACGCCGCCGAGGCGTTCGTCGCGCAACTGCGCCCCGAAGATCAGGTCATGGTCGTCACCTTCGCCCACGGGCTGACCGTCAAGTGCGAGCCGACGACCGACCGCGAGCGCATACGCAAGGCCATCCGCGGCACGGGGCGCGGCCTGAGCACGCACCTCTACGACGCGTTGGAGAAGGTCATGACCAAGCACCTCAAGCCCCTGTCGGGGCGCAAGGCCGTCGTGCTCTTCACCGACGGCGTGGACGCACAGAGCAGCCACGCCACTTACGACGACACGCTCGCCCTGGCCGAAGAGTTGGACGCGCTCGTCTACCCGATCCGCTACGACACCTACGACGCCGCGGCCGCCATCACCTCCGGCGGTTCAACGTCAGGCCCACGCCTGCCCGGCATCCTGGGTCGCATCCCTCTGCCTATTCCCGTCATCGGCGGCGGCCCGACGACGACGAGCGGCGGCGGCGCGAGCCGCGCAGACTACGCACGCGGCGAGCGTTACCTGCACGAGTTGGCCGAGTTGACCGGCGGGCGCTACTACGAAGCGAGCCGCGACCTGCGCGACCTCGACCGCGCCTTCAGCCAGATCGCCGACGAGTTGCGCCGCCAGTACAGCCTCGGCTACTACCCGGCGCAGAAGGGCCGGCCCGGCGAGCGCCGCCGCCTGCGCGTGCGCGTCCGCCAGCCCGACCTGGCCGTGCGCGCGCGCGACGGCTACATCTACCAGCCCGCCGCGCCCGACGCCGCCACGCAAGATCAGAAGCAGACGCCCAAGCCCGCCCCCGTCCTCAAGAAGCCCCTCGTCGCCGACGCGGGCCACTAGAGTGATTTTCTTTGCGTCCCTTCGCGCCCTTTGCGGTTAGAGTTTTCGGCCTTAACCGCAAAGGGCGCAAAGAGGGCCGCGAAGGGACGCAAAGACTGTCAGCGGTCAGCCGCGAGCGTCCGCTCGGTGTGCTTCAGGTAGAGCTGCGTGGGGCCGTCTGCTTGGGCTGCGCGCGTGACGGGGCCTTCCCACAGGTCTAAGCTGACGTTCATCGCGCTCGACACCGGCAGCAGCGTGACGCAGACCAGCAGCGGCAGCGCCACCCAGGCGGACGCCCCGCGGGCGTAGCGCGTGAGCGGCAGCGCCGTGACGACGGGCAAGCCGGCCGCCAGCAGGACGCGCAGCCCGTAGAGCCAGGGCCAAGAAGCGTGCGTGATGGGGATAACGCCCGAAGTCACGACCCAGCCGAAGAACGGGCCGAAGGCACAAGCGACCAGCCAGAAGCTACCCACGCGGTCGGCCCAGCCGCCGCGCAGGCGGACGGGCGTGTGGTACTCGGTGCGCGGCCGGAAGTAGAGGCCGACGGCGGCGAGGAGGCAGTAGACGGAGAAGAAGACCGTCGTGCCCCAGCCCAGCGGCCCGACCTGGCCGAAGCGCAGTTGAAAGAGCGGCGGCACGATCAGGAAGCACTCGACCGCGGCGACGAGCAGTTGGCGCACCGCGCGCCGCCGCGCCGCCTCGTCCGTCACGCCGAAGTAAGTCTCGGCCACCCTGTCGGCCGTCTCCTGTGGCGTCTCCGCGGACAGCGGCTCGTGGTTGTTCATCATTGATGCAGCGCGCTCGTCGCGTTGGCGTTCAGGTCGCGTCCACGCCCGCGTCCTCGTGGACGATGTGTCGGACGTGCGCGGGCAGGTGCTTGACGGCGGTGCGGAGGAAGGTGGGGTAGAGCGGGAGGGCTTCGAGGTCTGCGACCGGATGCCATTGGAAGATGAGTGGGACGCCGTCGCCCGCGCCGATGTACTGTTCGCGTCGGCGCAAGGGGGCGGCGGCGGGCAGCGCGACGTGGAAGTAGAAGCTGAGTTCGTGATGGCGCACGCCCTGGAACGTGAAGAAGTTCTCGACGACCCAGAGCAGCCGCCCGACTTCGACCGCGAGACCGAGTTCTTCCTCAAACTCGCGCCCGAGGGCCGCGCCGGCCGCCTCGCCGAACTCGACCCGCCCGCCCGGCAGCGCCCAGTAATCATCCTCCGGCCCGCGGTGAATCAACAGGCGCTCGCGCTCGACCACGACGCCCACCGTGCGATAATTGAAACGCCCCCCCGCGTGTTTGAATGAAAGCATAGACTTCTCTCTTCAACCCGCGCACGCGCGCCGCACCGCCCAGGCGTGGCACTCGTGATAGCAGACCCGCGCCGCCTCCGCGGGCGGCAGCCAGAGCAACTCGTGCTCGGCGTTACCGGCCCGGCGGGCCGTCAACGCGCCAGTGAAGAAGACGGCGTGCATCTCGTAGTGCGTCGCGTCCCGTTCGGCGTAGAAGTATTGCACGGCCGCGCCGAGCCGGCGCAGACGCCGCATGCCGCGCGCCAACTCCTCGCGCACCTCGCGCCCGACCGTCGCTTCGGGCCTCTCGCCCGCCCACGCGCCCCCGCCCGGCAGAAAAAAGCCCCGCGCCCCCGCGACCAACGCCACCCGCCCCGTCTCTACGATGACGACGTACGCCGCCCGCCGCAACGTGTACGCGACGTGCGGCGCGGGCACACCGAAGATGAGCGGCTCAGACATACAGCGTCACGTAGCGTCAACGCATTATAGGGCATGTCCGACAGTCCCCGCGCGGTGGAATGAAACGCGCGGCCGGTTTCACACGGAGGCACGGAGGGCCACGGAGGACACAGTTAAAAACTCTCTGTGTCCTCCGTGGCCCTCCGTGCCTCTGTGTTGAACTGTTCGTCCGCGACAGGCTACTAACGGACTGCTCGCGCGCCCCGCGCTCAGCCGGTGATGGTCACGCTGGCGGTCTGGCTCCAGGGGCCTGGCTCGCCGCGCGTCGAGAGCCAGCGGGCCATGTAGTGCGCGACCTGGCCGGCCTCCGCGCCGTCGTACTCGACGACGTAAGGCGTGGCGGAGTCGAGCGCGAGGAAGCGCAACTCGGCCGGGTCTGCGGGCGCGGGGCCGCCGACCTTGACCCAGATTTCGCAGCCGCGCACGCCGTCGGGCTTGCGCCGCGAGTTGGGCGTCGCCTCGTCCGTAAAGTTGATCGTGTGCCGCAGACGTTGCGCCGCGTCCACCTGCACGACGGGGCGCGTGGTGGGCGCGGGCGTCGGCGTCCGCGTCTGCAAGTGGACGGGCAGACCGAGCACATGGCGTGTGGCGTCGGGCACGGTATCGTCCGCCTGTATCAGCCGCACGCGGGCGCGCACCGCCGCCTCGACCTCCTCCCGCGCGTCGTCCTTGGCCTGTCGGGCGGCGTCGGCCTCGCCCCGTTTGGTCGTCCAGTTGCTGTACTTTGTGACCCACGCGGCCCGCGCCGCTTCGAGCACCGACAGGTCTTCGTCCGCCAGTTTCAGCGTGTGTTTCTCCTGATTGAGCGTGGTAGTGAAGTTCCTAAGCCAGAGATCGAACTCGGCGTCCGATCTGGGAATGTAGTCGCCCTTGATGGTCATCGGAGGTGCTCCTTTCCGCCCTGCGGCGAAAGAGTAAGGTGACAAGGGAGTGAGGCGTCAACGCGGCCACGTCTGGCGAGTCAAAATCGCCGTGAATCTGTTAACTCAATGGTAACGCTGAACTTCCCCCCACGCAACCCCTTTTTTCACCAAGCCCAACGCCGCCACCGTTGACCTTAACGACGCCGCCGTTGAGCTTAACGACGCCACCGTTAGGCTTAGCGGAGGTGTCGCTAAGCTCAACGACGCCTCCGTTAAGCTCAACGACACCTCCGTTGAACCTAACGACACCTCCGCTAAGCCTAACGACACCTCCGTTAACCTTAACGACACCTCCGTTAACCTTAACGACAGTGCCGCTAAGCTTCACAACGCCGCCGCTAAGCCTCACGGCCGCGCAGTGAACCTTAACAACGCCGCCGCTAAGCCCAACGGCCGCGCCGTTAGGCTCAACGGCGGCAGCGCCGGCATTGGCGACGGCGCAATTAAGCTTAACAACACCATCGCTAAGGCTAACGGCGTCACAGGAGCAACGCCCCGCCCGCGTCACCACTCTTGTCTTTCCCCCAAAAACGACTATCATCACCCCGCGCCCCGACGCCGTATCCACCGCCACCTCAGCCCAAGAGGACGCCATGTACGACAAACCGGAAATTCTCCGATACATCAAACTCGCGGCAAAAGAAGGTCGGACGAACCTCCACCTCGCCTACAATCGACTGACGAGCCTGCCGCGGGAGATCGTGCAGTTGCCGAACCTCACCATCCTCCACCTCGCCGGCAATCAACTGACGAGCCTGCCGCCGGTGATCGGGCAGTTGCCGAACCTTACCCACCTCTACCTCAACAACAATCAACTAACGAGCCTGCCGCCGGAGATCGCGAAGCTGACGAAGCTCACCGAACTCGACCTCGCCGGCAATCAACTGACGAGCCTACCGCCGGTGATCGGGCAGTTGCCGAACCTCAAACGCCTCCACCTCGCCGACAATCGACTGACGAGCCTGCCGCCGGAGATCACGAAGCTAACGAATCTCGTATACCTCAACCTCCGCGGCAACAAACTGCCGATTCCGCCCGAAGTGTTAGCCGATCCGTCTGACGTAAAGGCGATCTTTGCCGCGCTGGCGGGCATGACGGGCGGGGAGCGGTTGAACGAGGCTAAGATGTTGGTGGTCGGGGACGGCAAGGTGGGCAAAAGCTCGGTGGTCGAGCAGTTACTTGGCCGCCCTTTCAATCCGCGAAAAGAGACCACGCTCGGCGTCGAGATCAACGACGAGATGAAGGTCGTCCAGAGCGAGTTGAAGGGCGAAGGCGAGCCGGTCAAACTCAACATCTGGGATTTCGGCGGGCAGGAGATTCAGCACTCGACGCACCAGTTCTTTCTGACCACGCGCAGCCTCTACCTACTGGTGGTGGACGCGCGCAAAGGCGACCAACTCGGCAACGTCGAATACTGGCTGAAACTGATCGAGAGTTTCGGCGGCGATTCGCCCGTCATCGTCGTCGTCAACCAGATCGATCAGTTGCACGGTCAGCGCCCGCTCAACCTGGATCGCAAGGCGTTGCAGGACAAGTACAACATACGCGATTTCGTCGAAACCTCGTGCGCGACGGGCGAGGGCATTCCCGCCTTGCACGCGGCGATCACGCGCGAGGTCGAACAGTTGAAACACGTCCGCGACATCTGGCCGCCCGAATGGCTCGCCATCAAACGCCGGCTGAAAGGCATGCACGCCGATTACATCCCGGTCGAGATGTACCTGGACATCTGCGCCGAAGAGGGCTTGCGGGACGAAGACCTACAGAAGTCTCTACTGGGGCTGCTCCACGACTTGGGCGTGGTGATACGCTTTCCGGGCGACACGCAAGTGCTCAATCCGCGCTGGGTGACGCAAGGTGTGTACGGGCTGCTGACTTCGGCGCAACTGGTCAAAACGCAGGGGCAGTTCGATCTGAAAGACGTGGGCCAAATCCTGTCCGGCCTGCCCGACGCCCACATCCATTACCCGGCCCACACGCACGAGCGGTTGATCAGAGTGATGCAGCATTTCGAGCTGTGCTTCGAGTTCACAGACCGGCCCGGTCATTACCTGATCCCGCGCCACCTGCACGACAATGAACTGGACATCCCCTGGAACGACGCCACCGCGTTGAAGTTTCAATACCATTACGTCGAGACGCTGCCCGACGCCGTCATCTCGCGCTTCATCGTACGCATGAACCAGTACATCACGAAGCAGTACTACTGGAAGAACGGCGTCTTCCTGCACAGCGGCGAGAACCGGGCCAAGGTCAAAGCCGATCTGGTGGATCGCAAAATCTTCGTCTCGATCATCGGCAAAGAACAGACCCGCCGCGCCTTCCTCGCCGTCATTCGCTCCGCCTTTGACGAAATCAACAGCAACTTCAAGATCGACATCAAGCAGATGATCCCCGTGCCCGGCGCTCCGCACGTGTTGGTCTCCTATCAGGAACTGCTCGTCCACGAACAGATGAACGAACCGGAGATCGTCATCCCCGAATTGTTAATGAAGTTCCCGGTCAGAGACTTGCTCGACGGCGTCGAAGAGTTGAGCGCCCGCATGGCACGCCGCGAACGCGACCTGGACAGGCGGAGATTTCCACAACCCATGCCCGAAGCCCTTCAGGTCAAACCGCACACGCCAGCCGCAACGCAACCGAACAATCCCCGGCGGACGGGGTCGTTCCCTCTAATCAATTTTGTGGTCGTAGTTGCTACCATCGTGGCCGCCATGATCATGCTGAGCGTCTTCGGCGTCTCCTGGACAACCGCGGCGATTGTCTCCTTCGTCATGATTGGCGGCTTGCTGGGCATCGGCATCATCGGCGCGCAGCAGTTGAAAAACGACGACCGGCTGTCGGACGAAAGCTACGTCAAGCTGATGATCGAGTCGTACAAGCACCTGCCGCTGCTCGGCGGCAACAGCGAGCCAGGTGACGCGCTGGCAAAGAGAGAGCCGGACGAGTGAAGGCCGCCGAGCCTCTCGTCCGGTCTTTGCCGCCCTTGCCCGCCTTGGCGGCTGGGCGGCGGTGTGATAGTGTGCGCGCCACGCAAGCCGGATGTACCTCGCATGGCCGCGCGCTCGGCGGCGGTCGCACGCCGCGGGCGCACAACCCGTCTGACTAGAGGAGGACTCCCCCTTATGAAGAGCTTGATCGCAGCCGCGCTGCTCGTCGTCTGCGCGACGACGGTCGCCGCCGGCCCGAACGCTAAGCAGGGCGGCAAGCACGCCGGCACGAAGGCCGGGCTGACGCAGGTCGCCAACGACTACTTCGCCGCCATCAACGCCAACGACACGAAGAAGGTCGCCGAATTCTTCGCCCCCGACTACACTTTCACAGACCTGGACGGGAAGGTGCTGACCCGCGACGACCGGCTGAAAGCCATGGCCGCGCAGGACAACAGCAAGCTCGTCTTCTCGGAGATTCACGTCCGCACCTACGGCGCGACGGGCGTCGTGACCGGCATGGCCACCAACGCGGACGGCGCGCGCACCCGTTTCACGCAGACCTGGGCGTGGCAGGGCGGGCGCTGGTGGCTCGTCGCCGCGCAACGCTCAACCATCGCGCCGTAAGCCGCACCCGACGGCCCGCGAGCCACAGCCCCGGCCGGGCAGCACACGCCCGGCCGGGGCTGAAACATAGGCTGCGCTGCCGCCGCTGTTCTAAGTGGTCTACGATTGCGCCATGGACAAGCAGCTTATTACCGCGTCGCCGGACGTGATGAGCGGCCCGCCGGTCTTTGCCGGCACGCGTGTACCTGTGTAGACCCTTGCTCGACTACTTCAAGCCCCGCGCCGCCCCCGGCCTCAGTGCCGCCGCCGTTAGTTCTAACGCCCAAGTTAACCGGGCGCGGGCGAACAGCACACACCCTGACCGCGAGGAAGTTTCGTGAGAGCCACGCTATCCCGCGCTCCGGTTGAATGCGTTGTTATATCGCCGTCTGGCGATTGAGCGGCGGCAGCTTAGGTCTGTTGCTATGGATGCGCGCGCCGTAAGATTTTGGACTTACTCGCAATCTGCTCCGCCGAGGGCTGCGCCCTGGTAAAGATGTCCTGACCGACGTGCGTCGCATACCAATCCTGGGCGGGCGCGGATTCAACCGTCAGGAGCCAAAAGGCGATGATCTGGTCTTCACCATCAACCGTTTGCGCTTGCCCCGACCACGCCGTAACAGAGGCGCACTGTGAAGTATCGTTTTGCCAGCAGACGGAAAATGCGATCCCCTCCCCGCCGCTGTCCGTGTCGGTTGTCCCGACGAGATTGAAACTCCCCTGGGCGCAGCCGGTGGCGGAAACGGCCGTTATATAGTTGCCCCAGATCACTCCGTTACTGACCTGAGTGATGACCAGCATCGAGCCTAGCTCGTTGTACCAAGCCCCCTCTACGTTCATGACTTTCTCCTTTCCTTGGACTAACATGAGGCTAACCAGAAAGGCTCTCGTTAGCAGGCGGACAGGCTTAGAACGGGCGCAGGATATTACGATGAAGGGTGCTCGTCAACGTCTATTATAATTTAAAGAACCGCTGGGTTGTGCCTAGACAGGCTGAGCTTGCCCGCCTTGGCGGCCGGCAAGGTGTGTGACAGTGTGCGCGCCACGCCAGCCGGAGTCTCCTCGCTCTGCCTCTCTTTCTGCCCCGGCCTGCGCTAATCCGCCGCTGCCTCACGGCTCAACCCGCATTCGGTCTCGGTCGGAGCGTCGTGTATAATTCCGCGACCGAGACAATTGACGTGTCCATTCCAGACGGGCTTGGTTGTTGACCGCTGATGCCTAAACGTACAGATATACACAAAATCTTGATCATCGGCTCGGGCCCGATTGTGATCGGGCAGGCGTGCGAGTTCGATTATTCGGGGACGCAGGCGTGCAAGGCGCTGCGCGCCGAAGGCTACGAGGTCGTGCTGGTGAACTCGAACCCGGCGACGATCATGACCGACCCGGAGATGGCCGACCGCACTTACGTCGAGCCGCTGACGGTCGAGTCGGTGGCGGCGCTGATAAGGCGCGAGCGGCCCGACGCGCTGCTGCCGACGGTGGGCGGGCAGACGGCGCTCAACCTCGCGGTGGCGCTGGCGGACGCGGGCATCCTGGACGAGTTCGGCGTCGAGCTGATCGGGGCGAAGCGCGAGGCGGTGAAGGTCGCGGAAGACCGGCAGTTGTTCAAGCAGGCGATGGACGAGGCGGGCTTGCCGATGCCGCGCGGGGGCTTTGCGCGCTCCTGGGCCGAGGCCGAAAAGATCGTCGAAGAGACCGGCTACCCGGCCATCATCCGGCCCAGTTTCACGCTCGGCGGGACGGGCGGCGGCACGGCGTTCAACCCCGAAGAGTACGAGGAGATCGTGCGCGCGGGGCTGGCCGCGTCGCCCATCCACGAGGTCTTGATCGAGGAGTCGATCCTCGGCTGGAAGGAGTTCGAGCTGGAGGTGATGCGCGACCTGAAGGACAACGTCGTCATCATCTGCTCGATTGAGAACTTCGACCCGATGGGCGTCCACACCGGCGACTCGATCACGGTCGCGCCCGTGCAGACCCTCACCGACGTGGAGTACCAAACCTTGCGCGACATGTCGATCCAGATCATACGCAAGGTCGGCGTCGAGACGGGCGGCTCGAACATACAGTTCGCCGTCAACCCGCAGAACGGCGACATCCGCGTCATCGAGATGAACCCGCGCGTCTCGCGCTCGTCGGCGCTCGCGTCCAAGGCGACCGGCTTCCCGATTGCGAAGATCGCCGCCAAGCTCGCCGTCGGCTACACGCTCGACGAAATCCCCAACGACATCACGCAGAAGACGCCCGCCTCCTTCGAGCCGACGATTGACTACGTCGTGGCCAAGATTCCGAAGTGGAACTTTGAAAAATTCCGCGAGGCGGAGGACGTGCTCGGCACGCAGATGAAGTCGGTCGGCGAGGTCATGGCCATCGGGCGCACGTTCAAGGAGGCGCTGTTCAAGGGCCTGCGCTCGCTCGAAGCCGTGAAGCCTTTGCGGCTTGAGAACGTGCCCGCCGACAAGTTGCAGCGCAAGCTCGCGCGCCCCAACTCGCAGCGCTTCTCCTACATCACCTACGCGCTGCAAAACGGCGTGCCGATTGAAGAGATTTACCGCCTGTCGGGGATCGATCCGTGGTTCCTCGCGCAGTTGCAGGACGTGATGCAGGCGCAGGAGCGCATCGAAGGACACAAGCTCGAAGAGATTTCCGTCGAAGACCTGCGCCGCGCCAAGGAGTACGGCCTCTCTGATCGCCGCATCGCGTACCTGACCGGCAGCACAGAGTTGGCGGCGCGCGCGCGGCGCAAAGAACTGGGCATCGTGCCCGTCTACAAGCGCGTGGACACCTGCGGCGCGGAGTTTGAATCCTACACGCCGTACCTCTATTCGACCTACGAGGAAGAGGACGAGTCCGCGCCCACAGACGCGCGCAAGATCATGATCCTCGGCTCCGGCCCGAACCGCATCGGGCAGGGCATAGAGTTCGACTACTGCTGTTGCCACGCCTCGTTCGCGCTGCGCGAGGCCGGCTTCGAGACGATCATGGTCAACTGCAACCCCGAAACCGTCTCGACCGACTACGACACTTCCGACCGGCTCTACTTCGAGCCGCTCACCTTCGAGGACGTGCTCAACATCGTGGACGTGGAGCGCCCCGAAGGCATCATCGTCCAGTTCGGCGGGCAGACGCCGCTCAATCTGGCGCAACGACTCGAAGAGGCCGGCGCGCCCATCATCGGCACGTCGCCCGACTGCATTGACTTGGCCGAAGATCGCAAACGCTTCAGCGCCCTCCTGCACGAGCTGGGCGTGCCGCAGCCCGAACACGGCACGGCCACCTCTTCGCCCGAAGCCATCAAGGAGGCCGAGCGCATCGGCTACCCCGTGCTCGTGCGCCCCTCTTACGTGCTCGGCGGGCGCGCGATGGCGATTGTCTACGACGAGACGGCATTAGACGAGTACATGCGTACCGCGGTCGAGGCGTCGCCCGCGCGCCCCGTCTTGATCGACAAGTTCCTTGAGCGCGCCGCCGAGTTCGACGTGGACGCGCTGGCAGACGAGACGGCCTGCGTCATCGCCGGCATACAGGAGCACATCGAGGAAGCGGGCATCCATTCGGGCGACTCTTCGTGCGTGCTGCCCGCGGTGCGCATCGCCGCCGAGCACATCGAGACCATGCGCCACTACACGCGCGTGCTCGCGCGCGCGCTCAAGGTCAAGGGGCTGCTCAACATCCAGTTCGCGATCAAGGACGACCGCGTCTACGTGCTCGAAGTGAACCCGCGCGCGTCGCGCACCGTGCCGTTCGTCTCGAAGGCGACGGGCGTGCCGCTGGCGCGCGTCGCCGCCTTGCTGATGGCCGGCGTGCGCGCGCTCAAAGACTTCAACCTGCCCGAAGAGTTGACGGTGCCGCGCTTCTTCGTCAAGTCGCCGGTCTTCCCGTTCGTGAAATTCCCCGGCGTCGATCCGATCCTCGGGCCCGAGATGCACTCGACCGGCGAGGTGATGGGCGTGGGCGAGACGTTCGGCGAGGCGTACGCGAAGGCGATGCTCGGCGCGGGCCTGCGCCTGCCCCACGGGGGCACGGCCTTCATCAGCGTCAACGACGCCGACAAGGGCCAGGCCGTCGTGCTCGCGCGCCGGCTCGCGCGCCTCGGCTTCGAGCTGATGGCGACCGTGGGCACGGCCGCGCGGCTGCGCGAAGTGGGCTTAGCGTGCGCGACCGTCTTCAAGGTCAACGAGGGCCGGCCGAACATCGTGGATCACATCAAGCAGGGCGAGATCGCGCTCGTCATCAACACGCCGCTGGGGCGCGCGTCGCACTACGACGAGCAGGCCATCCGCCGCGCCGCCTTGCAACACACAGTCCCCTGCGTCACGACCATGACCGGCGCGCAGGCGCTCGTGGACGCCATCATCGCCTACGCCGACACCGCGCCGCGCCCCGTCCCGCTGCAAGAGTTGCACGCGGTCGCGGCCGCGGGGTGAGTTCAAGGTTCAACGTTCAAGGTTCTCAAGGTTGCAGGCTCAAGGGGCAGAGGTTATGCGCCGCGTCGAGTGTGCGCCGAGCGACCTTCGCAACCTTGACCCTTGCGCCTCGAACCTTGAACTTTGAACCTAGAACTTTGAACGAACCCGGAGGTTTCGCGTGGACATCAACTCGTCGGAGACGATCAGGCGGATACTGGCCGAGTGTAAGAACATCGCGGTGGTCGGGCTGTCGTCCGACCCCTGGCGGGCCTCGCACGGCGTCGCGCGCTACATGCAGCGGGCGGGCTACCGCGTCATCCCCGTCAACCCGAACGAGACGAACGTGCTCGGCGAGAAGGCTTACCCGGCGCTCGCCGAAGTGCCGGAGCCGTTCGAGTTGGTGGACGTGTTCCGGCGCGCGGATCAGGCGGGCGCGGTCGTGGACGAGGCGATCAGCCTGGGCGTGAAGGCGGTCTGGCTGCAAGAGGGCGTGATCGACCGGGCGGCGGCGCAACGCGCGCAGGCGGCCGGGCTGCTCGTCGTCATGGATCGCTGCTGGCTCAAAGAGCACGCGCGGCTGATGCGCTGACGCGGCGCGGGAAAACGGGAACACGCGGGGCGGGGGCGTGTCTAAAGGGGCAGCCCGGCCGAATCTGCCGCGCCAAAGGAGTTCACAAGAAGATGCTACGCACCCCGCTCCGCCTCTGCGTCGCGCTGCTCGCGTTCACGCTCGGTCTCACGACCGTCTGGCTCGCAGACCTCGGCGCGCAACTCGGCGACGCCGCGCTCGACCGACTCATGGGCACGCCCAAGCCCGCAGACCTGTCCGCGCCCGCCCCCGCCCGCGACGCCGACGCCTACGCCGTCTACAGTCACCTGCTCGAAGCCGAGTTCGTGTGGCCCGACGTGCGCTTGCTCGTCATCGAGCGCCGGACTGAGAGCATGGGCCCGCTCGCGGCTGAGAGCCTGGGCGAACCCGGCAGTTGCTTCGCGCCGGTCGCGCTGCCGGAGACGATCAGAGACTACCTGAGCGTGAACGGCCGCGGGCGGCAGCGGCTACAGGCAGCGTTCCGACTGCCCGTGCCCTACGAGCTGGTCGGGCAGGAAGAGTTGGCGGGCCTCGGGCCGAAAGACGTAGACGTTTTCTGGACGCATTTCAACGCGCGTTACCCCGGCGCGCCCGGCCTCCTTACCCTGTCCGCCGTGGGCTTCAACGAGGAGCGCACGCAGGCCATCGTCTACGCGACGCACGCGTGCGGCGACGCCTGCGGCGGCGGCACGTACTACGTGCTCGAACGGCGCAGCGGCGGCTGGGAGGTCGTCCGGCGGCGCATGGCGTGGCGCGCTGCGCCCACGTCTTAGCGCCGGGCGCGCGGTGCATCAGGCTCGGTGGACGACCTTTATGGCGGCACGCATCAGCGCGGTGGTGCTGACGGTGAGTGACGCGTGCGCGGCGGGCACGCGCGAAGACGCGTCGGGCGCGGCGCTCGTCGAGCTGTTGACCGAGACGGGCGCTGAGATCGTCGCGCGCGAAATCCTGTCGGACGACCTTGAGCCTTTGACCGAAAGCTTGCGCGCCTACGCCGCGCGCGCGGACGTGAACCTGATCGTGACGACGGGCGGGACGGGTCTCGCGCCGCGCGACAACACGCCCGAAGCGACGCACGCCGTCATCGAGCGCGAAGCGCCCGGTCTCGCCGAGGCGATGCGCGCCGAGACCCTGCGCCAGACGCCCAACGCCATGCTCTCGCGCGCCGTCTGCGGCGTCCGCGCCGGCACGCTCATCGTCAACCTCCCCGGCTCGCCCAAGGCCGTCCGCGAGTGCTTCGCCGTCATCCGCCCCGTCCTCGCCCACGCCCTCGCCCTCCTCGCCGGCCAGACCGAGCACTAAAGGATAAAGCAGAAGTCAGAAGCCAGGAGCCAGGAGCCAGAATGAAAAGCCGGCCTTGATGAAAGGCCGGCTTTTCTGTTGCCCCGTCCGCTACGGTCTTCCTACTGGCTTCTGGCTCCTGACTCCTGGCTTCTGCTTTTTCACGGCCGCCCGAAGCGCTTGCGGTATTCGACGGAGTTGATGAAGCCGCTGACCATGGTGCGGTAGTCGCCGGGGTGCGCGTTCAGGTACGCGAGCCAGGCGTCGAAGCCGGCCTGCTCGGGCGTGCGCCGGAGGTAGCCGTAGTACTCCATGAGCACGAAGGCGTCGTTGTACATCTTCATCTTGACCTCGCTGCTCTCGACGATCTCGCGCAAGACCTGGGCGCGCGTCTTCGTGCCTGCGTTCAGGGCGGCGACGAGCTGCGCCTTGTTCGACAAGGTCACGCCGGCCGTCTGTTCGAGCTTGTCCACGTAAGCCTGATTCGACAGGCCGTCATACATCGCCTTGAAGTCGGCGCGCTGCACCCACTCGTTGGCGAAGGCGTCGCGGGCGGCGAAGACCTCGGCGGCGGTCGCGCCCGTCACGCGCTGCGAGTCGCGCGTGAAGTCGCGGTAGCTCGGGTTGATGCCGAGACTCACCTTGTAGTAGCGGATGACGAACGCGCCCTTGAGCATGAACTCGTCGGAGCGGAAGAAGCGCGACGAGACCTCGACGCGGTCGCAGGTCGTGTTGCCCGCCGGGCAGTTCGACAGCGAGTTGACCCAGGCGTTGACGCCGGCCGGCTCGCCCTCGCGGTTGAGGAAATCAATGTAGTGCATCCGCACGAAGAACTGCGGCGTCAGGATCGGGTTCGGCGCGTTCGGGTCGGTGTCGTTGTCGCTGATCTGGACGACGGCCGTCGCCGGCACGCCGAGCGTGACGCCGCACGACGGGTTCGACAGGCTGACGGTGAACGTCTCCGCGCCCTCCACGTAAGCGTCGTCGGTGATGAAGATTTGGAAGCTCTTGCTCGTCTCGCCCGCGGCGAAGCGGAGCGTGCCGAGCGTCGTGGTGAAATCGCAGCGCTCCGACGCCGGGCCGCTAACGTCGCAGCCGACGAAGTTCGCGTCCGGCGCGGTGGCGTAGTCCACGGTCACGGGCGCGGACGGCGGGGCCGAGAGGTTGACCGTGATGATGACGCTGCCCGCGCCCTCGGCGGTGCGGAAATCGTCGCCGGCGAACTGCGCCGTCAGCGCCGCGCCGCTCGTGGCGGGGAGCAGCAGGGCCACGCGCTGGCGGTTGACGCCGTTGTACTGCGCGAAGATGCCGCCGATGAGCGTCCGCCCGTCCGGCAGCACGCCGGCCGTCACGACGATGTCGTCCGCGCCCGCGCCGGGGTCGAACGTGGTGTCGAGCGAGCCGTCCGCGTTGACGACGGCGAGGCGGTTGCGCGTCGTGCCGTTGTACTGCGTGAAGAAGCCGGCGATCAGAATCTTCCCGTTCGACAGCACGCTGACGGAGTTGACCTGCGAGTTGGGGCCGCTGCTCGGCGCGAACGTGTTGTCGAGCGAGCCGTCGGAGTTGACGCGCACGAGGCGCGGGCGGCTCGTGCCGTTGTAGACGAGGAAGTTGCCGCCGATGAGAATCTTCCCGTCCGGCTGGATGGCGTAGTCGAGGACTGCGCCGCCCGTGGCCGTGCCGGGGTCGAACGTGGTGTCGAGCGAGCCGTTCGCGTTGACGCGCGCGACGCCGCGGCGGCTCGTGCCGTTGTACTGGATGAAGCTGCCGCCGATGAGAATCTTCCCGTCCGGCTGTAACCGCAGTGCCGAGATGCTCCCGCCCGCGCCCGTGCCGGGATCGAACGTGGTGTCGAGCGAGCCGTCGGCGTTCAGGCGCGCGATGCTCCCGCGCGCCGTGCCGTTGTACTGAATGAAGCTGCCGCCGATGATGATCTTCCCGTCCGGCTGCAAGACCAGCCGGCGGATTTCGCCGTCCGTGCCGCTGCCGGGGTTGAACGAAGAGTCAACCGAGCCGTCGGCGTTCAGCCGCGCGATGTTGCCGGACACAGAGCCGTCGGCGCGGTTGAACGCCCCGGCGATTAGGACTTTGCCGTCCGGCTGGATGGCGACGGCCCGGATGGAGTAGTCGGCGTCGCTCGGCGGGACGAACGTGGTGTCGAGCGAGCCGTCGCCGTTCAGGCGCGCGAGGCCGCGGCGCGTGACGCCGCCGATCTCGATGAAGTCGCCGCCGATGATGATCTTCCCGTCCGCCTGTCGGGCGAACGAAAGAACGCCGCTGCGGAATCTGATCCCGTCGCCCGCGTTGTACGCGGTGTCGAGCGAGCCGTCCGTGTTGAGGCGCGCGAGACCGTATCGTCGCACGCCGTTGAAGTGCGTGAACGAGCCGCCGACGATGACCTTGCCGTCGGCCTGCAAAGCCACGTCGTTGACGGATCGGTTCGCGCCTGAGCCGGGGTTGAACGCCGTGTCGAGCGAGCCGTCGCTGTTGAGACGTGCGACGCGGTTGCGCGCCGTGCCGTTGACCTGCGTGAAGTCGCCGCCGATGACGACCTTCCCGTCCGTCTGTAGGGCGAGCGTGCGGACGGTGTTGTCCGCGCCGCCCGCGGGGTTGAAGGTGGTATCGAGCGAGCCGTCGGCGTTGACGCGCGCGACGCGCACGCGGGCCGTGCCGTTATACTGCGTGAACTGGCCCGCGATGATGATCTTACCGTCGGGCTGGATGACAATATCCTGGACGAGCGTGTTCGGCCCCGTGCCAGTGTTGAACGAGCTGTCAATCGAGCCGTCGGCGTTGAGCCGCCGGAACAAGGTCAGATTACCGGCGACGACGAGCTTGCCGTCCGGCTGTAAGGCGATGGCTAAGGCGACCCCCGTGCCGCTGAGGCCAGGGCTGCTGAGGCCGCTGGGCGGGACGAACGAGGTGTCAACCGAGCCGTCGCTGTTCAGGCGCGCGAGGCCCTCGCGCGCGACGCCGTTGAACTGATTGAACTGGCCCGCGACGATGATCTTCCCGTCCGGCTGGACGAGCGCCGCCCGCATGAAGGGTTGGTCAGGCCCCGCGCCGGGGTCGAACGAAGTGTCGAGCGAGCCGTCCGTGTTGACGCGCGCGACGCGGTTGCGGGTCACGCCGTTGTACTGCGTGAACTGGCCGACGACGATGATCTTCCCGTCCGGCTGTAGGGCGAGGCCCGTGCCCGTCGAAGTCTGCGACACGTTGCCGGACGCGCCCAGGTCGGTCAGCCCCGTGCCGGGGTCGAACGTGGTGTCGAGCGAGCCGTCGGTGTTGATGCGCGCGATGCTCGTGCGGCGCACGCCGTTGTACTGATCGAACGCGCCGGTGACGAGCAGCTTCCCGTCCGGCTGCACGGCGAGCGCGTTGACGACGCCGACCGAACCGACCGCGCCGACCGCCGCGTTGAAGGACGTGTCGAGAGTGCTGCTGACGCCGGTGACGGCGGCGGCGCAGCCGGGCGTCGGTGTCGGCGTCGGCGTGGCCGTCGGCGTCGGCGTTGCTGTCGGTGTCGGCGTGGCCGTCGGGGTGGGCGTCGGCGTCGGCTCGTTGCCGCTGAGGTAGCGCGCGAGGGCGAAGTCGAGGCTGCTGCCGGTGTCTGTGAAGCCGCCCGCGACGATGCGGCTGTCGGCTTGTATGAGGACGGCGTTGGCCTGGTTGTTGAGGCCGAAGAAGTCGGTCGTGACCTTGCCGCCCGTGCCGAAGGTCGGGTCGAGTTGGCCGTTCGTGTTGTAGCGCGCGACGGCGAAGAAGGCGGCCGCGCCCGTCGCGGCCGGCGCGGCCGACGGCAACTGATCGTCTGCGACGACGAACGACTCCGGCACGCCGGGCGCGTGCGGCGCAGCGTGGGCGCGCGCCGCGACGAGCGCCGCGGCGGCGGGTCGCGCTGTGACGTTCGCGGGCGCGGCGGCCGCCGCGACGACGAAGTACAGCCCCGCGGCGACGATCTTGCCGTCGGCTTGCAGGGCGACGCCGTTCGCCATGTCGAAGCCGCCGAAGTCGGTCGTGACCTTGCCGCCCGTGCCGAAGCCGGCGGTGTCGAGCGAGCCGTCGGTGTTGTAGCGCGCGAGCGCGAAGTCCGAGCCGGACGCGCTCTCGCTCGTCGTGGCCGCGCCGGCCGCGACGAGCTTGCCGTCCGACTGGATGACCAACTCGTTGATGAAGTCAACGCCGCCGTTGAAGTTGGTCAGGACTTTGCCGCCCGTGCCGAAGCCGGTCGTGTCGAGCGTGCCGTTCGTGTTGTAGCGCGCGAGCGCGAAGTCGTTGGCCCCGCCGCCCGCGGCGACGATCTTGCCGTCGGGCTGGACGAGGACGGCGTTGGCCGAATCGAAGCCGCCGAAGTCGGTCGTGACCTTGCCGCCCGTGCCGAAGCCGGCGGTGTCGAGCGAGCCGTCCGCGTTCAGGCGCGCGAGAACGAAGTCGGAGCCGTTCGTACCGGCGACGACGATCTTGCCGTCGGACTGGACGGCGACGGCCAAGGCCGTGTCGTGCGTCGAGCCGAAGTCAACCGTCACGAGTCCGTCCGTGTCGAACGTGGTGTCGAGCGAGCCGTTGGTGTTGTAGCGCGCGATGCCGAACGACGTGTCGGCGCTGGGAATCTGGCTGAACTGCGCGCCGGTCTGGCCGACGACGACGAGCTTGCCGTCCGTTTGCAAGGCCCCGGCGTTGGCGAAGTCGTCGCTGCCGGGCCGGCCGAAGCCGGTCGAGACCAGTCCGTTCGTGCCGTAGGTGGTGTCGAGCGAGCCGTCGGCGTTGTAGCGCGCGATCTGGAAGTTGGGGTCTTGCGTGTCGGCGATGCGAATCTGCAACTGCGCGCGCCCGACGGCGATGATCTTGTTGTCGGACTGGCGCAGGAGCGTCGTGACGGCGTCGTCGTTGAGCGGGAAGTCGAGGACGGCCTGGCCGTCGCCGTCGAACGTGGTGTCGAGCGAGCCGTTGGTGTTGTAGCGGGCGACGCCGAAGTCGCGCTGACCGGAACTGTTGTTGTCGCCCGCGGCGACGAGCTTGCCGTCGGTCTGGAGCGCGAGGCTCAGCGCGCCGAGGCCGAAGCGCCCGCCGGACGAGTCAGTCGTCACGAGGCCGTCGGTGTCGAAGGACGTATCGAGCGAGCCGTTCGTGTTGTAGCGCGCGAGGGCGAAGAAGCTGCCCATCGGGATCGTGCCGGCGCGGCCGGCGGCGACGATCTTGCCGTCCGTTTGCAGCACGACGGCCTCGGCCGCGTCCACGAGACCGAAGTCCGTGATGACCTTGCCGTCCGTGTCGAACGAGGTGTCGAGCGAGCCGTCGGAGTTGTAGCGGGCGAGCGCGAAGTTGTCGTCGGCGGCGACGCTGCGGGCGGTCTGCCCGGCGGCGATGATCTTGCCGTCGGTCTGAATGGCGAGCGCCTCGGCCTCCTCGAACGTGCCGCCGAAGGCGGTCGTCACCAAACCGTCCGTGTCGAACGAGGTGTCGAGCGAGCCGTTCGTGTTGTAGCGTGCGAGCGAGAAGGCGCTGCTGCCGAGACCGGCGGCGACGATCTTGCCGTCGCCCTGCAACGCGACGGCGTGGGCCTCTTCGAAGGTGACGCCGGGGAAGTCGGTCGTGACACGGCCGTCTGTGTCGAACGTGGTGTCGAGCGAGCCGTCGGAGTTGTAGCGGGCGAGGGCGTAGACGCTGTTGAAGGTGGTGTCGTCGGTCAAGACGCCCGCGGCGACGAGCTTGCCGTCGGGTTGCAGCACGAGCGCGTTCGCGGCTGCGCTGCCGCCGGTGAACGTCGTGACGACGCGCCCGTCTGTGTCGAATGAAGTGTCGAGCGAGCCGTCGGAGTTGTAGCGGGCGAGCGCGAAGGCGCTGTCGAAAGCATTGCCGGGGGCGTTGGCCGAACCGGCCAAGACGATCTTGCCGTCGGGCTGTAAGACGGCGGCGGTGGCCAGCCCGCCCATGCCCGTGGGGAAGTCCGTATGCACCGTGCCGCCCGTGCCGAACGTGGTGTCGAGCGAGCCGTTCGCGTTGAAGCGCGCGAGGGCGAAGTCCGTGCCCGACGAGCCGGCCACGATGATCTTGCCGTCGGGCTGTACGAGCACCGCCTCCGCCGTGTCCAGCCCGCCCGGAAACGACGTGACCACCTTGCCGCCGCCGCCGAACGTCGCGTCGAGATCGCCGGCGGCGGTCGGCGCGGCCGGCGTCTCCGCCCGCGCGCCCATGTAGAGCGGCAGGCCGACGAGACCGGCGACGGCGAGGCAGGCGCATAAGGTGTAGAGCCGTGCGCGCGACGTGAATAGAGACAGGCGGGAGGGCGCGCGGCGCACGCGCGCGTAAGCGGGGCGGTGCTGGGTGCTCATTTTAAGAACTCCTCTGGCAGACTGGACGAGGCGGAGTCTGCCCGGTCAGGTCAAGGCAAAACCCGCGGCTCGGAGGCGAACCGCGGCGGCCGGAATTCCTCTTCTAACATATAAGGCGCAATCCGCGGGTAAAATTGCACTGGCAATTTGAAATTATTCCTGAATAGCTGGAAGATGTGGGCGGCGGGTTGCGGCCGGGCCGACAGGCCCGGCCGCAGCGGCTAAGGACATGACCTCGCAGACAAGTGTCACACAGCTACTCGCCGACCTGCGGAACGGCGATCAGGCGGCGCTCGACGCGCTGCTGCCGCAGGTCTACGACGAGCTGCGCCGGCTCGCCGATCACTACCTGCGCCAGGAGCGCCCCGACCACACGCTGCAAGCCACCGCGCTCGTCCACGAGGCCTACCTGCGGCTCGTCGATCAGACGAACATAAGCTGGCAGAACCGCGCCCACTTCTTCAGCGTCGCCGCGCAGGTGATGCGGCACATCCTGGTCGATCACGCGCGCAAGGCGCACGCCGAGAAGCGCGGCGGCGGCGCGCGCCGGCTCTCGCTCGACGAGGCGGTCAGCTTCTTCGAGCAGCGCGACGTGAACCTCGTCGCGCTCGACGAGGCGCTGACCGAGTTGGCCGCACTGGACGCGCAGCAGAGCCGCATCGTCGAGTTGCGCTTCTTCGGCGGGCTGACCATCGAGCAGATCGCCGAAGTCCTGAAGATCACGCCCGGCACGGTGCGCTACGACTGGCGCATGGCCAAGGCCTGGCTCCACCGCGCGCTGGCCGCCCGCTGAACGCCCCTCCCCGCGGGACTCAGGCCGGCAGCTTCTCAGACCTTATGAACCCGGAGCGTTACCAGCAGGTCAAGCAACTCTTCGCGGCCGCGGTCGAGTGCGACGCGGGCGCGCGGGCCGACTACCTCGCGCGCGCCTGCGGCGGCGACGAAGAGTTGCGCGCCGAGGTCGAGTCGCTGCTCGCGCACGACGAGCCGGAGTCCGAGTTTATTGAAAAGTCCGCGTTTGAAGTGACCGCGCGCCTGCTCGCCGACGAAGAGGCGCAGGCCCGCCGGGAGCAGCGCATCGGCGCGTACAAGGTGCTCGACGAGATCGGGCGCGGCGGCATGGGCGTCGTCTATTTGGCCGTGCGCGCCGACGAGCAGTTTCACAAGCAGGTCGCCATCAAGCTCATCAAGCGCGGCATGGACACGGAGGCGGTCGTGCGCCGCTTCCGCAACGAGCGCCAGATACTCGCCGCGCTCGACCACCCGAACATCGCGCGCCTGCTCGACGGCGGCACGACCGACGACGGGCTGCCGTACCTCGTCATGGAGTACGTCGCCGGCACGCCCGTCACCGAATACTGCGACCAGCACCGCCTGCCGACGAACGAACGGCTGCGACTGTTCCGGGCGATCTGCGCCGCCGTGCAGCACGCGCACCAACACCTCGTCGTCCACCGCGACCTCAAGCCCTCGAACATCCTGATCACGCCCGACGGCACGCCCAAGCTGTTGGATTTCGGCATCGCCAAAGTGCTCGACCCCGAACTGCCCGGTCTCGCCCCGGAGCACACGCGCACGGAACTGCGCGTGCTGACGCCCGAATACGCCAGCCCCGAACAGGTGCGCGGCGCGCCCATCACGACCGCCAGCGACATCTACTCGCTCGGCGTGCTCCTCTACGAACTGCTCACCGGGCATCGCCCTTACCGCGTCGAGCAGCGCCGCCGCCCCGACGACCTCGCGCGCGCCATCTGCGACGACGAGCCGGAGCGGCCGAGCGCGGCGATTGCGGATTGCGGATTGCGGATTGCGGATTCCAACCGCCCCTGGTCTTTCATCACCCGCTTCGTGCCAAGAAACTGGTTCGCCTCTCCCAATCCGCAATCCGCAATCCGCAATCCGCGATCAATCAAGGGCGATCTCGACAACATCGTGCTGACGGCGCTGCGCAAAGACCCCGCGCGCCGCTACGCTTCGGTCGAGCAGTTCGCGGCGGACGTGCGCCGCTACCTTGATGGCTTGCCGGTCAGCGCGCGCAAAGACACGTTCGCGTACCGCGCCACGAAGTTCGTCAAGCGGCACAAGGTCGGCGTCGCGGCGGCGGCGCTCGTCGTGCTGGCGACAATCGCCGGGCTGGCGGCCACCATCTGGCAGGCTAAGGTCGCGCGCGCCGAGCGTGCGCGCGCCGAGCGCCGCTTCAACGACGTGCGCAAGCTGGCGAACTCGAACCTCTTCGAGTTGCACGACGCCATCGCCAACCTGCCCGGCTCCACGCCCGCGCGCGAGCTGCTGGTCAAGCGCGCGCTCGAATACCTCGACAGCCTGGCCGCGGAGGCGCAGGACGACCCGGCGCTTCAGCGCGAACTGATCTCCGCCTACCTCAAGGTCGGCAACGTGCAGGGCAACCCCAACAACGCGAACCTCGGCGACACGGCGGGCGCGCTCGCCAGCTACCACAAGGCGCTGGCCATCGCCGAGCGGCTCACCGCCGCCGACCCGAAGGACGCGCAGGCGCGTCGCTTCGTCGGCGTCGTCAACGAGAAGATGAGCGACGTGCAAGCGGGCGTCGGCGACACCGCGAGCGCCGTCGCCAGTCAGCGCCAGTCGTTGGCCATCTTCAAGGCGCTCGCAGAGGCCGCGCCCGCGAACGCGGACGCGCAGCGTGCGTTGGCGATCAGTCACGTCAAGCTCGGCGACGTGCTCGGCAACGCCAACTTCCACAACGCGGGCGACGCGGCCGGGGCCGTGCAGAGCTACCGCGCCTCCGCCGCGATCCTCGAAGCGCTCTACGCCGCCGACGCCGCCCACCCGAAGACGCGCCGCCTGCTCGGTCTGATCTACGAACGCCTGGGCACGATGGCCGAGTCGGCCGGCGACGTGGACGGCGCGCTCGTCGCCTACCGCCGCTCGCTCGCCCTGCGCGAGCCGCTCGCCGCCGACTTCCCCACGGACACGGACGCGGTGCGCGACGCCGCCATCGCGCACGAGAAGATCGGCAACGTGATGACCGCGCGGGGCGAGCTGCAAGCGGCGCTTGAGAGCCGGCGCAAGTCGCTCGCCATCTTCCAAGGCTTGGTGCAGGCCGACGCACGGAACGTGCAGGCGCGGCTGTCGCTCGCCATCAGCCACCTGCACCTCGGCGACCTGCTGGGGAATCCGGCGGGCGGCCCGAACCTTGGGCGGCGGGCCGAGGCGCTGCAAAACTACCAGGCCGCGCACGACATCCTCCGCGCCGCCGACGCGGACACGAGCGGCAACGTCAGGGCGCGCGAGACGCTCGCCACCGTCCGCCAACGCCTGACCGCGCTCGGCGCGCACCCGTAGCGTGGCCTGAATGACGCGCAAGCCTCCGTGCGTCCTCTGTGCGCTCTGTGCCTGCGGTGGTGAACGCCCGTGTGAGCAGCGTTCACCACCGCAGACACAGAGCGCACAGAGGACGCACGGAGGCTTGAATGATTTAAGCCCCTACCCCGGCCGAAAGGTGTTTGACTAACGGCGCGCGCCGCGCTTATAGTGCGGCTGGTCGTACACTGACATCTCAGACCGCCGGCTTACCCGAAGAGCTTCATGCTGAGTCCGACTCTTTTGCAGGCGCTGCCGCCGACCGCCACGGGCGGGCCCGACTCGCCGCTCGCGGCCTACTGGCCCGTGATGATCTTCTTCGTCTTCGCGATCATCTTCCCCGTGCTGCCCGTGGTGCTGGGCCGGCTGCTGCGGCCCAACGTCTACGGCCGCGAGAAGATGCGCCCCTACGAGTGCGGCATAGACCCGACCACCGAGGCGCACGACCGCTTCACCGTGCGCTACTACATCGTCGCCATGCTCTTCCTCGTCTTCGACGTGGAGACCATCTTCCTCCTCCCCTGGGCCATCATCTTCATGGGCGACGACTTCTCCTTCACCAAGTTCGCCCTCATCGAAATGTTCGTCTTCCTCGGCATCCTCGTCCTCGGTTACTATTACGCCTGGCGTAAAGGTGCGTTGGAATGGGCATAGCACGTCAGTTCAAAGTTCAAGGTTCAAAGTTCAAGGTTTAAGATTAGCCGAACGATTGAGCTTTGAACCTTGAACTTTGAACCTTGAACTTTGAACTCATGGCAGAACATCCAGAAGGTTTCGTCTTAACCACGGTTGACTCACTCTTCAACACCCTGCGCAAGAAGGTGGCTGCGCCGGTGATGGACGTGAAGCCGGTTAAGGATTTCGTCAACTGGGGCCGGAAGTCGGCGCTGTGGCCGATGACGTTCGGCTTGGCGTGCTGCGCCATCGAGATGATCGCGACGGGCGCGGGCCGCTTCGACATAGACCGCTTCGGCGCGGGCGTCTTCCGCCCCAGCCCGCGGCAGAGCGATCTGATCATCATCGCGGGCACGGTCACGCTGAAGATGGGGCCCGTCGTGCGCCGCGTCTTCGATCAGATGCCGGAGCCGAAGTGGGCCATCGCCATGGGCGCGTGCGCCTCGACGGGCGGGCCGTTCGACTCCTACTCGACGATGCAGGGCGTGGATCGCACCATCCCCGTGGACGTGTACATTCCGGGCTGCCCGCCGCGCCCCGAGGCGCTGCTCTACGGCCTGATGCGCTTGCAGGACATCATCATGCGCGAGCACCCGTCCGCCTACATCTTCGAGTCGGACGGGACGGTGCACCGCCAGCGCCAACTCGAAGGCGACGACGAATCGCAAGCCGACGAGTCGCAGACCGACGACCTGCAAGCCATCTCGCCGCTCGACCGCGAGGCGACGGAGGTCGTCGCCGCCAACAAGTAGCGCCGCCGTCGCCGCGGGCCAGCTAAGTCAAGTCCGACGGTTGAGTCCGACGGTTGAGTCCGACGGTTGAGTCCGGCTGTTAAGTCTGACAGTTAAATCCGACAGACGAGTCTGAACGAACGAGCGCCGGGTGGTCGCCGCACCGATCCTCAAACTCGTCCGCCCAAGGAGTGCTCGTCATGCCAACGCTGCCCATCGTCCTCGCGCACGGCATCGCCCGCTTCGATTTCCTGCTCAACAACTTCGTCCAACAGTCCGCCCGCTTCGGCTTCCACCTCGACATGCCGACCGACGGCGTCCACTACTTCAAAGGCATCGCGCGCCACCTGCGCGACCAGGGCTTCACCGTCGAGCACACGAGCGTCAGCTTCGCCGCGGGCGTCGAGCGGCGCGCGGCCGATCTCAAACGGGAAGTCGAGCGCGTCCTGCGCACGCACAACGCGCCGCAGGTGCACATCATCGGCCACTCGATGGGCGGTCTCGACGCGCGCCACATGATCGTCAACCTACAGATGGCCGACCGCGTCGCCAGCCTGACGACCATCGGCACGCCGCACGACGGCTCGCCCGTCGCCCGCTGGGTCTTGGAGCACGAGGGGGCGGAACTGGTCACGCTCCTGCGCCGAGTGCTCGACCTCGGCGGCGGCGCGGATTTGACGGCGGAGGCGTGCCAGCAGTTCAACGCGGCGGCCGAAGTGGCCGAGGCGGAGAATAACGTGCGCTACCAGACGTGGGCCAGTGCCGAGCCGCAGGGGCGCGTGCTGGGGCCGTTGCAGGGCGGCTGGAAGATCATCAAGGACAGCGGCGCGGCGCAGAACGACGGCCTCGTCGCCTTCGCCTCGCAGCAGTGGCGCGGCACGCTGCGGCGGCGCGACGGCACGACCAAGACGGTCACGCAGCGGCAGTTCCCCGTGCCGGCCGATCACGCCAACGAGATCGGCTGGTGGGACATCCACGAGTTGCAGCCGCTCGACCTGCTCAACCCGATCAAGGCCGCGCGCGCCTACGAACTGAGCATACGCAACGTCTACCTCGAAATCGCGCGCGGGCTGTAGCGGCGGGAAGGATCAACACAGAGTACACAGAGAAAAGCCACAGAGAGCACAGTTTTTGACTGTGGCCTCCGTGGCTTTCTCTGTGTCCTCTGTGTGAAACCGGCCGTGCGCTTAGGGCCGCTTCTTGGGTAGGAGCGTGATCTTGCGGCTGACGCCTTCGAGGTTGCTCATCTCGCCCTTGAGCGCGCCGCCTTCGAGCGTGCCCGTCCAGGTGGAGTACGAGCCGATCTCGAACTGCACGTTGCTGCCGACCTGCGTCCAAGTCCCGCCGACGACCTTGACGACCTTCTTGCCGTTCTCGATGCTGTCGAAGCTGTAGTTGAGCTTGCCGTTGGGCAGGAACTCGACGGTGTACTCGCCGCTCTCCGGGCTGAGACCGCGCCAGAGCGTGCCGGCGAGCGCGCCGCCCGCGTCTTCCGGTTCGACCCGCTTCGGCGCGGCCGGCCGCGTATGCGCCGACGGGACGCCCGAGTCGGCGAGGCCGATGGCGCGCTCCTCGGCCACGGGGCGGACGGGCGTTTTCGGGTCGCGGACGGAGAGCACCAACTCGTCCGCGCGGTAGCCTTCGACGACCGCGAAGGGGCGCTGCTCTTTGCCCTGACCGAGATCGAGCAGGACGCGGCGCGGCACGGTGCTTTGCAGGTAGCTGATGAGACTTGAGAGCGTGACCTCGCCGCGCGCGTTGGCCGCCTTGCCGCGCAACGCTTCGACCAGCGCGAGCGTGAAGTAGCCGTGCCTCTGCTCCTTCAGTTCGTAGGCGCGGCGGCCGATCTCGGTCGCGTAGAGCGTGGCGAAGGCCTGCACCTCGCGGTTGCGCACGTCGAAGTCGAAGGCCTTCGTGTAGGTCGTGCTGAGCTTGTTGTCGGCGGCGGCGCGCCCGGCGGCCGGATCGTTGCGGCAGGCGTCCAGGAGCAGGAGCACTTGGCCGACGCCGGTCTTGCGAATCCAGTCCTTGATCTGGATGACGTTGATCGCGGTCTGCTCAAGGAGCGTCACGTCGTCGCTGACCTGCGCGTCGGACGGGAGCAGGAAGGCCTGCCCGCTGCGCTCCATGCCGTGCCCGGCGAAGGAGAAGAGGAGCAGCCCGTCCTTGGGCACGACCGCCGCGAGGTTCGACAGCCGGCGCAGGATGTTGCCGCGCGTGGGCTGGCGTTCGGGCGCTTGGTCGGAGGCGAGCAGCACGACCTGATCGGCGGGGAAGCCGGCGTCGTGCACGAGCGAGTCGGCGAGCAGGCGCGCGTCCGAGGCCGCGCCGTTGAGGCCGACGACCTGCGAGTCGTCGTAAGCGTCCACGCCGATGACGAGCGCGAACCGCTTGGTCTTGCCGGGCAGCGACTGCACCTCGTCGAGTTTGCGCGCCGCGTCGGCCATGGCCTGCGTGTTGGCGGTGCGCTGGATGCCGCGCCCCTCGGCCTCGGGCGTCGGCGTGGGCTGCCCCTGCGCGGGCTTGGCGTCTTGCGCTGGCTTCGGCTTCGGCTTCTGCGCGAAGGCGAACAGCGC
Organism: Pyrinomonadaceae bacterium; assembly: GCA_036389395.1. GTDB lineage: Bacteria > Acidobacteriota > Blastocatellia > Pyrinomonadales > Pyrinomonadaceae > QHXQ01. The sequence goes on from DASVPY010000091.1 coordinate 55,145, forward strand.
GCAGCCGAGCGACGCGAACAGCGTCAGGGTCAGGAGCGTGTAGACGGGGCGCGGGCGGGCGACGTGAACTTTGCGATGCGGCATGTCTCTCTCTACTCCGATCAAAAGGCGAAATGGGCGGCGGCCTGGCTACCTCAGTCACGCTAGGCGGGGCCGACTCCTGCGACCTACGTCCCTGCGCAAGCCGCCGGATTGTAGCACACGCCGGCCCGCCCGCCTTTAGAATGCCTGAGAATAACCACGAAGCCACGGAGCCACGAAGACGACAAGCCGGCTGCTCTTCGTGTCTTCGTGGTGGATTCTGTGCTCGGTGACGTGCGAGCGGGTCGCCTATTTGTTCGGCACGCTGAAGCGGACGACGAGCCGGTTGAAGCGCTGCTCGACGTGCGCGCTCGCGCCCGGCTGGAGCTTGAAGAAGAGCACCACGTCGTTGCCGCGCCGCGACACCTGTGCGTCGTCGAAGCCGCGCCCGCGCACGCCGCCCGCGCCGTTGACAATCCTCGCGTTCGGGATGACGACGTAGAAGCGGTCGCCACTTCGATACGCGGAGTAGTCGCCGAGCGGGCTTTCGGAAGTGATTGTCACCCGCGCGCCGGCAGGCGTGTCGCTGCTCGCCACGCCGAAGATACTCCTGCGGTTCTCCGTCGGCTGTGGCTTTGCCGGCGCGCTTTCGGGTGTCGCCGCCGGTGCGGGCGGCGGGGTCGCCGTTTTGCGCGCGGCGTCCAACTCGGCTTGATATACGTCGAGAAAAGGCGTGTTCTTGATGGCGCGCAGGCGCTCGCCGATCTGCTCGGCGTCTGCCAGTCTGCCGGCCGCGATGTAACTGCGGCCGAGCCACATCAACGTCAGATCGGTGATGATGCTGCTCGGGTAGGTCTTCAGAAAGTCAGAGAAGACGGCGGCCGCTTCCTCGTAGCGCTTCTGTTCGTAGCGCGCCCGCCCCTTGTTGAACATGGCTTGTTCGACCTCGGGCGGCCCGTCGCCGCCGGCCGCCGCGGGCGAGGGACTTAGCTCAGGCGTGGGACTCGACTCGGGCGCGGGGCGCGGCGGGGCGGCGCTGCTGACGGCGGCGGCGGCCACGGTCAGGGTCGTCGTCGCTTCGCTCGTGGCTTGCGCGGAGCGTGCGCGTGCGCTGACGTTGTAAGGGAACTGCTGGCTGGTGGGGGTCGCGGGCGGCGCGTCCACCTTGAGGAGCAGCGGGTATTGGCCCGTGCGCGGCGTGAGGGGCGGGGTCTGCGTCACCGCGGGTTCGTCCGGCTGGTGGCGGCCGTCGCCGTTCGTGTCGGCGTAGAGTGTGCCTTGCGGCGCGCCCGGCGCGGTTACGCGCAGTTCGTAAGCCTCGGCGTAGTTGCCGGGGTTGCGCACGACGAACGGGAGGTAGACGGTTGCGCCAGGCGACGCGATGAGGTCGGTTTTTAGCGCGTCGAGTTGCGCCTTCGACTCGCGCCCGATTTCAATCGGGGGCGCGGTCAAGCTGGCCGCGGCCGGCAGGCTCGCGGTGCGCAGCGTGCCCGCGCCGAGCGGGTAGCTCGCCGCCAGCGCGTCGGGCGCGGCGCGTAGCGTGACCGTGATGAGCTGGCTGCGGCTCGCGGCCACCTCACCTAGATTCCAAGCGGCCGCGTGTGTGAGGCGGTTATAACTCTCGGCCGCGGGGCTGGCCGCAATGAATTCGAAATTCGGGTTGAAGACAAACTCGACACGGGCGGCGCGCGCGTCCCCGTTGCCCTGATTGGTGATCGTGATGGTCTGTGTGAAAGTCTCGCCCGGTTGGACGCGCGGGCGCGCGACGGCGGTCGCGCCGACGAGCGCGGGCAGACTGACGCGGCGGCTGAAGATGAAGTCGCCGCCGTCGTGCCCGGAGTTGCGCAGCGGGCTGTACTCCGGCTGCTGTTCGGAGTTGCCTTCGACCACGTCCCGAATCTTCTGGTCGTGGAACAGATCGGCGGCGGCGAACGTGTCGCCGTCCATCTCGCGCAGCGCGCGCAGCAAGGCGTTGGCGAAGATCGAGTGCTTCTGGTCGCCGCGGCTGTCCTGCACCGGCTCGTCGCCGCCCGACGCCATCAGCGTGCGCGACATGCGTTGCCGCAAACGCTGAATGGCCCGCGCGCGGCCGCGCTCGGCGCGCTCGCGCGCGGACGGCTCCGGCGTGCTACCCAGCCCGGAACGGTCGCCCCGGCCCAGCCCGCCGGAGTAACAACTGTCCGAGACGATCAACACGTGCCGGGCGGGCAAGGCCCTGATGCTGGTCGTTATGTCGTCCGAGCTGATCCAGTTGGCCGGGTCGGCGTTCGTCGCATCCACCGGCAGCCAGTAAGCTTTCTGCGCCGCGTTGTCGAGGTAGCCGTGGCCGGCGTAATAGATTAACAGGCTGTCGGCCTCGTCCAAACGCACGCGGTACCGATAAAGCTCGCTGAGAATGTCGCTCCGGCTGGCGTCCAGTTTGACGTTCGTCTCGAAGCCGTAGTCGTCGCGCAGGAGTTGCGCGACGGCCGTCGCGTCCGCCACCGCCGTCCGCAGGCGCGGCAGCTTCTGATACGCGTCGTTGCCGATCACGAGGGCCAGGTAACGGCCCGGCGTGGCGTCGGCCGGCGGCGTCGGCGTCGGGACGCCGAGACCGCGCCGGTCAGGGGGCGGGTTGGTCTGCCGCTGCTGCGCCGACGCCGACGGTCGGGGTTGCGCCGGCCCGGCTTCGCGGCCGCCGGGCTGAGCCTGCACGGCCGCGCCACTCGCGCCGACCGCTAAGAAGGCCGAGAGCGCAACCGGCAATAGGCGGGCCATCAATACTCTCATGCTTGTCGGCAGCGGAACGTGGGGCATGGTAGAGCCGCCCGGCGCGCGGTGTCAATTATTTGATCGGCGCACGCAACCGCGCGCGCTAGACGGTAAGGCCGGCGAGGTGGCGCGTGTCGTTGAGGGCGCGGACGCGGAGGAAGCCGTCGGGGTGGAGGTGGAAGCGGTTGATGCCGCAGTTGTCGGTGCTGAGCCAGACGGGGCGCAAGGCGGGCGCGTCGAGCGCGCCCATCAGGTGCAGGGCGAGGATGCAGGCCGTGCCGGTGTGGGTGAAGACGGCGAGCGTGCCGCCGCGGTTTGCGGCGATGGCGTCGTCGAGCGCGCGGGCGGCGCGCTCTAAGAGTTGGCGGTAGCTCTCGCCGCCGAGCAGGACGTGGTCGAAGTCGCGGCGCAGGAGCGCGGCGTACTCGTCCGGGTAACGCTCGGCGGCCTCCTCGAAGGTCAGGCCCTCCATTTGCCCGACGCTGCGCTCGCGCAGCGCGCCCGTCCGCGTCACCTCAAGCCCGGTCAGGCGCGCCAGCGGCTCGGCCGTCTCGACGGCGCGCAGCAGGTCGCTCGCGTAGATGGCCGTCACGCCGTCGGCGGCGAGCGCGCGCGCCGTCGTCTCGGCCTGCCTGCGCCCGAGTTCCGAGAGCGGCGTCGGCGTGTGCCCGCCGAAGCGCCGCTCGGCGTTCCCCTGCGACTGCCCGTGCCGGACGATGAGAATGCGCGTCGTCATAAGAACAGTGACGAGTGACGAGTGACGAGTGGCGAGTTAAGACAAAGAACAAGTGACGAGTAAGGACAAGCTTTTAACTCGTCACTCGTCACTCGTCACTGCTTTTATGCCGCGACCGTTTCGGCCTTGAGTTTCTCGGCCTGGTAGTGGGTGATGAGTGCGTTGATGAAGGCGTCGAGGTCGCCGTCCATGACGAGGTGGAGTTGGTGGATGGTCAGCCCGATGCGGTGGTCGGTGACGCGGTTCTCTTTGAAGTTGTAGGTGCGTATCTTCTCGGAGCGGTCGCCGCTGCCGACCATGGAGCGGCGCTCCGAGGCCTGCGCCTCGTGCTGCTTCTGCTCCTCCATCTCCTGCAAGCGCGCGCGCAGGACGCGCATGGCTTTTTCGCGGTTCTTGATCTGCGACTTCTCGTCCTGCATCGAGACGACGGTGTTCGTCGGCAGGTGCGTGATGCGCACCGCCGAGTAGGTGGTGTTGACCGACTGCCCGCCGGGGCCCGACGAGCAGAACGTGTCAATGCGCAGATCGTTCGGGTTGATCTTCACGTCCACCTCTTCGGCTTCGGGCAGGACGGCGACGGTGATGGCCGAGGTGTGGATGCGCCCGCTCGCCTCGGTCTGCGGCACGCGCTGGACGCGGTGCACGCCCGACTCGTGTTTGAGCCGCGAGTAGACGCGGTCGCCTTCGATGAGCGCGGTCGCCTCCTTGATGCCGCCGATGCCGGACTCGGACAGGTTCAAGACCTCGAAGCGCCAGCGGTGGCGCTCGGCGTAGCGCGCGTACATGCGCAGGACTTCCGCGGCGAAGAGCGACGCCTCGTCGCCGCCCGTGCCGGCGCGGACTTCGAGGATGACGTTCTTCTCGTCGTTCGGGTCGCGCGGCAAGAGCAGCACGCGCAACTCTTCCTCCGTCTGCTCGATGCGCGCGCCGAGCGCGTCCACCTCGGCGCGCGCCAACTCGCGCATCTCGTCTTCGTCGCCCGCGTCGTGGAGTTCGCGCGCGTCCGCCAACTCTTGTTGCAGCCGCTTCAGCTCGCGGTACTTGCCGACGACCTCGCCGAGAGCGCGGTGCTGCTTCGCCGCCTTCGCGTACGCGCTCTGATCCGACAGCAGCTCCGGCGAAGACAACTGCGCCGTCAACTCCTCGTAACGCGCCTCGATCTGTTCCAGTTTGTCTAGCATAGCGATTAACGATTAGCTGTTCACGACAGCGGCGTCATGACGACTTCGCGCGGCTGCGGCTCAAGCTTCAGAGATTCCTTCAGCGCGTAGATGGCGACTTCGAGTTGCCGGTCGTCCGGCTCCTTGGTCGTGATGTTTTGCAGCCAGAGGCCGGGCGCGGTGATGAGCCGGAAGACGACGCTGCGCTCGTGCTTGGCCGAGAAACGGATGATCTCGTAGGAGAGACCGGCGATGACCGGCATGAGCGCGATGCGCGTCAGCATGTTCAAGAGCAGCGCGTCGAACTTGACGACCGAGAAGAGGATGATTGAGACGAGCATCACGACCATCAGGAAGCTCGTGCCGCAGCGCGGGTGCTGGCGCGGCTGCGTGCGCGCGTGCTCGACTTCGAGCGGCAAGCCCTTCTCCCACGTGAAGACCGTCTTGTGCTCCGCGCCGTGGTACTCGAAGACGCGGCGTATGTCCTTCAGGAGCGAGAAGCTGAAGATCATGATCAGGAAGAACGACATGCGGATCAGCCCGTCGATCAGGTTGAACGCGACCGACGGGCGCACCGGGTGCAGGTAGTAGCGCGCGCCGGCCCAAGCGCGCGCGTACCAGGCCGGCTGCGCGGGCGTCTGCGCCGTCGCGTCGGCGGCTTGCGCGTTCGTGTTCGCCGTGCCGCTGGTCTGCGCGGTTGCGCTCTTCGTCGTCTGCGCGGCGTCCGTCTTGGGCACGGCCCAGCCGGCGGCGATGAAGAGCGCGTTGGTCAGCACGAGCGGCGCGACGATGAAGAGCAGGACGTTGAAGACGAGCGCGAAGATGATCGAGCCGGCGGCCGAGGCCGTCGTGCCGCGCTGCAACTCGTCTTTGGGGCGGCGCTTGGTCGGGATGGGCAGCAGGCCCGGCACGCCGCCCGTGATGCCGGCGAAGTCGCCCTCGCCCTCGACCACCGCGGGCGTCAACACCAGCTCCGCCGCCTCCTGCTCCTGCTCCTGCTCGGCGGCGGCGAACGCCTCGCCCGCCGAGTAGTTGAGCGCCTTGATGCCGAGCGCCATGGACTGCACGAGCACCGCGCCGCCGCGCAGGACGGGCCAGCGCAGCAACTTGTAGCGGTCGCTCCACTTGGGCAGCGCCGCGCCCGTGTGCGTGATCGTCCCGTCGGGGCGGCGCACCGCCACGGCGTAGGCGTTCGGCGTCCGCATCATCACGCCCTCGACGACCGCCTGGCCGCCCACGATCAAATCTTTCTCGCTCGCGCTCATGTTAGTTTCGCTTCGCTCAACCGTCCGTGGTCAGTTGGCCGTCGTCCGTCGTCCTCAATTACGCGGGCTGAGTGCCCACGGATGAGATTAACAACCGGCGTCGCAAAGAACAACGGACAACTGACTGCGGACGACGGACGGCCTCTAAGACAATAACGCCGACGTTTGGGGCGCGGCGGTTGTCGCGTGCTGTTAGATGCACGAAGGCCAACCGCCGGCAAACGTCGGCGTTTCAGGTTTCAGGTCGCTAATACAGGCGCTGTCGGTCTGTCTGTCGCATCAACGCCGTCTGCGGGGCGGGTCAAAACTGGCCGCGCCCCGGTCTTTAAAGACTTACTGCGCGGCCGCTTCCGCCGGCTCGGCCGGCGCGGTCTCGGCCGGCGCGGTCGGCGTCTTCTTGCCGTAACGCTTGTTGAAGCGGTCAACGCGGCCCGCCGTGTCTATGAGCTTCTGCTTGCCGGTAAAGAACGGGTGGCAGGCCGAGCAGATTTCGATGTGCAGGTCGTCCTTGCGTGTCGAGCGCGTCTTGAAGGTCTCGCCGCAGGCGCAGGTGACCGTGATCTCGTGGTATTCGGGATGAATTCCTTGCTTCATTTTGGCCCTCCTCTGTACAGGCGCGAATCGTCCGCGTCTGGCAAACGCCCATGATACGGGCGCGGCTCAATTAACGCAAGGTTAGACGCGGCCGCGGCCCAAAGCGTTGGGTCGTAGTCACTTGCACCGACCCACTTCGCCGCCGGCTTAATGCTGCTCCCGGCTCAGGTAGACGCGCCCCTCCTTCATGACGAAGGCGACGCGTTGCGTGGCGCGTATGTCCGCCAGCGGGTCGCCGCCGACGGCGAACAGGTCGGCGGCCTTGCCCGGCTCGACCGCGCCGGTCATGTCGCCCAGCCCCAGGAGCGCGGCGCTCGCGGAGGTCGCCGCGCGCAGGGCCGCCGCCGGGCGCATCCCGTAGCGCACCATCAACTCTAACTCCTGCGCGTTCGTCCCCGGCAACTCGAACGTGTCCGTGCCGAACGCTACGGGCACGCCGCTCGCCAGCGCCCGCCGGAAGCTCTCCGTGTGCTCGCGCACGGTGTTCGTCAGCTTTATCTTGTTCTCCGGCGAGATGCCGCCGAACAGTTTGCCGTCGCGCCACAACTCGTAGACCAGGAGCGTCGGCACGTAGTAGATGCCCTTCTGCGCCATCAGCCGGAACGTCTCTTCGCGCAGGTACAGCCCGTGCTCGATTGAGTCCACGCCGGCTTCGATGGCGAGCCGCGCCGCCGCGTCCGAGTAGGTGTGCGCCGCCACCTTGAGACCCGCCTTGTGCGCCTCTTCGACCGCGGCCCGCAGCTCGTCGGGCGAGTAGTTGAGCGCGCCGGTCAGCAGCTCCGTACTCAACTGCCGCTTCTCGTAAGACTCCATGTAGAGCTTGATCACGTCCGCGCCCTGCTCGACGAGGCGGCGCACCTGCTTGCGCACCTCCGCGGGGCCGTCCGCGGGGTAAGAGATGGGCGGCGGCTGCGTGTAGGGCGAGTAGCCGACGAGGCGGTACGCGCCCGTGGGCACGACCGGCTGGATGGCGGCGAGGATGCGCGGCCCCGGCACGACGCCGCGGGCGATGGCGTCGCGCAAGGCCACGTCGGCGAAGCCCGCGCCCTCGTTGCCGAGGTCGCGGACGGTGGTCACGCCCGCGAGCAGCGTCAGGCGCGCGGCGTTGGTGGCGACGATGGCGCGGTACTCCGGCGTCTCGCGCAAAATCTGCGCGTCGTAGTCGCCCGCGTGCAGGACGACGTGCGTGTGCGCGTCCACGAGACCGGGCAGCAGCGTCAGGTCGCTCAGGTCTATGACGTTCGCGCCCGCGGGCACGGGCACGTCCCGCCCGACGCGCACGATCTTCCCGCCGCGCACGAGGACGACGACGTTCTCCTGTAGCCGTTCGGCGCGGCCGTCGAAGAGCCGGCCGGCCTTGATGTAGGTGTCAACGTCCTGCGCGCGCGCGGTCGCCGCCGGGCAGAGGGCGCAGACGAGCACGACGACAAAGTGTCTGACGAGGGCGACAAGGTGTGTGCGGGGCATCAGGGACTCCGTGGGCTGGGCGAAGATTTTAAGACTGGTAGTCGCAGGAGAGTATATGCGGACGGCGCGGAGAAGTATATTATGGCGGCAAGCTGTGCAAGCTGTTTCGGCAATACGACCTCATAACGGTTTCGCATTCGGTGCTACACGCACGATGTCGTTAAGCAACCAGCAACTCTAAAGGAGCGTCCGCCATGACTGCCCGCACGTTTCTGCTCATCGTCGTTCTCGCCGCGGCCGCCGCCGTCCACGCGCCGGCCGCCAGCGCCCAGGCGCAGGCCGCCAAGCCGCCCTTAACACTCGAATGGGTCTACAGCGACGAAGGCCGCCGCCTCGCCAGCGTGCCCGCGCACGTCTGGCTCGCCGACGGGAAACTCCTACTCTACGACGCGAGCCGCCCCGCCGCGCAGAGGACTTTTGAAATACTCGACCCGGCGACGGGCGCGCGCCGCCCCGCGCTCGACGCCGCGGCCGCCCTGGCGAGTCTCAACGCGCTGCTGCCCGCGGCCGACGCGCGCCCCGCGCTCCCCTGGCCCGACTCCTTCGACACGTCGGGCCGGCGCGCGCTCTACCTCATCAACGGCGACCTCTACGTGCTCGACGTGGCGGCGGCCAGGTTCGCGCGGCTCACGAAGACCGACGCGGAGGAGCGCGACCCCGCGTTCTCGCCCGACGGGCGGCGGCTCGCCTTCGTCCGCACGAACGACCTCTACGTGCTCGACCTCGACACGCAGACCGAAGCGCGCGTCACGCGCGACGGCTCGGAGACGACGCTGAACGGCACGCTCTCTTGGGTCTACTGGGAGGAGATTTTCGGGCGGCGCGACACCGGCTACTGGTGGTCGCCCGACTCGCGCGCCATCGCCTACTTGCAGACCGACGAGACGCCCGTGCCCGTGAGCACGTTCGTTGACTTCCAGCCCGAGACGCCGCGCGTCATCCGCCAGCACTACCCGAAGGCCGGCACGCCCAACCCGCGCGTCCGCGTCGGCGTCGCCGAACTCGGGCGCGACGAGACGACCTGGGTGCGGATCACTGATAAGCCGTTCGAGTACGTCTTGCGCGTCAAGTGGCTGCCGGACGCGCGCCGCCTGAGCGTGCAGACCTTGACGCGCGACCAGCACGAGTCCGGTCTCTACTTCGCCGCGCGCGACACGGGCGCGGCGCAGCGCGTCCTGACCGAGACCGACCCCGCCTGGGTCAACATCCACGACGACCTCCATTTTCTCGCCGACGGTAAGCACTTCCTCTGGGCCTCTGAGCGCGACGGCTATTACCACCTCTACCGCTACACGTTGGACGGGCGGCTGGTGAACCAGGTGACGAGCGGGCCTTGGGCGCTGGCGTCGTCGGGCGCGGGCGTCTTCTGGGTCAGGCAGGCCGTCACGGGCATTGACGAGGCGAACGGCTGGGTCTACTTCACGGCGATGGAGCGCGCGCCGCTGGAACGTCATCTCTATCGCATCAAGCTGGACGGTTCGGGCCTGACGCGCCTCTCGACCGAGCCGGGCGTGCACCGCATCTCCATGGCCCCGAGCACGCAGTTCTACCTCGACAACTTCTCGGACGTGCGGACGCTGCCGGCGCTCGCCCTGCACCGCGCCGACGGCGCGCGCCAACTCGCGCTCGCCGCGCCGCGCGCCGAAGTCCTCGCGCGCTTCGACGTGCAGTACCCGGAGCTGATCTCGATCCCGGCGGCGGACGGCTTCCAGATGCCGGCGCGCGTCATCAAGCCGCGCGACTTCCAGCCCGCGCGCAAGTACCCCGTGATCATCTACATCTACGGCGGGCCGTCCGCGCCCACGGTCGCCAACGCGTGGCAGCGCGACGTGCTGCTCGATCAGCAGCTCGTGGACGCGGGCTACGTCGTCGTGCGCGTGGACAACCGCGCGGCGACGGCCATTAGCAAGCGCCTTGAGAACACCATCGCGCAGAAGGCTTACGAGCCGGAGACGGCCGATCTGCTCGACGCCGTGCGTTGGCTCAAGGCGCAGCCGTGGGTGGACGGCGGGCGGGTCGGCGTGTGGGGCTGGAGCGGCGGCGGCACGATGACGCTCAACCTCATGACCCGCTCGCAAGAGTTCAAGGCCGGCATCTCGGTCGCGCCCGGCACGGACTGGCGCTTCTACGACACGAAGTGGGCCGAGGCGCTCGTCGGCGGGACGCCGGCCGAGAACCCCGCGGGCTACGAGCGCGCCTCGCTCATCCCGCGCGCGCGCGACCTGCACGGCCGCGTGCTCATCGTCTACGGCAGTTACGACGACAACGTGCACCCGCAGAACGAGCAGGCGTTCATTGACGCGCTCATCAAGTCGGGCAAGCTGTTCGAGCAGATGGTCTACCCGATGCGCAAGCACGACATCGGCGACCGCGCCGCCCAGTTGCACCTCTACAGCACGATGCTCGACTTCTGGAAGCGCAACCTTTGAGGTCAGTTTCGGGCTGAGTGTTGTGTGCGGCCGGGTTAACACAGAGGGCACAGAGTAGGCACAGAGGGCACAGTAAAGAACTCTGTGTCCTCTGTGCCTACTCTGTGCCCTCTGTGTTGAGCTAACCGCGCGCCACACTCAACCCGAAACTGACCCAGTGCCTTGCCGCAGGGCCGTCCGGCTGCGGGTTATCGTGAAGTCAGATGGACACTTAACCCGTCTCGACGCGCCGCGGGCGGGTTTGTTGACTAAGGCGCGGGGCGCGTGTTAAAAAACACTCGCACCGTCCTTATGCATCTTTGCTCAGTGTTCACGACGCAGCAATTTTACAAGTAAAGCGCGGAGCGCCTCCGGACGCGACCGCGCCCGCAAGTCTAATTCCAGGGATGCGATGACCGACGAGCCGACCAAGCCGGGTTCGTCAGACGCCGACCAGACGCCTGAGCCGCCCGCCGCTAGCGCCGACGAAGAGAAGGCCAAAAAGATCGCCGAGGCCAAGGCCCGCGCCGCCGCGGCGAAAGAGGCCGGCGTCGCCAAAGCCGCCCCGCCCGGCGGGGCCGGCAACGTGCCGCCCAAAGCGCCCGTCAAGAAAAAAGACGAGGGGCCGAAGCCGACCGACGCCTCCGCCCACCCGCTCGTCAAACGTCTCCGTGAACGTTTCGGCGACGCCGTCGTCGAGGCGTCGGAGTTTCTCAATCAACTCTCCGTCCGCGTCCAGCGCGACAGCATCGTCGCGGTCTGCGCCGCCTTGCGGCGCGACGCCGAGACGCCCTTCGATCTGCTCGCCGACCTGACCTGCGTCCACTGGCCCGAGCGCGCCGACGCGCCCTTCGAGATCGTCTACCAACTCTACTCGGTCAAGGCGAACGCGCGCCTGCGTCTGAAGGTCTGGACGGACGAGGCGGCGGGCGTCGAGAGCGTCACGCAGGTCTGGCCGACGGCGAACTGGCTGGAGCGCGAGGTCTACGATCTGTTCGGCGTGCGCTTCGCCAACCACCCAGACCTGCGCCGCCTCCTGCTGCCGCCCGACTGGCAGGGCCACCCGCTGCGCAAAGAGTACCCGTTGAAGCCGGTCGAGAACGCGTGGACGCGCAAGCACCTGCCGCCCTTCGACCAGGTGCAGCAGGAACAGCTCGAACAGCGCCGCGCCTACGGACTGGAAATCCTCTCGCACCCGGACGAGCGCCGCATCCGCGAAATTTTCATCGCGGGCAAGGAAGTGATGCCGCTCGACAGAAAATGAAGACGGAGGAGTCAGGAGCCAGAAGCCAGAAGCCAGAAGGGAAGACGCCAGTGGCGTCCGTCGGCCGCTTCTGTTTTTCATTCCCCGGCTTCGTTCTTCTGGCTCCTGACTCCTAGCTTCTGAATCTTTATGCACCAGATAGAAGTCGCCACCACGCGCGAGACGTTGTACGACAGCCCCGAGATGGTGCTGAACATGGGGCCGCAGCACCCCTCGACGCACGGCGTGCTGCGCGTCGTCCTCAAGCTCGACGGCGAGACCGTCATCGATCTCGACTGCGACATCGGCTACCTGCACCGCGGCATGGAGAAGATTTGCGAGAACCGCCTCTACCCGCAGATCGCGCCCTACTGGGACAGGCTCGACTACATCGCGGCGGTCTCGAACGGCCTGCTCTGGGTCGAGACGGTCGAGCAGATGATGGGGCTGGAAGTCCCGCCGCGCGCCCACTACATCCGCACGATCCTGACCGAGTTGAACCGCATCGCCTCGCACCTCCTCTGGCTCGCCACGCACGGTCTCGACATCGGCTCGTTCACCGTCCTGCTCTGGGCCTTGCGCGAGCGCGAGGAGATACTGAAGATTTTCGAGCGGCAGTTCGGCGCGCGCCTGACCTGCCACGCGTGGCGCATCGGCGGGATGCCGAACGACGCCTACGAGGGCTTCACGGAGGACGTGCAGGAGTTCATTGACAACTTCCCGCACCGGCTCGACGAATACGAGACTCTGCTGACGGAGAACCGCATCTGGCTCGGTCGCACCGTCGGCATCGGCATCATCTCGGCGGCGGACGCCATCGCCATCGGGCTGACGGGGCCGGCGCTGCGCGGCTCCGGCGTCGCCTACGACATACGCAAGGCGCGCCCCTACGCCGCTTACGCCGACGTGGAGTTTGACGTGCCGGTGGGCGAGAACGGCGACACCTACGACCGCTACCTCGTCCGGCTCGAAGAGATGCGCCAGTCGCGCCGCATCGTCCAGCAGGCGTTGACGAAACTGCCGGACGGCCCGGTCAACGCCAAAATCCCCAAGATCATCAAGCCGCCCGCGGGCGACTACTACCACTCGATTGAGGGGCCGAAGGGCGAGCTGGGCTGCTACGTCGTGAGCGACGGCTCAAGCCGCCCCTACCGCGTCCGCGTCCGCCCGTCCTGCCTCGTCAACTTGCAGGCGCTCCGGCAGATGTGCCTCGGCCACCTCGTCGCCGACGTGGTCGCCATCATCGGGACGTTGGATATAGTGCTGGGGGAGATAGACCGTTGAAGGAGTCAGCAGCCAGGAGTCAGCAGCCAGAAGAGAAGACGCCGCCGCCGGCCGGCGCTCGCTTCTGTTGTCTGCCTCCCGGCTTCCGGCTTCCGGCTTCCGGCTTCTGATGCGAGTTGTTCGCCTGCCGGTGCGGGAGATGACGCGCGCGGGGTTCGCGCCGTACGGCGTGCTGCTGGACAGACGGGGCGCGGTGGAGTTGGACTTGGGCGGCGGGCGGCCCGCGATGACGGGCGCGACGAGCGAGCGGCGGCCGTTCCGCTTCGAGTTCATGGCCCGCCACCGGCGGACGATGCAGGTCTTCTCGCCGCTCGTCGAGTCGCGCTCGATCATCTGCGTCGCGCCGCCGGGCGAGGCGGGCGCGCCGGCGGTCGAAGAGGTCGCGGCATTTTACGTGAGCGGGCGGCTGCCCTACGCCTACCACCGGGGCACTTGGCACACGCCGCCCTTCGCCCTCGACGAGTGGTCGTCCTACCTCGTCGTGGATCGCGCCGGCACGCTCGACGACGATTACGAGCTGGTTGATATGAAGTCCGTTCACGGCTGCGTGTTCGAGATAGAGGTCTGAGTTAGAGGTTCGAGTTCGAGGTGCAAAGATGAGCAAAGACCGCACCGCGGAAATCCTGAACTACGTCAGCGCCATCAGCCGCGAGGTTGGCATATTGCGCACGGAGATGCACAGCCGCTTCGATGAGCATGACAGGCGGTTCGAGCACCTTGAGACGGAGATGCGTGCCGGCTTCGAGGCAGTACGCGCTGACGTTCGCCACTTGTCCGATAGATGGAAGTGGTAACGCAGGACTTGATGGACTTGCGCGCCGATCAGCGCGCTTTAAGAGCGCGGATGGACGCGCTCGAAAGCAAGCAGGCCTGAAGCGCCGAGAGTTTATTTCGCTTATGGACGCACTCGCATTGTTCGCGCCGCCCTCGTTGATTGATAGCTTCCTGCTAAATTATTTCAACGCGGACACGGTCAATCACGTGGTCTGGCCGTTCATACAGATCGGCGCGGTGGTGACGGCCGTGGCCTTCTGGGCGCTCTACGCGTCGTACCTGGAGCGGAAGATTTCCGCCTTCATGCAGGCGCGGCTCGGGCCGATGCGCGTCGGCAAGTGGGGGCTGTTGCAGCCGATTGCCGACGCCGTCAAGCTGCTCACGAAGGAAGACTTCAGACCCGACAACGCCGACCCCTACATCTTCTTCTTCGCGCCGTTCATCTCGGTCGCCGCCGCCTTCATCGTCTTCGCCGTCATGCCGTTCGGGCCGGACTGGGGCGTGATCACGGATTTGAACATCGGGCTGCTGTTCGTCCTCTCGGTCTCATCGGTCGGCGTGCTGGCGCTCATCCTCGCGGGCTGGTCGTCGAACTCGAAGTACGCGCTCCTCGGCGGCCTGCGCTCGTCGGCGCAGATGGTCTCTTACGAGGTGGCGATGGGGTTGTCGCTCATCGGCGCGCTGATGTTCGCGCGCACGCTCTCGCTGTCCGGCATCGTGCAGGCGCAGGGGCTGGACTCGATCTGGTATATCTTCTACCAGCCGCTCGGCTTCATCATCTTCCTGGTGAGCGGGATCGCGGAGAACAACCGCGCGCCGTTCGATCTGCCCGAAGCGGAGTCGGAACTGGTCGCGGGCTTCCACACGGAATACTCGGGGATGCGCTGGTCACTCTTCTTCATGGCCGAGTACGGGGCGATGGTGGTGGTGGCGGCCGTGGCGACGACCGTCTTCCTGGGCGGCTGGTACTTCCCCAAGGTGCTCTGGCTCGCGGGCGGCTACAATAACCTGTACTACTTCCTGAGCCTCCTCGTCTTCGCCTTGAAGACGGCGGTGCTGCTCTACCTCTACTTCTGGTTGCGCTGGACGTTCCCGCGCTACCGCTACGACCAGTTGATGGACTTGGGCTGGAAGTGGATGATCCCGGCCTCGCTCCTCAACATCGTGTGGACGGCCGTGACGGTCTTCGTCATCCAGGCGCTCGACGGCACCTACAACACGGTCGAGACGCTCAACAAGGGCGTCAACCTGACGATGTGGGGGAAGGGGGTCGCCGTCCTGATGGGCCTCGCGGGGCTCTTCGTCGCCGCGCTCTTCCTCTCATACCTCAACCGACGCTCGCGCGACTTCAACCTCAAGAAGCAGCGGCGCCAGATCAAGCTCGTGGACGTGCCGAAGGGCGCGCCGGCCGTGGCGACGACCGCCGCGGCGGAGAACGCGTGAGGGGAGGGGTTCGATGCCTTTAGTGACGGTTCCGAAGCCGACGTTGGGCGAGAGGCTGAAGCGCTTCTTCCTGGCGGACATGTTCAAGGGGATGTGGCTGACGCTGAAGTACAACGTCGGCGCGCTCAGGGACAAGGACGCCGTCGGCGGCTACGGCATCTACACCGAGCAGTACCCTTCGGTGAGGCCGCAGGTGGCGCCGCGCTTCCACGGCGCGCCGCGCCTCAACATGGACCCGGAGACGCACGAAAGTCTGTGCATCGCCTGCAACCTCTGCGCGCTGGCCTGCCCCGAGGACTGCATCGACGTGATCGCGATGGACATCGAGATGTCGGTCGGCGGCAAGCCGCGCAAGAAGAAGGTGCTCGACGAGTTCATCTTCGACACCTCGCGCTGCATGTTCTGCGCGCTCTGCCAGGAGGCGTGCCCGACGGCCTGTTTGGAGCTGACGCAGGAGTTCGAGCTCGCCACCTACTCGCGCGCCGGCTTCGTCTGGAACCGCGAGATGCTGGAGCAGGGGCGCGAGTCGCGCAAATTCGAAGCTTAAAACTTATGGTCTTATCGGGCTGGGAAAGCGTCTTCTTCTGGGTCTTCGCGCTGGCGGCGCTGGTGGCGGGGCTGCTGACCGTGATGGCGCGCAACGCCGTGCACTCGGCGCTGTTCCTCATCTCGGCGCTCGTCTCGGTGGCGGCGCTCTTCGTGCTGCTCGGCGCGGAGTTCATCGCGGGCGTGCAGATCCTCGTCTACGTCGGCGGCGTGATGGTCTTGTTCCTCTTCGTCATCATGCTCGTCAACGTCGGCGCGGAGGAGCGCGAGCAGGAGCTGCTCTTCAACCGCACGGGGCAGGTGTTGGCCACCGTCTGCTTCGTCGCGCTGCTCGTCGTCGGGCTCTTCTACGCCATCAACCAGTCGGCCGGGCGCTTCTCGCCGCAGGCCGACGAGGGGCCGGTCGCCTCGCGCGCCGACGCCGCGGCCGCGCGCCTGCGCCCCGCCGAGACGCGCGTCTCGAAAATCTCCGAGGACACGCAGCGCGTCGGCTCAAGCCTCTACCGCTTCGGCGCCCTCGCCTTCGAGATCGCGAGCCTCCTGCTGCTGGTCGCCATCGTCGGCTCGGTGCTCTTAGCGCGCACTTCGAAGCAGGAGCTGGCCCACGACGACCTGGACCCGCAGGTCATCCCGGAGCTTTCGGCCGCGGGCGAGCTGACCCCGGCCGAGATCGAGGCCGCCGCGCGCGCACGCGCCGCGGAGGTCCAACCGACAGAGTCGAGACTATGAACAGCCTTTTCAACCCGGCGCTCGGCCTCCTTTTGCAAGGCTCTTTCTCGGAGACGCTCCGCATGGCGGGCGAGAACGTCTGGAGGAGCCTGCAATACCCGGACACCTCGAAGTTCCTCATCATCGGGGCGCTGC
>DASVPY010000092.1:0-2240 GCA_036389395.1 Pyrinomonadaceae bacterium
GGCGCACGGGCGCACGGGCTTCGACGCCGCCGCCTTCAAGCAGTTCGCCGCCGCGGACGAGGCGCGCGCCCGCCAGGCCGCCGAGACCTTCAGAGACCCCTTGCGCCGCGTCGTCGCGCTCGCCGCCCTCTACCAACGCCAGGCCGAAGCCTTACTCAAACGCACGCCGCAGCCGACGAAAGTTAAGACCAGCGCGCCGCAAGCACAACCCAACGCAATGCCCCTACAACCTAACGCGAAGACGCCACGACCGGACGCGCCGCAGCCTTAACCACCTCGCTTCTTGAGTTGTCTTTTTCGCTGCCCCGTGCTCGTCTTCGCGGCGCGCGCTGTCTAGCGCAGTTCCGACACGACGCCGCCGGCCAGGAAGAGCGCCGTGCCGACCCAACCGCGCCCGCCCAACGATTCGCCCGCCCGCGGACGGGCGGTAAAAATACCGCTTGACGGGCCGCGGGGCTTTGGCTACGATGCGCCCGCCACTCACGCTCCGTATCTGCTCACGCCAGTCTTGCCCGGCGGAGCGCACCGAGACCCAGTTGCCGCTTGCTGACCGCAAGTGGCTTGACCTCAACCTTCCAACCCCGTAAGGAGGCAAGCCCATGCGAACCCGCTACCGAAAATCGACGTGGAAGCTGTTCCTAGTTGGCGTCGCGGCGTCAGTCCTACTCGCCGGAGCAGTTTCCGCCGACGCGAACTCCCTCAGAATGATAGCCACTTCCGAGGACGGAAGTTTCACGGCGGTAAGTTGCGGAAGCTCCGCCGGGAATTTCAGAGTCGTCTACGCGGTGAGTACTGGAGAGTACACCTTCCTTCCAGCGGAGGACGGTGACTGCCCCACGAACGCATATTAAACCGGGTGGCTACAGGGATAGCGCAACGCGCGTGCAGCTTTAAGGGCCATCGCGCGTTGCGCCGTCCCTCAAGCCGGGTTACAAGGTATTCGCTTAACCTTCAACATTTGATCCGGCGGCAAAGTCAGAGCTGTTAGCGCATAGCGACGACCAAGGAGCAACTAGATGCGCAAGTTTATCGCACTTTCAATGTTAGTAATTCTTTCGGCGTCCCCCAATTACGGCCAAGCCATTCCGGCTGCACAGGCCGATGAACAGAACAAGCAGAGAACTTTACTACTATCTAATCTTCAAGCGCTCGAAGCCGAAGCCGCACGGCTCGACAAGCCTTTAGCTATCGCGCTCTCTAAAGCAGAGATTGCGGCCGCCGCGTGGGACATTGATGCGTCATGGGCCAAAAAGCTATTACTCGAAGCTTATGAACTAACCTTCCCGGAGGAACAGGAACGAGTAAAGCTTCGTAACAGGCCAGCCGGGTCATCGCCGACGCGGCCCTCAGCCGGTGAGGTGGCACGCAATAGCATACGCAGTCGGGTGCTCGAAGTCGCGGCCCGCGATAAAGCTTTCACCGAGCAAATGCTCCAACTGGGCGCGCGGGAATTAGGACGCGACGAAACTCGGCAAAGGTACACGAGTCTAGCCCAAAGGCTAGTAGCCGCCGGTGAAACGGAAGCAGCAAGCGACTACATCCTTAAAGCCATTGACGCCGATCCAACCCTTTTAAATGCCGGAATCGTTATCTTCGATGTCGCAGCGCGTGATCGTGAAGCGGCCGACAAGCTGATCACGCAGTACATCGAACGCTTACGCACCACGACCATCTCACAGACAAATGATAGCGCGTGGCGGACATACTTATTTTTAAAAGACCTCATGTCTAACAATGCGAGCGCATATGTAGGATTCACCAGCAACTCTGATCTCCAGCACCTGCAACCGCCCGGCCCGGCTGCGATGAAAGCGTACGTGAGCTATGTCGTCGAAAGCTTAAGCCGCTTGGAGCAAAACGAGCCTGGTAGCGCCATTCAATTCCGCGCTTTTCTTGTATCCGTATGGCTGCCGTTACGGCAGTACGCGCCGGAGTTGACCGGCGCATTTCTAGCGTTGGAGAAGTTGAGCCGTCGGCCCGGCGAGGATGCCGCATTGCCGACACCAGGAAGTCTGAAGGAAGCCGCTCAAGCGAGATATGAAAGTAGGCTCAAAGACGCGCTTAACAGCGATCAGCCTGACGAACTAACGATTAATTTCGCCATCGGCCGCGGCGACTTCGCCAAGGCGCGCAAGCTGATCGACAAGCTGGCGGACGGCCCGCGGAAGGCGCAGTTCACCGACATGGTTAACATGCGCGAGGCGCTCGCGCTTGTCGCTACAGGCGACCTGCCCGCCGCC
>DASVPY010000093.1:0-35172 GCA_036389395.1 Pyrinomonadaceae bacterium
GCCGCCCGGCTTCTCCGGCGGCGGCAGCGGCTCCGGAATCTTCCACTCGGCGTCGCTCGGGTCGCTCGGGTAGGGCTTGCGTGGTGTCGCCGCAACTCGTCGCATCATGCGGCGAGGCTATCACGAAGGGGCATTCTTCAGCTTAACTCTTTACCAGACGGCTTTTTGAACAGCCTCTAAATTACGGCTGGACGGGCGGGCACGGTACTTCATGGAAACTCCTTCGCGTGTGTACGCAGCGGGACGACGAGCGCCAGTTGCTTTCGGCTATAACCCGGCGGGGTATCGTAAGAAATGTAGTGTCCCTCGTGCCTGCTGCGCCGGCAGCCGTGGGCCTGAAGAGATGTAGTGTTGCCGAAACTGAAGGGGACGGCAGTGATGCTGGGGATCAATAATTGATCGGCCGGATCAGTTCGTCAAATAGGCCGTCAGGGCCGGCACGTCCACGACGAGCGGGCGGTTACGCTCGTACTGCACCAAGCCACGCCGCCGCAGCTTCCCCATCGTAATCGTTACGCGCTGCCGGCTCAGCGCCGCCAGGCGCGCGAGTTCTTCGTGCGTCACAAACAGAATGACCTGATCGTCGTCCAGCGTTGACTGTTGGGGGTGTCGCCTCCGGGCGACGATGGCCAAGTGGGGCAACAGCCTCGCCAACCGCTCCTCGGCGTTGCGATACGCGAACACTTCGAGGCGACGCTCGACCTCTCCGAGCCGGGTGCAGAACGTGAACAGGACGGCGGCGAACACGTCACGGTCAGCGCGCGCGCGTAGTTCATGAAGTCCACGAGCTTGATCTCGACCGTCTCGCTCTCGGCCGTGGCCGTCGTGCGCCGGTACGCGGTCGGGCCGCCACAGAAGCACAGCTCGCCGAAGGGCTGGCCCGGCTCGACGGTGCGAATGACGACTTCGCCGCCGTCGGCGCTGCCGGCCGAGATACAGACGCGCCCGCGCAGCAGGAAATAGATGCGATCCGAGCGATCATCGGGCTGCCACACGTAAGTCTTGGCGCGGTAGCGTCGCGTGCGGCCCAGAGAGCCGTCGGGCGGCAGTTGCTCGACCGTCAGTTCGGTGAGCGCGCGGCAGTCTTCGTGTTCGCCTTGGGGGAATTTCGGCTCGTACTTCTTAAACAAATCGTCAGCCATCTCGCAAACGCGCCCGCCGCCAAACTCGCAAATCCTCCGGTGTGTGCTGCCTTAGCTAATGTCGGGACATAGGCTCCGAACTGTCAAAATATCAGGACAATGTTT
The DNA here is from genome assembly GCA_036389395.1 of Pyrinomonadaceae bacterium. GTDB lineage: Bacteria > Acidobacteriota > Blastocatellia > Pyrinomonadales > Pyrinomonadaceae > QHXQ01. Next base: position 1,248 of record DASVPY010000093.1, read on the forward strand.
CCGTCAACGCAGATGTTTGGTCTCGATACTTATGCCGCCTGGCACAAGCGCGTCGTAGTAAGGACAGATGTCACGACGATAAAAACACATTAACACATCAATTTATTTTTTCATGTCACCGCGGTGACAATATAGATCGACTCACATGGACGGCGGCTAAGGTTGACATGATCGACTGCCCCCAAAGTGATTGGTCAGGATTGGCATCGAACGGAGAATAACCAACGTCGCTGTGGAGGGGGTGATGAGCGCGGCGGGCCAGTTGAGAGTCGTAGCTTTAGAACGTGGCACAAGTTGAGAGATTACAGCGCCTCGGCGGACGACGCGAGTCGCCACAATCGAGAAGGAATTTTGGAACGGCCAGTTCCGGATGTATGTTCGCTGGAATCGCGTTACTCTTGCCGCTGTTGACAATTCTCACAATCGCCTCTTACTGCCGTATGCTTGTTCCACAGTGAAAATGACCCACTACCAAAGCTCCGTCACATGCTCAGCACAAACTTGCCCGCCGAAGTTCTATCCCTCTGAGCTTCAGTCATCATCCGATAGACCTCCGCCGCTTCGATGAGCGGCGAAGTCCGAAACTCCTTCGGGCGCAACTCGCCGCTCTCGAAACCGCCCCTTAACTCGTCAAGGTGGGCTGGAAGACTCTTTACGCCTCCAGCCGGCAACTAACCAAGCCAGAAATAGCCTATGTGACCGCTGAAAGTCCACTGTAGAGGTTGTGAGGCCTACAGGGAGTCGGGAATGAAAATACCCAAGCACGAAAGTACGCCCTTCCCTGAGACCAATCCCACAGGCGGGCATATATATGCCCGAGCCGATCATCGGCCACGGCGACAAACCGAACCCTGAGCGGGGCACGCATGGTTGCCCGGTAGGCCCTCACGCAGAAGTTCTATCGCCGCCTCCATCTGTTCGATGGCCCGCCACTCCCGCGCGAGGGCGGCCTCTAGCCGCCTCGGCTGCCAGTGCCCGGTCGGAGCTTTAAGGGCTTCCTCCGCTTCCATGCGCCCCTCGTTAAAAGCCGCCCGGCCCTGCTCGAACAACTCGTGGGCGGCGCGGTCTTTCTCCAAAGCGTCGTTAGCCATATTTTCTCCACCATGGCCGGGGGCGCAGATCGTTCGCCCCCGGCCCCCTCTTTAATCTCGAGGCAGCGGCGCTGCCGCAGCATGGACGCGGGCGGGTGCCCACGAATGCATGTTCCTGCCGCCGTCGAGCAGCCCATGCGCGCCGGGTTTGAATCCCACATCCGCACGTCGGTCGAGTCCGTTCGCGTGCGCCGGCCCTTTGACACTCGGCCTCGCGGCGCGCCACTGTCTGACGAAAGCGAAGAGTATGTGGGCGAACAGAAACAGCGCGAGCAGCACATAGCCCGCGACCATCAGCCAGAGAAAGATCAATATCAAAGCCTCGCGGATGTCATTCATCTCTCCCTGCCCTCCCTGTCCGTGAATCCCCGCCCCGTGTCGCTTGCGCGCCCGCCTTCAGGGCAAGAATTTGACGAACAGCACCTCGTTGTGTTGCTCGTTGTAAACAAGTTCGTCAACCAGCTTGGTCGTGAGCAGCAGGCCGAACCCGCCGGCCCTCATGCCGCTCTCCTCGCGCACGCGCGCGTGGCGCAGGGGGTCGTCATCGGGATTGTTGACCGCCGCGTGTGCGAGCCGCGCCGGGTCGAAGCCTGCGCCGGGGTCTTTGATCCGGCAGACGACGGCACGCTTCAGGCGCACGAAACTGACCTCGATAATCTTTGACCTCTCCAGCCGGCAGCCATGTTCGATTGCGTTTTCGAGCAACTCGCGGAAGACGATGGCGACGGCCTCGCGCGTCTCAGGCGGGAGGCCGGCTAGGGTCGGGGCGAGCATCTGCTCCGCAGTGGCGACCGCCTGCAAATCACCGGGGACGCACAACTCGATCCAGTCGGGCCGGACGGAGACCAACTCGACCTTGTCCACCGTAGGCGCGGCGAGGGCGGCGCTGATGGTTGCGTTCAACTCGATGTCGCTGACTGACTCAATTCTGAGCATCACTTGTTCTCCTACAGCCTCCGCTGCCGACCCGGCTAAGGGCAACGGGTGTGCCGGGACAAGATGCGTCCGCGTCGCGGCGAATTCCCTGAATAATGAAGGTGAGCGAAGAAGCGAGGTGCGCGAGGTGTCATGCCGTCTGCTGTACGCTCGGCATTTTGCTGAAGACGAGACTCGGGGTCGTCATCTCAATCATTGCGCGCCTGTAGTTTACGAACAGTCACCCATCACTCCCCACCTACTTGCCCCGGCTCACCTCGGCGCGATCCTGTGCGAAGGTAGCCCGACGTGGATGTGCGGCCCCGTCGCCGAGCCGGGGATTGCGTGGTGGAAGGCCGTGAAGGGAATACCGTTGGCGCGCAGGTACGCTATCAGCGCTGCCCCTCTGTGCTGTCGGGGCTGAGGGGTACGTCCATCGAGTTGTGGTGGTCGTAGCCCCAGCGGTCGTGCAGCGCAGACTGCCCGAATGCGCTGATGGGGAGCGAGCGACCGAACCTGCCACGGAAGAACTGCTCGACCGTACCAGCCTCGGCGAGCGACCAAGCGCGCGCGCCGCCGTAGCGGATGTAGGCGGTCTTCTGCACCAACCCGCCGACAGCGCGCGGCACCGAAACGGGCCTGACCTTCGGCGCGGCCTCCTCCGACCCGGCCTCGACCAGCGCTTCGGCGAACTGCACGTCGGCACCCTTCAACTGCGCCTGCGCCTCGGCGACCTTCTCTCTGGTGCGCGCCGCAGCGTCTTCGGCAGTGTCCATCTCGCGCCGCGTGACGAGACCCTGCGTGTACAACTCTTTCATCTTAGCGAGCCGCTCTGCGGCCCGCTGCGCGTCCGTCTCGTAGAGCGCGAGCAGTTGTTCGAGGCTCGACTTGTACCCGCTCCGCGCCTGCGCGAGTTGTGCGCGCAGACGCGCCGGCTGGCCCGCCAGTTCGATCTCCGGCTTCGACGGCGCAGCGGCTTCAGTCTCCGTGCCCTGCGTGTTCACGTCCGACCGCTGCTGCGCGCGCGCAGGCGCGGCCCCTGTGGAGCAGGCGAGCGCGAGCCAAGCGCACAGCAACAGAATCATAGGCCATAGACTTTGAATCTTTCCCCGCCCCATTGCCGCCTCAATACGCATGGCCTTTCCTACATTCCTCTCTGGAGGTCTTGTTCCTCATCCAAGGGGGATAACCACCTTCGCGCGAAGATGATCCATCATCTGACCACGACTCGACTTTCCAGCATTCCTCGCGCGTCCGTCTCCGGCCGGACATCGGCTTCGACCTGTCGCGGCTTCCGCGTCGGAACGTCCGTGTCGCCGGTGATGAGCCGCGCGCTCCGACTGTGCGTGAAGTAAGCCCAGACCCATTCGCGCATGACCATCAGGCGGTTGCGGAAGCCGCTGAGCAATAGGGCGTGGACAAGCGCCCACATCAGCCACGCAAAGTAACCCGACAAGTGCCAGCCGCCGAGCTGCGCCACCGCGCGGTTGCGCCCGATGGTGGACATGTTCCCCTTGTCCCTGTATCTGAACGGCACGCGCTCTTGGCCGCGAAGGTCGCGCAGGATGTTCGCGGCCACTGCCTTCCCTTCTTGCGTCGCCGCCGCGGCGAGGCCGGGGACGATCTTTCCGTCAGCATCCTTGAGCGAAGCGAGGTCGCCGATGACGAAGATTTCCCCGTGGCCGGGGAGACTCAGGTCGGGGCTGACGGGGACGCGCCCGGACTTGTCAACTTCCACGCCTGCGGACTGCGCCGCGAGCGCTCTGCCGAGCGGCGAGGCGGCCACGCCCGTCGCCCACAGCGCCACGCTCGTCTCGATCCACTCCTCGCCGACCTTGATCCGCCCGTCCTCGACCGCGGTCACGCGGCTGTTGGTGTGCACTTCAACGCCCAACTCCTGCAACTGCTCTTCTGCTTTGCGGGAGAGTTCTTCCGGGTAGCTGCGGAGCACGCGCGGGTTGCCGTCGTACAACATGACGCGCGCCTTCCTCGTATCTATCGCCTTAAAATCCCGACCGAGCACCTCACGCGCGATGCCGGCAATCGCGCCGGCGAGTTCGACGCCGGTCGGCCCGCCACCGATGACGGCAAAGTTTATAGGCCCGTGGCTGCCTGTCAGGTAGGCCTCGCGCTCCGCCACCTCGAACGCGAGCAGTATGCGGCGGCGAATCTCGACGGCGTCCTCGACGGTCTTCAGTCCCGGCGCGTTGCGCTGCCACTCGTCGTGCCCGAAGTAGGAGTGCCGCGCGCCGGCGGCGACGATCAGATAATCGTATTGAAGTTCGGAGCCGCCCTTCAGCAGCACACGCCGCGCGCCCACGTCGAAGCCCGTGACCTCGCCTAAGATGACCTCGACGTTGCGCGCCCCGTGCAGGATGCTGCGCAGCGGCGAAGAGATCTGCCCCGGCGACAGCACGGCGCTCGCCACCTGGTACAGGAGCGGCTGGAACGTGTGATGGTTCTTGCGATCCACAAGTGTGACATCGACTGGCCCATCCGCCAGCGCCTTAGCGGCGTAGAGACCGCCGAACCCGCCGCCGACGATCACCACCTTCGGTCTTCTCACCGCATGCTTTACCGCGTCGCCCATAGCTCTATTCATCATGGCCTCTCCTTAATTAGTGCGAAATTTCATGCCTCATTGAAATAGATTTTCAGCGGCTTCATGAACGCGATCAGGATGACGGCGAGGGCGGCGATAAAAGCAATCGCCATGTAGCCGTCGCTGTAGGCGAGGGCGTAGGCTTGTACCTTGACCTGTCCGCCCAGCGTGAGGGCGGCCCTTGCTTGTGCTTCCTCTGCGCCGGCCGAGTTGGGCAACAGCGCTTGCGCGAGCGCCCCCGCCCGTTCGGCTGTCAGCCAATGGCCTGCTTCGACGTGTAGCCCGATCATGTTCGAGTGGAATTGTTCGCGCACTGCGACCAACCGCTGCATGAGCGCCGTGCCGGCCTCCCCGCCGAACAGGCGCACGGTGTGGATGAACGCGGAGTAGATGAGTATGTTGCTCGGGTTCGTGAGCGCGCCCGAGTCAAACGCGTTCTGTATGAACGACCCGACCAGCGCGGTGAACGCTAAAGCCAGCCCGAATCCGGTCACGAGCTGCGGGATAAAAAAATTGTCGCCGGCCCACGCGCTGGTTAGTTGCGCGTTCATTAAGCAGGCTATCGCTAACACCGTAAAACCTGCCGCGAGCACCAGCCTGTTATCGAACCGGCGCATCAGCCGGGCCGCTATGTACCCCATGAGCACCAGCGGCGCGATTAACCAGAGCAGCACCCGCCCCGTCTCGAGCGGGCGATAGTGCTGGTTTACGGCGAGCACCGCCGGCAGCAGGAATGCTATTGCCAGCAGCACGAAGCGAAACGCGAAGAGGCAGGCGGCCAAGATCAGCGTGTTCCGGTTGACCACGAAGATAGGATTCACCAACGGGTTCGGCGAAAGCCACCTGCGCACGACAGTAACGCCGAGCAGAAATATTCCCGTCACGAGCAGCCCCGTGATCACGCCTGACTCTAGCCAATCCAGTCGCTCGCCTTGATCGAGCGCGCCGTAGAGTAAGCTCAGACCGAGACTGCCGTAGAGAAAGCCGCGCCAACTGATCGCCGGCTTCGGGCCTTGCCGCTCAGGCTGGCGCGGGATCGCCAGATAGATGCAGAGCATCATCAGCGGTGTCAGGAGCGCACTCTGCCAGAAGACCCAGTGCCACGACAGGTGTTCGACATACCAAGCTGCGAGCGACGTGCCGACACTGGTTGCGCCGACGATGTCGATGGCATAGACGCCGATGGCATAGATGACGAAGCGCGGCGGCAGGGCGCGGAGCGCGTAGGTGAGCGTCAGCGGATAAAACGTGCCCGACGCGAGGCCGCTGACGACTTGCAGGCCAAGCATCACTCGCAAGTTTGGCGAGAAGGGCAGAAGAAGCGAACAGAGTATGAATATCGTGGCCGCATAGAGCAGCACGCGCCGGGGGCCGAGCAATGCGCCGAGGTAAACGGAGAACGGCCCGATAAACATCAACGCCATGTTATAGGCCGTGGGAAGCCAACTCGCCTCGTCAACGCCCAATCCCAGCGCGCCGCGCAGGTCGGGCAGTGCGACGCCGATCAGGCGGCCATTTAAGGTGGCAAGACCTGCGCCGAGAAACACGCCGAACGTGCCCACATAGACGTTCTGCTTGAGCGCGCCGACGACCCGCGCAAGGTTCAACCGCGAAGCATTAAGCATCGTCTGTCGATCTGCTCTTTGGCTCATAACCACGCTCATCATCGCCTCCTCGCTCAACCTTTGCTCTTGGCTGTGGTCTTGATTTCCGCGACGACCGACATGCCGGGGCGGAGTCGCTCTGTCATCGCCGGATTCGCATCGAGAACGATCTTGACCGGGATGCGCTGCGTAATCTTGGTGTAGTTGCCAGTCGCGTTGTCCGGTGGGAGGAGAGCGAATTGCGACCCGCTGGCCGGCGCGATCTCTTCGACGTGACCGCGCAGGACGACGCCGGGGAAGCTGTCCACCATGATCTCGGCCGCATCGCCTTTGGCCACGTTTGTCAGTTGCGTCTCTTTGTAGTTGGCCTGCACCCAGATGATGTTCTCGACCAGCGCGATGACTTGTGTGCCCGGTGAGACCAACTGCCCGACCCTTACCTTGCGCTCGCCGACGATGCCGTCGGTTGGGGCGACGATCCGCGTGTAATCGAGATTAGTCTGCGCTACTTTAAGCGCCTCCTGCTTCGCGCTGAGGTCTGCTCGCAGTTGCTGCTCTTGCGCATCCAACACACCGCGCTGTTTGATCTGCGCGTCAACTTCGGCTGTTCGATTCATCATCTGCGCGCGCGCGCGTTGTTGTTCCGCTTGCCGTGCCGTAACTTGCGCGCGCGCCTTTGAGAGTTCTGCACGCCGGCTATCAGCCAAGGCACGCGTCTGCGCCAACTCGGCCTTGCGGCTGTCAAGGATTGCGGCGAAGCGTTCTTGATCGGCGACCACCTGTTCAAGTTTTTGTCTGGTCGCAGAGCCTTCATCAACTAATGCCTCCTGCCGCTTTCGCTCAAGGAGGGTTCTTTCTGCATCGGCCTGCGCGGCCTCAATGGCGGCTTGCGCGTCGGGTATCTTCGCTTGCGCCGCAGCCACCGCGGCCTGCGCATTGGCCACGTCGGCCTCGGCGGCCTCTATCGCTGCTCCGGCTTGGGCAATATCGGCGCTGGCGGCTTGCGGGCCAGCTTGCGCTTGCTCGATTCTGGAAGTCTGCAACTCTTTCTGCTTCGCATTGTTCTCCAACGCTGCTTGCGCGGCGGCCACGCCGGCTTCAGCCTGTGCGACCTGCGCCTTGAAGTCGTCATCTTTCAACTGGACGAGCAGGTCGCCCGCCTTCACGCGCTGATAATCCGCGACGGCAACTTGCGCCACCGTGCCGGAGACGCGCGTGCTCATCGGCGTAATATCGGCGCGCAGGATGGCATCGTCCGTCTTCTGCGCGCTGCTGCCGCCGACCAAGCGATTCCAACCGCCGGCAATCCCAAACAGGATGACGGTCGCCAATAAGAGCACCAAGACGGGGACGATTCGCTTAAAGCTCAACCGGCGCTTTGCGGGCGGCTGAATCTCTGTTGTCGCCTGCGCAGGACTGTTGTCACCTGGCGCAACCTTATTGGGTGTCGCCTCCGGCTTGTCGTGCTCCTGCGAGGCGCGCGCTGTTTCAGCCGCCGGTTGCGCGGTAGCACCGGTGGACTCTTTCGGCGCGGTTTCCTTGGCCACCTTTGCTGCTTGCTCAGACATCTTATTTCTCCTCCCCTAACGCTTTCTCAAACTCGGCCTTGGCTGTCCAGAACGCTAACAAAGCCCGTTGATATTGATGGGTGGCTTCGGCGAGCGACGCCTGCGACTGAAGCACGTCTGACAGCAAGACCGCTTGTAACTTGTAGCGGCCCGTGCTGACACGTAGATTCTCTTTCGCTGACGCCTCGGCCAGTTTGGCCACCTGTAGCGCCTGACCGCTCAGTTGCAGCTTTCTCAACTTATCGCCAACGTCGAGCAGCACTTGATCTTCTGTTTCCTTCAGGCCGTTTTTCGCCTGCTCGACCGCGCTGGCTTTCTCGGCGAGTTGATGTTTCTTGCGCCCCCAGTCAAAGAACTCCCAACTCACAGACACGCCAATGTTGGCGAAATTTTTCGGGACGGCGGCACCGTAGTTGCGCGGCGTCAGATAGACGAACCCGACGCTTACGTCCGGGATGTATTCCGACTTCTTGATGCGGCGGGCCAGTGTCGCCTGCTCCACGGTCAAGCGCGCCTGTTGCAGTTCCGGCCTGCGCTCAAGCGCGACTTTTCGGGCCGCCGTCAGGTCAGTCTCAAACGACACGAATGCTGGAATACCTGCGACCTCAAACACGGCGTCAAGTTCTTGGCCCAGCAGACTATTTAATTGCTCTTTCTGCGTTGCCAGCCGATTGCCCAATTCAAGTTGTTCGTACTGGACTTGCGCCAGCCGCGTCTGCACGACGAGCCGATCCGCCTTGAGCGCCACCTGCTGCACGACGTAATCGCCGGTCACCTTGTCTAGTTCCTGATAAGACTTGACGGCTTCCTGCACGCTGACGAGTGTGCTCTGCGTTTGCAGGATCGAGTAATAAGCCTTCTTTACTTGAGCAATGGTCTCGTTCTCTTGCTGGCGCAGCTTCGCTTGGGCCGCTTCGCGCGCGAGTCTCTCAAGCTTGATGTGTAAGCCGATCCGGTATTGCTGCGTCAGCGGTTCGATGGCGGAGACGGCAAATACGGCCGTGGGTTTGCGGTCAACATTGAGGGTGAAGAAATCACCCAGCCCCGGAAACAAGTTGGCCGCCGGGTTCGGCACGTTGAGTTCATTCTGGGCGAGATTGCCCGACACGAGCACATGCGTGTGCAACGAAGGCAGGCGGAGAGTCTTCGCGGCTGATATGTCTTCGGCGGCTCTAGCGACTGCAAGCTGTGCGATCTTAACTGCATGATTGTTGCGCAGCGCGAGGTCAATCGCTTGATCGAGGGTTAGTGTTTCGCCCGCCGCGGGCACAGTCTCCTGCGCCTGAACTGTGCCCTGAGCAAAGAGGAAGAACAAACCTATCGCCAAGAGAATTGTCATGAAGCTCTGAGCACCTCGCAGTAAGCTCAACGCATAGTCCGTCTCGGCGCGGCGGCGGTCGCGGGCTGCGGTGATCCAATTCTTAACCGTCCTGATCATTGCAGCCGTGTCCGCCTGTACCGGCGGTGCGGCTTCCGCTGCCTGCGAGGCGTTCGCCCCTTCTCTTTCTGCGCGCTTCACGATTCTGATACTGGAACTCATAGCTTGCTCACCCTCCGCTGGCGCTCATCCGAATTGAACCGACGAGCAACGGTTAAGCAACAGGTTTGCCAAAGCGTGGCGTGAGCATTGTGTGGGCAAATATCGAGGTATTAGGACTTGGCGCAGGCGTGATAACGCTGAAGTGTCGGCAGATTGCCGAAGTGTCGGCAATACTTTTCGCGGCAGTCGGCGCAAACGCTCTCTAATTCAACCAGTTTCCGCAGTCGCTCTATCCGGCACAGGCATTGCGCTAGTGCGCCAAGGGAAGGCGGCAGCGCGAGCGGCCGCACGGAGGATGTGAACGATGGCAAAGGACGCCGGAGACAGATTCGTGGTAACGCTCCCCGCAGCAGGCGCGCGTTGCGCGCCTGCGGTCTTTAGTGCCTCACTCAACGATCTGACCGCTACCTTAATAAAAGTCGTTTCGATTTTCGCGCTGATCTTCTTCGTGCTTTTGCCCGCGCACGCCCAACAGACAGATGAATTGCGGAAGCAGATACAAGAACGGACGTGCGCCTGATAGCGGCAACCAATCGAGACTTGCTGGCGGCCGTCGCGGCCGGCACCTTCCGCCAAGACCTTTTCTACAGATTGAACGTCTTTCCGATTGCCGTTCCACCGTTGCGCGAGCGAGCGGACGATATTCCCTTGCTCGTGGAGTACTTCGTCGGGCGGTTCGCCAAAGGGGCCGGCAAAAACATCCGTCACATCGGCAAGCGCACGCTGGAGCAGTTAACAGGCTACTTTTGGGCCGGGAATATTCGCGAATTGCAGAACGTCGTGGAACGCGCAGTCATCCTCTGTGAGACCGACACCTTCGTCGTTGATGAGAGCTGGCTAAAACGCGAAGCTGGCGACTCAGCGCCGCATGAAGGACTTTCGGCCCTGCAAGATCGTGAAGTGGAAATGATCGAAGCTGCGCTCGCCGAGAGTCATGGGCGGATTTCCGGCCCTGCCGGAGCGGCCGCGAGACTCGGGATACCACGCCAGACGCTGGAATCGAAGATGCGGCGGCTGGGCATCGATAAGTACGGGCAGAAGCGACCCACCTCTTAATAGCGTCACACCCCGCGGCCTCTTGCTCATCGTTCGTCATTTTGCTGAACGTGCAGCGCGATTCCGGTGCTCACTTTCTTTCCTTTCGGCAGTTTCCGAATGGCAAGCCGTTTGCATTGTTCTCTTGCGTCAGTGTTCGGCGAAAAGGAGAACGACAATGTGCATCGCCTACGAGCCGCAAACAGAAATCCACTTCCACCAGACAACCACCTTGACGCCCGAGCAGTACGTCGCCGGGCTTACCGACTTCGGGCCCGGCCGCTCGAAACTCTTTGGCAACAGTGCCGATGAGTATCTCAAGGTGCATCATCGCGGCCGCTGGGAGGCCGACGTTACCGAAGGCTCGGGCGGCATCTGGGAACGCCTGCACTACGACTGGCGCGATCCCAACCGCGTCGTCCTTACGACTACCGACTCTAACCTGTGGGGCGGCGCGTCCGGCCACACCTACACTTTCACGCGCAAGCCCGACGGCACGACCGACATTGACGTGGTCGTCATACGCGAAGGCAAGAACCTCAAGGGATGGGTGCTCGGCTTCGTGCTGAGGACAATCGGCCGGCGCGTTTTGGCAAGGGCGTTTGAAAACTCCGTCAAAGCCATCGAAGCCGGAACGGCGCGGTGAGAGAAGGAGTAGCATCTTGACCTCCTATGCAACTTTGCCCTCGATACTGCTTCCTATAAGCCGACCTTGCGGCCGACAGGTGGTTAGGAAACGATCTGAAACGCCCCGTCGTGGTCACACTACGGCGTTGGGTAGTCCCAAACATCGGGCGGCAGCTTATCCTTGAGTGATGCATACATGGCGTCGCGGAACAGTTTCACCGCCGGATAAGGCCGCAGGGCAATAGTGCGCTCCACGATCAGCCCCTGCTCGTTGTCCACGATGACCTCTAAGCTCTCGATCTTGTGACCCTCCATAGTCCCCACCCAACGCAAGAAGGTGGTGCGCTCATCGAGCTTAAACTCGGCTGTATAGGTACCGGAACCACGCGTAGAACTCGACTGAGCGAAAATCGCCGCGCAGACTTCACGCCCCTCAATCGGCCGTATTAGGATCGGGCTGTTGAATACGATGTTTTCGGCAAGCAGCGTGCTCACCTGAGCGGGTGTGGCGTTACCAGATTCCCGTAGTTTGCGTAAAGGATGCATTGTGATTTCTCCTATGAGTGTGACTGCATCGGTTACCCAAAGGAGCTCTTCCTGCCGGGCGGAATGCCTTGCGAGGTAGAGCTCCCACGTTTCTTGGTCAGCAGCTTCCATTCCAGCTTAGACATTTCCCCGAACAGCACGGCCCCTTCCCTGCGCACGCGGAGCGTCTCGAAAACCATTGTGTCTCCTCGGCCCTCGTTATTGATCTCTGCCGACATTTTTTCACTCTCCTATGCGAGTCACCCTCGTTCAGAAAGTTTCTCGCAACGTGGTCACCTCACCTAGTCCTTTCGTGTGAAGCCGACCTCGCTGATGTCGATTGAGACCATCAGCATTTCTAGGATCGGTCGGCGGTCGGGGCCGCGCGCGTAGGCGCGGCGCTTGGTCGGCAGACGAACGCCGCCCGCCGTCACATAATCTGAAGTCAGTTGCGCCGCGCCAAAACCGCCCGCGATGTTCACACTGTAGTCGTGGCGGCACAGCATCAAGTCCGCGCCAAAGAAGAAATCCTGAACCAGGCTGTGCGTCTCCAGCGAACCGGGAAAGTAGGCGCGTAGCACGCGCCACGTCTCCGCGCCCTCGTGCCACGCTTCGGTCTCCTCAACCCGCACGCCGTCCAGCGCCAGCAGGAACGGCGTGGTCAGGTAAGTCCACAGGGCGTAGCCGTTGAAGTAGGCACGATGGAGCGCGTCCCAAGGCGTGTTCATCTGGTGGCCGGCGAAGGAGTCTCTGGGCGCGTGGCGCTCGGCGACGAGTGTGCCGTCGAGTTTTTCAATGGCGACCCGCTCGGGCGTGAACATCGTGCGCTGGTCGGGAGCACCGTAGGGAAAAACCGACGAGCGCTCCTCGTGCAGCCAGACGGTCATGCGGCGCGGGCTTGCATCCTGCGGCACACCCTTGAGCGGGAAGAGGCCGCCGCCACTCACAATCGTGGCCTCGACTCGTTGGTACTCATGCCACCGACCCAGCCCGCCGTGCGCATCAAGAATTTCGCCAAGCAGTTCGTTCATCGCAGTTCGTTCATCGCACTTCCCTTCATGTCCCTCACCGCGAGTGTGTATCTGTAAGCGTCAATCAGCCGAACGTGAACGCCAAGGACGCCGGTTCGCGAAGGGTCGGAGGGGCTGTGGTCGCGTTTGTCATAGTTTCCTCTGGCGGTCGCTGTATAAGACGGCGTCATCGGGGCAGAACATGAAAGACCTCATCCATGTGGCGGTCGGCGGCGGCTGATGCGTCCTCCGGACTGCTGCCCTGTTGACGCGCGCTCAGGTAGGGCGCGTACCAGTCCCACCAGTGGTGCTCGCCGTGCGTCCTCTCGTAGTCGCCGTGGTGCTGCTCCGTCTCGTGGAGAAACTCCGCAAGGGTTGCGACGTCCGTGGCCCGCGCTTGCGCTGACTGCCACTCGCGGCCCGGCAGCCGCGTCTGGATCTCTTGGAGCAGCCAGCCGTTCCCGTCCGGGTCCTCGAACGATGCGAACGAGAAGTAGGAACGACCCTCGGGGTCGCGCCCGCCGACGCGTGGGTTCTCTCCGGTGTTGCGGCATTGGAGTATTTCGTGGCCAGCACCATGCTCTCGCGGTGGCCCTGCATGAACTCGCCGAGGAACGATTCGCTCGCCCCGTTGGTGTAGAGATTGGCGGTCTCAACGAAATTGCCCCCGGCCTCGCGGAAGGCGTCGTACACCTGTCGCGCTTCGTCCTTGGCCGTACCCCAACCCCACTCCTCGCCGAAGGTCATCGTGCCGAGCGCGGCCTCCGAAACTCGAAGCCCGCTGTTACCCAATAGTCGGTATCTCATATGAATCTCCGTTCAAGCTATAGCACTGCCGCGAGCGTCCTAGAGAGAAGCGAGCGCGACGACGATCTCATTTCTCCTTGATAAAGAAGACTGCCGTCGCCCGCAGCCGATTTATCGAGATGCGATAACGGAGCTCAATAACCGTCAACCTCGATGACGGCTTTGGCAAACGCCTGCGACGCTTCTTGCGGCAGATTGTGTCCGACGCCGCCCGTGACGACCCGGTGGGTATACTTGCCCGTGAATTTCTTTGCATAAGCATTGGCGTCCGGGTGCGGCGCGCCGTTGGCGTCACCCTCAAGGGTGATGGCGGGCACGGTGATGGCGGGGGCTGCCGCCAGCCGCTTTTCAAGCTCGTCATACTTCGACTCGCCTTCAACCAGACCAAGCCGCCAGCGGTAATTGTGAATCACTATCTGGACGTGATCCGGGTTGTCGAAGGACTCGGCGCTGCGCTCGAAAGTCGCGTCGTCGAAGCGCCATTGCGGGGAAGCGAGCTGCCAGATGAGCTTGTTAAAATCGTGCCGGTATTTTTCGTAGCCGAGCTTGCCTCGCTCCGTTGAAAAATAGAATTGATACCACCATTCGAGTTCAGCCTTCGGCGGCAGCGGCATCTTATTCGCTTCAGGATTGCCGATCAGATAGCCGCTCACGGAGACGAGCGCCTTCGAGCGTTCGGGCCAGAGCGCCGCGATGATGTTGGCTGTCCGCGCGCCCCAATCAAACCCGCCGATGATTGCCCGTTCGACCTTGAGCGCATCCAGCAGCGCGATAATATCGACCGCAAGTGCCGATTGCTGTCCGTTACGGAGAGATTCATTTGAAAGGAAGCGCGTCGTGCCGTAGCCGCGTAAGTATGGGACAATCACACGGTAGCCCTTCGACGCCAGCAGTGGTGCGACATCCACGTAGCTGTGTATGTCGTAGGGCCAGCCGTGCAGGAGAATGACCGCATGGCCAGTGGCGGGCCCAGCTTCAGCGTATCCAACGTTCAGGACGCCGGCATCAATCTGCTTCAGCGCGCCGAACGACGTGTTCGTCCCCGGCTTGATTGAGGGCAGGACTGCCGGGGTTGTCTCCTTTGACTGTGCCTGCGCCGAACCTACCATTCCGAGGTGGACCGCCGCGATGGTCATGGCAGTAGTGCCAAGAAAGCGGCGGCGATGATGATTGATTTCTTCGGACATTACACACCTCACGAAGTCGGCGGCGCGGCGCACCTGTGGCGCGGCTCGTCGCGCCGCGATACCTTCGTGCAATTGAGCGGCAGCGCCCCGAGTAGACTCGGACAAGCTATGCGCCGACTTTGTTGCCGCGCGGCTGGTACTCCCCGACCCCCGGCCGGAAGGCGATGGCGAGGCGGTTCCACCCGTTGATGGCGATGACGGCCATCGTCAGCTTGACCAACTCCTCCTCGCCGAACTGGGCGCGGGCGGCCTCGTACTCCTCGTCCGACGCGTGGGTCTGGGAGATCAGCGTAACTACCTCCGCCCAGGCCAGCGCGGCACGCTCGCGCTCGGAGTAGTAGGGCGATTCGCGCCACGCGCTCAGTCCGTAGAGCCGCTGCTCGGTCTCGCCTGCGGCGCGCGCGTCCTTCGTGTGCATGTCTATGCAGAAGGCGCAGCCGTTGATCTGCGAGACGCGCGTCTTGACGAGTTCGAGCAGCGGGCGCTCCAGCCCCGACTCCTCCACGTACTTCTCTAGTTTGTACATCGCCTGCACCGAGCCCGGCGCGGCCTTGCCGTAGTCCAAACGTGTCTGCATCTTCTCACCTCACTCCCTGCCGTTGAATGAGACGCTCTGAGCGCCTGCCCGTCGCGTGGCCTCTAGTCCGATTTAGATCGTTGTCGTCACCGTACAGGGGCGTGCGCTACTCGACTTTCTGTATCAGCCCCTAATCTTGCTCCCCGATGGTCTGGGCGTACGTTTTGCCGTACGGGTAGAAGAGTTCCTTGCGGCCTTCCGCCCAAGCCGCTTTGAGTGCGGGCGTGGTGATGTCCCAGTCGGGCCGGCATTTCCTGGTGACGGCGCGTAAGTCTTGGCGAAGCTCTTCCACCGTGGGCCGGCCGAAGAACCAGTAGCCCATGTAGATTTTGTAAATGACCAGACCCGGTTCGAGGACAATCGTGTGAGGGATCATGGGGTTGTGGAGCGGATCGGTGTATTCGGCGATGTCGAGGTCTTTTTGAACCTTGCGGCCCGCGTCGGAGAGGAATGGCCAGTGTGCGCCGACGCCGCTGCGAAATTCATTCGTCTCGGTAATATTGTCGTTGCTAATCGTGACCAGCCGGCAATAGCCGACCTCAAGCTCACGATGGAGTCGCACCAACCCCTCATGCTGCCGGTGCTCCTTCGGGCAGAAACCTCCGCGGCTGAGGACGAGCACCAGCGGGTCTGCCCCTTGCAGTTCGGAGAGCTTCCGGCGTTTCGTGGTGTGGTCGGGCAGCTCGTAGTCGGGGAAGACAGCCCCCGGCACAACGTCAGCTCGCATCTGAAATCCTCCTCAATATTTTCATGCACGTTGCCGGGCATTCTAGAGGTCGATTACCGTGTCTTCCCGCGGGCGCGAGCAGCAAATCAACAGATTCCCGACCGCCGGAGCACCGAGCGGCTCGGGATCATAATTCACCGCGCCAGAAATCAGCCCGCACTCGCAGGTATGGCAAACTCCGGCGCGGCAGGACCAGCGCACCGGCACGGCACAGGCTTCGGCTAGTTCCAACAGGCTCTGGAACCTGGAGTCCCAGGAAACCGTAAGCCCGGCCCGCGCGAATGAAATTCTTGGACCTTCGCCGACGGAACCGGCGGGTGCGTGCGGTGTCCGCCGCGTCGTCTCCGCCACGCCCGGCGTGATGGACTTGCCTGAACCGAAAACCTCGGTGTGAATGCGATCAGGGGCCACGCCCCGCTTGGTAAGTCCGTCGGTGAACTCTGCAAGGAACGAAGGCGGCCCGCACAAATAAAAATCGGATTCGAGGGATACGCCCAACTCTTCGAGGACAGTCATAGTCAGGCGGCCCACCGCATCGAAATCGAAACCCAATCGGTCGGTGGGCTCGGGTCGGCTGTACAGCACGCGGCTCCGTGCGTTGGGTAGCTTGGCCAGTAGCTCGCGTGCTTCGCGGGCAAAGGGATGATCCTCGCGGTTGCGCGCGCCATAGATCCACCAGACCGGGCGCAGTGATCCTTGGGTTGCCAGCACATTGAGCATGGCCAGCACCGGAGTCACGCCTACGCCCGCGCTTAACAGCACCACAGGAAGGTCGCCCCGCAGGATGAAGGCACCGCGGGGCTCGCTGACATCCAGCACGTCGCCGGTACGGAGTTGTGTGCTCACGTAGGTGCTCGCGACCCCGTGCGGCTCCGCCTTGACACTGATGCGATAACGACCTGCGTCCGGCAGACCCGAAAGTGAGTAGCTGCGCAAGACCGGAGGCGCAGCCGCTTCAGGACGGAGGCGCAACACAACGAACTGCCCGGCCAGCGGGACTGTAAGCGGACGAGCGTCCGCCGGCTCCAGCACCAGCGAGACCACGCTACTGCTCTCGCGCTCCATGCTGGCCACTTTCAGCGGCCGGAATCCGGGCACAGCCGTAGCCAACTGTTCCGGTGAAGCCAGGCCCGCATTGCCCGTGCGCGCCCCCGATTGTGCCATCTGCCGGAGCAGGGCCTCGAAAGAAGACTTCCAGCCGGGGCTCAGCGCTGGGATACGCAGGGCGCGCTCAATTTCTCCCTTGGCAGGTCCGGGAAGATAGAGCAGCGCGTCAATCGCGGCGACGGTCAGGCGCTCCGGGCCCTCCGCAACTTTGATGATTTCGTCGCCGGCGACGACCTCGCCCTCTTCGAGCACGCGAAAGTAGAACCCAGGGCGGTGATGCTCGACCAGCAAGGCCGGCATCCGTGGCTCGTCCATACGTATCCCGACGCGGTAGCAGGTCACGCGCGGCTGCGTCACTTCAAACAGCGCTCCGCCGATCCGATAGCGGTCGCCGACGCAGACCTCGCTGTCGGCCAAGCCCTCCACGGTGAAGTTTTCGCCGAATTGCCCGAAGGTGAAATCGCGCCGCTTCAGTTCGCGCTCCCAGTAGCGATAAGAATCCATCTGGTAGACGAACACAGCGCGGTGCTCGCCCCCATGACCGGCCAGATCACCCTGCGCGTCGCCATCAATGTTGGGCCGCCGAACCAGTCGCCGTCCCTGTACCGGCTCCTTCCACACCGACGTGAACACAGTCTGTCCGCGCCACGAGACCTCGCGCGGTTGACCCACATTAACTGACAACAAACGCGCCAAACGGGCACCTCATTTCATTCCTGTTTGATTCCGCCTTACCATCGTTTCCTTCGGGCATTTTCGTCATGAAGTTACGGACGAATTGAGCGATTTCGTCTGCGGCGGTATCGAGCGCGAAATGGCCGGCATCCAGAACGTGGACTTCGGCTTTCGGCACGTCCTTGCGGTAGCACTAGCGAGTCGTTGAGCGGACTGCATTGTCGGCTTCACATCGTCAAGACAACGCGGAACTGTGCGTCGCCGCTCAACATGCGCGCGTAAGCTTCGGCGGCTCGTTCGAGCGGGTACGTTTCGATCATCGGGCGCACGCCGGTCAGTTCGGCGAAGCGCAGCGTGTCCTCGCTGTCAGTCGGCGTGCCCGAGGCCCAGCCTTGAATCGTGTGACTCCCAAAAATGAGCTGTACGGGCGTGACCTCGATGGGCTCAACGTCCGCGCCTATCACCATGAGCCTGCCGTTCGGCCCCAGCCCGTCGATCAACGCGGAGATCGCTTTCGAGCTAGGGGCCGTGGCTAAGATCACCTGCGCGCCGCCCAGTTTCTGTAACTCCTCCGCCGCGTTCGTCGCACGGCTATCAATGTAATGGCTCGCGCCGAGTTTCTTGGCGAGCGCCGCGTTGTCGGGGCCGCGCCCGACGGCGGCGACCCTGTAGCCGAATTTGTTCGCGAATTGAATTCCGAGGTGGCCGAGACCGCCGATACCCAGCACCGCGACGAGATCGCCCGGCGACGCGCCGCTGTGGCGCAGCGCGTTGAAGGTGGTAATGCCGGCGCAGAGCAGCGGCGCGGCTTCGGCGTCACTTAGACTTTCAGGTACTGCCGCCAGCGCCGACACGGGTGCAACCATGTACTCTTGGTATCCGCCGTCATAGCTGATGCCCGCTATTTTTTGGTTCCGGCAATTGCCGAAATCTCCGCGGCGGCAGGAGGCGCACGTGCCGTCGTGGCCGCCATGCCAGCCGACGCCCACGCGCTGCCCCTTTGTCCACTCAGAGATGCCCTCGCCGACTTCATCGACGACGCCGACGACTTCGTGCCCCGGAACGCGTGGGTACTCAATGCCCGGCAGCCCGCCCTCTTTCGTGAGCACGTCGCTGTGGCAGACGCCACAGGCCTGCACCTTGATCCGCACGTGTCCGGCATCGGGGTCAGGAATCTCGCGCTCGACGATCTGGAAATCCGCGCCCGGCGCGGGAACCTGCGCGACCTTCATCGGCGCGACTGCTGTCTCTGTCGTTGCCATAACTCCTCCTCTGAATATCCAGCCGGTGTTACTTATTGCTACCGCCGCGACGACTGAAAGGCCCGACAAGGCTTACGCCGCCGCTTCCTTGCTTTGCTGGAAGAACGCCAGCAGCTCCGCGTTGATCTGATCCTTCAAGGTCGAGCACATGCCGTGCGGCGCTCCCGGAATTACGCCGTGGCTGAACACAACAGACTGCCCCGCGCCCCAGTCCTTGTAGTAGAGATTTATGTCGGCAGAATTCTCTTCGCCGACCTTGATGTAAGCCATAGCGAATCTCCTATCGTCGCTTGAGACGACGTTGATAATTGAAGGAAACTTGGGCGAGGCTCAGCCTGAGGAGTCTGATGAAATAGTGTTAAGTGTTCCGACCGGTTGCCATCCAGGAACCTGCCGGAGCTAAATTTTATACTGTGTAGTATATTATGCCGCGCGCTACGGTATATCCGTGTATGAGGGATGTCAAGGAGGGTCATGTTAAATGAGTGCTAATAAAGAGAGGGCAGTCGAGCGAAGAGGGCGGCCCCGCACATTTAACATTGAAGAGGCTTTAGACAGGGCGTTGCGGGTGTTCTGGCAGAAGGGTTATGAAGGGGAATTATCTACTTGACTCAGGTAGGATAGGCGATTTCACGTTGCTGATTGAATCATCCAAAGAATTGCTGAACTGGCGATTTGCGGCCTGCGTCAAGTAGATGAATTCCTAAAGTATAAACGGCGCTTCATTGTCCTCTTTTCTACCTCCGTAATGTAAAGTATTCATCCGAGATGGCTACGAAGTGGATCAAGAAACGCGTTGACGAGGGCGAGTCAGGGTGTTCCGCCGAGCGAGGAATTGCTCGTCAACAATCTCACGTCGTTACCCGCCTCGCGTCGCACTCTTCCGATGAGCACCACGACTCTGAGGAGAAGGAGTTAGCCGAGGCGGGGCTCGTACGCCTACCGACTAAGAGCCTGCCCGACTCATTCTGGAAGATGCCAGCGCCGCGCGTCTCTTTCGTGGACGCAGTCTCGGCCGTAACCTCGGAGCGGGACGAAGACTGACTCACATGCAGGTTTGGCTCTTCAACTGCGGGAGCTTCCGGTTATACTTACCCCGAATGAAACGCTGATGCGGCTCTTGCCCCGTCAAAAGGCTTGACGGCTTTTTGACGGGTTTAGGGGGAATGGGGGATTCCGGGGAACAGGGGGAACGCACTCCGCCGCCCCACCCGGAGGAGAAAAGCGACCGTTAGTAAGGTCAGACTAAACAGGCATTGAGGTTCATTATGGCGGCAGAGTACCGACCGGATTACTTAGCCTTATACGAATCCGGGGAGCTGGCGGAGAGGGTGCAAGCCCTTGAGAAACTTCTACTTAGCTGTACCGTCTGCCCGCTCGATTGCGGCAACAACAGGATGGAGAATCAGCTCGCCAGGTGTTTCTCGGGCCGGCTGCCGATAGTCAGCTCCTACACGCCGCACTTCGGCGAGGAGCCGGCGCTCACGGGCACGAACGGCGCGGGCAACATCTTCTTCGGCAACTGCAACCTGCGCTGCGTCTACTGCCAGAACTACCAGATTTCGCAGACCTACAAGGAGCAGCGCAGGAACGAGGTGACGCACGAGCGGCTGGCCGAGATGATGCTCGACTTGCAGGCGCGCGGCTGCCACAACATCAACTTCGTCTCGCCCACCCATTTCGCGCCGCAGTTGGCCCGCGCCCTGCTCATCGCCGCCGGGCGCGGCCTGCGCCTGCCCGTCGTCTACAACACGAACGCCTACGACTCAATCGCCGTCCTGCGCCTGCTCGAAGGCATCGTCGCCGTCTACCTGCCCGACCTCAAGTACGCCGACTCGGCCGACGGCTACGCCTACTCCAAGGTGCGCGACTACACAGAGCACGCGCGCCGCGCGCTCGCGGAGATGTACCGGCAGACGGGCGACGAGATGGTCTTCGACGAGCACGGCTTGTTGCAGCGCGGCCTCGTCGTGCGCCTGCTCGTGCTGCCGAACGACGTGGCGGGCGTGCGCGAGTCGCTTGAGTGGATCAAGGACACCTTGAGTCCGCGCGTCGCCGTCTCGCTCATGGCGCAGTATTACGCGACGAACAAGGCGGCGACCGACCCGCGCTACGCGCTGCTCTCGCGCCGCATCACGGAGTCCGAGTGGTGGCGCGCCGTCTCCCTGCTCGACGAACTCGGCATGGAGGAGGGCTGGATGCAGGAGTACGACACTGCTTCTCACTACTACCGCCCCGACTTCAGCGACCGCGAGACGCCCTTCAAAGACGTGCGCGATTTTCAGCGGAGCTAAAAACCGCTGCGACCTGTTAAGTCAACCCTTGTAGCGCACAGCATGGATAGCAACACAACCAACAAGCTAACGGTCGGCGCGCCCGCGCCCGACTTCACCTTGCCGGACGGCGACGGTCGCGCGTGGCGGCTCTCGGAGCAGCGCGGCAAGGTCGTCGTGCTGCTGTTCTATCCGGGCGACGAGACGCCGGTCTGCACGCGCCAGATGTGCGCCGTGCGCGACAACTGGGCGGCGTACACCGAGACGGGCGCGGAGGTCGTCGGCATCTCGACCGACTCGGCTGAGTCGCACCGCGCGTTCGCCGAGCACCACGGGCTGCCGCTGCGCCTCCTGGCCGACACCGAAGGGCGCGTGCGCGCCCTCTACGGCGCGCGTTCGCTCCTGCCCGGTCGCACCGCGCGCGCCGTCTTCGTCATCGACCCGCAAGGCGTCGTCAGCTACCGCGACGTGCGTCCGGTCGGACTCTTACGTCCGCGCGACGCCGACATCATCGCGGCGATCCGGCGGGCGCAAGGGTCGGGCGAGTGACGGGCGCTTGCCCGCGTGTTTATAATGCGCTGACATCAAAGCGAGCGGAGACCAAGCGATGGCAGAGACGATCAAGTGTAAGCACTGCGGGCAGACGCGGGAGGCGCTCGGCTACGCGCCCTTCCCGAACGAGATCGGGCAGCGCGTGGGCGCGGAGATTTGCGGCCCGTGCTGGCAGGAGTGGCTCAAGAAGCAGTCCATGATCATCAACCACTACGGCCTCGATCTATCCAACCCCGACGCGCAGACCTTCCTCTTCGACAACATGAAGGGCTACCTCTTCGGCGAAGCGCCCCAGACCGCCCAGATCGACACCTCGAAGGAAGGCACGGTGAAGTGGTAAGGCAGAACAGGAGTCAGGAGTCAGAAGCCAGAAGTAAGGAAGCTAGGCGTCAGGAGCCTGAGAGCCGGGAGTCAGGAGCAAGCAAGGCCGGCTATTCATTCTGGCTTCCGGCTTCTGACTCCTGACTCCTGTCCTTCGTCTCCTCAACTTTTCCCTCCGGCCCCTTCTCTTCGCGCATCTCGCGCATGAGGAAGTAGTTCAAGCCTGTGCGGATGACGGCGATGGCACCGAGCTTGCCGATCTGATCCCAGGAGGGCGCAATCGCGGTCGAGAGGATATCCGCGCCGAGTTGGAATTCGAGCGCGAGCGCTAGGTAGCGGGCCAGCGTCAGCCGGATCGGGTTGTAGTCCGCGCCGCGCGGCGGCCGCAGCAGCATCCGCACGAACTGGTAGCCCGCCGTCACGACGCCCAGGCCGATGACGAGCGCGCCCGTCGTCTCCACCGCCAGCCGGAGCCACTGGACGGCGTTGATGACACTCTCCTCCACGCCCCCGCCCTGCGGCGTCGCGATGAGATGCCCCGCCCCCTCCTGCAACACGAGCATGACGAGCGCCATGTCGCTCCTCCTCCACCAGCCCCGGCCGTCGGTCGAGCGCCAAGAATTTAGCACACCCCCACACGGCCGCGATCACTTGCGCCGCGGTCGCGCGTGTGAGTAAGATGGCGGCCGTTAAATCCCGTTCCCTTCAGCTTGACGGAAAGAGCCGGCGCGCCGCACCCCAAGCCGCCGTGTGGCTTCGGGGTTCGGGCCCCGGCGCGCGTCGAGCGCCCGCGGCCATGATCCTTTCATCCAACGTCTGCCGGACGGCAGCGCGCACAGGAGAGTAAAACGGACATGAAGAAACTGGCAGTCATCGCAGCCGGCGCGGCCCTGGTCGCCCTCGCCGCCTGCTCGACCGAGACGACGACCAACACCAACATGGCGACGAACACCAACACGACCGTCGCCAACGCCAACACGAACACGACGGTGCCCAACGCCAACACCAACACGACCGTCAACTCCAACGCCCGGCGCACCTACAACTCGAACATCTCCGAGGCGGACTACGAGCGCGATAAGGAGCGCTACGGGCGCGAGGCCAAGGAGGGCGGCGAGACCATCGGTCAGGGTCTCAAGGACGGCTGGATTTGGGTCAAGACCAAGGGCGCGCTCGCGGCCGTGGACGACCTGCGCGACTCGACCATCAACGTGGACGTGGACAACGGCGTCATCACCCTGCGCGGCACGGTCGCCAACGCCGCCCAGAAGGCCGCCGCCGCCAAGACGGCCAACGGCATCGAGGGCAAGAAGAGCGTCAAGGACGAACTGAAGGTTGCGCCGGCCGACGGCGGGGCGAACCGCAACGGCAACGCGAGCAACGCCAACAACGCGAACCACAAGTGACGCGGGTTGAGTCTAACGTGCGGCCGGTGGAAACACAGAGGGCACAGAGTTAGCACAGAGGGCACAGTTAAGAACTCTGTGTCCTCTGTGTCTCCTCTGTGCCCTCTGTGTTGCTCTGATCGCCCGCCACGGGCCGCCACAAAACTGACCGCGGCCGCGGGCCGAAACTTTTGCCCGCGCCCCGCGTAACACGACCGGCACAACGCTAAGAATCCGTCAGCCTTCCTCCCGGCGTCAGACCGGCGGCGCGGACTTCTTCGCTCGTGTCGCTCGCCGTCTTAATTCAGCAGCAACACCGGTCAGCGCCGCCGGCCCGAAGCTTTACGTCCCTGCCGCCCGCGTGCGCGGCCGACCCACTCGGAAGGGGCCGTACACCAACATGCGAACACGTCTCTCGCGCATCCTGTGCGCGTCGGCCGCCGCGTTCGCGCTCGCCTGCACGCTCGCGCCGCACTTGGGCCGCGCGCAGAACACGCCGGGCCAGCGCAACACGGGGATCGACACTTACGCCATCACGAACGCGCGCGTCGTGCCGGTCGCGGGGCCCGAGCTGGCGCGCGCCACGGTCGTCGTGCGCAACGGCTTGATCGCCGCCGTCGGCGCGAACGTCAACGCGCCCGCCGACGCGCGCGTCATAGACGGCACAGGGCTGACCGTCTACCCCGGACTCATTGACGCCAACACGACCTTGGGCCTGCCGCAGCAGACGCCGCGCCCCGGCGGCGGCGGGGGCGGCGGCTTCGCCGCGCTCCTGCTCGCGCAGCAGCAGGCCACGCCGCCGCCCGGCTCGTCCCCGAACTCGACGCAGCCGCCGGGCTTGCAACCCGAAGTCGTCGCCTCAGACCTCGTGCGGCCGGGCGGCGACCAGATCGAGGCGGCGCGCAACGCCGGCCTCACGGCCGCTTTGACCGTCCCGCGCGAAGGCATCTTCACGGGGCAGTCGGCGCTCGTGAACCTCGCGGGCGACACGCCGCAGCAGATGCTCGTGCGCGCGCCGGTCGCGTTGCACATACAGTTCACGCCGCTGCGCGGCGGCACTTACCCGTCCTCGCTGATGGGCGTCTTCGCCGCCGTCCGGCAGATGTTCCTGGACGCGCAACGCTACCGCGAGTGGCAGACCGTCTACGCGCGCAACCCGCGCGGCGGCGTGCGCCGGCCCGAGTTGGACAAGTCCTTGCAGGCGCTCCTGCCCGTGCTCGCGCGCGAGCTGCCGGTCGTCATGTACGCCGACCGCCAGCGCGAGATCGAGCGCGCGCTCGATCTCGCGCAAGAGTTCAACCTGCGCGCCATCATCGCGGGCGGCGCGGAGTCTTGGCTCGTCGCGGACAGACTGGCGGCCGCCAAAGTCCCCGTGCTGCTCTCGCTCAACTACCCGCGCCGCACGACCGCACCCAACGCCGAGGCCGACCCAGACCCTCTGCGCGTCCTGCGCGAGCGCGTCGAAGCGCCGAAGACCGCCGCGAAGTTGGCCGCCGCGGGCGTTCGCTTCGCCTTCCAGTCGGGCGGGTTGACGAACCCGACGGACTATCTGGCGAACGTCGCGCGCTCGGTCGAGAACGGCCTCGCGCGCGACGAGGCGATCCGCGCGATGACTTTGCGCGCCGCGGAAATCCTCGACGCCGAAAGTCAGCTCGGCACGATTGAGCCGGGCAAGATCGCCAACCTGACCGTCACGCGCGGCGACATCTTCGACCGCAACCGCCGCATCGCCTACGTCTTCATAGACGGCCGGCCCGTCGAGCTGCGCCCGGCGACGCCCGCGGGCGGCGGCGGCGCGACAAGCGGCGGCATGGCCGCGGGCACTTGGAGTATGCGCGTCACGACGCAGGGGCAGCCCGACCGCGCCGTCACGCTGACGCTGCAACAGGAGGGCGAGCGTCTGACCGGCTCGATCCAGGGCGACCTCGGCGCGGCGCAGATCGCGAACGCGTCGGTCGGGAGCGGCGGGGAGTTCCGGTTCACCGCGCCGGTGACGCTGCCGGCGCAGACCATCGAGGCGACCTTCGAGGGCACGATCACCGGCAACGAGATGCGCGGCACGGTCACGATCACGGGCGGGCAGCCCGGCTCGTTCACCGCCACGCGCGCCAGCGCCCCGCCCGGCGCGCGCCCCGCAACCACGCCGCCCGGCGGCGCTGCGCCGAGCGGGGCCGGCGGCGCGACCGCGGTCGATCTCAGCGGCACCTGGACGCTCAGCGTCCAGTTCGGCGCGAACGCGCAGACGGCGACGCTCAACCTGCAACAGCAGGGCGAGGGCCTGTCGGGCACTTTGCAGAGCCAGCTCGGCTCGACCGAGATCAGCAACGGCTCGGCCGGCGCGGACGGCAGCTTCCGCTTCACGACCGTGCTCAACTTCGGCGGGCAGACCGTCGAAGTCAGCTACGCCGGCACGGTCACCGGCAACCGCATGACCGGCACGGCCGCCACCCCGCGCGGCTCCGCGCCCTTCACCGGCACACGACAGCCGTGACGAGTGACGAGTGACGAGTGACAAGCAAGGACTTGTCTTAACTCGTCACTCGTCACTCGTCACTCGTCACTGTTTTTTCGAGGAGCTTAACCATGAGAAAACTCTTTTCACTGCTGCTGGCGCTCGTGGTGCTCGCGCCGGCTGTGGGTCGGGGCGCGCGGGCGCAGCAGACGCGGCGCGCCGCGGGCGGCGCGGAGGCGGGCGAGACGCTCATCCGCAACGCCACCGTCCTGACCGCCTCGCACGGCACGCTCCAGAACGCCGACATACTGATCCGCAACGGCAAGATCGCCGCCGTCGGGCCGAACCTGAAGGCGGGCGCGAACGCGCGCGTCGTGGACGCGGCCGGCAAGTTCGTCACGCCCGGCATCATTGATTGCCACTCGCACTCGATGCTCGACACCATCAACGAGGGGTCGCTCTCCGTCACCTCGATGGCGCGCACGCGCGACGTGCTCAACCCGACCGACCCCGATCTCTACCGCGAGCTGGCCGGCGGCACGACGACCTTGAACCTCTTGCACGGCTCGGCCAACTCCATCGGCGGGCAGAACACGGTCGTCAAGATCAAGTACGGCCGGCCCGCCGCCGAGTTCATCTTCCAGGGCGCGCCGCCGGGCATCAAGTTCGCGCTCGGCGAGAACCCGAAGCGGTCGAACGGCTTCAACATCCCCGGCGTGCCGCGCCGCTACCCGGCCACGCGCATGGGCGTCGAGGAGACGATCCGCGACGCCTTCACGCGCGCGCGCAACTACAAGCGCAGTTGGGACGACTACCGCGCGGCCCAAAGTCGCGGCGACAAGGCGGCCGTCCCGCCGCGCCGCGACTTGCAGCTAGAGCCGCTCGTCGAAGTGCTCGAAGGCAAGCGCTACGTCCACTCGCACTGCTACCGCGCCGACGAAATCCTGATGCTCATCCGCATCGCCGACGAGTTCGGCTTCAAGGTCAGGACGTTCCAGCACGTGCTCGAAGGCTACAAGGTGGCCAAAGAGATCGCGGCGCACGGCGCGGGCGCGTCGCCCTTCGCCGACAACTGGGGCTACAAGCTCGAAGCCTACGACGCCATCCCCTACAACACGGCCGTCATGACGCGCGCGGGCATCATCGTCTCGGTCAACTCCGACTCGGACGAGCGCGCGCGCCGCCTGAACATAGAGGCCGCGAAGGTGATGAAGTACGGCGGGCTGACGGAGGAAGAAGCCCTGCGCACCGTCACCCTGAACCCGGCCATCCAGCTCGGCATAGACAAGCGCGTCGGCTCGATTGACGTGGGCAAGGACGCCGACCTCGTCATCTGGACGGCGCACCCGTTCAGCGTCTACGCGCGCGTCGAGCAGACCTACATCGAGGG
Organism: Pyrinomonadaceae bacterium; assembly: GCA_036389395.1. Lineage (GTDB taxonomy): Bacteria > Acidobacteriota > Blastocatellia > Pyrinomonadales > Pyrinomonadaceae > QHXQ01. The sequence continues at coordinate 28,480 of DASVPY010000093.1, forward strand.
CGAAGTCTTCTTCGACCGCGCGCAAGACCTCGCGCGTCGTGCCGACATCCAGCGCGAGCGCGAGCAGTTAGAGCGCGCCGACGCGAACCGGCCCGCCGAGGGCGGCCCGCAGCCCGGCGCGCCGCGCGGCCGCCGCCCCGCCCACAGCCACGACGACGACCAGCCGCAGAACGGCGACGACGGAGGGAATGACAATCGATGAAGCCAGAAGCCAGAAGCCAGAAGCCAGTAGTCAGTAGGGCGGCGGTCGTTGGCGCGTGGCGGTCGGAGCGAGGCGCGTGGCGGCCGGTGTTCACGGCGTTGTCGTCGCGGCTCGTGGCTCGCCGCACGTTGGTCGCCGTCATCTGTTCGCTGCTCGCTGCGCACTGCACGCTGCTCACAGTCTTCGGGCAGCAGGCGTCAACGAACATGGGGCCGGAGTTTATGGACGGGCGGCCGGGCACGTATGCGATCAGGCACGCGCGCATCGTGACAGTGAGCGGCGCGGACATAGAGGACGGCACGGTCGTCATCAGCGACGGGCGCATCGCGGCGGTCGGCGCGAACGTCACCGTCCCCGGCGGCGCGGAGACGATTGACGCGCGCGGGCTGTCGGTCTACCCCGGCATGATCGATCTGGGCACGGCCGTCGGGCTGATCGAGATCACGGAGAACGGCGCGACCGGCTGGGTGGACACGCAGGAGGTCGGCGACTCGAACCCGAACTCGATGGCGTGGGTCTCGGTCAACCCGCACAGCGCGCACGTCGCCGTGACGCGCCTGAACGGCGTGACGAGCGTGCTCACAGCGCCGCAGGGCGGGCTGATCTCGGGCCAGGCCGCGTTCCTCAACCTGCTCGGCTCGACGCCCGAAGCGATGGCGCTCGTGCGCACGGCCGCGCTCGTCATCAACTATCCGGGTCTGGGCGGCGGGGGCGGCGGCCCCTTCGGCGGCTTCGGCGGGCAGCAGGGCAACATCACCGAGGCCATCAACACGCGCAACCAGCGCGTCGAGCAGTTGCGCAAGCTCTTGCGCGACGCCGACGCCTACGCGCGCGCGCAGGCCGCGGCGACGCAGGATCGCAACCTGCCGCGCCCGGACGTGGACGTGGTGCTCTCGGCGCTCGTGCCCTACGTGCGCGGCGAGCGCCCGGTCGTCTTCCGCGCCGACCGCGCGGGCGAGATACGCGGCGCGGTGCAGTTCGCCGAAGAGTTGAAACTCAAGCCCGTCATCCTCGGCGGCGACGACGCGTGGCAGGTCGCGTCGTTCCTGAAAGAACACAACGTGCCCGTGATCCTGACCGGCACGCTGAACCTGCCGCGGCGCGAGGACGACTTCTACGACGTGCAGTACGAGCAGGCGGCCAAGCTGCAACAGGCCGGCGTGCGCTTCTGCATCTCTTCGGGCGACACGGCGGCGGACGTGCGCAACCTGCCGTACCACGCCGGCATGTCGGCCGCGTTCGGGCTGCCGAAGGCGGAGGCGTTGAAGGCGGTCACGCTCTACCCGGCGCAGATCATCGGCGTCGGCGACCGGCTCGGCTCCATCGAGGTCGGCAAGATCGCGAACCTCGTCGTCACCGACGGCGACCTGCTTGAGACGCGCACCAACATCCGCGATCTCTTCATCAACGGCCGCCGCGTCCCGCTCGTCAGCCGCCACACGGAACTGTACGAGCAGTTCAAGAACAGGAAGTAGGCAGGAGGCAGAAAGAAGAAGCCAGGAGCCAGGAGCCAGGAGCCAGAATGAAAGGCCGGCCTTGCTGACAGGCCGGCCTTTCTGCTGCGTCCTCTACCGTCTCCGTGCTGGCTCCTGGCTTCCGGCTCCTGGCTCCTACTGCCTCCTGCCCTCTGCCTCCTGCTTCTGGACAATCAGCTTCTCCGGCGGGAGCATGGCGGGCTTGCCGAGGTGCTGCCAGCAGCGGCCCGTGCCGCGCACGCGGCGCTGGCAGGGCGTGCCCTTCTGCGTGCGCGCGCCGCAGATCGAAACTACTTCGTTCGGCTCGGTGGGGCGTTCGGTCGGCGTGCCGTCGGGGCCGTAAGCCGGGGCGGGCGCGTCCGGGTTCGCGGCGGCGCGCGGCGGGAGGGCGGCGGGCGCGAGCGCGACGGGCGCGCCGGCCGTGACGACGAGCGGCGGCGCGGCCGGCCGGAGCGCGCGCCCCGCGCCGAAGCCGAGACTTAAGAGCAGCCCGCAGCCGGCGAATGCTTTGACGGCGGCCGCGCGCCGGAACAGCGGGGCACAGTTCGGACAGAAGCGGCGGCTCGTCCACCAGCGCCAGCGCGTGCGCTCGACGCGCGCGCCGCACTCCGCGCAGAAGTTGGGCCGGTACATCGCGTCTCCTCCTTTCGTTAAGTGAGACGTTGGCGGCCCAAGCTGACTTCGCGCGCCCGGCCCGTCAGTGAGGTGTGCCCGGCGCGGCGCGATTATACGGCCGCCGCCGAACCTCGCCGCAAGGCCCTAACTGCCGAGTGGTGATTTAATCGCTCAAGCCTCCGTGCATCCTCTGTGGCCTCTGTGGCTCGGTGGTGCATGCCGCTCAGAGTAGATTCACCACCGCAGACACAGAGGGCACAGAGGATGCACGGAGACGGACTGGCATTCGGGAACTCGACCAGCCGCCGAGGCGCATCATGTGCGTACTGTTTCACGCGCTGGCTCGCGTTGCACCGGCGAGACGGGCGTGTTATAGTCTGGGTCGCGCTCCCGAACAGCGAACGGCCGCGGGGCGCGGCCGCCGTCCGGTGTGTCGTCATGCGTTTGAAACTCTACTGCAACCGCTACGCCCACTTTAAAGACGCGCTGGTCTGTTCGGTCAACTGCGTTTACCGCACGCGCTGCCGCGACTTCGCGCTCTTCTACGACGAGCATCGCGCGGAGGTGGACGCGTTGGTCGGCGACTATTACCAGGCGCGCCGCGCCGAAGCGCCCGCGCGCGCGCTGCCCGTCGTCGCGCCGGTCGCGCAGGCCGTGGACGTGCGCGAGTTGATACGTCTGGAGGTTAAGCGAGAGATGGCCGAAGCCATGTTCATCTGGATCGACAAAGAGGGGCGCGCCGAGCTGCTCGAACACGACGAGGTCTTGCGCCGCGCCGCGCGCGGGCACAAGCCCGTGACCATCTACAAGGTCGCGCAGGAGATGGAGCTGCGCTTCCAGCTCGTGCCGCGCAAGCGCATCGAGAAGGCCAAGCGCGCCGCCGCGGACGAGGCCGAGCGCGCCGCCGCGCGCCGCGCCGCCCGCCACGCCCCCGCACGCGCCCCGCTCGCCCCCGTGCCCGCCGCCGACGCGCCCGAACCGGACGCCGCCGCGCAAGCGCCCACACGTCGCCCGCGGCGCTTAAAAGCTGTCCGTGGCTAGTTGTCCGTCGTCCGTTGTTCTTCACTCGCTGGTCGAACGCTTAACCTTTAGCGCGCAGCCGGCGTGACAAAAACAACGGACAACTAACTACGGACAACGGACGGCTTTTAAGTCGCAACCAAAGGACGCCCCGCGCGCCCCGGCCCCCTCGGCGCGCCGCTTGCCAAGCGGACGCGCCGGTCGGCATACTGTCGGCGCTGCGCTCGGCGGCCTTTTTCTACGATGTTCCAGTCTTTTCTTCTCAACACGCGCGCCCGCACGCTCGTCGTCGCGTGCGCGGGTCTCTTGTTCTGGGCCGGCGCGTGCGCGGGCGCGCGGGCGCAGACCGTGGGCGACGACGAGACGGTGACGGTCAAGTCCGATCTCGTCCTGCTCAACGTCGGCGTGGCCGATCTGAAGGGCCGGCCCGTGCTCGATCTGTCTCGGGGCGACTTCGTCGTCTACGAGGACGGCGTGCGCCAGACGATCCAGAGCTTCGAGCCGTCGCAGGCCCCCTTCAGCCTCGTCCTGCTGCTCGACATGTCCGGCTCGACGCTCAACTTCCGCACGTCTCTGAAACAGGCCGCCATCCGCTTCCTCGACGCGCTCGGCCCCGAAGACCGCGCGGCGCTCGTCACCTTCTGCGCGCCGCAGAAGAAGGGGCAGACGCAGGAGCGCATCGAGACGCTCACGCCGTTCACGACCGACCGGCGCAAGCTCGCGCAGGGCATCACCCTGGCCGAAGGCGCGGGCGGCACGAACCTCTACCGGGCGCTGCAATACTCTTTGCGCGAACTGGCCAAAGAGGGGCAGCGGCGCAAGGCGGTCGTCGTCCTGACGGACGGCGTGGACACGGAACTCGACCGCCAGGATCGCACGCTGACCTCGAACGCGGCGACGACCGACGAGGCCTTGGCGGCCTTGAAGCCGGAGGCCAGTCCCTTGCTGAACGCCGTGCTGAACGCGGCCGACCGGCAGGGCGTGACGATCTACCCGATGGCTCTGCCGTCGGGCGACCCGAAGCGGTTCGAGCCGCTGACGCCGCCGCAGGCGGCCAAGTACGCGGCGGCGCGGGCGCGGCTCGAACTCCTGGCCAACCGCACCGGCGGGCAGTTGCACAACGTCTACCGGCTCGAAGACATGGGGCGCATCTACGCGCAGGTGGCCGCCGAGATGCGCACGCTCTACAGCCTCGCCTACCAGTCCAGCGGCGCGAAGCGCGACGGCAGTTGGCGCGCCATCACCATCGAAGTCACGCGCCCCGAACTCGTCGCCCGCACCCGCCCCGGCTACTACGCCAAGTGACCGCACGGCCGCCGCCGCCTCGCTTGACACCCGCGCGCGCCGCCCCGTATATTTTCTGCACACTCAAGCACCCGTAGCTCAGTTGGATAGAGCGTTTGACTACGAATCAAAAGGTCGCACGTTCGAGTCGTGCCGGGTGCATCAATTCTCTCAATACCTTCAATAGCTTACGGACGGTGGAAAACGATTGAAGCCGTCCGCAACTTAATTTTCCCGTTATCTTTCCCGTTATAAGTCCGCATCCCGTAATTAGCGCTGAAGGGCAGTCGTGGTCAAGTAATTTTTCAAAAGCTTATAAGCGGCGCGGTGGCGACAGGGCGTCTGTGCTTTGAAAGCTGCACACTGGCAAATCCCATTTGCCTCGTAAATCTCGCCAGACTCCGACAGCATTAACAGAGACGTGCCCGTGTAGTGCATATACGGATTCGTTAGCAACTCCTCCGCAGCTCTGCGAATCGCGTTCTGCCAGCGTCGGTGTCCCTGCACACTAAACAACGCCGACTCGACCACCTGAGTCAGCTTGGTTTCGTCTAAGAACATCTCTCTTTTCTCCTTTGCAACTTGTCAGTTAATCCGACTTGCGGATTTTACCATTCTGGTAAGAGAGCGCCAAGCTAAAATTTACCATTGTGGTAACTTTCTGCGCGTGGTATTTTCTGAAGGGAAAGACAAAGGAGGCAGGTGTCAGATGAAAATTAAGATGCGGATACGTGAGCAATGCACCGCGCAGGGTATTACCAACGCGCACCAGTTAGCAGAGAAAGCTAAGCTGACAGCTCCAACAGCTTACAGGGCTTTCAATAACAGTATAAAGCAGTTCACGATTGCCACGCTGGAAAAGCTATGCACTGCTCTCGATTGTGGGCCGGGTGATTTGCTTGTAATAACGGGCAAAAAGAACAAGCACGGCCAGAAGTAGGAAGTGCTCCAGTAGCCTTTGTCAGCTTTTAGAGCGCAAAATCCCCCTCAACTCTTACGACTGACAGGCCGTCAAGTAATTATTGAAATAATTACACTTAAAGCATCTTTTTCTGAACCCCGCTCATCATTAAACGTATGAACACGGGAGATGACGAGGGGGTATTTTTGTGTGATGAAGTCAACGATGGCAACGGTACAGGTGTTAGGAACGAACACTGATAAGGCGAGTGAGCCGAAGTACACTAAAGACGAAACCGCAAAACTTATCGGAGTCTCACCTATTACGGTCTGGCGCGAAATCAAACGTGGCCGACTTGGATGCTATCGCGTGTGTGGTGGCAGGGTCTTGTTGATAGGCAAAAGCCATATTGAGAAATACCTATCAGAGAGCGAGCAACAAACAAGGCTCTAGAGAAGCAAAGCACTTGATTCGGAGTGCTAAGCTACTCAAGTGCAACAACTAAACCGCTATTACCGGCGGTCTAAAATTTCGGAGCGTAAAGTGCGCCAGCTCGCGCGCCACTTCGCGCTCGATTTGACGGCCAGCCATGCGGCCACACTGACAGGACTCTCGCGCCGCAGCGTCACGTCGATCTTTCTCAAAATAAGAAAGCGCATTGCTGAGGAACGTCAGCGCGCCTCGCCTTTCTCGGCCGGCGAAGTCGAAGTTGACGAGTCTTACTTCGGCGCGCGCCGCGTCCGTGGCAAGCGAGGCCGAGGAGCCGGCGGCAAGACCATTGTCTTCGGCATCTTCAAACGTAACGGATGCGTTTATACCGAGATCGTCCCGGACTGTAAAAAGGCGACTTTGCAAGCCATTATTCGCGGGCGCGTCTCTATTGACGCCGCTATCAACTCGGACGGCTGGCGCGGCTATGACGGCCTTGTAGATGTCGGATACTCGAAGCACTTCCGAGTCAACCATAGTGGTAACGAGTTCGTGCAAGGCACGCATCACGTTAACGGCATAGAGAGCTTCTGGAGTTACGCCAAGCGGCGCTTGCAGAAGTTCAACGGAGTCTCGACTCGCACCTTCTACTGGCATCGCAAAGAGTGCGAGTATAGGTTCAATAATCGAAACAAAGACTTGAGCCGCCTGCTGCTCAAGCTACTTGAAAAATACCCGCTCTAGATCAAGTTTGCTTCTCTAGAGCC
>DASVPY010000094.1:0-85522 GCA_036389395.1 Pyrinomonadaceae bacterium
GTTGAAACTTAAACTCACGCCGCCTCCGGTTTTTACGCCCCCCGGTTTTGTACATCGCGGCTGCCGGAGGGCGTGGTCGGCGAGTCACGTGGCCGAATCGAACTTAGTCGGAGATCAGGATGCCGTCGCCGAGCACGACGCCATCGCCCAAGACCACGCCGTCCGAGATCAGGATGCCGTCGCCCAAGACCACGCCGTCGCCCAGCACCACGCCGTCACCGAGTACGACGCCGTCGCCCATCACGATCCCTTCGCTGATCAAGATGCCGTCGCTGATCAGGATGCCGTCGCCCAGCACGACGCCGTCGCCCAGGACAACGCCGTCGCCCAAGACCACGCCGTCGCCGAGCACAACCCCGTCGCCGAGCACGACGCCATCACGCAGCAGCCGCCCGTCGCCCATCACGATGCCGTCGCCGAGCACGACGCCGTCGCCCATCACGATGCCGTCGCCCAAGACCACGCCGTCGCCGTGCAGCAGCGCGTCGCTCAGCTTGAGCGTGTCAGAGATCAGGATGCCGTCGGCGAGCACCAGCCGGCCGTCGCGCACGATGCTGTCGCCCAGCACCACGCCGTTCGCGTTCGTGTGATCGCCCAGCACAACGCCGTCCGAGATCAGGATGCCGTCGCTGATCAGGATGCCGTCCGAGATCAGGATGCCGTCGCCGAGCACGACGCCGTCGCTCATGACGATGCCGTCCGAGATCAGGATGCCGTCCGAGATCAGGATGCCGTTGCAGAGCGTGGGGCGGTCGCCGAAGATGATCCCGTCGGCGTAGATGATGCGCCCGCTCTGCGCGACGGTCTCGCCGCCGATGCGCGTGGGCACGCTCACGGAGGCGAGCGTCTCGCCGGGCTTGAAGAGGCGGTCGCCCGCGTGCAGCTTGTCGGCGTTCGGCACGATGGCGCGCGCGATGCGGGCCGCGCCCGCGGCGTTCAAGAGGCCCGCGCCTTGCGCGAAGACGCTCTGCGCGCGGTTGTTGTGGAACTGCGCGACGGGCAACGCCTGCGCCGAGCGCACCAGCGCCGCCTTGACCATCGCGGGCGTCAGCGACTTGTTGGCTTCGAGCATGAGCGCGACCGTGCCGGCGACGACCGGGGTCGAGAAGGACGTGCCCGAGTAGGTGAAGTAGGCGTTCGTCTGCGCGTTCACGCCCGTCGGCTGCACGATGCGATCCGGCGCTTCGGTCGCCAGCGTCGTGTTCGGCTCCTGCGACAAGGCGGCGACGACGCGGCGGCCCGGCGCGAGCAGGTCGGGCTTGGCGATGTGGTCGAACCGCGTCGGGCCCTTCGAAGACCACTCGGCGACCGTGTCGTCGGAGCGGCGCGCCGTGCCGTGCGAGTCGGTCGCGCCGACGGTGATGACGTAAGGGCTGTTGCCGGGGCTGCCGATGCTGCCGTAGACGAGCCGGTGGATCGGGTTGCCGTGGGCGTCTTGGCCGACGATCTCGTCTGTGCGGCCCAGGTTGCCGGCGCTGGCGACGACCACGATGCCGCTGGAGACGGCGTGCGCCACCGCCTGGCAGAGCGGGTCGCGGCGGTGCGACTCGCGGACGGGCCCGCCCAGGCTCATGTTGAGGACGCGTATGTCGTAGCGCGCGCGGTTGAGGATCGCCCAGTTGACGGCCCGCAGGACGCTCGCGGTCGTGCCCGCGCCGTGCTCGTCGAGCGCGCGCAGGTCAACGAGGTTGGCGTCCGGGGCGATGCCGCGGAAGTTGGCCGCGTAGCCGGCCGAGGCCGCGCCGTTGCCGGCGGCGACGCTCGCCACGCCCGTCCCGTGCCCGTCGGGGTCGCCCGCCATCGGGTGCGCCGTGAAGTCCACGCGCGCCAGGATGCGCGACTTGTTCCGGTTCTTCTGGAAGTCTGGGTGCGTGGGGCTGATGCCGCTGTCTATGACGGCGATGGTGATGCCCTTGCCGCTCAAGCCGGGCACGCCCTGCAAGCCCGCCTGCACCTGATCGACGGCGGTCGTCTCGCGCGTCAGGGCCATGGTGGCTTTGACGGGGCGGTCGGAGGAGATGTAGGTCACGTCGTCGCGCGCGGCGAGCGCGCCGAGGCCGCCCAGGGGCACGTCGGCGACGACCGCGTCGAGCGTCTCGTAGCCGTCGAGCTTGACGCCGCCCGCCTCGGCGATGGCGCTGTCCTGCGCCGCCGACGGCCGGCCCTTCGTCTGGATGACGACGCGCACAGTGGCCCCGCCCGACGCGCCGCCGATCTGGCCCGGCGTGCTGGTCATGCCGCCGTCGCTCGGAATGCCGGTCTGTTCGAGCAGTTCCGGCGCGAGCTTGCTGTTAGTGGTCGTGGAGTCGGTGTCGGTGGTGATCTGCGGTTTGGCGACCGCCGACGGGGCGAAAGGCACGAGGGAGACGAGCAACAAACAGATGACGTTGAAACAGGCAGTGGCGCGACGCAACATTGGTTTTCCCTTCTTTCTCGTGCCGCCCGTCTCTGCCCGCCCAAAGGCCCGAGGGAATAACGGCAGCACATCGAGTTGTCATATTTTTGCAAGAGAGGGGATCGCTGACAGGCTATGCCAAGCCATGGTGGGCTAACCGGCATGAGGTCTCTGAGTTAAGGCCGCGTAAACTCAGCCGACCCTTTAACCTATCAACGATCCTGCCCCATGCAATGACAATCCCCGTGCCACACCCAAAAGAACTTGCCCGCCACCGCTAACCCACTAACCTACTGACACTTACCCACCACCCCCCCGCCGACCCTCATAACCCCCCCGCCCCCCACAAAACTTGGATACCTCCTATACAACTTCCTCTCCCATCCCACACATTCCCCGCATTTCCCGCCAAATTCAACACCTCCCATCAAAATCCACGAAACTGTTTACCGACTATACACTGTTTACAGGGTATACATGGCTGGGGCTTTGATCCATAACCCCTCCAAAACACTCGGTTGATCCAAAAGTGCTTAAGGCTGATCCAAAAGGTAAAGGGCCGCCGTGCCGGGGCAAGCATGGCGGCCCGTCGCGGCACAGTCTCCCGCCCTAGTGAGACGTGCCAGCGAAAAGCTGATTGATTGTCGGTATGAGGCGGGGCACGTCGGCCGGCTTCCGCAAGAACACGTCAACGCCCGCTTGGTGCGCCTCTGCCTCGCACTCGGTAGCCGAGAACATGATGATGGGCAACCCGGCGCGGAGGCTGCGCGCGTAGCGCGCGACCTCTAGCCCGTTGACGTGCGGCAAGTGGTTATCAGTGATGAGCAAGTCATAGCGTGCGCCGCTGGCGAGCCGCGTCAGGGCCGCCGCCCCGTCCACGCATGACACGACCCGCCAGCCTTCCGCCTCTAGCGCGTCTCGGACGGTGTCCGCCACAAGCTTGTGGTCTTCGACATAAAGGATCGTGAGGTTCACTTATGGTATCCCGCGCCTGCTTTAGTCTTTGAACATCGGCAACGGGTCGGATGCGCTGCTCAACCCTCAACTGAGTGTATGAGCGTCGCCGTTGAGCATGAGAGGTCTCTACTCACGGCGAGCATTGAGCGCAAACGCCCCCTAATCCTATTTTGGATTAGGGGCGAGGAGGATTTGGCCCTTCCGTTAGGAGATGACTTCTAATGGGGCGGGCCGCGCGTCTGAGGTCTGGGCGTCTTGCCGAGAAGTTGCGGCAAATCCGCTTGTCGTTGGGGCTATCGCAGAATGAGTTAATCCGGCACTTGGGGGCTGGAAGATTTGATTTATCAGAGTAACGTCTCCGGCTACGAATCGGGCGAGCGCGAACCGCCTTTGCCAGTGCTATTGAAGTACGCAGAGGTGGCCGGCGTCTGCCTAGACGTGCAGGCCGACGACAGACTTGATCTCCCCGTGAAACTGCCCGCCAAGCCGAAGCACTCACGCCGCTAGACTCTACCAACATTTGAAAGGACGAGCTGTCGCTCGCGTAGGGGTCGCTCACTTCAGCGGCGGCCAGGGCGTTAGTCTGCACGCCGCGCGGGGGACTCTGGTGGGGCGTCGAAGTCTGTCTGTTACTTGAGGATGCGGGCGGCGCTTGCCGGTGGCGGACGGTTGGGCGGGCGCGTCGGGGGCGGGGCGGGTTGACCTCAAGAATTCCTCAACCTGGGTGCTTATCCTGTAGCTGACGGTTCCGGTCTACTTTAAATCCAGGTTGGTGTGCGGCGGCGGGCGGGCGTCTAAAGCGGCCGCTGTGAAGGAGGAGGTTTTTATGGCGAAGAGGGCGGGGAAGGCTTTAGGACGGCGTTGGCGGCTGTGGGGGTTGTTGGCGGTGGCGGCGTGCGGCGCGGCTGTGTGGGCGGCGGGCGCGTGGGCGGCGACGACGCCCGCGAGCGGGACGCTGTCGCCCGCCAACCCCGTCATCACTTTTTCGGGCGGGCCGTTCGCGGTCTCGAACCCGTCCAGCCCGACCGCCGAGAATCCGCCCGTCTGTACGGACGACATCTGCGGGCAGTTCGCGCTCGCCGTGGACATCCCCGCCAGCGACCCGAACGCTTACGACGTGAAGGTCAGCGTCGGCTGGACGGACGACGGCACGACGACGCAGGGCAGCACCACGTCGGACTTCGACGTGTTCGTCTACAAGCCCGACGTGACGGGCGAGAAGCAGCCCGACAACGGCGTCAACGACAACCCCGAAGAGGTCACGTTCACCGCCGTCAGCGGCGTGTACACCGTCTACGTCGTGCCTTACGACGTGTCGCCCAGCGTGCCCTTCCACGGCACGATCACCTTAACGCGCGTCGTCGAGCCTGAGCCGACGCCCACGCCCACGCCCGAGCCGACGCCCGTCGCGCCGCCCGGCACGCCCCGCTTCGTCAACTACGCCGCGCCCACGGGCGTCGCGGACGACTGGGGCGAGCCGTCCATCGGCGTCAACTGGCTGACCGGCAAGGTCATGTTCTTCGGGGGCTTGAGCCAGTACGCCCTGCGCGTCTCGTTCGACGACCGCACCTCCCCGGCGCGCGTCGCCTGGGATCAGTTGCCGCTCGTCTTGAACACCGTGCCGCGCGCCGTCGGCGGCGACCCGATCCTCTACACCGACAAGGACACGGGGCGCACCTTCATCTCGCAACTCCAGTTCGGCACGACGACCGCCACGCTCGACTACACGGACAACGACGGCGCGACCTTCCAGCCGAGCACCGGCGCGGGGCTGACTTCCGGCATAGACCACCAGACCATCGGCGGCGGGCCCTACCACGCGCCCGTGCCCTTGGGCGCGCTCTACCCGAACGCCGTCTACTACTGCGCGCAGTCCATCGCCGAGGCCAACTGCGCCCTGAGCATTGACGGCGGGCGCACGTTCGGCCCCGCCGTGCCGATCTACGGCGTGAACGACTGCGGCGGGCTGCACGGGCACGTCAAGGTCGGGCCCGACGGCACGATCTACGTGCCCAACCCGGCCTGCGGCGGCAGTCTCCCGTTCCACGACGACGGCTATCAGACCGTCGTCGTCTCCGAGGACGGCGGCATCACCTGGGCGATCCGGCCCGTGCCCAACTCGAAACGCTCCGACGCAGACCCGTCGGTCGCCACGGCGAAAGACGGCACGCTCTACTTCGGCTACGCGCAGGGGCCGGCGGGGCCAGCGCGCGTCGCCGTCTCGCGCGACCGCGGGCGCACGTGGACGGACGATCAGGACGTGGGCGCGCAGCTCAACTTGAAGGGCAGCGAGTTCCCCGCGATGGTCGCGGGCGACGGCGGCCCCGCGGGCCGCGCGGCCGTCGCCTTCTACGGCACGACCACGGCCGGCAACGGCACGGGGTCTGACTTCCCCGGCGTCTGGTATCTCTACGTCGCCTCGACCTTCGACGGCGGCAAGACGTGGACGACCGTCAACGCGACGCCCGGCGATCCAGTCCAGCGCGGCGGCATCTGCGGCTCCGGCACTTGCCGCAACCTGCTCGACTTCTACGACGCGACGATAGACCGCGAAGGGCGCGTCCTCGTCGGCTACGACGACGGCTGCACGGGGCCTTGCGTGCAGGGGCCGCCCAACTCCTACGCGTCCAAAGGCGTCATCGCGCGCCAGAGCGGCGGGCGGCGCATGTACGCGCAGTACGATCCGCCCGTCCCGTCCCTGCCCGGCGCGCCGCAGTTGACGGCGACCAAGGCGAGCGCGACGGCCGCGACCGCGCACCTCGCCTGGCTCACGCCCGACGACGGCGGCTCGCCCCTCGCCGCTTACAACATCTACCGCCGCACCGGCGCGGGTTCGTACACGCTGCTCACCTCCGTCGGCGGCACGAGCTACGACGACGGCATCACGCCGGGGCTGAGTTATTCGTACCGCGTGCGCGCGGTCAACGGCGTGGGCGAGGGGCCGGCGGGTGATGCCACGCTGGTCGTGCCGCCGCCAGCGCCGCCGCCGCCCAACCCGTGCGTCGCGCCCGGCGTGCTCGTGCTCAACGACGTGAAGGCCGACGGCACGGACGACGACGGCGCGCCGAACCTGCCGGCCGACGCGCGCGCCAACATCCGCCAGGTCTACGTCGCCGAGCCGTACTTCGCCGACGGGTCGCAGAAGCTCGTCTTCACGATCCGCGTCGGGCAGGCGCTCGCGCCGCTGGGGCCGCCCGCCAACAGCCAGTGGTACATCATCTGGAACCGGCTCTACCCGGACGCCAACTTCGACCGCTGGTGGGTCGGCATGAAGACGGACGGCGCGGGCGCGCTGCGCTACGAGTACGGCCGCTTCGGCGTCGGCCTCGACCCGCTCGGGCCGAACCCGAACGCGAACACGGCCGTTAAAATCGGCGACGCCGACGCCGGCTCATACGACCCGGCCACGGGCACGATCACGATCACGCTCGCGACCTCGAAGGCCGAGCGCATCAGACCGGGGCAGCCCTTCTACAGCCTGACGGCGCGGACGTTCATCGGCCAACCCGACAACGTCATGAAGTCCACGCGCACCGCCGCCGACACCACGGGCGAAGCCCTCTACGTGCTCGTCGGCAACGCCAGTTGCCACTGAGCGCAACAGGTGAGCCACACGGAAGCGCGCCGGCCCGGCAGGGAACTGCCGCCCGGCGCGCGCCCTTTTCTGCCGCCGGCTAAGTGCTCATGCCGCCGCACTTACGCCGCAAGCCCGCGCGCTTACGCTGTACGCTCACGATCTTCCAGCGTAAGCTCGCGATCTTCCAGCGTAGGATCGCGAGCTTACGCTGAAAGATCGTGAGATTATGACGTAACCTCACGAGCTTACGCTGGAAGATCGTGAGGTTACGGCATAATCTCGCGGGCTTATAGCGTAACCTCGTGAGCTTACGCTGGAAGATCGCGAGCTTACGGTGTGCGCTCGTAAGCTTACGCTATAACCTCACGAGCTTATGCCGTAACCTCGCGCGCGCGCGCCATTGCCGCGCGTGCGCACGCCGTTGCCCGCCGCCGCTTCACGTCGCGCCCAAACGCGGCTACTATGCCGGCTTGCGCCGACGCCGAAATGGGCGCGCACCTTTTATGTCACAGGAAAACTTAGAACAGTTTCGCCGGCTCGTCTGCGCCGACGCGGACTTGCGTGCGCGCCTGCTGGGCGAGACTGACGAGGCGGCGTTCGTCGCGCTCGCCGTTGCCGCGGGCGCGGAGCGCGGCTGCGAGTTCACCGCCGAGGAGGCGCGCGCCGCCATGCAGGCCGCGCGCCGCGCGTGGGTCGAGAGGTGGATTCAATGAGCGCCGCGGACGGGGATGAACTGACGGGCGGCGCGGCGGACGACGGCGCGGCGGTGGGTGCTGGCGCGAGCGATGATGGCTTGCCGGCCCCTCCGCGCCTGTCGGCGGACTGGACGCCGATCCGCTTCTACTGGCAGGCCGAAGCGCCGTTCGTGGACTGGTGTCACACGGGCGGCGTGCGCTTCAACGCGCCCTTCTTCGATCACACCATCGAGCAGTGCCTGCGCCACCCCTTCAACGCGCTCTGCCGCCCGCAGACGCCCGCCGCCGCAGTCGCCGCCGCGACGGCCGGCACGCCCACACACGCGCCCGCGGGCTTCATCTTCCACCTGTCGCGCTGCGGCTCGACCGTCGTCTCGCGTATGCTCGCCGCGCTGCCCCGGCACGTCGTCGTCTCCGAGCCGAGCGTGCTCGACGGCGTCCTGCGCGCGCCCTTCAAGCACCCGCACGTCACGCTACACGACCTTGCGGCGTGGCTGCGCGCGCTCGTCGGCGCGCTGGGTCGCCCGCGCAGCGCCGACGAGCAACGCTTCTTCGTCAAGTTCGACGGCTGGCAGGCCGTCTGTCTGCCGTTCGTCCGGCGCGTGTTCCCGGAAGTGCCTTGCCTGTTCGTCTACCGCGAGCCGGTCGAGGTCATGGCGTCGCAACTGCGCAGCCCCGCGCGCTGGGTCACGCCCGGCTTCCTCCCGCCGCACCTCCTGGGTCTCGACTTCTACGAACAGTACACGCTCGCGCCCGCGGACTACTGCGCCCGCGTGCTCGCCGTCATCTGCCGCGCGGCACTAGCCGAGACCGAAGCGCGGCCGGACGGGAGCGACGCGGCGCTGTTCCGCCTCGTCAACCACCGGCAGTTGCCGGCGGTCGTGACCGACGAGCTGTTGCACTTCTTCCGTCTCACGACCACCGACGCCGAGCGCGACGCGATGCGCGCGACCACGAAGTTCCATGCCAAAGAACCCGCGCGCCGCTACACAGACGACAGCGCCGCCAAGCGCCGCGCAGCCGGCGAAGACGTGCAACAGGCCGCCGCACGCTGGATTAACCCGCTCTACGAACAACTCGAAGCGCGCCGTCTGAACACGCCGCAGGCGTAAAGTAGCTACTTCGCCGTGAGCGCGCACGCCGCAGCCGGGAGCGCGGGCATCCCTGCCCGCCAAGCGTGCGCCAGCACGCTAACGAAGTAACGGCGGCACTCGATGTTGAGTGCCGCCGTTACTTCTTATTCGCGCATTCGCGCTCATGGCGGGCAGGGATGCCCGCGCTCCCGGCGGGGAGGTGCGCGTTTCAGTCGGCGGTGCGGCCGGTGTCGGTCAGGTCGGAGATGGAGTAGCGGGTGGACTCGCCCATGCGTGTGAGGCGGCCGGCGGCGTCAACCTCGTAGTCGGGGACGCCGTAGCGCGCCCAGACGCGTGGGTGGTAGAGGGCGAACGTGCCGCCGCGCGTCACGCTCGCCACCAACTCTTCGCCTTCGGGCAGGCGGTAGATGCCGCGCTCCCTAAGCGCCTTCATACGTGCCCTTCAGTTCCAGGCTGCCTGTCACGCGCTCGCGCGCCGCCGCCGGTACTACCGCCGGCTTCTGCGCCCGCCAGTTGGCCTGCTTGACCTGCTTCGCCAGCCCGACGAGTTGCAGCGCGCGTATGCCCAGCCAGTTCGGGTCGAACTCGTACCAGGCGAGACCGTGGCGCGCAGAGCGCGGGTGCGCGTGGTGGTTGTTGTGCCAGCCCTCGCCGAACGTGAGCAGCGCCACCCAAAGGCTGTTGCGCGAGTCGTCGCCCGTCTGGAAACGCTGCCGCCCCCACAGGTGCGTCGCCGAGTTCACCAGCCAGGTGATGTGCAAGCCCAGAGTCGTGCGCAGGAAGACGCCCCACAGCACGAGCGGCCAGCCGCCCAACGCGAGCAGCGCGAGGCCGACGACGACCTGCGGCACGTAATGATAACGTTCCAGCCAGAGGTGGAAACGATCCTTCATCAAGTCGGGCGCGTAGCGGCGGCGCGTCTGCTCGTCGAACTGCTGCGCCGTGCCGGTCAGAATCCAGCCCATGTGCGACCACCAGCGGCCGTCGCGCGGCGTGTGCGGGTCGCCCGGCGCTTCCGTGTGCGCGTGGTGGATGCGGTGTGTGACGACCCAACTGATGGGGCCGCTCTCAAGCGCGAGCGCGCCGCAGAGCGCGAGGAAATACTCGACGGGCTTGGGCGTGACGTAGCCGCGGTGCGTGAGCAGCCGGTGGTAGCCCATGCCGATGCCGAGGCTGCCGGCGACGTAGTTCAGGACGAGGACGGCGATGAGACCCGACCAACTCCAGTAGAAGAGCGCGGCGACCGCGAGGGCGTGGTAGACGACCATCGCGATGCAAGTGATCCAGTTGATCCCGCCGCGACGGATCGCGGGCGCGCCGGACTGCGTAGTGTGCTGCAAAGTGCTTCCCCTCTGGTTAGCTGCCGCCTTGCGTCGTCACGCGCCCGCCGCGCGCTTAACTGTTCGCCCGCGCGTCTACTTGTAGCGGTAAGTGATCCGGCCCTTCGTCAGATCGTAGGGCGACAACTCGACGCTGACCCGGTCGCCGACCAGGATGCGGATGCGGTTCTTGCGCATCTTGCCGCCGATCTGCGCCAGCACGACGTGCTCGCTGCCGTCCAGCCGGACTTTGAAAAACGCGTTGGGCTGCTTGTCAATGATGACGCCCGTCGCCGGGATCAAATCTTCTTTAGCCAAAAAGACGCTCCTTACTAAGTTTGTGTTTGCTGTACTAAGACCTGCCGCGAGGTTAACCCACGCGGCAGGTCACTTACAAACGCGCGGCCGGCCGTGGGCCTCGCCGCGCGACCCCGTTTAGCGCCGCGCGCCGCGCGGGCGGAACGAACGCCGCCCGGCGCTCGTGCCCGCGCGCTTGAACGCCGTCGGGCGCGCCGCCGCCGTCGCCGCGGGCGCGGGCGCGTGCGTGTGCCCCGCGCCGCCGAAGTTCGGCAGCAGCACGCGCTCCACGGCCTGTCCGGTCAGACGCTCGATGGCGCGCATCGAGAACTCGTCCACCGGCGTCACGAGCGTGAGCGCGCGCCCCAGTTTGCCCGCACGCCCCGTGCGGCCGATGCGGTGCACGTAGTCTTCGGGCTGCTCCGGCACGTCGTAGTTGATGACGTGCGAGACCGAGTCCACGTCAATGCCGCGGGCGGCGATGTCCGTGGCGACCAGGACGCGGGTGCGCCCCTCGCGGAAGCCGCGCAGGGCGGCCTCGCGCTGCGGCTGCGTGCGGTCGGCGTGGATGCGGTCGGCGTTGTGCTCGCGCGCGCGCAGGATGTGGGCGAGGCGCTCGGCCCCGCGCCGCGTGCGCGTGAAGACGAGCACGCGCGCGAACTCGTCGCTCTCGCGCTCAAGCAGGTCGAGCAGCAGCGCCGTCTTCGACGTGGCCGCCACGGGGTACGCGGTCTGCGCGACCGTGCCGGCGGCCTTGCCGCGCGGGCTGACCTCGACCAGTTCCGGCGCGCGCAAGGTGGTGCGCGCCAACTGCTCGATGGCCGGCGACATCGTGGCGGAGAAGAGTAGCGTCTGCCGCTTCGTGGGCAGCGCCGCGAGGACGCGCCGGATCGAGGGCCAGAAGCCCATGTCGAGCATCCGGTCGGCTTCGTCGAGGACGAGCGCCTCGACGCCCGACAGGTCAATCGAGCCGCGCTCCATGTGGTCGAGCAGACGACCGGGCGTGGCGATGACGACGGCCGGGCGCTGGCGCAGCGCGCTCAGTTGGCGCGTCATGCTCGCGCCGCCGATCAGGTTGGCGCAGCGCAGGGCGGGCGTCGGGTTCAGTTCGTGGTAGTTGGTCTCGATCTGCGTGGCCAGTTCGCGCGTGGGCGCGATGACGAGCACGCGCACGCCGGGGCGCGGTTGCGCGCCGAGGCGTTGCAGGAGCGGGAGCAGGAAGGCGGCCGTCTTGCCCGTGCCGGTCTCGGCACAGCCGATCAGGTCGGAGCCGTCGAGCACGACGGGGATGGCCTGCCGCTGGATGGGGGTGGGTTGTTCGTAGCCGAGGGCCTCGCAGCGGCGCACGAGCGCGGGCTGGAGACCGAGTGTCGCAAAAGTCATCAAGTTCCTTCATCTGCCGCCCTGTAACGTTCAGGGCGGGCTTGGTTCCGATCTAACCGAAAGCGCCCCCGGCTTGCTTCAGTGTTGTGGGCCGGGGGCGCTCCGGGTTGAGTGTCTCTGGTTTCGCCGCGCGGCGCTGTTACCAGCGCGGCTCGCGGTTGCCGCCGCCGTAGCCGCCGCCGCCACCGCGGTTGCCGCCGTAACCGCCGCCGCCGCCACGGTTGCCGCCGTAGCCGCGGTTGCCGCCGCCGCCGCGCTCCTCGCGCGGGCGCGCCTCGTTGACGGTCAGCGGGCGGCCGCCGAAGTCTTTGCCGTTGAACTGCTGGATGGCGGCCTCGCCCTCCTCGCGGTTCGTCATCTCGACGAAGCCGAAGCCGCGCGAGCGGCCCGTGTCGCGGTCTTCGACGACGTTCGCCGACTCGACCGTGCCGACCTGCGAGAAGAGCTGTTCCAGCTCCTGGCTCGAAGTCTGGAACGACAGGTTGCCGACGTAAATTCTAATGGACATGTGCGTACCCTTCTCCCGCCTCGCGGGAGTATCAAGAGAAGCTTCGAATCGTAGTGGCTTCGTGTAACGGCGGCAGCGAAGACTCGCGTTCGGTGCTCAAAAGAGCGGCTTCTACAGTGCCAACATCAGCCTACTCTCGAACCATCCAAACGCCGCCGCCATATTCGAGGCGCGGGGCGCATCACCGTTGATGCGCGAGAGAAGGAATTACCAACAACTATGATGCCCTATAACGGGTCGCAGTTGCAAGGCCTTAGCGGCGTCGGGCGGTGGGCCACTCTCAAGTTGCGGGCTGGGCGGGAGGGCCGCGGGCGGGTAAGATGCCAAGCCTGCGCGCTGATCGAGCGCAGCAGGCGGGCGCGATATGGCGGCTGAACGGTACACGGTCGTGGGCTTGGGCGAGCTGATCTGGGACTTGCTGCCGGCGGGGCGGCAGTTGGGCGGCGCGCCCGCGAACTGCGCCTACCACGCGCACCTGCTGGGCGACCGCGCGGTCGTCGCCAGCCGCGTCGGCGCGGACGAACTCGGCGCGCTGGCCGTCACGCGCCTCGGCGCGCAAGGGTTGGAGACGACCTACCTTCAGCACGAGACCGAACACCCGACGGGCACGGTCGGGGTCGTCGTGGACGCGCGCGGCGAGCCGACCTTCGCGGTGAACGAAAACTCGGCCTGGGACTACCTCGAATGGACGCCCGCTTGGGCGGAACTGGCCCGACGGGCCGACGCCGTCTGCTTCGGCACGTTGGGGCAACGCGCTGAGGCCGCGCGCGCGACCATCACGCGCTTCCTCGCGGCGACGCGCCCCGGCGCGCTCCGCCTCTTCGACGTGAACCTGCGCCACTCCTTCTTCACGCCCGACATGCTCCGCCGCTCGCTCCGCCTCGCCGACGTGTGCAAGCTCAACGAGGAGGAGTTGACGCAGACGGCCGTCATGCTGGGCTACGCCGAACGCGAAGCGGTGGCCGTCGCGCGGCGGCTGCTCGCGGAGTTCACGTTGCGCCTGGTCGCCGTCACGCGCGGCGCGCGGGGCAGCCTGCTCGTGAGCGCGACCGACACGGCGGCGCACCCCGGCGTGCGCGTGCGCGTCGCCGACTGCATCGGCGCGGGCGACGCCTTCGCCGCGGCGCTCCTGCACGGCTGCCTGCGCGGCGCGTCGCTCGCGCAGATGAGCGCGGCCGCCAACCGCCTCGGCGCGTGGGTCGCCTCGCGCGTCGGCGCGACGCCCCCGCCCGACCCCGACGTGCTCGCCGCCGTCCGGCGCGAGCTAAGCTGAGAAAACCTTTGCGGCCCTTCAAGGTGTGCCGTCCTGCGGCCGCGCGTGTACAATCGCGCGCATGATGAGACGATTCGTTGCCGTCTGCGCGGGCCTGCTCGTCTGCGCCGTCGCCGCCGCCGCGCCGCGGACGATGCGGCTCGACTACTTCCACACGGGCGACGCCGCGCGCGAGTTCTTCAGCCTGGATCGCGTCGTCGTCGAGCCGCTCGCGTGGCCCGGCGCGCCCGACAAAAATATAGACGAGACGAACCTCGGCAAGTATCTCTTCGAGGTGCGCGAGCAGAAGAGCGACCGGCTGCTCTACTCGCGCGGCTTCGCCTCGATCTACGGCGAGTGGGAGACGACCGACGAGGCGAAGACGGCCCTGCGCACCTTCCACGAATCATTCCGCTTTCCCGCGCCCGACGCGCCCGTCCGCGTCGTCCTCAAGAAGCGCGACGCGCAGAACGCCTGGCGCGACATCTGGACGACCAGCGTCGATCCCAAAGACATCTTCGTCGTCCGCGCACAGCCGCGCGCGCCCGCGCCGCTCGTCAGTATCGAGCGCCACGGCGACCCGGCCACGAAAGTTGACTTCCTCATCCTCGGCGACGGCTACACCGCGGCCGAGCGCCCCAAGTTCCTGCGCGACGCGCGCCGGCTGACCGAAGTCCTCTTCGCCACGTCGCCTTTCAGAGAGCACCGGCGCGAGTTCAACGTGTGGGCGCTCTGCCCGGCCTCTGCCGAGTCGGGCATCTCGCGCCCGTCCACCGGCGTCCACCACGCCTCCCCGCTCGGCGCGACCTACGACGCCTTCGGCTCGGAGCGTTACGTGCTCACGTTCGACAACCGCGCGCTGCGCGAGACGGCGCAGTTCGCGCCTTACGAGTTCATCGAGCTGCTGGCGAACAACCGCACCTACGGCGGCGGCGGCATCTTCAGCCTCTACAGCACGGTCGCCGTGGACAACGCCTGGGCCAACTACGTCTTCGTCCACGAGTTCGGGCATCACTTCGCGGGTCTCGCCGACGAGTACTACACCTCTGCGGTCGCCTACGCGCCGGCCGCGGAGCGCGTCGAGCCTTGGGAGCCGAACGTGACGGCGCTGCTCGATCCGGCGCGGCCGAAGTGGCGCGACCTGGTCGCGGCGGACACGCCGCTGCCGACGCCTTGGAACAAGGACGCGTTCGAGCGTTACTCGAACGAGATACAGGCGCGGCGGCGCAAAATTCGCGCGGCGCGCAGACCGGAGAGCGTGATGGAGGCGCTGTTCCGCGAGGAGTTGAACCACGAGCAGCAGATGTTCGGGCGCGAGCGTTACGCGGGGCGCGTGGGCGCGTTCGAGGGCGCGTTCTACGAGGCGCGCGGCTACTACCGGCCCGAGGTGGACTGCATCATGTTCTCGCGCACAGACCACTTCTGCGCCGTCTGCCGCCGCGCCATCGAGCGCGTCATCGGGCTGTACGCGCGCGGCGGGAGGTAACGCGCTGCATGATCAATTTGCGGTAGCCAGTAGCGTAAGGTCAGATCAACACAGAGGGCACAGAGTATCCACAGAGGACACAGAGTTCCTTACCGTGTCCTCTATGCTACCTCTGTGCCCTCTGTGTGAAAACGGCCGCGCGCTACGTTCAAGCTGCGGCTCTACTACTCACTCGCCGAGCGCGGCGTACTTGAAGACGCGGAAGCGGTAGCGTTGCTGGGCGCGTATGTTCTCGGCGACCGCGCCGTGCAGCGCGTCGTCCCAGCGCGTGTACTGCTCGATGAAGCGATCCGCCGCCGCCTTGTCGCCCTGGTACTGCACGTCCAACACCTTCGCCAGCAGCTTGCCCACGACCTCGTGGTACTTGTCGTAGTCTATCGCGAGCGTCTTGGTCTGCGCGTCGAAGCGCAGCAGCCCGTGTTCGAGGAAGTAGTTCCACTGCATGAGCTGCATCGTCTGGTACGGCTGGTCGCGGCGCGGCTTGTTGTTTTGCAGCACGCGGTGGACGCCGCCCGCGTAGACCGAGCGCAACTGCTCGGCCGTGTAGTAGCCCTGCTTGCGCAAGGCCTCGGCGACGTAGAGCGAGACCAGATCGGCCTTCATCTCTTCGAGCAGGTCGGCGTCGTCCTGCAAGGCGGTGTCTAACTCGCGCCCGTCCTTCGTCCGATCCACGCCGAGGTAGTGCCCGACCTCGTGCCAGAGCGTGCGGTAGAAGTTGCCGTCGGGCGTGAGGTCTGCGCGGTGCGCGGGCGCGACGGCGGCGGCGAAGACGCTGGTCGTGCCCTCGAAGATGTCCGGGTCGCGCATGATGTTGGCGCGCAGCAGGATCGTGCGCCCGTAGCGGCGCGCGAGGTAGCTCTCGTTCGGCAGGATGGTCGCGGTGTTGCCGCCGCGCGCCTGCCCGAAGTCGGCCACCACGTCGTAGACGCCGACGGGGATGTCCTCGCGGACGCGCTTGTGGTGTTCGTAAGGCAGCGACTCTTCGAGCGCCTGCAAGCCTTGCATGGCGCGGCGCAGGGCGTCCGTCTCGGCGCGGCGCGTGCTGAGCAGGCTGAAGGCGTAGTAGGTCTTCACGCCGTAGAGCGCGTCGTCGTAAGTCTCATACGCGCCGATCTGCGCGTTCAGGTTCTTGAAGCGACCCGTGATCCACGCGGCGTCGCCGGACTCGTAGTCGTCCGAGAGCAGATCGCGCGCGCGGTTGCGCAGGTAGCGGGCGAACTCTTCGTCGTCGGGCGCGACGGCCGCCGCGGCTTCGTTCAACAGCGCGTGCGCGCGGATCATCTCGTCGGCGAAGACGACCGAGTAGGGCGCGGCGTAGAGTTGCTTCGCGTCGGGGCGCGCGAGCAACGCCTGCAACTCTGCGCGCAGACCCGGATGCAGCGTGTCGAGCGCGGGGTACTGCGCGAGCTTGCCGAGGTCGCGCCGCAGGTTTTCGACGGTGGCGCGGCGCACGGCCGCGCGCTGATCGAGAATCTTATCGCGCGCCGCCGGGTGTGCCGCGACGAACGCTTCGACCTCGTCCTTCGTGATGCCCCACGGGTACAACGCGCCGCCGGGCGGCTGCATCTCGACGGGCAGCGCCGGCTCGCGCTTGTTCTCAAGCGTCGTGGCGATTGGGCCTTGGAAGAGGCGGTAGATGGTCAACAGATTCCGCGTCGCGGGCGTCGCGCCCGTGCGCCGGTCGAGCTGCGTGAGCGCGGCGAGCGACTGCCGTGCGCGCTCGTGCCGTTGCTGCTCGTAGACGGTCTGAAAGATTTGCCCGACTTCGAGCAGCTTCGGCAGCGCCGCGCGCTCGCCCGCCGACAGGTGCGCCAGGTCGGGCGCGAGCCGCACCGTCTGCGTCTTGTCTATAACAGGTTGACTGCGCTCAAGCGGCCAATAGCCCGCCGGCAGCGCGCCGCCCGCGCCCCTGCGCGCCGCAGTCTGTCCGATTGAACTGCTGTTCATGACGGCTATCAGGATTAGGATCGGAATATTTCTCATTGTCGTTTCGTAGATAAGAACGGATGAGTCAACGTAAGTGAGAGCCTTGGACGGCATCTTGTGTGTAACCGCCACGCCGACGTGTTAGCTCCTGCTCTATCTCTTCCTCACTCAGAAGAGGCTCACCGGATGCTTCGTAGTCACGGCTCATGTCGAATAGGTCTCTTCCCAGCTTGGACAGTTTTTCATAAGGCAGGTTGGGGATGCGCGGCCGCCGCGTCTTCGCGTCGCCCGGCTCTTGCTGATTGGGATTCTGCGCCTGAGACATATAAGATTCATTAGCTATTCTAACGCCGACCTGTGACAGCGCGGCAGCTTCGACGAGCTATTTGAGCGGCGGGGCGAAAAGGGCTAGACTTGCGGGCGTAATCGCCACTCCCGAATTGAGGCCGCGCTGAAGCCGGCGTCATGCCTGTTACCTATCTCGGAGGTCTCGAACGGTGCTCACTAGCTCTCGCCGCCTGTCGGCGCTCGTCTGTCTGTGTCTGCTGGTCAGCCTCAATATCGTCGTGACGGCGCAGCAAGTCAACCCGCGGCTTTATCAATCGCTGCGCTGGCGCATGATCGGGCCGTTCCGCGGCGGGCGCACCGTGGGCGCGGCGGGCGTGCGCGGCCGCCCGAACCTCTTCTACGTCGGCGTCAACAACGGCGGCGTCTGGCGCACGACCGACGCCGGGCGCACCTGGCAGCCCATCTTCGACGAGCAGCCGACCGGCTCCATCGGCGCGCTCGCCGTCGCCCCCTCCGACCCGAGCGTCATCTACGTCGGCAGCGGCGAGGGTTTGCAGCGCCCCGATCTTTCGGTCGGCGACGGCGTCTACAAGACGACCGACGGCGGGCGGACGTGGCGGCACATGGGCCTCGGCGACGCGCAGCAGATCGGCGCGCTGCTCGTCGATCCGCGCGACCCGAACCGCGTCTTCGTCGCCGCGCTCGGCCACCCTTACGGCCCGAACGAGGAGCGCGGCGTCTTCCGCTCGACCGACGGCGGGCAGACGTGGCAGAAGGTTCTTTATAAGGACGAGAACACCGGCGCGATTGCGCTTGCGTTTGATCCGGCGAACCCGCAGGTCGTCTACGCAGACCTGTGGGCGGCGCGGCAAGGGCCTTGGGAGAACGGCGCGTGGCAGGGGCCGGGCAGCGGTCTCTACAAGTCCACCGACGGCGGGACGACGTGGCGGCAGTTGACGAAAGGCTTGCCCACCATCGAGCAGGGCCTCGGGCGCATCGGCATCGGCATCGCGCCGAGCGACCCGCGCCGCGTCTACGCCACCGTGGACGCACAGCCGCAGTACGGCGGCATCTTCCGCTCGGATGATGCCGGCGAGACGTGGACGCGCGTCACGGACGAGCGCCGCGTCTGGGCGCGCGGCAGCGACTTCGCGGAGATCAAGGTTGACCCGAAGAACAGAGAGATCGTCTACGCCGCCAGCGTCGCCACGTATCGTTCGACCGACGGCGGTAAGACCTTCGTCTCTTGGAAGGGCGCGCCCGGCGGCGACGACTACCACACCATCTGGATCAACCCGGACGACCCGGACATCATCCTGCTCGCCACGGATCAGGGCGCGGTCGTCACCGTCAACGGCGGGCAGACGTGGAGCAGTTGGTACAACCAGCCGACGGCGCAGTTCTACCACGTCATCACCGACAACCAATATCCTTACTGGGTCTACGGCGGGCAGCAGGAGAGCGGCTCGGTCGGCACGGCGAGCCGCGGCGACAACGGCGCGATCTCGTTCCGCGACTGGCGCACCGTGGGCGTCGAAGAGTACGGCTACGTCGCGCCCGATCCGCTCGACCCGAACATCATCTACGGCGGCAAACTCACCCGCTTCGACAAGCGGACGGGCCAAGTGCAGAACATCGCGCCCGAGCCGGTGCGCTCCGGCAAGTACCGCTTCCTGCGCACCGCGCCCGTCCTGTTCTCGCCCGTCGATCCGCACGTCCTCTACTACGCCGGCAACGTCGTCTTCAAGACGACGGACGGCGGCCAGAGCTGGCAGCTCATCAGCCCCGATCTCACGCGCGAGCAGTACGACGTGCCCGCGAGCATCGGCGTCTACCGCACGCCGGAGATGGCGCAGATGCCGCGCCGCGGCGTCGTCTACACGCTCGCGCCGTCGCCGAAAAACATAGACCTGATCTGGGCCGGCACGGACGACGGCCTCGTCCACCTGACGCGCGACGGCGGCCGGACGTGGCGCAACGTGACGCCGCCCGCCCTGACTTCCTGGAGCAAGGTTTCGATCATCGAAGCCGGACACTTCGACGAGGAGACCGCTTACGCCGCCGTCAACCGCTTCCGCCTCGACGACCTGCGCCCGCACGTCTACCGCACGCACGACGGCGGGCGCACGTGGCAGGAGATCGTGCGCGGGCTGCCCGACGATCCCGTCAACGTCGTGCGCGAAGACCCGCAGCGCAAAGGTCTCCTGTTCGCCGGCTCGGAGCGCGCCGTCTACGTCTCGTTCAACGACGGCGACGACTGGCAACCCTTGCGTCTGAACATGCCCGCGACCTCGATCCGCGATCTCGTCATCCACGACGACGACGTGGTCGTCGGCACGCACGGCCGCTCCTTCTGGATACTCGACGACATCACGCCGCTCCGGCAGGTGGAGCAAGCGACGGCCGCCGCAGACGCTTTCCTCTTCGCGCCGCAACTCGCCACGCGCGTCCAGCGCAACGTCAACACAGACACGCCGCTCCCGCCCGAAGAACCCGCGGGGCAGAACCCGCCCGACGGCGCGATCATCAACTACTACCTGCGAGAAGACGCCGCCGGCCCCGTCACGCTCGAAATCTTCGACGCCGCCGACAAACTCGTGCGCCGCTTCAGCAGCACGGACAAGCCCGAAGCCGTCAACGAGAAAGACTACGCGCCGCCCGCTTACTGGTTCCGCCCGCCGCGCATCCTGCCCGCCGCCGCCGGGATGCAGCGCTTCGTCTGGGACTTGCGCTACGCGCCGCCGCCGTCTTTGCACTACGACTACCCGATCTCAGCCATCTACCGCGACACGCCGCGCACGCCGCTCGGCCCCTTCGTCCTGCCCGGCGCGTACAACGTCAAGCTCACGGTCGGCGGCCGCACTTACACGCGCACGCTCAACGTGCGCCTCGACCCGCGCGTCCAGACGCCGCCCGCAGGTCTGCGCCAGCAGTTCGACCTCTCCATGCGCGCCTACCTCGGCGCGCAGCAGAGCTTCGACGCCATCGCGCAGGCGCGCAGCCTGCGCGCGCAGATCAAGGACGTGCGCGCACGCGTCGCGCAGCGCAGCCCGCAACTGGCCGACGCGCTCGACGGCCTCGACGAGCAGGCCGCGGCGCTCGTCGGCGAAACCCCCGCGCGTCCGGCCGCCGCTGCGCCGAAGGGCAGCCAACCCAACGCGCCGGCCAGTCAGCCCGGCACGCCGACCGCTCAAGCCAACACGCAGGGCGCGCAGGCGAACGCCGCCGACCTCGATCTGGTGCGCCTCAACAGCGCGCTCGAAAACCTGCTCAACCTGTTGCAAGAGGCGGACGCCACGCCGACGACGCAAGCCGCGGCGGCCGTCAACGAGCACGAGCGCCGCCTCGCCGCCGCGCTCGCGCGTTGGCAGGAGATCAAGACGAGAGACCTGGCGAACATCAACGCCCAGCTCCGACAGGTGCGGCTGCCGCCCCTTACGCTCGCGCCTTGAAGACGCGCGGCGTGTTGGTCGCTGTATGTTTGTTCAGAACAGTCCGAACCAGCTTACGGCGTTGAGTAGTTCGCCCGCGGCGAAGGAGAGCAGGTTGGCGAGGACGACGACGGCGAAGCAGCGCAGCCAAGTGCCCGCGCCCGCGTCGAGCCGGCGGCGGAACGCCAGCCAGAAGAGCGCGCACTCGGCGGCGGGCGCGAACGTCTCCGCGACGAGCAGGTAGACGCCGCGCGGCGCGTCGGCGAACAGAATGGGTAGCACGAGGACGACGACCGGATACGTGCAGGCCGTGAGCCACAGCCCCGCGAACAGGCGTTGCCTGAACGGCAGACGCCGCGGCAGCCCCGCGAGCAGCACAGGCGTCTCGACCGCGACCGTCAGCAGGTAGCCGACCGGCAGGAACAGCCACAACGCGCTCGGCCGCGAGGCGACGGACGGCGGCTCCGACAGGTCGAAGCCCAAAGCCGCAGGGCAGAGCAGCAGCACCGCGACGAGCGGCCAGAGGCGTCGGCCCGTTTGCGCGCGGCCCGAATTAGTCTTCGGTTGCATGTCAGCGGAAGATCAATTCAACACAGAGGACACAGAGAAAAGCCGATCTCAAAATTTCAGATTTCAAATCACAAATTTCAAATCAAAAATCAAAAATCACAACAGCCGGATGAGGAACGGCGCTTCGGCGAGGACGTGGGCGACGGCGAGGGTGAAGTAGAGGTCGCGCGTGGTCGCGTAGTCGGCGGCGAAGCCGAGCCAGAGCGCGCAGACGGCGCAGACGCCGAGGGCGAGCGTCGTCTTCACCAGGCGCGGCCGGCCGCCGCGCGCGACCGCGACGGGCACGCGCTCGACGCGCCACGCGCGCGCGCCGTAGGACGCGGCCGGCAGCAGCACGAGCCACACGCCGTAGTGCAGCGTCTCAAGGAAGACGTGCGTGGCGACGAGCAGGTGGCTCGACACGCCGGGCACTAAGCCAGCGCCCGCGTGCCGCGTGATGCGCCACGCGAGCGCGTCCGCCGCCGGCAGGTCTGGCGCGTTGGCCAGCCGCGCCCACAGCAGGCAGAGCACGACGGGCAGCGCCGCGAGGCACAGTTGGTAAGCGTTACGCCAGCGCGGGTGCGTGCGCTTGAGTTGCCGGTCGAGGAACCAGAGCGCGACGAGCGGGTGCAGGTAGACGAGCGCGACGCCGAACCACAACGGCGCGACCCACGCGCCCGCGCACAGCGCGAACCCGCAAGCGTAGACCCACGTGCGGTCGCGCCCGCGCCGCCGCCCGCGCAAGTTTACGAGCACGCACAGCCACAGGACGAGCGCCGTCTCCCACAGCGCGACGCCGAACGTCTGCGCGTCCGCGCTCAAGTACCACGCCTGTCCCGCCGCGTAGAGCAGCGCGTAAGTCACGGTGAGGAGCGCGACGCCCGCCAGTCCGACGACGAAGAAGTTGCGCGAGCGACCCCAGCGCGCGGGCAGGCGCGCGAGGAAGTAGCGAAACTCGGCGAGGTTGTGCGGCCCCGCGAACAGGAAGACGGTGGCGACCGACAGTTGCAACGGTTGCCAACTGATCAGCCCCGCGGCGAGCAGGCAGAAGGCGACGCCCGCCGCGGCGTAAGTCAGCGTGCGCGGCTCGCATCGCGCGCCGGCCGAGTGCGTCTGTCGCCCCGCGCCGGCCGCGCGCGGCCCGTGCGCCGAAAGTTGTTGCGCGTCTGTCACCAACAGTCTTACTCCCGGCCTCTGTCTTTGCCCGTCGGCAGCACGAGTCTGACGGGGCCGCTGTCGTCCACGATCTCGATCTTGACTTCGCCCCAGACGCCGTAGGGCTGCGCTTCGGGGATGAGTATGCGCGAGGTCAGCGAGCGCGCCACCGGCGGCGGGCCGGCGTTGGCGTAAGCCGCGCCCGCCGCCGCGCCGCCCGACGCGACCAGCAACAGCCCGAACGCCACGCGCGCCGCCCGTCCGTCTGCACGCCGCGCGCGCACCAGCCACAGTCCGCCGCACGCGCAGGCGAGCGATAAGAAGATGCCGGCCAAGACCGTCTGCGTGTTGCCGAGGCGGAGGCTGCCCGCCGTGTTCGCGGTCTGCCCGCCGCCGTCAAACTGTGTGCGCAACTCCTGCCAGACGGCGCGCGGGATCACGAGCCGCGCCTCTGTGGCCCGCACGTCCGGCGAGATCGAGAAGCGCGTGCTGAACTCCGCGGGGGGCGGCGGCGCGGGGCGGCGGGGGTTGCCGTCGGGGCGCGGTATGTCGGCCAGAGCCGTGACGGAGCAAGCGAGCAGCAGCGCGCCGAGCGCGACGCGTGTTAGCAGAGCGTTCATGTTGTGACAGACCTCCGGAGATGTGTTGCGCCGCGCATTGTAGCCCAACCGCCTGCGCCTTAGAGCGAAATCGTAAACGGGGCGTGGTTCAGTCTGAGATTGAGAGTGGCGTGCGGCCGGGTTAACACAGAGGGCACAGAGGAGGCACAGAGGACACAGTTAAGAACTCTGTGTCCTCTGTGTGCCCTCTGTGCCCTCTGTGTTGATCTTTCCGCACGCCACATTCAACCTGATCCATCGCCCGCAAACTGAAGAACGGGCCGCCGCCGCCTCTGTTGCAGACGCGCGGCACGATTCGGGCAAAGTACGCGCCCCGGCGGCGCGGCGGACGGGCGCGCGGGCGTTAGTGAAATTATGTGTTGCAACACAGAAATGTTTGTGCTATAAGTAAAGTCATGGGTGAGGCGCTCAAGCGGAGGCTCAAGCAGGCGCGGTTCGACAGCCCTGTCCACGAGGCCATGCTGAACCTGATGGTCGCGGCCGACCACGTGCGGACGGGCATTGATCGCGTCTGCGCCGGCTACGAGTTGACGCACGGGCAGTACAACGTGCTGCGCATCCTGCGCGGCGCGCACCCCGAGGGGCAGCCGCGCTGCGAGATCGCCGCGCGGCTCGTCGAGCGCGCGCCGGACGTGACGCGGCTGGTGGATCGGCTCGAAGTGCGCGGGCTGGTCGAGCGCGTGCGCTCGACGACAGACCGGCGGCTCTCCATCACGCGCATCACGCGCAAGGGGCTGGCGCTGCTCGAAGAGATCACGCCGCAGTTGGAGCAACTCTTCGCCGAGCTACACGTGCGGCTCTCGCCGCGCGACGCCCGCGAACTGTCGCGCATCTGCGAGTCGCTCTACGACGACGCGGCTTAAATTTTTTTGCGCCGGTGTGTGTTGTAACACGGAGGGCGGCGCGTTACGTGAACGCCGCCCGAACGCGGTTAGTTGTGACAGAGCTAAAGAGAGGTGACAGAAGATGAGTGTCAAGGTGGGGCGGGCCCGGAGCGTGGCGGGCGTGGTCGGCAGCGTGGAGACGTTGGAGGGCGCGGGCTTCCTGGTGCGGCGGCCGTTCCCGCAGAGCGTCCTGATGGACTTCGATCCGTTCCTGCTGCTCGACGAGATGGGGCCGATGGACTTAGCGCCGGGCGCGGCCAAGGGCGCGCCCGACCACCCGCACCGCGGGTTTGAGACCGTCACCTACCTGCTCGCCGGCCGGATGGAGCACAAGGACTCGCAGGGGCACGCGGGGCTACTCGAACCGGGCGACGTGCAGTGGATGACGGCGGGCGCGGGCGTCGTCCACTCGGAGATGCCGGCGCGCGAGTTTACGCGCGCGGGCGGGCGCTTGCACGGCTTTCAGCTCTGGGTGAACCTGCCGCGGCGCGATAAGATGATGACGCCGCGTTACCAGGAGATCAAAGCCGCGCGCATCCCCGTCGCGCACTCGGCGGACGGGCTTGTGACCGTGCGCGTGCTCGCGGGCGCGGCGCTCGGCGCGCGCGCCGTGATCGAGACGCGCACGCCGATCAGTTACCTGCACGCGACGCTCGCGCCCGGCGGCCGGCTCGCGCAAACGCTGCCCGCCGAGTTCAACGCCTTCGCCTACGTCGTAGACGGCGCGGGCCGGTTCGGCGCGGACGCGGAACAGGCCGGCGACGGCCAGATGATCATGTTCGCGGCGGACGGCGACGACGTGCTGGTCGAGAACCCGGCGGACGCCGCCGCGCCGCTCGACGTGCTGCTCATCGCGGGCGCGCCGCTGGGCGAGCCGGTCGCGCGCTACGGGCCGTTCGTGATGAACACGGAGCAGGAGATCAGGCAGGCGCTCGCCGACTACCGCAGCGGGCGCATGGGCGCGATCAGCTTCTGACGCAAACGGGAAGGGGGCAGATGGACGAACGGACGGAAGGGGCCGCGGGCGCGCACGACGCGCCGGTGTTTCGCCGGCTGCGCGACGTGCGGATGCTGCTGCTGCGGCTGCACAAGGTACTGTTGGACGACGAGCGCGCGGGCTACGAGCGCGTCCACGGCCAGGTGCAGACGAGCGGCGAGCTGTTGCAACTCGTCCTGCACGACGAGCGGTTCGCGTGGCTGCGCGCGCTCTCCGAGTTGATCGTGCGCGTGGACGAGATGTTCGCCGCCGTCGAGCCGGCCACGCCCGCGGCCGCCGCCGCCCTGCTCGCGCAGACGCGCGCGCTGCTCACGCCCGACGAGGCGGGCGACGAGTTCGCGCGCAAATACTTCGCCGCCATCCAGCGCGAACCGGCCGCCGTCCTCCTCAACAAAGAGGTGCGCCGCCTCGTCACGGAATAGATACTTTCAACTCTGCCCCTCTTCGACGAACTCCCGAATGGCGCGTTGCAAGTCGCGGCGACGCAGGAGCAGGCGCAGGAACAGGGCGCGGCGGCGCAGTAGTACGAAGCCGGCACGGAACCAGCCGCGCAACTCCGCCAGTTCCTCGAACACGCGCAGCGCGACGTAGCCGATACCGACGAGCGCCGGCAGCACGACCAGACCCACGCGCCAGCCCCAGAGCACACCGCACGCGCCGGAGACGAGCAGCCACGTCAAAGGCATCAACACGATGGCGGAGAAGATTTTGACGGTGGCGACGGCCGCGTCCGGGCCGTGCGTGCGATAGAGCCGCGCGCAGAGCGTGGCGAGCAGGTAGGCCGGCAGATGCACGAGCGCGCCGACCGCCGCGACCGGCGTCAACAGCAGCAGCAGCAAGCCCTTCAACACGACATCGCGCACGAAGCGCGCGGGCGGCAGCGCCGAGACGGCGAGCGTCTCAGGCGTGACGCCGAGCGCCGCCAGTTCCGTCTCATAGTGCGCGATGCGGCGGCGCAGGTCTGCGAGTCGGTCGGGCGCGGCCGCCTCCGTCCGCCGCAGGCGTTCGGCGAAGCGGCGCAGCCAGTAGAAGCTCACGGCCAGCGGCAGCCGCTCGTCCAGCGTCTCGTAGACGGAAGCGAACAACTGCTCGGCGCGCTCGACCTCGCGCAACTCACCCTCGTCCGCCGTGTTGAGCGTGACGGCGCGCAACGCCGCGTCCAGTTCGGCGGTCAACTGCTGCACGGCGGCGCGCGTCGGCTCGCCGTCCGCGTTCAACTCGACGCGCGGCACGGGCAGCGGCGCGCCGACGCGCAAGAGCACTTCGCTGCGGAACGCGGTCTTCGCCGTGTAGTAGAGACCGACGGGCAGGACGCAGAGAGGCGGCTGGCTGGTGGTCGGCGCGGCGAGGCCGGCGGCGCTCGCCAGCGCGATGCGCGCCGCGCCGGTCTTCAAGGGCAGCAGCCGCGGCTCGTTGTGCGAGAGTCCTTCGGGGAAGAGCGCGATGCAGCGCCCGCGCGCGAGCAGTGCGCGGCAGGCGTCGAAGGTGCGGCGGTTGAGCGCGACGTTCTCGCCCGGATCGATGCGCCGGTAGAGCGGCAGCGCTTCGACGACGCGCAGGAGCGTCCGCAGCACGGGCACGCGGAAGAGCGTGGACTTGGCGAGGAAGGAGACGCGGCGCGGCAGCGCGCAGAAGACGAGCGCCGCATCGATCAACCCGTTCGGGTGGTTGAGCACGAAAATGACGGGGCTTTCGGCGGGCACGCCCTCCGCGCCGCTCAACTCGATCCGCCGGAAGAACAGCCGCAGCGCGACGCTGAAGACGGCATGCACCAGCCGCCGCGCCGCGCCGCCCTTCTGCGCGCCGAGCATGTCGCGCAGGCGTAGTTCCCTGACGCGCGCACGCCCCGCCCCGTCCCTGTCTTCAGTCGAGTCCATCGTGCCCGTTCATTATACGGACACGCGCGCGACGGCGCGGACTGGCCGCGCCGTCGCGCCGCGGCCGCGCGCGGACAGGCGGCGCGTCGGCCGCGTTATCCCAAATGGTACGGCGCGCGGCGGCGGGCACACGTTATCGGTGATGCGCGGGCGCGTCGGCGACGCGCGCCGGCCGGCGTTGCGTGCGGCGGGGCTTGGAAAAACGGCGTATCTCGTCGGCTCTCGTCGGCCGCGCGGCGCGTGAATGTTGTGGCACGGCCGTTGCCAACTGTGGAACGCGGAGGCTCGTGATGAAAAAGTTTATAGCCACTCTGCTCTGCATACTGATGTTGACGGTCGCGGCCGCGCCCGCGGGCGCGCAGACCCGCCGCTACCGCCGGAACTCGACGACCGCTTCGCGGCAGTATTACGACTACAACCGCAACGACGACCGCTCCTTCTGGGAGAAGCACCGCGACAAGATCACGACCGCGGGCGGCGCGGTCGGCGGCGCTGTGCTCGGCGGGCTGCTCGGCGGCAAGAAGGGCGCGATCATCGGCGCGGTCACGGGCGGGGCCGGCGCGGCCGTCTACACCTACAAGGTGCGCGACAAGCGCTACTACCGCTACTAAACGGCGCGCGCCCTGACCGGCGCAGACACGCCGACAAGATCGGCCGCCGCGCAACGCGCGCGGCGGCCGGATGACGAAGCCCGGCCGTGAAGGGGAGAGCACGGCCGGGCTTCTTCAAGTTTTGCCGCCCAGAACGGCGCGGGTTGAATATAACCCGACCATCAGTTCACCACCGCAGACACAGAGGGCACAGAGGATGCACGGAGGCTTGAGTGGCATTCAAGCCTCCGTGCCAACTCTGTGTCTCTGTGGTGCGTCCACACCGCCCCGCCGCTCAATCTCAAACTGCACCGGCACCCTTAATTCGGACTCAGCGCCGCACACGCCCCCCGCCGGGTCATGAGCTTGAAGCGCGGCGGTGCTTGACGCGGTAGGTGACGAGCACGCAGCCGTTCTTGAAGCGCTGGCATTCGAGCAGTTCAAGATTAATCTGGCGTTTCATCTCGTAGAAGAGCGGGATGCCGGAGCCGAGTAAGACCGGGTGGATGTTGAAGCCGATCTCGTCGATCAGATCGGCCTCGAACAGAGACTTCGCCAGCAGCCCGCCGCCCATGATGCAGATGTCCTTGCCCGGCTGTCGCTTCAACCGGCGGACGAACGCGGCCGCGTCCTCCGTTATGAGTTCGACCCCCTCGGCGGGGGTGTCCGTCATGGTGCGCGAGCAGACGTAGGTCTTGACGCCGCCGTAGGCGGGCGAGTGACCGCTGCGGGCCGCGACCTCGTAGGTCCTGCGCCCCATGATGACCGTGTCAATCGTCTTCCAGTACTCGGTCATGTAACGGGCCGCCTCCTTGCTCCACAGCAGCCAGTCCACCGCGTCGTCCTTGCGCGCGAAGTAGTTATCGAGACTGTTTGCGCCGCCGAACGTGACCTTACGCATCCTTCACCTCCTACTGATTTCGGATTGCGGATTGCGGATTGAAGAACGGTCATGCGGCGGTGCGGGCACTTGTCCTCTTAATCCGCAATCCGCAATCCGCAATCAAGGATACGCGACGATAGTTGACACCCATTGTCATATTAGTCGGGTAAAATGAGCGGCGGTCGAAATCCGGCGGGAGGACAACAGAGATGCGCGCGGATCGTTTGCTCTCCATCGTGCTCTTGTTGCAGGCGCACAGGCAGTTGACGGCGGGCGAGCTGGCGCGCCGCCTCGAAGTGTCGGCACGCACCGTCCACCGCGACATGGATGCTCTGAGCGCGGCCGGCATCCCCGTCGTCGCGGAGCGCGGGACGGGCGGCGGCTGGTCGCTCTTGGGCGAGTACCGCACGAACCTGACGGGCTTGAACGAGGCCGAGGTGCAGTCTTTGTTCGTCAACAAGCCGACGCGGCTGCTGGCGGATTTGAATTTGGAGAAGGCGGCCGAGGGCGCGCTGCTGAAGCTGCTGGCGGCGCTGCCGGCTGCGTACCGGCGCGGGGCCGAGTACGCGCGCCAGCGCATACACGTGGACGTGACGGGCTGGCAGAACGCGGACGAGGCCGCGCCGCTGCTCGGCGTGCTGCAAGAGGCGGTCTGGCAGGAGCGGCGTCTGCGCCTGACGTATCAGCGGGGCGGGTGCGACGCGGTGGAGCGCGTGGTCGATCCGCTGGGCTTAGTGGCGAAGGGGAGTGTGTGGTATCTGGTGGCGGCGGTCGGCGGCGACGCCCTGCGCAGCTACCGCGTCTCCGGCATACGCGCGGCGGAGTTGACGGGCGAGGCTTGTGTGCGCCCGCCCGGCTTCGATCTGGCGGCGTTCTGGGCGCAGTCCATGTCGGAGTTTCGCGCGCACTTGCCGGCCTATCGGGTGACGGCGCGCGTGCGCGCGTCAGTCGCGCCGCGACTGCGTTACGCGGGACGATTCGCGCGCGTCGAGCAGACGGGCGAGCCGGACGCGGCGGGCTGGGTGCGCGTCGCGCTACGCTTCGACACGGCGGAGATGGCCTGCGAGTACGCGCTCGGCTTCGGCACGCACCTCGAAGTGTTGGAGCCGGCCGAGCTGCGCGCGCAAGTCTTGGCGGCGGCGCGCCGCGTCGTCGAGTTTTACGAACCGTTAAGCTGATGACTGGCGGCGCGTGCGAACTGATCGTCGAAGCGGCGCGGGAAGGGCATGAAGCGGTGCTTGTGGCGGTGCGCCGCCATCTCGCGCATGACGTTGAAGCCGCAGGCGCTGACGACGCGCGCGGCGAAAGGGAACAGCGCGGCGGCCGGGTAGAAGTCGAGGCGTCGGACGGCGGCGGGCAGGGCGGGCGGCGCGGCGCGCGTCAGCAGCACGAGGCGCGCTTCGGGTTGTTCGAGCCGCCGCAACTCGTCCGCGTAGGCGACGAGTTCGGCCACCTCCGCGCACGGCGCGGAATGGACGACGAGCCAGAACGTGCGGCCGTCGCGCGTGAGCGGCTCGACGAGCACGCGCGCGGCTTCGTCGGTCGCCGTGCGCGGCGGCTCGCGGAGTGTCAGCGGCACAGACCGGGCGCTGTGGCGCGCGACGAATGCGGCGTGCGCCGGGGCGAGCGGTTCAAGCACGTAGGTCGTTTGCAGGCGGACGGGTGCGTTCGTGATCAACTTGGCGTACTCGGCCCAGCGGAGCAGGCGCGCGAGGTAGTGGACGGGCAGGCGTGCGAGCGCGGGGAAGTCGCACAACTCGCCGCGTATGCCCGCGGGAAACGTGTCGAGATAGAGAGCGGTCGGGCGGAGTTCGTCGAGCAGGCGCGCGAGCCAAGCCCTGTAGGCGGGCACGTCCGCGGCCAACCCCGACGGGACTTTGCGGACGGGCAGTCCGCCCGTGACGCGCGGGTCGTCGGCGTAGGGCGAAGCGGTCAGAAGCGTGGCCCGCTCTGTGAGCCGGAGCGTGTGCAGGACGGCGCGGGCGCGCGTTAGGTGGCCCAGCCCGCCGCCCATCGCGTAGTAGAGGATCACGACTGTTAGAGTTTGCGCGCGAGCAGTTCGGCCATGATGATGTAGCGTTCCTGCGCGGGAATCTGTTCGAGCAGGAGCACGCCGTAGGCGGCCGAGTAGTTATCGGTGTTCGCGTCGAAGAGTTCGCGCTCGGCCGCGTCCTTGACCTTCACCTTCTGCCGGTCGCGGTAGAACTTGACCTCGCCCAACTCCGCCTCGTTCCGCTTGATCTTGACGCGGTCGTCCTCTTTGCGCACCAGTTCGTACGGGTTCTGGTTCTCCTCGTTGTCGCTGATCTTGATCTTGTCGGCGGCGGTCTTGACCTTCCAGAGCAGGCGGCCGTCGGTCGTGCGCACCTTGAAGCCGTCGTCGCCCGGCTTGACCTCGGCGACCTGCCCGCCGCCTTCAAGCTCGTACTTCCGCTTGCCCTTGTCGTTCAACGCGCTGCGCAAGACTTTCGCCTGCCCGCCGTCGCTGAACTCGATCTTGAACGCGTCGCCCTGCGGCTTGAACTCGACGACGGTCTGATCGTCCGGCGTCTTAAACTTGATCTTGCCGGCGGCCGCCGCATCGGCGTTCGCGGCCGGCGCGACGCTTGAGTTGACCGCGGGTGCGGTGGCGCGACCGCCGCCGCAGGCGGCCGGCAGCAGGGCGCACAGTAATAGACAGAGCGACGCGAAGAGGGCGCGCGGGCGCGAAGTCAGCATGATGTTATTCGTGTCCTCCGACGTGATTCTTTAACCGACCGGCTGAAACTCTGCGACGGGCGCGGCGCGCGGCGCGAGCGTCTCGCCGAGCACGTTCAAGTAATTATCCGCCTCGGCTGCGAGCGTGAAGGCGGAGCGGGCGAGGGCGCGGCTGTGCGCGCCGAGGCGTCGCAACTCTTCGTCGGCGAGGGCGGCGGCGCGCTCGATGGCGGCGCGGCAGTCGTGCGGGTCGCCGGGGCGGAACAGGACGGCGTGCTCGCCGTCGGCGAGAAAGTCGGCCATGCCGCCCGCGGTCGAGGCGAGCGCGGGCACGCCGAGCGCGGCCGCTTCGACGAGCACGTTCGGCAGCCCGTCGTAGAAGGACGGGAGCACGACGAGATCGCAGGCCGCGTAGTAAGGCAGCAACTCGTAGCGGTCGAGGAAGGGGCGCGTGCTGAAGCTCAACTCGCCCTGGTGCGCTCCGAGCCACGCGCCCAACTCCGGCTCCCACTCGCCGACGAGCAGCAGGTGAAAGCGCGCGGCCTGGCCCGAACGCAGCAGCGCTTCGAGGAAGAACGGCCCGCCCTTCTTCTGCTTCAAGTGGCCGAATAGGCCCAACACGCGCCGCCCCGCGGGGACGTGCGCGCGCCGCCAGTCTTCCGCCTGCGCGCGGTCGCCCGGCGTCAACGCCCACTCGTCGTGATCGATCCCGTTCGGCGTCCAGACCGTCGGCACGTTGGGGTAGAGCGCCGCGACCTTGCGCGCGTGTTCGCGCGTGACGACGCAGACGCGCGCGGCGCGGCTGAGGGCCTCGCGCAGCACGTCGCCGCGCCGGAGCGAGAAGACGCCCGCGTCGAAATCGTTGCCGCGCAGCAAGGTGACGAGCGGCACGCCGAGCCACGCCGCGTAGGCCGGCGCGGCCAGCAGCGGCAGCAGCCCGCCGAAGGCGACGACGTGCGTGAACGCGCTCGCGTCGGCGGCGTGCGCCAACTCGCCCCAGAGGCGGTTGAGCGTGTGCGCGGGGTCAGCGCCGACGGGGCACAGGAAGTCGCGGCCCGCGAGCCGCGTCTCGACGCGCCAGTTGGCGTGGCGCGGGCTGAGGTGCGCGACCGTGACGGCGACGCCGCGCCCGCGCAGGCTGCGCACGATGCGGTCACACGACTGCGCCATGCCGCCGCGCCCCGGCGGGTAGTTCTCGGTCAGCCACAGCGGGCGTATGTCGGCGGCGCGCATTAGTGATCGAAGGAATGATTAACAGTCGCGGAAACTGTTAGCGGTCGAAGATTCTATTAACTGTCGAAGGCACTATTAGCTGTCCATGAAACTGCCGCCCGCGCCCGCGCCGGCGAAGTCGCCTTCGGTCTCGCTGTCGCCGACCGCGCGGTCGAACGAGCGGTAGTCGTAATCGCTGAAGGACGTGTCCGAGCCGAGGTAGATGGGCGTGTAGCGCTCGCCCGTGTAGTAGGTGCTGCGGTAGCCGTAGAGCCAGTCGCGGTCGGCCGGGTCGCTCAAATCCTGATCGCGTGCGGCGCACTCGACGCAGAGGCGGAACTCTGTGCGCTGCGACAGGTGTTCGCGGCAGACGGGGCGGGCGCAACGCTCGCACTGCTTCTCGGCCGGCTGGCCGCAGTCGCGCAGCACGAAGAAGCCGCGCTTGCACAGGCAAGTGTTCGTCATCACTGTTTCTTGACGGGCGTGGCCCGGCTGAAGGCCGCGCCGATCAGTTCGAGGAGTTGCTGCGGCTCAGGCGTCGCGAGCGCGTCGGTTTGGACGACGCGGTGCAGTTTCACCGTATGCCGCTTCTCGCCGGGCGTGACTTCGAGGCGGTCGGCGCTCGCCGCCGTGCCGGCGTCGGCAACAGCGTAGCGGTCGCCGCGCAAGGCCAGTTGCACGACCATGTGCGTCTTCTGCTTGTGGCGGGTCTTGGTCTTGGTCTTGCCGCGCGGGTTGCGCTTCGTCTTCTCCAGCTTGCGCACGCGATCCACGAGCCGCCAACTCAGGCGCGAGCCGTCGGCCAGCGGCGCTTCGCCCCTCAGCCACGGGTCTTCATAGAACGTCGCCACGACCTTGTGGTACGCGCCCGCGGCGTAAGGCTGCGTCTGCCTGACCTGCTTCGCGTCCACGGTGCTGCCGCGCATGTCGAGCGCGAGCCGCACGGGTTGACCGGGGGCCGCGTCCTCGCGCAGCACGGCGAGCAGGGGCAGGACGAACTTGTGCAGGTCGGTCGCCAGATCGAGCTTCGAGGTGATCTGGTAGACGATGATGGCGACGACGAGGACGGTCAGCGCGCCGACGATCAGCAGTACGGCGAGCGGCGCGAAGATGCCCAGCAGGAAGAGCGAGGCGAAGAGCACGACGCCGCTGATGATGCCGGCCGTGCAGCCCGCCTTGCGCAGCTTGTCGGCGCTCTGATCGTAATCGCCGAGCGGCGTGAGCAGCGCGAGCCACTCGGCGGGCGTGTGCGCGCCCTCAACTTGCTTCGTCCGAAGTAGCTGTTTCTGTTCCGCCGTCAGCGCGCGGTAAGCAGCGTAAGCGTTCACAGTGGCGATCCCTGCATCATGATGGACGAGCGGCCGGCGTCATTCTACAGGGCGAAAGGGGAAAGTCAACTGTCTGCTGGGAGCGCGGGCATCCCTGCCCGCCAAGCGTGTGTGAGCACGCTAACGAAGCAGCGACGGCACTCGACGTTGAGTGCCGCCGCTACTTCTTTGTTCGCGCTTTGCGCTCATAGCGGGCAGGGATGCCCGCGCTCCCAGCCGCGGTGTGCGCGTTCAGGGCGGGGTGCTGCCCATCCTGTCTTCACGCGCCCGCGCCCGCCGCTCGTTGTTGCCGAGCGCGCGGTAGAGTTCGACGAGTTGGGCGGTGGAGCGTGCCCAGGTGAAGTGGCGCGCGACGTGGGCGCGGGCGCGCGCGCCCATTTCGCGCAGGCGGTCGGGGTGTTGGAGAAGCACGCGCAGGGTGCGCGCCAGTTCGCCGGGGCGGTCGGGGTGGACGAGCCGACCGTGCTCGCCGTCCGTCATCAACTCGCGCACGGCCGGCAAATCAGAAGCGACGACGGGCACGCCCGCCGCGAGCGATTCCAGAATCTTCAGCGGCGCGCAGCCCTGCTCGACGTTGCGCGCGCACTCGACCAGCGGCGCGACCGACACGAGCGCGTGCGCGCGCCAAGGCGCGAGCGCTTCCTCGCTCAACGCGAAGTGCCAGACGACGCGCTCGCCGATCTCTAAACGCGCGGCGAGTTTCATCAGGACGCGCGCCCGGTGCGAGTGGTGTGCGGCGCAGATGACGAGCCGCAGGTCTGTGAAGTCCGCCAGCCGCGCGAAGGCCCGCAGCAGCGTGTCCACACCCTGCCAAGGTTGCAGCGCGCCGAAGTAGAGCAGGTAGCGCGCGGGCGCGTCGGCGGGGCGCGGCGGCACGGGGCGCACCTCAGCGCCGTTCGGGATCACGGTGACCTTGGCGGCCGGCACGCCCGCGGCGAGCACGCGCGCGCGGATCGTGTGCGAAGGCGTGATGACGTGATCGGCGGCGCGCAGGCAGAGCTGTTCGCGCGCCGCCAGCTTGGCGAGCGTGCTCGGCGCGAGACCCTTGTACGTGTGCGGCAACTCGACGGAGGGCAGTCCGTTCACCTCGTAGACGGTCACGTAGTCGTGCGGGCGCGCGAGCAGCGGCCAGCCGCTCCAAGGGTCGCGGAAGTGGCAGAGCCGGAGCGCCGCGCCGTGCGCTTCGACGAGCGCACTGAGCCGCCGGCCGTAGGCGACGGCGCGTTCGAGCAGGTTGGCGACCGGCTGACAGAAGCGCACGATCTCGACCGCGCCCTCGCGCTGGTAGGCGGGCAGCTCGTCGTCGCCGAGCACGTAGAGGAGACCGCCGCCCGCCTCCGTGAACAGCGCGCGGGCGAACCGATCAATGTGGACGGCCGCCCCCTTGCGCGTGGGGAAGCGGTCGAACGCGGCGTAGAGTGCCTGGTGGCTAAGCTCCAGCATGACGGGCGGACGGGGCGGGGCTTGCGCCTGCGTCGTCTGTCGCCGCCTGCTCGGCGCACGCGCAGACGCGTTCGAGTTGTTCGAGGCGGAGGCGGATGGCGCGTGTGAAGCGTTCGATCTCTTCGGCGGTCGCGCCGCTGGCGCTGAGGCCCGCGCGCAACTGTTCGTCGGTGACGCGGCTCAAGTAGTCGTAGAGCCAGCGCACGTCGGCGACCGTAATGCTTTCGCGCGCGTCGTCTGTGCGCTGCCCGATGTAGTTCCACTGGACGAAGCCGTCGGCGACGCCGGCCACGAAGTCCGGCGTCTGCGCTTCGTAGCCTGCGGCGTCCCACTTGCTGCGGTCGAAGGGCGTGCCCCAGCGCCCCATCGAAGCGCCCCAATCAATGATGAGATAACGCGCCTCGACGCGTCCGTCGGCCAACTTGTGCTCGAAGATGGCCGTGTTCGAGCCGCGCCCCACGTCGCGCACGTCCTTGTTGTCCCAGTTCGACGTGAGCATCAGCATGATCTTCAAGCCGTTCAACTCGCGCGTGCCGACGAACGGGTTGTCGTCCCAAGCCCAGCCGTGTTCGTCGAACAACTTGCGCACGCCCGCCTCGTCCAACTCGAAGCGCGCGTCCACGAACGTCCAATCTTCCTGCACGCACGAGCGCGCGCGGCCCAAATCCTTCGCGCCCTCTATGTGCCCGGCCGCGACGAAGTAACAATGCTCGACGTGGTAGCCGGCGGCCCACGCGAGGCGCGAGGCGAAGGTCTCGGAGCGCACCTCGTCGCCCCACTTGACGCGCCACGTGCGGTCGCGCGCGTCGCGCACGGAGAGGCACGGGTTCGACCCCGTGGCGTGCTCGGCGATGAAGCGGAAGGGCGGGGCGGGCGCGCCGTCTGCGCCGCCGGGGCCGTGGTAGAAGTCGAGCCGCTCGACCGCGCCGGGGTCGCGCCACAGCGAGGCGGTCTGCGCGCGCACCGGGCGCTGGCGCGTGCGCCAACGGCGGACGAACGACAGCAGCGCGTAGAACAGGTAGACGCAGGTCGTGCCGGCGAGAAAACCGATGGTCACGAAGATGGCGATCTTGTAGGGCTTCGTCATTTCTCGCCCGCTATGGTAGTACAAGACGACTCGTGTTAGAAAAAGGGCGCGCCCGGTGGTGGTTGGTCAAGTTGAGTGTGGCGTGCGGCCGGTCTCACACAGAGGGCACAGAGTTAGCACAGAGGGCACAGTAAAGAACTCTGTGAACTCTGTGTGCCCTCTGTGCCCTCTGTGTTGAATTAACCGCACGCCACCTCAACCTCAAACTGCACCACTCCCCGACCGTCGGATCGATCCATGAAACTGCTCGTCGTCACGATTGCCGCCTTCGTCTGCCTGACGGCCGCGCCCGCGCAGGCCAAAGACGCCTGGGTCGGCGTGCGCTCGCCGCACTACCTGTTCGTCGGCAACGCGAGCGAGGCGGAGGTGCGCGAGGTGGCGGCGCGCTTCGAGCTGTTCCGCGCCGCCTTCGCCGAACTGTTCCCGGCCTTCGGCCTGAACTCGGCGCTGCCCACACGCGTCCTCGTCTTCAAAGACCTCGACGCCTACAAGCCCTTCCGCCCGCTGCGCCGCGAGCGCCCCGTAGACTTCACCAGCTACTTCCAATCGGGTCTCGACGTGAACTACATCGCGCTGCCGGCGGGGCTGCCCGCGGCCGACGCCTACGCCGTCCCGTTCCACGAGTCCGTGCATCTGCTGCTCGCCGACGGCGCGCGGCGCGTGCCCGACTGGCTGAACGAAGGCCTGGCGCAGTATTACAGCACGCTGAGTTTGAGCGAGCGCGGCGACGCGGTCTTGTTGGGCCGGCCCGTCGCGCGCCACGTCGCGTTCCTGCGCGGGCGCAAGCTCCTGCCGCTCGCCGAACTGTTCGCCATAGACCGCGCTTCGGAAGAGTACGCGGCGGGCGAAGCGAGCGACATCTTCTACGCGCAGTCTTGGGCGCTGACCCACTACCTCATCTCCGGCAACAACGGCCGGCGACAGCTCCAACTCCTGCGCTTCCTCGAAATGTTGGCCGCGGGACTGCCCGTCGAGAG
This sequence comes from Pyrinomonadaceae bacterium, assembly GCA_036389395.1. Classification (GTDB taxonomy): domain Bacteria; phylum Acidobacteriota; class Blastocatellia; order Pyrinomonadales; family Pyrinomonadaceae; genus QHXQ01. The sequence continues at coordinate 36,908 of DASVPY010000094.1, forward strand.
CAGCTTCAAGCAGTCGTTCCACGCCGACTACGCGACGCTGGGCGCGGAACTATCGGAGTACGTCGCGCGCGAGGCGTACTCGGTCAAGCGCGTCACGCGCGACGCACGCGAGCGCGCCGAGTCAGACCTGCGGAGCGCGCCACTCACGGAGGCCGCGGCGCAGTATTACCTGGGCGATCTGCTGCTGCACGTCGAACGTTATGAAGACGCGGCCGGCTACCTGAAACGCGCGACCGCGCTCGACCCGGCTTACGCCCCGGCGCACGCGGCGCTCGGTCTGACGCACGTGCGCCAGCGCCGCTTCGCCGAGGCGAAGGAGAGCCTGCGCCGCGCGCTCGCGCTCGCGCCCGACAGTTACCTCGCGCACTATTACTACGCCTACGCCGTGAGCCGCGAGGGCATGGACGAAGAGCAGGCGGTGAACGACTACGCGCCGGCCGCGGCCGAGTTGATGCGCGCCGAACTGCGCCAGGCGATCACGCTTGAGCCGCGCTTCGCCGAGTCGTACCGCTTGCTCGCCTTCGTCAACCTCGTGCGCGGCGAACAACTCGACGAAGCGGTCGCGCTGCTCAAGCGCGCGCAGGCGCTCGCGCCGGGCCGGCCCGACATCGCGCTCACGCTCGCCCAGGTCTACCTGCGCCGACAGGACGCCGCCGCCGGCCGCGCCACGCTCGAATCGCTGCTGCGCGACAACACGAACCCACGCATACGCGCCCGCGCGCAAGCCCTCCTCAAGACCCTGCCGGCGACCGGGCATTAAGAGCGCCGAACGAAATTCAACACGAAGACACGAAGACACGGAGAAGACATGGCCTTTCGTCTTCGTGTCTTCGTGGTTATAGAACGTGTTTATTGCTAATGCAGCCAGTCTTCGGGGACGAACTCGACGGCGGTTAGCTCGCCGTCGGTGGGTAGTTCGTCGGGACGCGGGCGGCGGTAGGTGACGAGGACGGGTTCGGGCCGGCTGCGTTCGCCGCACTCGATCTTGCCGCGTACATCCGTGGTGTAGGTGACGAAGCGGACGCGGTTGAGGGCGCTGCTGTGGAGGCGCAGCAGGCGTTCGCCCGCCTGCACGAAGAGGAGCACGCCCGCCGCGTCGCACTCGACTTTGACCAGACGACCGCAGGCCTGTTCGCCGTTGAAGCGCAGGTGTTTGAACTGCGGCCCCGGCTCCGGCATGTCGCACGGCTGCCAGGCGCGCGGCGCGGCGACCGCTGAGTCGCTGTCGGCCGCGGCCGGGCCGCTGTCGGCGTCACTTGGCCCGGCGTCGGCCCACAGCCTGCGCTCGGCGGCGAGCTTCTCTCTGGCGGGCACTGTGTCGAGGAGCGCGCGGGCTTGGAGGCGCAGCATGGCGTCGGTCTTGGTGTCGTCGGCGAGCGCCTGTAGCTGGGCGCGGGCGGCGGCGAAGTCCTCCTGGCGCAGCTTGAGTTGCGCGGACATGAGTTTGAAGTCGCCGCGTTTGGGCGCGACGGCGAGCAGGCGCGCGAGCGTGGCGGTCGCCTCTTCGAGTTGCGGGTTGCGCTCGATGTCGGTCAGGACGAGCAAGCCCTGTGCGTCGAGGAAGTCGGGGGCCAGCGCGACGGCCTGTTTGATCTCGGCGCGGATCAGGTTCGTGCGCTCGACGTAGCCGGCGACGGTGCGCTCTGTGTCCGCGCCTTCGCGGCGGAGCAGGTCGGCGTAGTAGTAGTGCGCGAGGTGGTTGCGCGGGTCGGCGGCGGCGGCGCGCTGTAGCTGCGCGGTCGCGTCTGCGAGCCGACCTTCTTGCAGGTGGAGCAGACCGAGCGAGATGTGCGCGGCGGCGAGCGCGGGGTCGAGCGCGAGCGCGCGGTCGAGGTAGTCGTGCGCTTCGGCGAGGCGGTCTGTGCGCAGCAAGAGGTCGCCGAGCTGCGCCAGGGCTTCGGCGTCGCTCAACTGCCGCACGGCGGCGGGCGGCGCGGGGCGCGGCACTTCGGCGATGGTCTCGCCCTGCTCCGCGTAACGACCGGCGCGCACGTAGGCGGCGAACTGTCGCTCCAACGCCGACGGTTCGAGTTGAAACGACTGCCGCACGGCGTCTGCGACCGGCGCGCCGTCGCCGGTGCGGCGCAGGAAGTCTGCGAGCTGGCGCTGGCGCGCGCCGGTGCGGTCGCTCAGGAGGTAGTGGACGAAGGCCCAGGACTGTGCGTAGAAGATGCCGCGCTGGTCGTGCTCGTTGTAGAGCGGCGAGTCGCGCTCGGCCGTCAACAGCGTGGCGAGCGGGATGAGTGGGTGCGTGCGCAGGTATTGGACGCGCCCGGCGAGCGGCTTGCCCGTCCGCACCTGGCGCTGCGCGGGCGCGAGCGCGTAGACGCTGTGATACTCGGCCAAGCCCTCGTTGAACCAGAGCGGCACGCGCCCGTAGCGGTCGCGGACGAGCGCGTGCGCGTACTCGTGAAAGAGGACGACGGTCGCGTCGGCGTGCGCGCCACCCGCGGCGAGCGTGATGTAGCTGAGGTCGTGACCGGGTTTGAAGTAGCCGGCGACGAACGGGTCGGGCTGGCCCGCGTGCAAGGGCTTGAAGGGCGTGTACTCGGCGTCGTCTGCGAAGACGACGATGACGGTCGAGCCTTGCGCGTCGAACGCGTCGCGCGGCCAGAGTTGGGCGAAGACGGCGCGGAACTCTTCGAGGCTCGCGGCGAGCGCCTGCAACTCCGGCGCGCCGACGTGCCCGACGAGTTGGAAGTGCGCGGTGCGCGCGCCGAGCCAGGGCGGCTGCGCGGCGGCGCACGGGCGGCCGAGGGCGAGCGTTGTTGCGAGCACGCAGAGGAGACTGAAGACGGCGCGTCTGACTGTCGGCACGGCCACACCCTCCGGGGGCACGAGAGCTTGTCGTTTGCGGTTCGGGGTCAGCGGCGCGGGCGGGGCCGGCGCGGCTGACGAGGAGACGCCGCGCGCAGTCTAACGCGGAACGCGGGCCGGCGCGAAGCCCCGCATAAGCCTTTCTGTTATAATCGCCTCCCCCGAACAACCCGCAGGGAAAACAAGGTGACACGCACATGCAACGTCTCGCACGTCGTACCGCCGCGCTGCTGCTTGCGCTGAGCGTAGTTCAGTTGTCAACCTCCGTCCGCGCCGCGCAGTCGCGCACGCCGCGCCGCAGTAGTAGCGCGCGCTCTGCCGCGACCGGCTGGGCCGCCGTGCCCGGCATCCTCGCGCGCATACGCCCGCCGCGCTTCCCCGCGCGCGATTTTCCGATCACGGACTACGGCGCGCGCCCCGGCGGCGCGGACAACACCGAAGCCATACGCCGCGCCGTCGCCGCCTGCAACGCCGCGGGCGGCGGGCGCGTCGTCGTGCCGCCCGGCGTCTTCCACACGGGGGCCGTACACCTCAAGAGCAACGTCAACCTGCATCTGGCGGAAGGCGCGACGCTCAAGTTCAGCACCGACCCGACGCAGTACCTGCCCGCCGTCTTCACGCGCTGGGAGGGGACGGAGTTGATGAACTACTCGCCGTTCATCTACGCCTTCGAGCAGCAGAACATCGCCGTCACCGGCAAGGGCACGCTCGACGGCTCTGCGTCGGACGAGAACTGGTGGGCGTGGGCGCGGCGCGGGCCGAACGGCGCACCGGCGCGCGCCAGCGAAGACGTACGCCGCCTGCGCGAGATGGGCAACGGCAACGTGCCCGTCAGCCAGCGCGTCTTCGGCGCGGGCCACTACCTGCGCCCGTCCTTCATCGAGCCGTACCGCAGCCGCAACATCCTCATCGAAGGCGTGCGCATCATCAACTCGCCGTTCTGGGAGATACACCCGACGCTCTCCACGAACGTTACCGTGCGCGGCGTCGAAATCCACAGCCACGGGCCGAACAACGACGGCTGCGATCCCGAATCCTCGCGCGACGTGCTGATCGAAGACTGCGTCTTCGACACGGGCGACGACTGCATCGCCATCAAGTCGGGGCGCGACAACGACGGCCGGCGCGTCGGCGTCGCGTCGGAGAACATCATCGTCCGCAACTGCACGATGCAGGACGGGCACGGCGGCGTCGTCATCGGCAGCGAAATCTCCGGCGACTGCCGCAACGTCTTCATCGAGAACTGCAAGATGGACAGCCCGAACCTCGACCGCGCCCTGCGCTTCAAGTCGAACGCCTTGCGCGGCGGCGTCCTTGAGAACGTCTACATGCGCAACGTCGAGATCGGGCGCGTCGCCGAAGCCGTCTTGACGATAGACTTCCTTTACGACACGGGCGCGCGCGGGCCGTTCAAGCCCGTCCTGCGCAACGTCCAGATCGAACACGTAACGAGCACCGCCAGCCCGCGCATCCTCTGGATCGTCGGCTTCCCCGGCGCGATCATCGAGGGCGTGCGCTTCAGCGACTGCACGTTCCGCGGCCTGGACGCCGCCGAGGTCATGCACCACGCCGGCTCCGTCTCGTTCGACAACGTCACCATCGAGCCGGCGAAGAAGGCCCGCAGCCTCAACTCGCCGCAAGCCACGCCGGAGTAAACTACCCGACGTTGCTCTGCCGGGCCTCCGTGCGTCCTCTGTGCCTCTGTGGTTAATGCTGCTGAACCTTCATGCACCACAGAGGCACAGAGCACACAGAGGACGCACAGAGATAAAAATTAAGACAGCATCAATGACACGCACCGACATACGCTCGCGCCTGACGCCGCCGCTGCTCTTACTGTCGTTACTCCTCGTCACGCGCGCCGTCGCCGCGCAGACCGAGTTGGTCGTGGCGGCCGACGGCAGCGCCAAGTACAAGTCTGTGCAGGAGGCGATCATGGTCGTGCCCGCGGGCACGCGCGAGCACCCGGTCGTCATACGCATCAAGCCCGGCACGTACAAGGAGCAGATTTACGTGCAGCGCGAGAAGCGTTTCTTCCGACTCGTCGGCGAGGACGCGGCCAACACCATCCTCACCTACGATCTGAACGCGAACCTGCCGGGGCGCGACGGCAAACCCATCGGCACGTTCCGCACGCCCTCCACGCAGATCGACGCGGACGACTTCATCGCCGAGAACGTCACGTTCGCCAACTCGGCCGGCCCCGTCGGCCAAGCGCTCGCGCTGCGCGTGGACGGCGACCGCGTCGCCTTCCGCAACTGCCGCTTCCTCGGCTGGCAGGACACGATCCTCTTAAACCGCGGTCGCCATTATTTCGAGAACTGCTACATCGAGGGGCACGTTGATTTCATCTTCGGCGCGGCCACGGCCTTCTTCGAGCGTTGCCACCTGCACGCGCTCAAGGACGGCTACCTGACGGCCGCCTCGACCCCTAACGATCAGCCGTTCGGCTTCGTCTTCTCACACTGCCGCGTCACCGCCGCGTCGCCCGAAGTGAAGACCTACCTGGGCCGCCCCTGGCGCGCTTACTCGGCCGTGACGTTTCTGCACACGGAGATGGACGCGTCCGTGCGCCCCGAAGGCTGGCACAACTGGAACTTCCCCGAACGCGAGCAGACCGCGCGCTACGCCGAGTACGACAGCCGCGGCCCCGGCGCGCACCCGCGCGCACGCGTCGCCTGGGCGCACCTGCTGAGCAGACGCGAAGCCGACGCCATCACCGTCGCACGCGTCCTCGGCGGCAGCGACAACTGGCGACCCCTCGTGACCAACTAAGGTTAAAAAACTCTTTGCGTACCTTTGCGGCCCGCTTCGCGTCCTTTGCGGTTAAATCCGAAAACCTTTAACCGCGAAGGACGCAAAGAAGGCCGCGAAGGAGCGCAAAGAAATTATTTCTTGAGCCGCGTGGGCGGGCTAAGCTGCTGATAGGTAGTTGGTTGTCTCTGTCATGAATTGTTTTAATAAATGGTGTCTTGATAATTAATTAGACTGGCGGACGGCGGGCTGCGTACAATGCAGCCGAAGCCCGATTCGGGGCTGGAGCTATGCCCGTTTAAGTCATGCAAGGAGGTTTATGATGACGGTTCAGCTCAAGTTGAAGCAGGCGGCCGCGCCGCAACGCGCGGAGGTGCAGCGTATGCTGTACGCGCTGACGGGTGTCAACCTGTCGGCCGAAGAGGCGTGGGCGGTGCTGCCGCGGATCGAGAATCACAAGTGGTATGTCAGCGAGCGACTAGGCCGCGATGTCGGTCTGCGCGTCGCCGCGGTGGACTTCTTGGAGAACATCTACGAGGCGCGGCGCGTGCGCGCGCGGAGGGTCGCACGCTGGATCAAACAACTCGCCGGCGAGCTGTGGGCCGGCCACCTGACACACTTGGCTTGGCAGGCGCAGGAGGGCGTCTTCGGGCGCGGGCCGCAGCCTTCGTGAAATGAACAGCCCGGCCGCCGCGCGGCGGCCGGGCTGTGAAAGCGGCGGCGGCCCGTGCAGCGCGACGGCGGTGCGCCGCGGGCCGCCCGGTCGCCCGCCGCGCGCGGTCTTTACGCGACGCCGAGCAGAATATCCATCGTCAACTGATCGAGCCGCTCGTACTTCAAGCCCTTTGCGGCGAGTGCCGCGCGGTCGAAGCTGCGGGCCATGAGTTCCGTCGCTTTATCCTGCCCGAACTTGCCGAGCGCCGCCCCGTTCCCGTCGAGCGCGGCGATCTCGGCCAGCAGCGCCTTGATCTCCGGGTGCGCGTTCCATTGGCGCGCCTTCTCTTTCAGGACAAGGTACGTCCGCATGCACCCGCGGGCGAAGTCTTTGACGCCCTCATAATCTTCCGTCCGGTAGGCGTGCGCGTCGAAGGCGCGCGGCCCCGCGTAGCCCACGTCCTCTAAGAACTTCACCAGCCAGAAGGCGGCCTTCGGGTTGGCCGAGCCGAAGCGCAAGTCCTGATCGTAACGACCGGGCACTTGATCGTTGAGGTCTATGTGGAAGAGCTTGCCCGCCTCCCACGCCTGCGCCACGGCGTGCGTCATGTTCAAGCCCGCCATGTGCTCGTGCGCGACTTCAGGATTAACGCCGACCAGTTCAGGATGATCGAGCGTCGCGATGAGCGCGAGGTACGCGCCCGTCGTCGGCATGTAGATGTCTGCGCGCGGCTCGTTCGGCTTGGCTTCGAGCGCGAAGCGGTAGTCGTACTTCTGGGCGAGTGAATACTCGCACAGGTAGTTCAACGCTTCGCGCAGACGCTTGACACCCTCGTCCGCCCGGCGACAGGCGTCCGTCTCGACGCCCTCGCGCCCGCCCCACAGCACGAAGATTTTCGCGCCGAACTCCGCGCCCAAGTCCATCGCCCGCATCGTCTTCTGCAAGGCGTAGGCGCGCACGCGCGCGTCGTTACTGGTGAACGCGCCGTCACGAAAAACGGCATCGTAGAAGAGGTTGACCGTGACCATCGGGACGGTCAGGTTGTTCTCTGCGCACGCGCCGCGGAACGCGCGCACGATGCGGTCGCGCTCATGCGCCGAGGCGTCAATCGGCACGAGGTCGTTGTCGTGGAAGTTGACGCCCCACGCGCCGACCTCGCCGAGCAACTTGGCGGCGTCGTTAGGCGGGAGCGGCGGCCGCACCGCGTCGCCGAACGGGTCGCGCCCGCGGTTGCCGACCGTCCACAGGCCGAAGGTGAACTTGTGCTCCGGCCTCGGCGCGTAACTGTCGTCTGCCATTGTCGTTCTCTCCCTTTCTGCGTCCTTGTTGGGCTTACGCCTACGCCTCGGCGATTCGGCGCAGCGCCGGGTAGATTGCCTGAAAGATTCTGTAACGCTCGTCCAGCAAGCGCGCGCTTTCCGCGTCCGGCGGCGTGCGCGCGCGCACGCGCACGGCGCGGGCGCAAGCCTCGTCAACACTGGCCCACGCGCCGCCGCCCACGCCCGCGAGCAGAGCCGCGCCGTAGGCCGCGCCCTCGTCCGCCTCGACCAACTCGACCGCGCGCCCGTACACGTCCGCCTGTATCTGCCGCCACAGAGCCGAGCGCGCGCCGCCCCCGCCGAGGCGGATTGATTCGACGGGGACGTTCATCTCCGCGAAGATCGTGAACGTGTCTCTTAAGCTGAAGGCGACGCCTTCGAGGATCGCGCGGACGACGTGCGCGCGCGCGTGCGCCGCCGTCAACCCGACGAGCGCGGCGCGCGCGTGCGGGTCGAGGTGCGGCGTGCGCTCGCCCATCAGGTAAGGGGCCCACAGCACGCCCGCGGAGCCGGGCGGCACGCCGGCCGCCTCCGCCATCAGTCGCTCGTAAGGGTCGCGTCCGTCGTCCGCGCCCGCGCCGAACTGTTCGCGGAACCAGCGCAAGGATAGGCCCGCGCCCTGCGTCACGCCCATGACGTGCCAGCGACCGGGCACGGCATGACAGAACGTGTGGACGCGCCCCTGCGGGTCGAGCGCGGGGCGGTCGGTCGCGGCGAAGACGACGCCCGAAGTGCCGATGGTCGCGCTGACCGCGCCCGGTCGCACTACGCCCATGCCGACCGCGCCCGCCGCCTGGTCGCCCGCGCCCGCCACGACCGGCGTACCCACGCGCAGGCCCGTCTCGGCCGCGCCCGCGGCCGAAACTTGCTCCGTCACTTCAGGTGACTCGTAGACGCGCGGCAGTAAACGCTCGTCCAACTCCGCGGCGGCCGACATCTCGGCCGACCAACGCCTGCGCGCCACGTCGAAGAGGAGCGTGCCGGAGGCGTCGGCCACGTCCGTCGCTTTGTCGCCGGTGAGCCGCAGGCGCACGTAGTCTTTGGGCAACAGCACCGAGCGCACGCGCGCCCACAGTTCCGGCTCGTGCGCGCGCACCCAGAGCAGCTTCGGGAGCGTGAAGCCGGTGAGCGCGGGATTGCAGGTCAACTCGACGAGGCGCGCGGGCCCCACGCGTTCGGTGAGCGCGCGACACTCTGCCTCCGTGCGCTGGTCGCACCAGATGAGCGCGGGGCGCAAGACCTCTGCGCGCTCGTCCAGCAAAACGGCCCCGTGCATCTGCCCGGTGAGGCCGACCGCGCCGATCTCTTCGGCGCGCACGCCGTCCGCAGCGAGCACGGCGCGGACGGAGGCCGCGGACGCGCCCCACCAGTCGCGCGCGTCCTGCTCGGCCCAGCCCGCTTGCGGCGACGCGAACGGCGCGTGCTCGACCGTCGCCGCCGCCACGACGCGGCCCGCGTCGTCAATCACGACCGCGCGCGAGCCGCCCGTGCCAACGTCTATGCCGAGGAAGTTCATCTGTTGTCCCGTCGCATTACGGGCGCGGCCTTGGTCGCGCCTACTCACTCAGCACTGGTCGCGCCTGCTCGCTTACTCGACCCTGAACCAGTCGAAGTCGGCGTAGCCGTTCTCGCGCGTCTTGCCGGTGCGGACGGCGAAGAGTCCGACCTTCGCGCCGATCCAGCGCCCCTCGCGGGCGGTGAACGGCTCGCCCACGGGCGTAAAATTTTTGCCGTCGACGCTGTAGCTGAACTTGCAGACCGCGCCTTCGCTCACCTGCACGCGCAGGTAGAAGGTGTCGCCCGTCAACGCCGCGGCCAGCGTCTCCTCGCGCTCCGGCGCGTGGCCGTCCGCGTTCTTGCAGACGGTCTGCGAGACGAACAGACCCGCGGGTCGTTTGACGAGCGAGAGGTAAGAGTAGTCAAGCCCCATGACGATCAGGCCCGTGCGCTCGCCGTCGGTGCGCGGCGTGAACTTGACCTTCGTGGTGACGGTGAACGCGGGGGCGGGGAACTTCTGCAAGAGCAAGTTGGGCACGTCCCAGAAATTCCTGAAGCCTTCGGGCAGCGGCACGTTGAAGAGGCGCAGGTAGCCGAGCGCGCCTGCGGGGAAGGCCCAGTTCGGCTGCGGGTTCGCGTGCCACTGCCACTGCGGGCCGTAACCGTTCTGATTAAACTCGTCCGAGTCGGGCGGCGTCGCCACGGGCCACGTCCGCCCGACGTTTGGCTTCTTGTAAGTCAGCACAGGCTCGCCCGTGCCGTCGCCGTCCGGGTCAACGCCCATCACGGGCCAGTCGTTCACCCAGCGCATCGGCTCAAGCAGCACGACGCGCCCGTACGGGCCTTTGTCCTGAAAGTGTATGAACCAGAACTCGCCGGTCGGCGTGTCCACCCAAGCGCCTTGGTGCGGCCCGTTGATCGGCGTCTGGCCCTGCGCGAGCACGATCTTCTCTTCGTAAGGGCCGTAGATGTTGCGCGCGCGCAGGATGAGTTGCCAGCCGGTGGGCACGCCGCCCGCGGGCGCGGAGATGTAGTAGTAGCCGTTCTGCTTGTAGAACTTCGGCCCTTCGAGCGTCGGGTGGCGCTCGTGCCCGTCGAAGACCATGACGCCGTCGTCGAGCAGGCGCGTGCCGTCGGCACTCATGCGGCTGACGACGAGGATGCTCTTGATGCCGGAGCGGCTGGCCGCGAGCGCGCTGACGAGGTACGCGCTGCCGTCTGCGTCCCACAGCGGGCACGGATCGATCCAGCCTTTCGCCTCTTTGACGAGCAGCGGCTCAGACCAAGGCCCGGCCGGGTGCTTCGCCTTGACGACGTAAATGCCGTAATCGGGGTCGGGGTAGTAGATGAAGAACTCGCCCGCGTGATAACGGATCGAGGGGGCCCAGACGCCGTTGCCGTGCTGCGGCTTGTCGTACACGTCGCGGGGCGGCTGCCGCGTGAAGACCGAGCCGATGATCGTCCAGTTGACCAAATCCTTCGAGTGCAGGATGGGCAAGCCGGGCACGGCGTTGAAGCTCGACGCCGTCAGGTAGAAATCGTCGCCGACGCGGATCACGTCCGGGTCGGAATAGTCGGCGTGGATGATCGGATTCCGGTACGTGCCGTCGCCGCGATCCGCGACCCAGACTTTCGAGACCGCCTCCGTCTGCGCCGCGCCGCGCGCCGCGAGCACGGCGACGACGAGCAACAGCAGGCCGCAGCGGACGATGAGTTGCCGGCGTTTCATAAAATCGAGGGTTGAGTGTACTTCGAGATCAGATCAACACAGAGGTCACACAGAGTTCACAGAGTTCTTAACTGTGCCCTCTGTGCTAACTCTGTGCCCTCTGTGTTAAGACCGGCCGCGCGCGACCCGCACCCGCCACCGTCAGCGGCCCAGCCAGCCGCCGTCCACGACGAGGACGTGCCCGTTCACGTAGTCGCTCGCCGCCGAGGCCAGAAAGACGGCCGCGCCCGCCAGATCGCGCGGCTCGCCCCAGCGCCCCGCGGGGATGCGTTCGAGTATCTGCCGGTTGCGCGTCTCGTCGGCTTGCAGCGCCGCCGTGTTGTCGGTGCGCATGTAGCCGGGCGCGATGGCGTTGACGTTGACGCCGTGCCGCGCCCACTCGTTCGCTAAGGCCTTCGTCAACTGCGCGACGCCGCCCTTCGCCGCCGCGTAAGCCGGCACGTTGATGCCGCCCTGGAACGAGAGCAGCGAGGCGATGTTGACGATCTTGCCGCCGCCCCCGCGCGCCAGCATGTGCCGCCCGGCGAACTGCGACAGGCGGAAGACGCTCGACAGGTTCACTTCGACGACCGCCGCCCAATCCTCTTCCGCGTACTCCGCGGCCGGCGCGCGCCGGATCGTGCCCGCGTTGTTGACGAGTATGTCCAGCCGGCCGAACTCCGCGATGGCGCGCGCGACGAGCTGTTCGGGCACGCTCTTGTCGGCGAGGTCGCCGCGCAGCGCGAGGCTGCGCCGCCCGGCGCGCTCAACTGCCGCGCACGTCGCCTCCGGCGCGCGCGAGTTGCCGTGCGCGACCACGTCCGCGCCCGCCTCCGCCAGCGCCAACGCGATGGCCGCCCCCAGCCCCGCCGACGCCCCCGTCACCAGCGCCACCCGGCCGTCGAGTTTGAATTGATCGAGAATCATTGGAAACAGAAGTCAGGAGTCAGCAGCCAGAAGGCAGAAGGAAGTTAGGAGCCGGAAGCAAGAAGCCGGAATGAACAGAAGGGCCTTTCATCATCCGTGTCCCGGTCTGTTTCTTTCTTCCGGCTTCTGACTGCTGGCTTCCGGCTTCTTCTCTCAGTCTTTCACCGCTTCGAGGCCGGAGCCGCCGGCGGCGAAGTCGGGCTGGACGTTGACGACGCCGTACTTGCGATCCTCGCCCTCGCGGATCGCGGCCATCATCCAGAGGAAGTTGATCTGGCCGCCGGGCGCGGCCACGTTCGGGTGGTAGCCCTTGGGCATCAAGACCACGTCGCCCTCGCGCACCACCTGCACCAACTCCGGGTTGTTCGGATCGGTGTAGACGAACTGCACGCCGAACGACGGCGCGGGCATGTCTATGTAGAGGTAGGCCTCTTCGAGCATCGCGGAGTGCTCGTGCGGCGGCCAGCTCGTCCAGTTGCCGGGGCGCGAGAAGGTGACGCCGAACAGGATGCGCCCGGCCTTGACGTTGCTGCCGATGAGCACGTTCATGTCGCGTTGCGCGGGCGGCTGGCCCGCGATGATGTGCAGCTTCGGGTTCTGGCGCACGTCGGCGAAGCGCACGACCTGCACTGGATAGCTCCCTTCGACCGGCGCGGAGACTTCCGCCAGGTCGCAGCCCGCTTCGCCGTCGGCGCGCACCTCGACGCGCGAGTCGCGCGGCACGTAGAGCGCGTCGTAGCGCGCCAGCGCGAACGCCTCGTCGCCGACCTTGATCTCGGCCGCGCCGTTGAGACAGACGAGGCCGGTCTCGTGCGTCGCGGTGTCGAAACTGACGGGGGCGTCGCCCGCGTCGAGCGTGATGCGCCCGTAGTGTAGGTAGCGCGCGGCGGTCGCGCCGGGCGCGACGGCACGCCGCCGGCCCTTGCCCTTGTGTGTCGCCGGCACATAGCAGGTCGCCGGGCTGATCTCGTGCGTCCGTATCTCCTGGCTCATGAGTCGAACCTCCCCTCGCGTTAATGCTAGCGTTAATGTACGCCCTCTAGCGTGACTGTGAAACTGTCTGCGCGCGTTCAGACGCCGAGACCACAGCATAGGAACTCGTCCACGGCCACTTCGAGCGCGCCGCCGAGGCCTGCGCCCGTCGGTGCGCCCGCTTCGACCGACCAGCCGGCGAGCTGCCCCGCCATGCTCTGCGCCACGGCCGCGCGCAGCGGCTCGCTGATGAACTTCCAGCCGTAGACGATGCGCCCGCTCACGATCACGTGCGGCACGCCCAAGCCCGTGATGACGTTCCCGATGCCGATCCCTAAATACTCGCCGACCCGCGCCAGCGTCCTTTGCGCGCGCAGCTCGCCCGCTTCGGCGCGCGCCACGATCTCGACGTAGCGTGGCAGAGAGCCGCCGCCCAACTGCATACGGTCGCCCGCGTACAAGGCCGCCGCCGCGGACGCAGAGCCGTACATCTCCCAGCACCCGCGGTTGCCGCACACGCACTGCTTGCCGCCCGCCACAATCGTCGTGTGCCCGAACTCGCCCGCGATGCCTTCGCCCCGCCCCGTGCCGCGGTAGACCTCGCCGCCGAGCACCAACCCGACGCCGATGCCTGTGCCCGATCTGACCAAGACAAAATCGTTGAGCGCCGCGTCCGTCGCGCCGCGCAAGCGCCGCCGCGCCTCGTAGATGGCGGCGGCCGCCGAGTCGTTCTCGACGACCACGGGCGCGTAAGCTTGCGCGCCCGGCAGCGTCTCGAAGCGCAAGGCCTCGGCCACCGCCACGTCGCGCCAGCCGAGGTGCGGCGCGTAGAGCAGACGCGCGCGCTGCGCGTCGGTCGGGCCCGGCACGCTCACGCCGACGAGGCGCAGCGCACGCCCGCCGGCCCCCGCGCGTAGACGCTCGACGCTCGCGCGTATGAGCGCCAACGCTTCGGCCGGTTCGGGCGGCGTGATGAACTCCTCTTCGGCGAAGACCGCGCCGGTCAAGGTCGTCAGCCCGACCTGCGTGCGGCGCACGCCGAGGCTGACGCCGACGAAGAAGTCTTGCTCGCCGTTGAAGGACAGACCCGTGGGCGGCCGCCCCAGGGCGTGCGCCGCGCCCGGCCCTTGCGGCAGCGGCGCTTCGCGCACGAGTTGGGCCGCGATGAGCGGCTTGAACGCGTCCGTCACCGTGCTGCGGTTCAAGCCCAGCCGCCGCGCCAACTCGGCGCGCGAGATCGGCTGCGCCGCGTGCGCGAGCCGCAGCAGCAGACGCGTCGCCTTCGCCGTGCCGTTGTAGTCGTGCGCGCCGCCCGTCTTCGTCTGACCCGCGTCGCCGGCCGCGACACCCGCCGCGGCAAGAGTCTTCGCGCCCGCGCCGTTGCCCGGCGCGTCGGTCGCGCCGTCGTCGGCCGATATGTTTGTGGTCTTATCGAGTGCGCGCTCGCCGCTTCTGCGGTTACTCAACATGCGCCCGACCGGGTCAGGCTCGAAGCCGAGCCGCGCTATCGCCTGCTCGACGCGCGCGCGCGTGGCCGGCGAGATGCGGCGTGTGTCGTTGACGACGTGCGACACGGTCGCCACCGATACGCCGGCGAGTGCCGCTACCTCTCTCATCGTGGGCATAGCCTGTTAACGCAACTTTCGACTCCGGCCGCGGGGCGCAGACGCCGCCGCCCGCCGGAGCATCGCCGGACGGACTCAAACGTCAGTTAACACATCGGGCAGGACGAGCGAACGCAGGTTCGGGTGCAGGCGCGTCCAGAGACCCGGATTCTCGTCGAGCTGCGCGGCGCGCGCCGCCGCGTCCGAAGCCAACTCGGTCTCGCGCACGCGCCGGTAGCTCGCGCGCTTGGCCGGCGCGGTGGAAGCGTCCACGATGGACTGCACGACGCGGCGCGCGCGCAGGATGGCCGCGGGGCCGAGCGTCAGTATGTGCGTCGCCGCGCGACACTCCGCTTCGTCGTCGGCGCTGACGACGCTGCCGCCGGCTTTGAACTTGCTGATGTGGTGTTCGAGTATGCTCGCCGAGATCGGGATCAGCCCGGCCACGTCCGCGGCGTTCGCGCCCGAACCCGGCTTGATGTAAGCGAGGTGCGACGCCGCGTCCGGCTCAGGCCCGTGCCCGAGGAAGAAGATGTCTATGCCGCCGAGCGCGTCGAGCCGTTCGATGTAGCGCGCGAGACCGCCTTCCAGGTCGTCCGTGTCCGTCTTCATGGAAGTGAAGCTCTTGACCTTGCGGAAGAAGTCCGCGCCGAGCAACCGCTCGAAGTCGCGCACGAAGCTGAAGCCGTTGTCCATGGGCATCGGCGCGAGCGCGTCCTGCGTGAAGACGTGGAGGCGACCCAGGAGTTCGTCGGCCGCGCCCGTCCGCGCCAGTTCGCCGAGTCGGCGGTGCAGCGCCTGCGCGCCGCGTCCGCCGAGCAGGATGATGACGAGGTCGCCTTGCTTGGCGCGCGCCGCCGACTCGATCTCGGCGAGCATCGCGCGCCCGACCTCTTCTTCCGTGGGCAGCACGTCCGGCTCGATGTCGTGGACGGCGAGCCGCGCCAAGTCCTCCTGGGCGTCGCCGCCCGCCTGACTGAGCCAAATGTTGTTGCCGACCACGCGGCGTCTGACGTTTTGCTGACCCGGAGCGGACATCTCTAAAAAGCCTCCTTGCGATCTGTCCTTAAAGGTTGACGTTAACTCGTCGCTCAAGCCGGCACGAACAAAGTCCGGCCCGTGAACAAAGGCGGAAGAACGAGCACGCGCCCGCGCGTAAAAATTTAGGGGGCCGGCGTGCGCAAACGGATTCGGGAAAGGAGAACGTTTCAGCGATACAGGTCTGACCAATTCCCGCAGAGGGGAGAAGTTCTACCATACAAAGCGGTCTGGGGCCAAGTCGTTCTTTGCAATTATGAATAATTTGTTAGATTGTTCAAGCCGATTCGCATTAACGCTTGACAGGAGCTTTGCGGCGGTGTTACACATTAGCTCCCTGTTGGTTAATTGGTATTACCTATATAACATCCCCCGGTAGGCAGCTTGATTGACTGTAGGCGGGCCCGCAAGTCCGGGCTTAAAGTCTGCCCGGCCGGTCAAAGGCTTAACGGAAGCAGTGGACAGGAAAGCGGAGATCGCGGAGAAGACCGCGCGCCTGACGGCGTGGCTGGCGCGGGAGCGTTTGGGCGGCGTGCTCCTGGGCGCGCAGCACAACTTCGCCTGGCTGACCGCGGGCGGCACGAACGGCGTGGACACGAGCCGCGAGCAAGGGGCCTGTGCGCTGCTGGTGCGCGCAGACGGACGCCGCTTCGTGCTCGCCAGCCGCATCGAGATGCCGCGCCTGCTCGCGGAAGAGTTGAACGCGACGGAGTTCGAGCCGGTCGAGTTCGCTTGGGAGGAAGAGAAGGCCGTGCCGACGCTGGTCGCCGAGCGCGCCGCCGCGCTGCTTGATGGCGGCGGGCCGCTCGGCGCAGACCTGCCCGCGGGCGCGGACGCGCGCGTCGTCGAAGGCGCGCTCGCGCGCTGCCGTTACCGGCTGACGGCCGGCGAGCTTGAACGCTACCGCGCCTTGGGGCGCGACGCGGGCGAAGCCGTCGGCGCGCTCATGCGTACACTGAAGCCGGGCGAGACCGAGACTGAGATCGCGCGGCGCGCGACGGACGCTCTGGCTGCGCGCGGCGCACGCGCCGTCGTGACGCTGGTCGCGGCCGACGAACGGTTGCAGCGGTTTCGTCATCCCGTGGCGACGGAGCGCGCTTGGGAGCGCGTCTTGATGGTCGTGGTCTGCGCGCGGCGCGGCGGGCTGGTCGCGTCTCTGTCGCGCATCGTCGCGGCGGGCGACGTGCCCGCGGAGTTGCAACGCCGCACCGAGGCGGCGGCGCGCGTTCACGCGCAACTGCTCGCGGCGACGCGACCGGGCGCGACGGGGGCTGAGTTGTACGACGTGGCGGCGCGCGCCTACGCGACGGAAGGGTTCGCGGGCGAGGAGCGCCTGCATCATCAGGGCGGGGCGTGCGGCTACCGCACGCGCGACTGGGTGGCGCACCCCGCGAGCACTGAAGTCGTCGCAGCCGGACAGGCGTTCGCTTGGAACCCTTCGATCACGGGCACGAAGGTCGAAGAGACCTGCGTCGCCTTCGACGAAGAGATTGAAGCCTTGACGACTTCGCCGGACTGGCCCGCGCTCGCGGTCGAAGCGCGCGGCCGCACTTACGTCGCGCCCGGCGTGCTGGCGCTCTGACCGAAGCCGCGCAGGGACGCGAAGGGGTCGCGCGAAACTTTAATAAAGAACGAGTGAGGAATCGAGCAAGGAACGAAGGAGACCAGCGCCTTATGCCATCGCCCAACGAGCCGACAAGCACGCACGCCATCGCGGATGCGATCCACGCTACCACAGAGCCGATCTCGCTGGCCGAGCACGAGGGCGATCAGTCCGTCGCGGCGAGCGCGACCGGCGCGGCCATCGCGGCCGTCGAAGAAGGGAAGGGCGTGCGTGTCGGCCGCTACCGCTGGGTCATCTGCGCGCTGCTGTTCTTCGCCACCACGGTCTGCTACGTGGATCGTCTCGTCTTCGGCTTCCTCGGCCCCGAACTGCGCAAGCCCGAACACTTCAACTGGACGACGAAGGAGCTGACCGACATCCTCTTCTGGTTCGAGGTGGCTTACGCCATCGGGATGCTCGGCGCGGGGCGCGTGCTCGACTGGATCGGGACGCGCATCGGCTACGCGCTCTCGCTCATCTTCTGGAGCTTCGCCTCGATCCTGCACGCCTTCATGGGTTCGGTCGCGGGCTTCAGCGCGGCGCGCTTCCTGCTGGGTCTCGGCGAGTCGGGCAACTTCCCCGCCGCCATCAAGACGGTCGCCGAGTGGTTCCCGAAGAAGGAGCGCGCGCTCGCCACGGGCATCTTCAACGCCGGCTCGAACGTGGGCGCGATCATCGCGCCGCTGGCCGTGCCGTGGCTCTACATCAACTGGGGCTGGCAGTGGGCCTTCATCATGACGGGCGGTCTCGGTCTCATCTGGCTCCTCTTCTGGTTCCTGTTCTACCACCTGCCCGAAAAGCACCCGAAGATCAGCCGGGCGGAACTGGCCCACATCCAGAGCGACCCGCCCGATCCGACCGTCAAAGTGCCGTGGCTGCGGCTGTTGCCGAACCGGCAGACTTGGGCCTTCGTCATCCCGAAGTTTTTGACCGACGCCATCTGGCGCTGGTACTTGTACCTGCTGCCGCTCTTCTTCGTGCAGGTCTTCGGACTCGACATTAAGAATTTCGGCCCGCCCTTCGTCGTCATCTACGTGCTGGCGGACGTGGGGTCAATCGCGGGCGGTTGGCTCTCTTCGGCGCTCATCAAGGGCGGGCGCTCGATCAACTTCGGGCGCAAGGTGGCGCTCTTAGTCTGCGCGCTGTGCGTCGTGCCGGTGGTGCTGGTCACGCAGATCAGCCAGATGTGGATCGCGGTGTTGCTGGTGGGCCTGGCGGCCGCGGCGCACCAGGGCTGGTCGGCCAACCTCTTCACGACAGCCTCGGACATGTTCCCGAAGCAGGCGGTCGGCTCGGTGGTGGGCTTGGGCGGCATGGCGGGCGCGGTCGGCTCGATGACGATCCTGAAGGTGTCGGGCTACGTGCTCGGCGACAACCCGGACGCGCACTCGTTCGCGCCCCTCTTCGTCGTCGCGGCCGCCGCCTACATCACGTCGCTCGTCATCATCCACCTGCTCGTGCCGCGGCTCCAGCCGGCGCGCGTGGAGGGCTAAGGCGTGCTTGAGGTCAGACCGAAATCGGAGTGCCGTTGGGACTGCGTCTCTTTGGGCGAGGTGATGCTCCGGCTCGACCCCGGCGCGGGGCGCATCAGTACGACGCGCGCCTTTCAAGTCTGGGAGGGCGGCGGCGAGTACAACGTCGCGCGCGGTCTCAAGCGCTGCTTCGGGTTGCAGACGGCCGTCGTGACGGCGCTCGCCGATAACCCGGTGGGCCGCCTGGTCGAAGATTTGATCTACCAGGGCGGCGTGGATCAGACGCACGTGCGCTGGGTGAAGTACGACGGCGTGGGGCGCGCGGTGCGCAACGGCCTGAACTTCACCGAGCGGGGCTTCGGCGTGCGCGCCGCGCTGGGCTGCTCCGACCGCGGGCACACGGCCGTCTCGCAACTCAAACCCGGCGACGTTGACTGGGACGAGATTTTCGGGCGCGAGGGCGCGCGCTGGTTTCACACGGGCGGCATCTTCTGCGCGCTCTCCGAGACGACGCCCGAAGTGGCCCGCGAGGCGATGCAAGCGGCCAAGCGGCACGGCACGATCATCTCTTACGATCTGAACTACCGCCCGTCGCTCTGGCAGTCCATCGGCGGGCAGGCGCGCGCGCAGGCCGTCAACCGCGAACTCGCGCCGCTCGTGGACGTGATGCTCGGCAACGAAGAGGACTTCACCGCCTGCCTCGGGCTTGAGGTCGAAGGCTTGGACGAGCACCACTCGAAGCTCGACGTGAGTAACTTCCGACGCATGATCGAGCGCGCCGTCGCGGAGTTTCCGAACTTCAAGGTCGTCGCCACGACGTTGCGCAACGCGCGGACGGCGACCGTCAACGACTGGGGCGCGGTCTGCTACACGGAGGGCGAGCTGTACCAGGCGGCGACGCGCGAGCACCTCGAAATCTTCGACCGCGTGGGCGGCGGCGACTCGTTCGCGTCGGGGCTGATCTACGGCTTCCTGACGGGGCGCGGGGCGCAGTGGGCGGTCGAGTGCGGCGCGGCCCACGGCGCGCTGGCGATGACGACGCCGGGCGACACGACGATGGTCACGCTCGCGGAGGTCGAGCGCGTGATGAAGGGCGGCGGCGCGCGCGTCGCACGTTAAAGCAGACGGCGGCCCGCGCCGCCTGCGCAGTCGGTGAACGAGATGAACAAGTCAGAGGTCGTGCGACAGATCAGGGAGACGGGCGTCGTGCCGGTGGTGCGCGCCGCGTCGGCCGAAGAGGCCTTGCGCGCGATAGACGCGATCAAGGCGGGCGGCGTCGGCGTGCTTGAGATCACGATGACCGTGCCCGGCGCGGTGCGCGTGATCGAAGAGGTCTGCACGCGCTACGGCGCGGACGCGCTGGTCGGCGCGGGCACTGTGCTCGACGCCGAGACGGCGCGCGCCTGCATCCTCGCCGGGGCGCAGTTCGTCGTCAGCCCGGCGCTCGACCTGGCGACCATCGAATGCTGCCGCCGTTACGGCGTCGCGGTGCTGCCGGGCGCGTTGACCCCGACTGAGGTCGTGCAGGCCTGGAGCGCGGGCGCTGATTTCGTGAAGGTCTTTCCGGCGGGCGCGCTGGGCGGCGCGAGCTACATCAAGGCGCTGAAAGCGCCGCTGCCGCAGATCGAGATCGTGCCGACGGGCGGCGTCTCGCTCAAGACGGCGGCGGACTTTATTAAGGCGGGCGCGAGCGCGCTCGGCGTCGGGACCGATCTCGTTGACGTGCAGGCGCTGCGCGAAGGCCGCGCCGACCTGATCACAGAGCGCGCACGGCAGTTCCTTGACATCGTGCGGGCGGCGCGCGGGCAGGCGTGACGAAGACGCGCGCAGGTGAAAACGGCGACGGCCGGAGAGGCCCGCTGTGGCGCGGGCCTCTCCGGCCGTCTGCCCTGCGATTAATCCGTCGGCGGTTACAGGGTCGGGCGCGCGCCGCCGCCGTTGTTGCCGCTGTTGGTCGCGGCGAGGAGCGGGTCTGCGCCGTCGTCTTCCAACTCCCAGGCCTGCTGCGCGCCGACGAGGTGATCGCGCATGGCGATGCGGGCCGCCTCCGGGTTGTGCTCGCGGATGGCGCGGTAGATGACCCGGTGCATCTCGGCCGACTGCTTGAGGTCTTGCGCGCGCTTGACCGTCTTGATGCGCGCGTCGAAGAGCACCTTCGCCACCATGTTCATCAGCGCCGTCAGGATGCGGTTGCCCGAGGCGGCCGCCACCGTCTGGTGGAAGCGCATGTCGTGGACGAGGTACTGCTCCGGGTTGTCGAGCGAGGCGTACATGCCGGCGATCTCTTCGGCCATGGTCGCCATCTGCTCGCCCGTGGCGCGCTCGGCGGCGAGACCCGCCACGGCCATCTCAAGCGCCCGGCGCGCCTCGAACATCTCGTTCGACGTGAAGCCGTGCAGCGAGGCCATCAGCCGCAAGGGGCTGCTGTCGAGCGTCGGCGGGCCGTCCGACTGGACGACGAACGTGCCCGCGCCCTGCCGCGACTGCAAGACGCCGACCGCCGCCAGCGACCGTATGCCGGCGCGCAAAGTCGGGCGGCTGACGCCGAGCAGTTTGGCCAGGTCGCGTTCGGGCGGGAGCCGGTCGCCGGGGCGCAACTCGCCCCGGTGGATCATCTCGCGCAGTTGGATGACGACCTCTTCGGAAGTCGTCCCGCGCCGTTCGGGGGCTACTACTTTGAACATCTCGGAGCTTAAATCGGTCATACCACTTTCACCTTTTAGGGACTTATTTGACCACTGTAACGGGGCGCGAGGCTTACACGGAAAACCTCTACGGCTAACGTCGCCTTTTTAGTCGCCTGATTATAACGATTATCATCTGTTTTGTCGAATACTTTTTCAGCCCGGCGCGACAGAGGTTTGACCAATGTGAGGCGGAAACATTTTTGACAAAATATTGAACAGCCTTATGGTGACGGCGCGGCGTTAAGCCCGTACGCTAGCGCACATTTAACCGGCCCGGCGGCCGGTCGCGCGGCTGCGGTCGTCGAGTCATTTTCGAGGGCGTGTTCATGTCCGGAGGAGTGTGCATGAGAGTTGTCACAGGCTTTTTGGTTGTGCTGCTGTTAAGCGCCGCGGGCAGCGGGGCGGCGGCGCAGACCGCGCCGCTGTCCGTGCGCGTCGCGGACAGCGCCATGGCGCGCTGGCCTCGCGCGCTCCTTAACGAACCCGGCAAGCCGGAGAAGTGGGCTTACGAGCAGGGCGTGCTGCTCAAGGGCATCGAGGGGGTCTGGCTGGCGACGGGCGACGGCAAGTATTTCCGCTACATGCAGGAGGGCGTGGATCATTTCGTTAACGCCGACGGCACGCTCCGCACCTACAAGCTCGAAGACTACAACATAGACAACGTGCTGCCGGGGCGCGTCCTGCTCACGCTCTACAACGTGACCGGGCAGGAGAAGTACCGCAAGGCCGCGGCCCACTTGCGCGAGCAGTTGAAGACGCACCCGCGCACGTCCGAGGGCGGCTTCTGGCACAAGAAGGTCTACCCGTCGCAGATGTGGCTCGACGGTCTCTACATGGGCGAGCCGTTCTACGCCGAGTACGCCGCCACGTTCCGCGAGCCGGCCGACTTCGACGACATCGCCCGCCAGTTCACCTTGATGGAACTGCACGCGCGCGACACGAAGACCGGCCTGCTCTACCACGGCTGGGACGAGTCGCGGCAGCAGCGCTGGGCCGACCCGGCGACGGGCCGCTCGCCCAACTTCTGGGGCCGCGCCGTGGGCTGGTACGCGATGGCGCTCGTGGACGCGCTCGACTTCTTCCCCGCCGGGCACCCGAAGCGCGCGGAGTTGATCGCGATCCTCGGGCGCGTGGCCGCGGCCGTGGAGAAGTATCAGGACGCGAAGACGGGGCTGTGGTATCAGGTGCTCGACAAGGGCGGCGCTGAAGGCAACTACCTTGAGTCGTCCGCCTCCTCGATGTTCGTCTACGCGCTCGCGAAGGGCGTCCGCCAGGGCTACCTGCCGGCGCGTTACCTGCGCGTCGCGCAGCGCGGCTATCAAGGACTCGGCAGCCGCTTCATCGAGACGGACGCGAACGGGCAAACGAACCTGACGGGCACGGTCAGCGTCGCCGGCCTGGGCGGGAACCCGTACCGCGACGGGAGCTATCAATACTATCTGAGCGAGAAGGTCGTGACGAACGACCCGAAGGGCGTCGGCGCGTTCCTGATGGCGGCCAACGAGATGGAGATGGCCGCCGGGCAGGACTCGGGCCGCGGGCGCACGGTGGCGCTCGACTACTATTTCAACAACGAGTCTAAGAAGGACGCCGGCGGCCAGCTCGCGCCCTACCATTACAAGTGGGAGGAGATGCCCAACAGCGGCTTCTCGCTCTGGGCGCACGTCTTCCACAGCTACGGCGCGAAGACCGTGGCGCTCAAAGACGCGCCCACGGCCGCGAACCTCAAGGGCGCGGACATCTACATCATCGTCGATCCCGACACGAAGGCGGAGACCGACGACCCGCACTTCATCGAGCCGGCGCACGTCAAGGCGATCACCGACTGGGTGCGGCGCGGCGGCGTGCTCGTGCTGATGGGCAACGACGCCGGCAACGCCGAGTTCGCGCACTTCAACGAGCTGGCCCGCGAGTTCGGCATCAAGTTCAACGAGGACAGCCGAAACCGCGTCCAAGGGAACGAGTTCGCCACCGGCCTGATCCGCGTGCCGGCTGCGCACCCCGTCTTCCAACGCGCGCGCGCGCTCTACCTGAAAGAGATCAGCACGCTCGCCGTCACCGCCCCCGCGCGCCCGCTCGTCGAGGACAAGGGCGACGTGATCATGGCGGTCGCCAAGGTCGGGCGCGGCACGGTCTTCGCCGTCGGCGACCCCTGGCTCTACAACGAGTACGTGGACGGGCGCAAGCTGCCGCCGGAGTTCGACAACTTCAAGGCGGCGCAAGACCTGACCGAGTGGCTGCTGCGACAGACGCCGCGGCGCGGCAAATGAACGACAGCCGAATGACGGCCGGCCGACACGAGACGGAGGTGAGCGCCAGCTAATGAGCCGCGTGCGTTGGGGGCTGATCGGTTGCGGCGACATCGCGCGACGGCGCGTCGCGCCCGCGCTGCGCGACGCGGCCGACTGCGAGCTGTTGGCCGTGAGCCGCGCGCGTGCGGCCGAGGCCGAGCCGTTCGCCAGGGAGTTCGGCGCGCGCCGCTGGTGCGCCGACTGGCGCGAACTACTCGCGGACGCGGAGGTCGAGGCAGTTTATATTGCCACGCCCGTGCATCTGCACGCGCCGCAGACAATCGCCGCCGCTGAGGCCGGCAAACACGTCTTGTGCGAAAAGCCTATGGCGCTCAGCGTGGCCGAGTGCGACCGTATGCTGGCGGCTTGCGCGGCCAACGGCGTGCAACTCGGCGTCGCCTACTACCGGCACTTCTACCCGGCGGTCGCGCGGCTCAGGCAACTGCTGCGCGCGGGCGCAATCGGGCGGCCCGTCTTCGCGCACGTGCAGGCGTTCGAGCGCTTCGACCCGGAGCCGACGCACCCGCGCCGCTGGCTCGTCGAGCGCCGACGCGCGGGCGGCGGGCCGATGTTCGACTTCGGCTGCCACCGCATAGAAGTCCTGCTCGACTTGCTCGGGCCTGTGCGCGAAGTCCGCGGGCTGACCGCTAACGTCCTGTTCGCGCGCGAGGTGGAAGACACGGCCGCGGCCGCGTTGAAGTTCGACGGCGGGGCGCAGGCCGTCATCGCCGTCACGCACGCGGCGGGCGGGCCACGCGACACGCTCGACATCTACGGCAGCGCAGGCGCGCTCCATGTCGCCGCGCTCAACGAAGGCACGATCAGGATCGCCGACGCCGAAGGCGAGCGCGTCGAGACGCACCCGCCCCACGCCAACCTGCACCAGCCGCTCATAGAAGACTTCGCGCAGGCGTTGCTGACGGGGCGCGCGCCGCAAGTGGACGGCCGGATCGGGCGCGCCGTGGCCGAGGTGTTGGAAGCCTTCTACGCCGACGCGCAACGTGACGTTGCGGGCGACGGCGGCGAAGGCGCGGCCGCGCGCGTAGACGCACCACGCGTCGCGGCGCGACGTTGATCGGGTGGCAGGGAATCGAAGTAAAAAGTCGAAGGGGAATGAAGCACGTTATGTCGCAAGTGATGAAGCGGGTTGTGTCGGGAGTGATGCCGCAAGGGACGAAGCGCGTTTTGGGGGCGCTGATCTTTATGTGCGCGCTGGCGGTCGGCGCGGGCGCGCAGACGGGCGGGGCGCAGGCGGCGCGGCGCGAGCCGACGAAGCCGACGCGCCCGTTCGTGGTGCGCACGGCGCAGTCGCTCGCCGAAGTCGAGCAACGGCTGCGGCCCGAGAACAAGGTCGAAGACTTTATCGGCGGCGCGGGGATGCAGTTGCGCGTCGCGGTGCAGCACGAGAAGGACAGGGCGGACGCGCAGGCGGAAGTCCACGACGCGTCCGACGACGTGTACTACGTGCTGGCCGGGTCGGCCACGCTGACGCTCGGCGGGCAGCTCGACGCGCCGCGCGAGGCGACGCCGGGCGAGTGGCGCGCGGCCCGCATCGTCGGCGGCCAGACCTTCGAGGTGACCAAAGGCGATCTGATCGTCGTGCCGCGCGGCACGCCGCACCAGCGCACGACGGCCGGCAAAGACTTCTCCATGATCCTGATCAAAGTCTTCGCCGAGCCGCTGCCGCCGCCCGAAGCGCCGAAGAAGCCCAAGGGCTGAAAAAAGATCAATACAGCAGGCACAGCGGGCACAGTTTTTTGTGTCCGCTGTGTGCCCTCTGTGGCCTCTGTGTTAGACTGGCCGCACGCTTCCCTCAAACCCCGAGTCGCCGCGAATGGTTAGAACACCTCAAGCGGCGGCGACGCCCGACCCCCGAGAGTGAGCGCGCACGCGCCCCCGCGAATTTTTGCGCCGAAAGTCTCGTCCCCCCAATAAAAATCGAGTCCTGCTGCCCGCTAGCCGAAGCAACAGCCGGGCGGTCTGGTGAATCAAAGACAGTTAATTGGTCATACCCCATCGGTCGGAAATTTGAAATTGGTTAGAAATGAACTTGACAAAACTTCGCCCCTGATAGACAATCGGCATCCCTGACGTTGGTTATTAGCACTGAACAGTCTGCGCTCTCCCCCGGCTCGACTCAAAGGGCGTAGCAGTGCTCGCGCAAGGGATTAAGCAGTTCTTCGCGTAAGTTGTTTCCAAGGCAAGCGGGTTTCCACGGGCGCGCCGCGCCGCTTTCGGGCCGATTCCGGCGCACGGTCGCACTCAGGTCGTCAGTTAATTGGTCAGACCGATAAGCCGCAGCCTTAGTCCTAAAGATAGCGCAGACACGCGTTCAAGCTCTGGCGGGCGCACCAGTCGAAACGGTCTTGGTTCCGCGGGCTTGGAGTTTGAGTCCACACGCCACGAGGCGGTCGCCTCGCCCGGAGGGCGCGACCCGCGCAAGATTGGTTTAGCGAGACGGCATCGCTGCGGTGCTGCTCACCTGTAAGGAAAAGGAAGGGAAAGTAATGGATACGAACGTAATTCGCCGCACGGTCGCCGCCGCGCTGCTGCTCCTTGTCGCGTTCGTCGCGGCCGGCGCGCAGGAGTTCCGCGGCTCCATCGCGGGCAAGGTCACGGACCCGGCCGGCGCGGCCGTGCCCGGCGCGACCGTCACCATCAAGAACGCGGACACCAACGCCGAGACGAGCGGCACGAGCAACGAGGAAGGCGCGTTCAACTTCCCCCTCGTGCAGCCGGGCAAGTACACGCTGACCGTGACGAGCCAGGGCTTCAGCACGGCGGTGCGCGAGGGCGTCGAGGTGCGCGTCGCCGACAAGCTGACGCTCGACGTGCCGCTCCAGGTCGGCGGCCTCTCCGACGTGGTCACGACCGTGGCCTCGACGACGCCGGCCCTTGAGACCGGCTCGGTCAGCACCGGCACGACCGTCACGACCCAGCAGATCGCCGAGCTGCCCCTGACGGACGGCACGGCGTATCAGTTGGCCACGCTCGCGCCCGGCATCGCCTTCACCGGCAACCCCGGCGTCGGCGGCAGCCCGACCTCGAATGGCAACTTGGCGGCCTTCCGCGCCAACGGCGGCACGGGGGCCAACAACGTCACGCTCGACGGCTCGCCCAACTACGCCTTCGACGGCGGCGTCGGCTTCTCGCCGCCCTCCGAGGCCGTGCAGGAGTTCAAGGTTCAGACCAACCAGTTCGACGCGCAGCAGGGCTACTCGGCCAACGCCAACGTCAACGTCGCCATCAAGAGCGGCGGCAACGACCTGCACGGCGCGCTCTGGTACTTCAACCGCGACCGCAGCCGCACGGCCAACCAGTTCTTCGCCAACCAGTCGGGTCAGGGGCGCGCCCCGCGCACCTACAACCGCTTCGGCGGCGTCGTCAACGGCCCCGTCTACCTGCCCAAGATTTACAACGGGCGGGATCGCACGTTCTTCCTCTTCTCCTACGAGCGCCTGAAGAACACCGAGGGCGGCGACGCGCAGTTCTACACCGTCCCGACCGCGGCCATGCGCCGCGGCGACTTCTCCGAGCTGCTCAACCAGGCGATCCCGATCCGCATCTTCGATCCGCTGTCGGGCTGCCACGCGCCGTCGAACTGCACGGTCACGCGCACGGCCTTCGCCAACAACATCATCCCGACGGAGCGGCTCAACCGCGGGGCGCTCGCCGTCCTCAACCTGTACCCGCTGCCGAACGTCGCGGGCGCGGGGCTGACGAACAACTTCTACTCGCCGGGGCTGCGCAGCTCGAACTACCGCGGCTGGCTCACGCGCATCGATCACCAGATCAACCAGAACCAGCACGTCTACGGTAACTACTACCACAGCTTCAACCCCGAGGATCGCTACAACTGGGCCGGCACGGTCAACGGCGTCAACCCGACGGCCGGCGTCGAGTTCCGCACCAACGACGGCGGCAACATCGGCTACACGGCGACGCTCTCGGGCAGCACGGTCTTCGACTTCAAGACGAGCCTCAACCGCTTCATGCAGGAGCGCCAGGCGTTGCAGACCTTCGACCTGGCGGCGCTCGGCTTCAGCCCGGCGTTCGTCGCCGCCACCCGCGGCTACCAGTTCCTGCCGCGCTTCGACATCTTCACCCTCGATGCGCAGCGCCCCGTGCGCTCGACCCTCGGCTCGAACCGCTCCGACTACAACGAGGGCCTGCTGCGGCCCTTCTACACCTTCTCGGCGCAGCCGACCGTGACCCACATCCACGGCAACCACACCATCAAGACCGGCTACGACCTGCGCGTGCTCCGCGAGAACTTCGCCACCAACGGCTTCCAGGGCGGGCGCTTCTTCTTCGACGGCACCTACGTGACGAGCGGCACGACCACCACGACCGGCACGGTCACCGCGGCCAACGCCAACACGAACCGCCAGGCCTATGGGCGCGACGTGGCGGCCTTCCTGCTCGGCATCCCGTCCACCTCGACCTCGCAGAGCCTGATCGACACGACCGCGACCAACTACTCGGCGCAGTCGGTCTACCACGGCTTCTTCGTCCACGACGACTTCCGCGTCACGCCGAAGCTGACGCTCAACCTCGGGCTGCGCTACGAGGTGGAGACCGGCACGACCGAGCGCTTCGACCGCATCGCCAACGGCTTCGACCGGCTCACGCCGAGTCCCGTCGAGGCGGCGGCGCGCGCCGCCTACACCACGGCCTACAACGCCAACCCGGCCGCCTTCGTCGTCACGCCGGAGAACTTCCGCGTGCTCGGCGGGCTGACCTTCCCGGCCGGCGACCGGCGCGGGGCCTGGAACGGCGACAAGCGCAACATCCAGCCGCGCGTCGGCATCGCCTACCAGTGGAACGAGAAGACCGTGCTGCGCGGCGGGTTCGGCGTCTTCATGGCCCCGTTCCGCATCGAAGCGCCCTACCAGCCGGGCTTCTCCGCCTCGACCCCGTTCGTCCCGACCAACGACCAGGGGCGCACCTTCGTCGCGACGCTCGACAACCCGTTCCCGAACGGCTTGACCCCGGCCCCCGGCGCGAGCCTCGGCCTGCTCTCGCGCATCGGTCAGGACGTGGGCGCGTCGGACGCCGGCGTCATCCCCGGCAACCGCCTGAACGGGAAGTTCGACCGCCTGATCGTCGGCATCCAGCGCGAGCTGCCCGGCCAGTTCGTCGTCGAGGCCAACTACGTCTGGTCGCACGGCTACAACCTGGCGGTCAACCGCAACATCAACTTCGTCCCACGCCAGTTCCTCGGGACTGATCCGGCGACCTCCGAGGCGGCCAACACGTTCCTGTCGGCCACCGTCACCAACCCGTTCCGCAACCTGTTCAATAACACCGCGCTGGCGACCAGCCCGTTCAACACGGCGGCGACCATCACCCGCGCGCAGTCGCTGCTGCCGTTCCCGCAGTTCACCAACGTGTTCGTGCAGGAGTACAACGGCACGAACCAGTACAACTCGTTCCAGTTCCAGGGCAGCAAGCGCTTCTCGCAAGACCTGACCTTCAACGTGACCTACACGTGGTCGCGCCTGCGCGAGAAGCTCAGCTACCTGAACCCGTCCGACCCAGAGCTTGAGGATCGCCTCTCGCCCGACGACCGCCCGCACCGCTACACCATCGCGGCCAGCTACCGGCTGCCCTTCGGCCGCGGCCGGCGCTTCGGCGGCGACGCGCACCGCCTCGTGGACGCCGTCATCGGCGGCTGGCAGCTCAACGGCACTTACGAGTGGCAGTCGGGCCAGCCCTTCAACTTCACCCAGAACATCTATTACAGCGGCGATCCGAAATCGATCACCGCGCGGACGTTCGAGGGTGACGGGGCCGGGCACAAGTTCGGCGTCTTCGAGTGTACGGACACGACGCGCTGCACGAACCTGCCGATCTTCCCGATTGCCGGGTTCACGCGCCTGAACTCGTTCGGCCTGCGCAACTTCGCCTCGACGTACGACAACATCCGGCAGATGCCGTACCGGGCCGTCAACCTGTCGCTGACGAAGAACTTCGACCTCGCCGAGGGCAAGCGGCTGCAACTGCGTGCCGAGGCGCTCAACGCCTTCAACACGCCGTACGTGATCGACTTCAACCTCGACCCGAGCAACGCGCGCTTCGGCTTCTCGGCCGGCGTGCAGCGCAACCTGCCGCGCGACATCCAGCTCGGCGCGAAGTTCACCTTCTAACCCTTTCCGCGGGTGGCGGCATCCACCCGACCGGCAAGTAGACGTGAGCCGCCCCTGGCAGGTCGCCTCCGGGCGGCTCACGTTGCTTCCGGGCCAGCGGGCAGTCGCGTCGCGCGGCCCGCGCAAGACCTAACAGACACAGGCAGGGACGATGAGACTAACAGCCGCCCGCGTGCTCCTGACGCTCATCTGCTGCGCGCCGTTCGCGGCCGCGCAGACGCCAACGCCGGCCGCCCCCGTGCCGGCCGTCAAGTGGGACGACGCGCTGCGGCAGAAGCCCGACTGGTACGCGACGCCCGAAGCCGTGCGCGTCGCCGACAACGTACTGCTCTACCAGTACCCTTCCGGCGGCTGGCCCAAGAACATAGACATGGCGGCCGTCCTGAGCGGATCGCAGCAGGCCGAGATCGCGCGCGAGCGCCAGGAAGACCACGGCACGATTGACAACGGCGCGACCTACACCCAGTTAAATTTCCTCGCCCGCGTTTATAACGCCGCGCACACCGAGCGGCACAAGGAAGCGTTCCTCAAGGGCATGGACTACCTGCTCAAAGCACAGTACGCGAACGGCGGCTGGCCGCAGTATTACCCGCTGCGCGAAGGCTACTACACGCACATCACTTACAACGACGGCGCGATGATCGGCGTCATGCGCCTGCTCCGCGACATCGCGCAGCGCAAGTCGGCTTACGCCTTCGTGGACGCGGCGCGCCGCGCGCGCGCGGCCGAGGCCGTCGCTAAAGGCGTCGAGTGCATCCTGAAGACGCAGGTCTTGGTCGGCGGGCAACGCACGATCTGGGGCGCGCAGCACGACGAGGTGACGCTCGCGCCGGCCGCCGCGCGCCGCTTCGAGCCGATCTCGCTGGCGAGTCTTGAGAGCGTGGACATCGTGCGCTTCCTGATGCAGAGCGAGCGCCCCGACGCGCGCGTGGTCGAGGCGGTCGAGGGCGCGGTCGCGTGGTTCAAGCGCGCGCAACTGAGCGGCATCCGTTGGGTGGAGCGGCGCGACCCGGCGCAGCCGAGCGGCTACGAGCGCATGGTCGTCGCCGACCCGCACGCGCCGCCGCTCTGGGCGCGCTTCTACGAGATCGGCACGAACCGGCCCGTCTTCGAGGGGCGCGACAACGTCGTCCGCTACAGCGTCGCCGAGATCGAGCCGGAGCGGCGCAACGGCTACCGCTGGTACACCGACGACCCCGCGCGCCTGCTCGATAAAGACTACCCGGCGTGGCGGCAACGCTGGCGCGAACTGAAAAGCTAACTCCTTTGCGTTCCTTTGCGGCGCGCTTAGCGTCCTTTGCGGTTAAAGCGTTCGGACTTAACCGCAAAGAGCGCAAAGAGGGCCGCAAAGGACGCGGAGGTAAGGTGAGAGATGACGAACCGGCGCGATTTTCTCAAGACCTTCATCGCCAGCGGCGCGGGCGTGCTCGTCGCGCCGACTCTGCTCTCCGGGCGCGCGCGCGCCGCGGCCGACGACGACCCGTGGGCGCTCGTGCCGCAGATACTCGCGCGCATCAAGCCGCCCGTCTTCCCGCGCCGCGACTTCGACGTGACGCGCTACGGCGCGAAGCCCGACGGCCGCACTGACTGCACGGCCGCCATCCGCCAGGCCATCGCCGCCTGCAACAAGGCGGGCGGCGGGCGCGTCGTCGTCCCGGCCGGTGCGTTTTTGACCGGCCCTGTCCATCTGCTGAGCAACGTCAACCTCCACGTCTCCGAAGGCGCGACCCTCAAGTTCAGTCAAGACCCGAAGCAATATCTGCCGCTCGTCTTCACGCGCTGGGAGGGCATGGAGTTGATGAACTACTCGCCGTTCGTCTACGCCTTCGAGCAGCGCAACGTCGCCGTCACCGGCGCGGGCACGCTCGACGGCCAGAGCGACCGCGAGCACTGGTGGCCCTGGAAGGGCAACGCAGAGGGCGGCTGGCAGAAGGGCCAGCCCAACCAACTCAAAGCCCGCGACGCGCTCACCGAGATGGTCGAGCGCGGCGTGCCCGTCGCCGAGCGCGTCTTCGGCGAAGGTCATTACCTGCGCCCGCAGTTCATCCAGCCCTACCGCTGCCAGAACGTGCTCATCGAGGGCGTGACGATCATCAACTCGCCGATGTGGGAGATTCACCCCGTCCTCTGTAAGAACGTCACCGTGCGCGGCGTGAAGATCAAGAGCCACGGGCCGAACAACGACGGCTGCGACCCGGAGTCCTGCACCGACGTGCTCATCAAGGACTGCACGTTCGACACGGGCGACGACTGCATCGCCGTCAAGTCCGGGCGCAACGCCGACGGGCGGCGCTTGGGCGTGCCGTGCGAGAACATCGTCATCCAGGGCTGCGAGATGAAGGACGGGCACGGCGGCGTGACCATCGGCAGCGAGATTTCGGGCGGCGTCCGCTACCTGTTCGCCGAGAACTGCCGGATGGACAGCCCGAACCTCGACCGCGCCCTGCGCTTCAAGAACAACGCCGCGCGCGGCGGCACGCTCGAACACATCTACATGCGCGACGTGCAGGTCGGGCAGGTGGCGGACGCCGTCGTCTCCGTGGACTTCTACTACGAGGAGGGCGAGAAGGGTAAGTTCACGCCCGTCGTGCGCAACGTCGGCGTGCGCAACGTGCGCAGCGGCAAGAGCAAGTACGCGCTCTACCTGCGCGGCTTCAAGCACGCGCCCATCGCCGACATAACCGTCGAAGACAGCACCTTCGACAACGTCGCCAAGCCGAACGTCGTCGAGAACGTGCAGTCCATTACCATGAAGGACGTGCGGATCAACGGGCAGGTCGTCGAGAGTGGGAACTGAGTGAAGCTTATGAAAGTCGCCTCAACTTTGCTCGCGCTCCTCGCGCTCGCCACCGTCGCTTTGGGCCGCGACCCAGTGACCGTCTACCTGGCGGGCGACTCGACGATGGCCGAGAAGCAGTCCAACAAGCGGCCCGAGACGGGCTGGGGCGAGGCCTTGCAGCAGTACTTCGACGTGAACAAAGTCCGCGTCGAGAACCACGCGCAGAACGGTCGCAGCACGCGCACTTTCATCAGCGAGGGGCGCTGGCTGGCCATCGTCGCCAAGCTCAAGCCGGGCGACTACGTCTTCATCGAGTTCGGGCACAACGACGAGTCGCCGGAGAAGACCGACCGCTACACGCCGCCCGCGGACTTCAGCCGCAACCTGACGAACTTCGTGGCGGACGTGCGCGCGAAGGGCGCGACGCCCGTGCTGCTGACGCCCGTCATGCGCCGCCGCTTCGACAGCCACGGCGCGTTCTACGACACGCACGGCCAGTACCCCGACCTCGTGCGGGCGGTGGCCGCCGAGCAGAAGGTGGCGCTCATAGACATGCACCGCAAGAGCGAGCAGGTGCTCAAGCGTTACGGCCCCGACGAGTCGCGCAAGCTCTTCCTGCAACTCAAGGCCGGCGAGAACCCGAACTACCCGCAGGGCGTCGAAGACAACACGCACTTCTCGCCCCTCGGCGCTGAACTCATGGCCGCCCTCGCCGTCGAAGGGATCAAAGAGCAGAAGCTCGGCCTGGCCAAGTACCTAAGAAAAAAAGCCGTGACGGATAAAGCAGTGACGAGTGACAAGTGACGAGTTAAAAACTTGTCCTTGCTCGGCACTCGTCACTGCTTTTTAGCTCGTCACTCGTCACTGTATTTTTTATGGCTGAGCCAAACAATCTGAATCGCAGAGATTTCGTGAAGACGGCGGGCGCGGCGGCGGCGGGGTCGTTCGTGCTGGGCAGCGGCGCGGCGTTGGCGTCCGTCCGGCCCGCGCGCCGCCGCTACGCCATCGTGGGCACGGGCGACCGCGCCACCAGCATGTGGGGGCGCGATCTCGCCCAGCGTTACCCGGACGTGTTGGAGTTCGTCGGCCTCTGCGACATCAACCCCAAGCGCGCGGCCGTGGCGCGCGAACTGATCGGCGTGGACTGTCCTTCCTTCTCCGACTTCGACGAGATGATGGACAAGGCGCGCCCAGACCTGCTCATGGTCACGACCGTGGACGGCTTCCACCGCGACTACATCGTCAAGGGCCTTCAGCGCGGCGTGGACGTGATGACCGAGAAGCCGATGACGACCGACGAGCAGAAGTGCCAGGACATCCTCGACGCCGAGAAGAAGGCCAAGCGCAACATCGTCGTCACCTTCAACTACCGCTACGCGCCGAAGCACCAGAAGATCAAAGAACTGCTCCTGTCGGGCGAGATCGGGCGCGTCCTCTCGGTGGACTTCAGTTGGTATCTGGACACGACGCACGGCGCGGACTACTTCCGCCGCTGGCATCGTTTGAAGCGCGGCGGCGGCAGCCTCTGGGTGCATAAGGCGACGCACCACTTCGACCTCGTCAACTGGTGGCTCGACGCCGATCCGGTCGAAG
This sequence comes from Pyrinomonadaceae bacterium, assembly GCA_036389395.1. Taxonomy (GTDB): domain Bacteria; phylum Acidobacteriota; class Blastocatellia; order Pyrinomonadales; family Pyrinomonadaceae; genus QHXQ01. The sequence continues at coordinate 70,773 of DASVPY010000094.1, forward strand.
TCTCCGCGCAGGCCAGTCTTGAGGTCTACGGCCAGAAGGGGCCGTTCCGCTATACGCACTGCCGCCCGTGCCCTTACAAGTCCGAGTGCCGCTTCTACTACGACATGACGAAGGACGCGCGCCGGATGAAGCTCTACGCCGCGTGCGAGGACGTTGATCACTATTACCGCGACGGCTGCGTCTACCGCGAGGACGTGGACATCTACGACACGATGTCGGCCGTGGTGCAGTACTCGAACGGCGTGCACATGAGCTACTCGCTCAACGCCTTCATGCCCATCGAGGGCTACCGGCTGGCCTTCAACGGCGAGTTGGGGCGGCTTGAGGTGCGCGACTACGAGCGCCAGCCGTGGCCCGAGGCGGAGGAGAGCGAGATTTACGTCATCAAGAGCGGGGGCACGAACCGCGCCGGCACGCGCCGCAAGGTGGAAGTCCCCGACCTCAAGGGCGGGCACGGCGGCGGCGACGACCGGCTCCGCGACCTGATCTTCAGGAACACGAAAGTGCCCGCTTACATGCGCCTGCCCGACTCGCGCGCGGGCGCGATGTCGTGCCTGACGGGCATCGCCGCGCGCAAGAGCGTCGAGCAGCAGCGCCCCGTTAAGATCGCGGATTTAGTCCGGCTGTAGGGCCGGGCGTTTTGCAGTGGAATGTTAGGGCACGCCGGCCTTTCACGGGCGGCCCTTTCAAGTTAAGGAGGAGATGATGAGCAACGAGTTGCGGCTGGAAAAATATTCGTTCGGCGTCGGGGATCGGTTCGCGCAGCAGGCGCGGGCGCAGTTGCGCGCCTGCCAGTTGGCGGCGCAGCAGGGCGTGGACGTTGTGCCCGTCTGGAACAAGTCGTACCGCGAGCACACGACAGTCGGCTCGCAGCCCGCGAGCGTCCGCGCCGCGGCCGAGGTGGCGGTGCGCGAACTGGACTGGACGAAGCCCTTCCACGTGGACGCCGATCACATACGCCTGGAGATCGTTGACGACTTCATTGACAACTCAGACTTCTACACGCTCGACGTGGCCGACGCCATCGGCCAGCCCGCGGCGGCCGAAGACGTGCAGGCGTTCGTCGAGCGCCACCCGGAGTTGATCGGCCGGCTTGAGATTCCCGGCATCGCCGCGCCGTTCGAGACGACGCGCGCGGAGATCGAGCGCATCGCCAACAAGTTCCTCAACGCCGTGCAGGAGGCGGGCCGGCTCTACCGCCACATCGCCGCGCAGAAGGGCGCGGGCAAGTTCATCACCGAAGTCTCGATGGACGAGACCGACAGCCCGCAGACGCCGCCCGAACTGCTCGTCATCCTCGCCGCCATCGCCGACGAGAAGATTCCGGCGCAGACCGTCGCGCCGAAGTTCACGGGGCGCTTCAACAAGGGCGTGGACTACGTGGGCGACGTGGCGCAGTTCGAGAAAGAGTTCAACGAAGACCTCGCGGTCATCGCCTACGCGGTCGGCAAGTACGAGCTGCCCGACAACCTGAAGCTGAGCGTCCATTCGGGCAGCGACAAGTTCTCGATCTACGGCCCGATCCGCGCGGCGCTCAAGCGCACGGGCGCTGGGATTCACGTCAAGACCGCCGGCACGAACTGGCTCGAAGAGGTGATCGGCTTGGCCGAGAGCGGCGGCGAAGGCCTGCAACTGGCGAAAGACATTTACGCCAAGGCGCTCGCCGACATTGACGCGTTGAGCGCGCCCTACGCGACCGTCATTGACATAGACCGCGCGCAGCTTCCCTCCGAGGAAGAGGTGCGCGGCTGGTCGTCCGAGCAGTTCGTCTCGGCGCTGCGGCACGACCAGCGCAACCCCGGTTACAACCCGCACCTGCGGCAACTGCTCCACGTCGGCTACAAGGTCGCCGCCAAGCTGGGCGACCGCTACCTGAACACGCTCAAGGCGTGCGAAGCCACCGTCGCCAGGAACGTCACCGAGAACCTCTACGAGCGCCACCTGAAGCCGCTCTTCATCGGCAACTGAACGGATTGCGGATTGCGGATTGCGGATTGCGGATTAAGGGGACAAAAGTCCGCTCCGCCGTCCACCTGTTCTTTCAATCCGCAATCCGCAATCCGCAATCCGCAATCGAACGGGGCGTGAAGATGAACTTAGCTGAGCTGACGAAGATATACGACTTCACCGGGCGCACGGTGGTCGTGACGGGCGGGACGGGCGTGCTGGGGCGCGTGATGGTCGAGGCGCTGGTCGGGTGCGGCGCGCAGGTGGCCGTGCTCGCCCGCGACCGCGACAAGGTGACGCGCCTGTTCGCGGAGACGCAAGGGCCGGGGCGCGTCCTGGCCGTCGCGGGCGACGCGACGAAGCAGGCGGAGTTGGAGCGCGCGGCCGAGGAGGTCGTCGCGGAGTTCGGGCGCGTTGATGCCCTCGTGAACGGCGCGGGCGGCAACCACCCGCAGGCGACGACGCGCCCCGATCTCTCCTTCTTCGACATCCCGGAAGAGGCTTTGCGGTTCGTCTTCGACCTGAACCTGCTGGGCACGATCTTCCCGTCGCAGGTCTTCGGCCGGCGCATGGCCGAGCAGGGCGAGGGCGTGATCCTGAACGTCTCTTCGATGAGCGCCTTCCGCCCGCTGACGCGCGTGCTGACCTACTCGGCGGCCAAGGCCGGCGTCAACAGTTTCACGCAGTGGCTCGCGGTGCATCTGGCGCAGGAGTACGGCCCGCGCATCCGCGTCAACGCCATCGCGCCCGGCTTCTTCCTGACCGAGCAGAACCGTTTTCTGCTGACCGACAAGGAGACGGGCGCGCTGACGCCGCGCGGGCAGAGCATCATCAACCACACGCCGATGGGCCGCTTCGGCGAGCCGGCCGATCTGCTGGGCACGTTCCTGTGGCTGCTGTCGCCGGCCGCCGGCTTCGTCACCGGCATCGTCGTCCCCGTGGACGGCGGCTTCTCGGCGTTCGGCGGAGTATGAGAGGGAAGGGCGGAGGGATGAGGGATCAAGAAGAAGCCAGGAGTCAGAAGCCAGAAGCCGGAATGAATAGCTGGCCTGTCTTCTTCCTGCTTCTGGCTTCTGACTCCTGGCTCCTGGCTTCTCTTACAGATAAGGAGTGAAACATGGCTGACGGTTTGAAGATTCGTCCCGACGGCGCGCTGGATTTCGTGTCGCTGGGCGCGCTCGTCCACCGCATCGATCCGGGGCTGATCCCGTTCCGCAAGGCGAGCGAGTGCCAGGTACACGTGAGCGGCGGCGAGTTCAACTGCGCCGCCAACCTGGCCGACTGCTTTCGCATGAAGACCGGCATCGTCTCGGCGATGGTCAACTACCCCATCGGCGATCTGATCGCCGAGCGCGTGCGGGCGATGGGCGTCCAGCCCTTCTACAAGTGGTTCGAGCACGACGGCGTGACGGGGCCGAACATGGCCGCGGTCTACAGCGACCGCGGGCACGGCGTCCGCGCGCCCGTCGTCTTCTACAACCGCTCGAACGAGGCGGCGGCGCGCCTGAAGCCCGGCGACTTCGACTGGGACGCGATCTTCGCGGGCGGCGTCCGCTGGTTCCACACCGGCGGCATCTTCGCGGCCCTCTCCGAGACGACCGCCGAGTTGATCGTCGAGGCGACGCAGGCCGCGAAGCGGGCCGGCGCGGTCGTCTCCTACGATCTTAATTATCGTGAGAAGCTCTGGAAGATCGGCGGCGGCTACGACCGCTCGCTGGCGACCGTGCGGCGCATCGTCGAGAACGTGGACGTGCTCGTCGGCAACGAAGAGGACTTGCAGAAGGGCCTCGGCGTCCACGGGCAGGACGTGAGCAAACGCTCGAAGCTCGATCCGAGCGCCTTCTTCCTGATGATCGACGAGGTCGTCGAGCGCCACCCGCAGGTCAAGGTCGTGGCGACGACCTTGCGCGAGGTGCAGACGACGAACCGGCACAGTTGGAGCGCCGTCGCGTGGATCAACGGCCAGACCTACACGGCCCCGACCGCCGAACTCGACGTGCTCGACCGCGTGGGCGGCGGCGACGGCTTCGCCTCCGGGTTCTTCTACGGCCTGATGACGGGCGAGTCGCCGGAAGAGGCCTTGAAGCTGGGCTGGGCGCACGGCGCGCTGCTGACCACGTTCCCCGGCGACACGACGATGGCGACGGTCGAGCAGGTGCGTGCGTTCGCCAAGGGCGGCTCGGCGCGCATCCAGCGTTAGCAAGTGCGCGTTGCAAACTCGGCGCGGGCGGGAGAGGGCGTGATGGTCTTAATCCTGATGGGCGTGGCCGGCTCCGGCAAGACGACAGTCGGGCGCAAGCTCTCGGCCGCGCTGGGCTGTCCCTTCTACGACGCCGACGACTTCCACCCGCCCGCCAACATCGAGAAGATGCGGCGCGGCGTGCCGCTCGACGACGCCGACCGCGCGCTGTGGCTTGAGAGTCTGAGCGGCGTGATCCGGCGTTGCGTCGCGCAAGGGGCGTGCGCCGTCTTCGCCTGCTCGGCGCTCAAGGGCAGCTACCGCGCGCGGCTCGTGCTTGACGAGACGGTCAAGCTCGTCTATCTCAAAGGTGACGCCGCCGTCATCCGCGCGCGGCTCGAACGGCGGCGCGGGCACTTCATGAAACCGGAGATGCTCGACAGCCAACTCGCCGCGCTCGAAGAGCCGGAGCAGGCGTTTTACTGCGACGTGAACACGCCGCCCGAAGAGTTGGTCAACACGATCCGCGGCCGGTTCGGTCTGTAGCCGTGAGGGCGGCGCGCCGACGTTCACAAGCCGGCTCGTGGCTCGGCATAAATTTCGGACAAAGGGGAGTAAGCATGACTAGCAAACCCGCGCCTTCCGTGGTCGGGCAAGGTGCGCCCGAACTCGATCTGTCGCCGGCCGAGTTGCGCGCCATCGTCGAACAGGCGCTCTTGAGCGTCGCGCCCGGCGCGCGCGTGCTCGCCGTCATCCCCGACAAGACGCGCGACGACAACACCGACATCATCTTCCCGTTCGCCGACGAAATCCTCGGCGCGCGCGGCGTCGCCGCCTTCGACGCGCTCATCGCGCAAGGGACGCACATGCCCATGACCGAGGCGGAGAAGCGCGCCAAGGTCGGACTCGCCGACGGCGCGGCGTTCGCGGCCCTCGGCCAAATCTACGACCACCAGTGGAACCGGCCCGAGGAGTTGGTGACGCTCGGCGAGCTGAGCGCCGAACAGGTGCGCGAGCTGACGGGCGGCCTGATCTCAGAGGCCGTGCCGGTCAGCCTGAACCGCCTGCTCGCGCCGGGGCGCTACGACACCGTGCTCGTCTTCGGCGCGACCGTGCCGCACGAGGTCGCGGGCTTCGCGGGCGGCGCGAAGTATTTCTTCCCCGGCGTCGCCGGGCCTGATCTGACGCACGCGACCCACTGGCTGGGCGCGCTCGCCTCCATCGAGAACGTGATCGGGCGCGTCGAGACGCCCACGCGCCACATGATCGAGGCGGCGGCCGATCTCGTGCCCGCGCGCATCATCTCGCTCAACTCCGTCGTCACGCGCGGCGACGACAACCGGCTGCGCACGCACGCGCTCTTCGCCGGCGACGTGCGCGCGGCCCTGCGCCGCGCGGCCGAGGTGAGTCGCGGCGTCCACATCAAGTACACGGGGCGCAAGTACCGGCGCGTCGTGGCGCTGCTGGACGAGCACTACGACGAGCTTTGGGTCGGCGGCAAGGCGAGCTACAAGCTCGGCGGCATCATCGAGGAGGGCGGCGAGTTGATCATCTACGCGCCGCACCTGAACGCCATCTCGGAGACGCACGGGCTGCTGATTGAGAAGTACGGCTACGCGCCGCTCGACCGCGTGCGCGAGATGGTCGCGCTCTCGACCGAACTGCAAGCGAACCTGGCCGTGGCCGCGCACCTCGCGCACGTCTCCTACGCCGGGCAGCGCGACGAGGCGGGGCACGTCGTCCCGCGCTACCGCATCACGATGGCGTCGGCGCTCGACGAGGCGACCTGCCGCCGCGTCAACCTCGGCTTCCTCGACCACCGCGCGTTCCGCCGCGAAGACTACGACACAGACCCAGACACCCTCGTCGTCGAACGCGCCGGCCGCGACCTTTACCTCGTCGAGCCGCATTAAGATTTCCTTTGCGTTCGTTTGCGGCCAACTTCGCGGCCTTTGCGGTTAAATGCTTTCGGACTTAACCGCAAAGGCCGCAGAGCGGGCCGCAAAGGAACGCAAAGAAATTCCCAGACTTTTAGCTTCTGACATTTAAGATCGCTTTCCTTCCCGCGCCCCCCGCCGCGTGATACCTTACCCGCTCTACGTCGTCCTGAGTTGAACGCGCGGCCGGGCGCGCCCGGCCGCATCAATGGAGGTATGTCTCAATGCTGTCGCACGCTCTCCGGCCCTTGCCGTCGTTTCTGCTCCTCGTCGTCTGCGCCGTCGCCGCGCTCGCGCAACAGCCCGCGCCGCCGCAGGCTGAGGCCACGCCGGCCGGCGCGGCGACCGTCGGCCGCGGCGAGTTTGAAGAGTTGCGGCGCGGGCTGGACGAGCAGCGGCGTCTGTTGCGCGAGCAGCAGCAGGAGATCGAACGGCTGCGCGCCGCGCTGCTGCAACAGGCGCAAGTGTTGGGCGAGTTGCGCGCGCAGCGCCCGCCCGCGCCGCTGGTCGCGGCGGCTTACACCACGCCGGCCGGCGACGCGCCGACGGTCAATGCCGAGGGCACGCTCAACGCCGCCGCGATAGGCAACGACGCGGAGACGATCAGCGCGACGGAGGCGGGCGTGCCGCAACTCGCCGACCAGAAGCTGACGCAGCTTGAGGAGCGGCTAGCGCGCGTCGAGGCGCAGAACAAGCAGACCGACGAGTCGCTGACGCGGCGGCTCGGCACGTTCAACTTTAAAGGCGACCTGCGGCTGCGCTACGAAGGCATCTTCGGGCAGTTGAACGCGCTGCCCAACAGCGCCAACCCCGCCATCCTCGGCAACGAGCTGACGCCGCGCAACCGCGCCCGCTACCGCGCTCGCCTTGAGATGAGCGGACAGTTCGGGCGCGAGATCGCCAAGGGCGAGCGCGAGATCGAGTGGGGGCTGCGCCTCGCCACCGGCAACTACCCCGACCTCATCTCGACCAACGAGACGATGACCGACTTCTTCAGCCGCAAGCCGTTCGGTCTCGACCAGGCCTACGTCACCTACAAGCCCAAGGGCGTGCCGGGCTTGCGCCTGCAAGGCGGCAAGTTCAAGACGCCCTGGCTCTCGACCGAGATGACGATTGACGTGGACTTGATGCCCGAAGGTCTGAACGAGCAGTACAAGCGCTCCTTCGGCGAGAAGTCGCGGCTCAAGTCGCTGACGTTCCTCGCCTGGCAGTTGCCGTTGCTCGAACGCAACTCCGCGTTCGTTCTCGGCGCGGACGGGCGCGTCAGCGTCGAGCAGTCGCGGCGCGCGGGGCGCGACCTCGCGCTCTACGGCGCGCAGGTGAGCGGGGAACTCAGGCTGACGCCGAAGGCCGCGCTCACGCTCTCGGCCGCAGATCTCTACTTCTCCGGCACGCAGTTCATCGCGCCGCTCCAGGTCTTCGGCGCGCAACTGCAAATCCCCGTCACGATCACGATCCCGGCGACCGCGACCACGCCCGCGCAGACCGTCACGACCACCGTCACCATCCCGCGCGACGCCTTCGTCACCGGCGCTGGGATAGGTGCGTCGAACGCCAACACGAACGCCGTCAACCGCGACGGCCGGCTCAGCTCCGGCTACAACCTCGTCGATCTGATCGCGCAGCTCGACCTCACCAGCAACAAGCGCTACCCGGTGCTGCTGCTGCTCGACTACGTGCATAACACGCAGGCGCACGCCGTCGTCACCGCCGGCCCGGACGGCGCGAACCGGCTGCTGCCCAACGACGAAGCCGACGGCGTCTGGGCCGAGCTGCGGGTCTGCCGGCTGCACGGCGAAGGGAAGTGCGATCTGGAACAGCTAACCCGGAACCGGCAACTGCAACGCGGCGATATGCTGTTCGGCTACACCTTCCTGCGCATCGAGAAGGACGCCGTGCTCACGCCCTTCAACGCCTCGGACATCCTGCAAGGCTCAGACGTGCGCGTGCATCGGCTGAGTTTCAACTACGCGCTCGCCCCGCGCGTCGTGCTGACCTTCACCGACCTCATCTCGCAGCGCCCGCACGGTCTGCTCGGCGCGTTCGGCCAGACGCCGCCCGGCTCGCTCAACCGCGCCACGCACCGCCTCCAGTTCGACACCGTCTTCCGCTTCTGAGCCTCGTGCCCGGTCTGTTGCCGCGCCGGCCCGACCCGGCGTAAAGTCTGATTCGCCATGTACCGCAAGACCTACTACGCCACGCACCCAGGCTCCGTGGACGGCGCGACGAACGCAGAGTTGCGCGACCGTTACCTGCTCGCAGACCTCTTCGCCGAAGGCGAACTGCGCCTCGACTATCTGCACTACGAGCGCTTCGTCATCGGCGGCGCGTCGCCCGCGCGCGAGCCGCTCGCGCTGCCCGCGCAGCAGGAGCCGGCCTCGGCCAAGGGGCAGCCCTTCCTGGCGCGGCGCGAACTCGGCGCGGTCAACGTCGGCGCGGGCGCTGGTGTCGTGACGGTGGACGGCGCGCGTTACGAGTTGCGGCCGAAGGACGGCTTGTACATCCCGATGGGCAGCAGCGAGGTGACGTTCGAGTCGGCCGACGCCGCCGCGCCGGCCCGCTTCTACCTGGCCTCGACGCCCGCGCACGCGCGCTTCGACGTGGTACACATCTCCGTCGAGCGCGCCGTGCCGCTGGAACTCGGCGCGCGCGAGACATCGAACGAGCGGACGATCTACCAGTACGTCGTGCCGGCCGTCTGCAAGTCGGCGCAACTCCTGCTGGGGCTGACGATGCTGAAGCCGGGCAGCGTCTGGAACACTTGCCCGCCGCACCTGCACGACCGCCGCTCGGAGGTCTACTTCTACTTCGACCTGAAGGAAGACCAGCGCGTCATGCACTTCATGGGCGAGCCTGACGGGATGCGCCACCTCGTGCTGGCGGACTCGGAGGCGGTCGTCTCGCCGCCCTGGTCGATCCACATGGGCGCGGGCACTTCGAGCTACAGCTTCATCTGGGCCATGGGCGGCGAGAACCTCGACTACACGGACATGAACGTCCTCGACATCTGCCAGCTCAAGTGACCGGCCCGGCGCTGCCCGCAACCTGACCCTGACACCCTAACGGGGCAGGTAAACTGCTTGACCTCGGGCCGCCGGTTTTGTATATTGCCCGCGCTCTGATGGCCAGGTGAGTCTCTTCTGATAGCGGTGCGCACCAGCGCCACTCTCGCAACGAGCAGGTAACTCACGATTCACCACACGACGGCGTTCCGCCCCCTGCCGGGGGTTGCCATAGGTGGACGGCCCGGCCCGTTCGTGGGTGATAGACACTAAACCGCTTCGTAGTAAACCACGGTGGGCCGCCGTTGGTTTCCACGTCTACATCCAGCCGGTCGAGGCTTCATGCTTAGCCCGGAGTTCAGACAATGCTGTTCACAAGCGGCGCTTATCTGTTTCTGCTGGCGGTTGTCTTCTTCGCCCACTGGCTGGCGGCCCCGAGCCGCCGCCTGCGCGTGCTCTTCCTGCTCGTCGTCAGCTACTACTTCTACGCGCTGTGGAACCCCAAATTCCTGGGGCTGCTGCTGCTGCTCTCGACGGTGGACTTCCTCACCGCGCGCGGCCTCGGCGCGACGACCAGACCGCGGCTGCGCAAACTGCTCGTCGGCGCGAGCCTGGCGACCGACCTCGGCGCGCTCTTCGTCTTCAAATATTTCAACTTCTTCAGCGCCTCGCTGGCGGAACTCTTCGGCCGGCTCGGCCACCAGACCGCGCCCGTCCTGCTGACGCGCCTCGCGCTGCCGCTGGGCCTCTCGTTCATCACCTTCCGCTCGCTCAGCTACGTCCTCGACGTGTACCGCGGGACGACGCGGCCGACGCGGAGCTACGTCGAATACCTCGCCTTCGTCGCCTTCTTCCCGACGGTCGTCGCCGGCCCCATCGTGCGCGCCAGAGACCTGCTGCCGCAGTTCGCCGCCCCCGCCCGGCTCAGTAACGACGACGGCGCGCGCGCCCTCTTCCTGATCCTCGTCGGGCTGATCAAGAAGATCGCCATCGCGGACTTCCTCGGCAACAACCTCGTGGATCGCGTCTTCGACCAGCCGCAGCTCTATTCTTCCGTCGAGACGCTCGCCGCCGTCTACGGCTACGCGCTGCAAATCTACTGCGACTTCTCCGGCTACACGGACATCGCCATCGGCTCGGCGCTGCTGCTCGGCTTCCGCCTGCCCGCCAACTTCGACGCGCCCTACACCGCCCGCAGCATCGTGGACTTCTGGCGGCGCTGGCACATCACGCTCTCCGAGTGGCTGCGCGATTACGTCTACACGTCCATCGGGGGCTTGCGCAAACGGCGCTTCAACCTGTACCGCAACGTCGTGCTCACGATGCTCGTCGCCGGCCTCTGGCACGGCGCGGCGTGGACGTTCGTGCTCTGGGGCGGCTGGCACGGGCTGGGGCTGTGTGCGAACCACTGGTGGGAGCAACGGCGCAGGCGCTTGCGTCGCCGGCCGCGCCAGCAGTGGTGGGTTAAGGCGGCCTGCGTCTGCGCCACGTTCCACTTCGTCTGCCTGGGCTGGGTGCTGTTCCGCGCCGGCAGCCTCGCGCAGAGTTGGGAAGTCTTGAAGCGCCTCGGCGCGATGCAGTTCGCCACCGCCAACCTGGCCACGCCCGTCCTGACAGTGCTCGCCTTGGGCTACCTCTCGCACTGGGTTCCGGCGAACGCGCTCGAACGCGTACGCGCCGGCTGGGACTGGCTGCCTTCGCCCGCGCAGGCGTTGGTCATCCTCGGCGTCGCCTTCGGGCTGTACTACCTGTCGAGCACCGACGTGCAGTTCATCTACGGCAACTTCTAAGACGTGAGGCCAGAGAGCGCGCCATGTCCGCAATAGACGACTTCATCGAGACCGCCGTACCGGAGACCGCCGCGGCCGACGCGAGCACCGCCGACCGCCCGCAACGGGCCGGGCGCAGGAGCGACGCTCTCAAGATCGTCTTCGGCAAGACGGCGCAGACCATCCTGCTCGTCGCCGTCTTCCTGACGATCCCGCTCTTCGTCCCGCGCTTCGCCAGCCGGCTCAGCGTCAAAGGTCAAACTTACCGCGAGATGCTGCCCAGCCCGCGCGAGCTGGTCTCCTTCAAGGGCAGCGAGACCGCGCCCGCCGCCGCCGAGATGCCCGGCACGCCCGCCGCGACCGAAGAGACGCAGTCCGCCGCGACCGACGTAGTGGGGGCCGGCCCCGCGCTCACCGCCCGCGACATCGAAGACCCGGCCCGCGCGCTCGAACCCTTCTACGCCGCGCTCGCGCGCACCGACGCCAAGCAGCCCGGCGCGATCACGCGCATCACGCACTACGGCGACTCGCCCATCACCAACGACGGCATCACGGCCCCCGCGCGCCGCCTCCTGCAAGAGCGCTTCGGCGACGCCGGGCACGGCTTCATCCTGATCGACCGCCCCTGGGCCTGGTACGGCCACCAGGCGATCACGTTCACGTCCGGCGGCGGCTGGACGAACGACTCGCTGATGAACCCCGGCACGGGCGACGGCGACTTCGGCTTGGGCGGCGTCTCGTTCCGCGCGACGGGCGCGGGCAAGTACGCGCGCTTCGCGCCCGCCGCCGACGGCGACACGGGCAAGAACTTCTCGCGCATGGAGGTCTACTACCTGCGCCAGCCCGACGGCGGCCAGTTCAGCGCCAGCGTGAACGGCGGCGGCGCGCAGACCGTCTCGACGAAGGGCGACGCGGTCGAGTCGGGCTTCTACGAGGTCAAGGCGACGCCGAACGCGGCGAACACTTTCGAGATCAGAACCGTCGCGGGCGGCGTGCGCCTGTTCGGGGCCGTGTTGGAGAACGAAGGCCCCGGCGTCGTCTACGACAGCCTCGGCGTCAACGGCGCGTACGCGGGCCTCCTGGCGACCGTGATGGACGAGCAGCACTGGGCCGCGCAGTTGCAGCACCGCCGCCCCGACCTCGTCATCATCAACTACGGCACGAACGAGAGCCAGTACGCCTCCGAGAAGCAGATGGCGCGCTACGATCAGGATTTGCGCGAAGTGATCCGGCGCGTGCGCGCGGCGCTGCCCGAGGCGTCGCTCCTCGTCGTCTCGCCGATGGATCGCGGCACGCGCGCGGGCGGGCGCGTCGTCACGCTCGCGTCCATCCCGAAGATCGTCGAGATGCAGCGGCGCGTCGCGCTGGAGAGCGGCTGCGCGTTCTTCAACCTGTTTGAAGCCATGGGCGGCGAGGGCACGATGGCCAAGTGGCACGAGGGCAAGAAGCACCTCGTCGGGGCCGACCTGACGCACCCGAACGGCGAGGGCGCGGAAATGGTCGGCGCGCTCATCTACAGGGCAATCGCCGACGGCTACGACCGCTACAAGACGCGCACCGACGCCGGCAAGCCCCAGAACATCGCGCGCAACTGATCCTGATTCAGTCGGAGACGAAAACTTTATGGCCTTACCACAAGCCATCACGGACTTCCTGGCGGACAACGCCGCGAGCAACGGGGCCGCGCCGCCCGCCAACGGCGACGACCTCTTCAAGACGGGCGCGCTCGACAGCTTCTCGCTCGTCGATCTGGTCGGCCTGCTCGAAGAGCAGTGCGGCATCAAAGTGCCGGACAAGGACGTGACGCCCGCGAACTTCCAGACCATCGCCGCCATCGAGAGCTACGTCGCCGCGCACAGCACTTAAGGGCCAGATGCGAGCATTCATCACCGGCACGGGCGCGAGCCTGCCCGACGCGGTCGTCACCAACGAAGAGATCGCGGAGCGACTCGGTCTCACGCCGGAACAAATCTTCAAGTCCTCCGGCATCCGCAGCCGCCGCTGGGCCGCGCCGGGCGCGACGACGAGCGCGCTCGCCGCCGCCGCTCTGCGCGCCGCCCTCGAAGACGCGGGCCGCGCCGCTGCCGATGTGGACTACCTACTGCTCGGCACGATGACGCCCGACCGCTTCATCCCCGGCAGCGCGCCCTCCGTCCAAGCCGCTCTAGGACTCGGCGAGATACCGTGCCTCGACATCCGCGCGGCCTGTTGCAACGCGCTCTACGGGCTGCAACTGGCCCGCGCGCTCGTCGCCGCGGGCGCGGCCCGCCGCGTCGCGCTCTGCCTGGCCGACGTGCAGTCGTCCTTCCTCGATCTGTCGCCCGCTTCGGGGACGCTCTCCATGCTCTTCGGCGACGGCGCGGCCGCGCTCGTCGTCGAAGGTGAAGACGCGAACGCGGGCGCGGCGGTTGAGATTGTTGACGTGTTGCTGGCGACCGACGGACGTTACGCGGACGACCTCGGCATCCGCTGCCCCGGCACGGAGCTGGGCACGGCGGCTGCACATCCAGTTGCGGAGTACGCCGCCGACTACGCGCCGCGCATGAACGGGCAGTCGGTCATCCTCCAAGCCTCGCGCCGCATCGTGGCCGCGTGCAAGGTCGTGCTCGCGCGCAACAACCTGGCGGCGCACGAACTCGGCTGGATCGTCCCACACCAGGCGAACGCGAACCTGCTGGCGCAGGTCGCGCGCGGGCTGGGTCTGCCGCCGGGCGACGAGCGCGTGATCTCGACGCTGGCCGAGTTGGGCAACACCTCTTCGGCCTCTATGGGCATCGCGCTCGACACGCTGCGCCGTTCGGGTCGCGCGCGCGGCGGCGACTACCTGCTGCTGCCCGCCTTCGCCGCCGGCTTCACCTGGGGCGCGGGGCTGTGCCGCGTCGTCGGCTGAGCCGGCGCTTCTTTAACCCGGCCCGGCGAGCTTATAAACGCCGCCGGAGAATTTATAAACTTTCACCTCGACGAACGGGCGCATCACGACGCGTCGCCCGACCCTCACGCCCTTGCGCCCGCGCGTCGTGACCTTGATATCGAAATAGACCGGATCGGCTCCGGGCACGTATTCGAGCTTTGAGTCGAAGGAGACGTTGTCTTCGGCGGCGCGGAACGTGCCGAAACCCGAAGTGTCTTCGGCGGTGTGCAGCGAGAGGATTTCTTTGAAACAGCCGCCGGCACGATCTATGAAATCAACGCCCTCGTCGGTCACGCCCTGATGGATGTCGCCCCAGGAGAGCGTGAGCGCGTACCTGTCCGCGCCGATTTTGACGAGGGCGGGCGTGGGCGGCGTGCCGAACGCGCCGTAAGTGCCCACGTCCTTCTGCCCGACCTCCAGCTTCCAGACGCCGCCCTGCTGGTGGAAGACCGCGACGCCGATCTTCGTGCCGCACGCGTGACAGTCGCCGAAGTCCTCCGCGCCCTCGGCGACCGAACCCGTGACGAGGATGAACTTGTCGGCGTTGCCTTCGCGGAACGACTTGCTGAAGACGGGGATGGCCTCGAACGGCCGGTCTTCGGCGTCGCCCTCTTCCGCCCAGCCGGCCGCGCCGCGCCAGCGCGCGCGTCTGCTCGCCGGGTTGTAGTTGCCGTAGAGCATGAACATCGCGCGCGCGACGTTCATCGCCGGTTGTTCGAGCCTGTAGACGCGGCCTTGATAAGTGATTTGGCCGGCGAGCAGGTACTCCTTGGCGCGGTTCTGCGCGTCGAGTTGAAGGGCGAACGTGCCCGTCTTCTCGGCCGACGCGAAATGTTCCTTCAACTCCCTGGCTTCGGCGAGCGGCACTAACACACCGTTTCAAAACCCATGCTGGATGTAGTTCCAGCAGATGAGCGCGCAGCCGAGTTCGAGGAACGCCTGATGGATGTCTGCGCGCCGCTCGTAACGAACCTTCAGGCGGCGGTAGCGGTTGAGCCACGCGCC
>DASVPY010000095.1:0-76787 GCA_036389395.1 Pyrinomonadaceae bacterium
TCGGGCAGCGTGATGAAGCCGCTGACGGGGATGCGCGAGTTGGTGTTCGAGCCGGGCGCTACGTCGTCGTTGAAGATCGTGTTCGGCCCCGGCGAGGTCTCGCTCGGCTTGAGTAGGATCAGGTAGGTGTCAATCTGGTTCGTGCCGAGGGCGTTCATCGAGATGGCGACCTGCTGCCCGGCGTTGGCGTTGAAGGTGTACTCGTCGTAGAACGTGCCGTCGGAGAGCGTACAGTCGCCGCTGGCGAGCGTGCCGTTGACGGTCTGCCCCGGACTGATCGGTGTCTTGATAGGGCACGAGGTCGAAGCCGGCGCGAGGCCGAGCACCCGCGCGCCCTTGCCGGACGCGGCGGCCGCCGGCCGGGGCGCGAGTTTGTGACGTTGCGCGAGCGGCTTGCCGTCTGAGGCGGCGAGCTTGCCGGCGGCGGGCGCGGCGCGGCGGGCGCTGACTTTCTGTGCGCGGGTGACGGACGGCGGCGCGGCGGCGACGAGACAGAGCAAGAGCGTGATCGCGGTGAGCGTGCGTGGCGATGACATGGCGGATCGTGCTCCTGTGGGGCGGTTGAGTTGCCGGGCGTTATTTCCGAACTGTGACCGCGCCGGGACTGCGGCGTCTGGGCAGGTACAGCTTAGGCGGAGAAGTTAGCACCACCCGCGCGGCGGGCGCAAGAGGCCGCCGCGCCCTCAAGCCTTCTCCAAGCCGGCGTACTTTTCGATCAGCTTCTTCTGGCCGAAGCCGGGGAAGCTGACGGTGAGCTTGGCGGCGTCGCCCGTGCCTTCGCGGCGCAGGACGAGACCGCGGCCGTACTTCGGATGACGCACGTGCGTGCCGGGCGTGAAGCCGCTTGTTGATGAAGACGAAGCTGACGAAGCGGACGAGCCGGCGGTCGCGCCGGGTTGTTCGGCGCGGCGTTTGCCGGCGGGCGACGGCGTTGATGTGTTGCTTGTGCGGTCGGGGTTGAGTTGTTGGCCGCGCTGGCGGAAGAACTCGGCGATGGAGTCCACGCTGTCGTAGGTCTTGCCGGCGTAGGGGCGGTGCTCGCGCTCCGCGCCCGGCGCGCCGCGCAGGGCGCGCGCCGCGTGCAGGTTCTCGACCCGGTCGGACGAGCGCGCGAACGAGAGCCACGAAGGGCCGCGCGTCAGGTCTTCCATCAAGTCGAGCGGCAACTCGTTTAAGAACTGCGACGGCTCGGAGGCCAGCTCTTCGCCGTAGACGCGGCGGCGCATCGCGTGCGTCACGTAGAGGTAACGCTCGGCGCGCGTGATGGCGACGTAGCAGAGGCGGCGCTCCTCTTCCAAGGCGGCGCGGTCGGTGGCGGAGCGCGAGTGCGGGAAGAGGCCGTCTTCGAGACCGACGATGAAGACGAGCGGGAACTCAAGCCCCTTGGCCGAGTGCATCGTCATCAGCGTGACGAACGCTTCGCGCTTGTACTGATCCGCGTCCGAGACGAGCGCCGCCGAGTCTATGAAGTCGCGCAAGCCGCCGCCCTCTTCGCGGTCGTAGTCCACGGCCGCGTTGACCAACTCCTGCAAGTTCTCAAGGCGGCCTTCGGCCTCTTCGCTGTTCTCGCTCTTGAGCGCCTGCGCGTAGCCCGAATCGAGGATCGCCGCCTTGACCACTTCGGACGCCGGCTCGCGCTGCGCGACCGTGACGAGGTGCGTGATGATCTGTTGAAAACTTCTGAGCGCGTTGACGGCGCGCGGGCCGAACGCGCCCGCGGGCGTCTGCGCGTCGGTGACGATGGCGAGCGTCTCCCAGAACGTGACGCCGTAATCTTTGCGGCGGCGTTCCAACTCGTCGAGCGTCTGTTTACCGAGACCGCGCGGCGGCGTGTTGATGACGCGCATGAACGCCACGTCGTCCTGCGGGTTCAGCGCGAGCTTCAGATAAGCGATGATGTCGCGCACCTCGGCGCGCTCGTAGAACGAGAAGCCGCCGACGATGTTGTAAGGGATGTTGGCGCGCCTGAGCGCCTCCTCGAAGACGCGCGACTGCGCGTTGGTGCGGTAGAGCACCGCCGCGCGCAGGGCCGGCTCGCGCCGCCGGTGCTCGTCCAACTTGACGGCGACGAAGCGCGCCTCCGCCTCGGCGTCCGGCACCTGGCAGTAGCGTATGCGCTCGCCCGCCGGGTTGGCCGTCCAGAGCGTCTTGTCCTTGCGCTCCGTGTTGTGGCGGATGACCGCGCCCGCCGCGTCCAGGATGTTCTGCGTCGAGCGGTAGTTCTGCTCCAACTTGATCACCCGCGCGTTCGGGTACTGCTGCTCGAAGTTAAGAATGTTGCTGATGTCCGCCCCGCGCCAGCCGTAGATCGAGTTGTGCGTGTAGACGCCGTTGGCGACGTAGTTGTGCGTGCGCGCCACGTCGAAGTCATAAATCTTGCCGGTGTAGCTGGCGCGCTCGACAGCCGCGACTTCGTCCTGCTCGACGCCGCCCGCCGCGTGAACGTAAACGCGCATACCGGGCAGGACGTGCGCCGCGGGCGTGAAATGTAGCGCCGTGCCCGCCGTCAGGTTGGCTTTGAGGATCACGTTGACGCCGCCGAGCGCGCCCTCTACCTTCTCGTGCAGGGCGACGACCTTGCCGAAGTCGCCGCTCGTCAGGCGCACGCGCCAGCCGACCCGCTTGTGCGGCGTCGGCGCGACGCCGACGGCACGCAGCCGGGCCGCGTCGCCCATGTCGGAGCCGAGGACTTCACAGTAGTGCAGCGTGTTGTGGCGCGCGTCCTTGCAGAGCGTCACGCTGAAGTTGCGCCGCCGCTGAAGAGTCGTGCACTTGGGCGTGTGGTGCGGGTGCGCGAACGACATCTGTTTGGCCGCGAGCAGGGCGCGCGCGCCGCGCTCCGTGTCCACGCTGGCGAAGAGCCGATCAATCGCGGCCTGCGGCATCTTCGTGCCCGCGACGGCCTTGAACGTGACGGTCGGCAGCCCGTAGGTCGCCGCGTAATAATTCTCCCAATAGCGCGCCTCCTCCTCAGTGCGGCACGCTTCCAGCAGCCAGACTGCATCGGCCCGTTCCTGCGCCGAGCGCTGGATGAATCCGAGCTGGCCGTGTACGCCTAGAGCGCGGTAGCGGCGCGTCACCCCGACGCGGAAGCCCACACCGCGCTTGTGCATCAGGTAGGTGAAGAACAGATCGGCCCCTTCAGCGTCCGCCGCCAGGAAGCGAGCGAAATGGATGTGCTCTGCCGTCGTCGTCACTTCGCGGCCGCCCGCCGTCTTGATCGTGACGACCGGCTTGGCCGTGACCTCGCGGCGGGCGATGCGCATGACAGGGCTGAACTGCGTGCGCCCGTTGCCCTTGGCGCTCAATACCTCGTCCCCGACGCGCAGTTCTTCGGCTTTGACCGGCCCGCGCCGCGTCTGAATCACAGTGCCCGCGACGACGCACTGCGACTCGTCACCGACCACGCAGATGTTCTGTTGCTTTTCGGTCAACAGACGGATGAGGGAGAACTGTAACGCGTTGGTGTCCTGGTACTCGTCCACGAGGATGTAGCGGAACTTGTCGTTGTAGCGGGCGCGCACCTCCAAGTCTTTGCGCAGGAGGCGGACGGCTTTGATCAGGAGGTCGTCGAAGTCGAGCGCGTTGTTGGCGCGCAGGCGCTCCTCGTAGAGCTTGAAGATGCGGGCGACGGCGGCCTTCTTCTCGTCGCCGTACTCGATGCGGGCGGCGTAAGCCTCGGCGTCGAGGCCGCTGTTCTTGGCGTGGCTGATGGCGCTCTGCGTCT
Source organism: Pyrinomonadaceae bacterium (assembly GCA_036389395.1). Lineage (GTDB taxonomy): Bacteria > Acidobacteriota > Blastocatellia > Pyrinomonadales > Pyrinomonadaceae > QHXQ01. The sequence continues at coordinate 3,728 of DASVPY010000095.1, forward strand.
GGCGCGGCGCGAGCCGCTCGGTGTCGTAGCCGAGGTCGCGGACGCAGGTCTTGACGACGCGCACCGAGTCGTCCTGATCGTAGATGGTGAAGGAGCGCGTGTAGCCTTCGTCCAGGTGCTCGATGTCGCGGCGCAGCAGGCGCACGCACAGGCTGTGGAAGGTCGAGATGAGCGGCGCGCTCTGGACGGGGTAGTGGCCGAGCGTCTTGACGACGCGCTCGCGCATCTCCTGCGCCGCCTTGTTCGTGAAGGTGACGGCGAGGATGTGGTGCGGCGCGACCCCGCGCTCCGCGATCAGGTACGCGATGCGATGCACGATCACGCGCGTCTTGCCCGACCCCGCGCCCGCCAGGATAAGCAGCGGCCCCTCGGTCGCCATCACCGCCGCCCGCTGTTGCTCGTTGAGGCCTTTGAGAAAGTCCATAAAACAGAAGTCAGGAGTCAGAAGTAAGAAGCCGGAAGTAGAAGTCAAGAGCAATTAGTCAGAAGCCGCGCCGCGCTTATTCCGGCTCCTGACTCCTGGCTCCTGTCTTCTTACTTGATCAATCTTTGCACCGCCTTGAACTGTTCGTGGCGCGCGTCGCGGAGCAGCTCGAAGAGTGCCAGCTCTAATGACGAGGGGAGCGCGCCGCCGGCTTGCATCTTGGCGAGGCCAGCCGCTTTGTTGGGCGCGGCGCGGGCCGTGATGCAGTCGGTCAGCAGGTGTACTTGGAAGCCGCGCGCGAGCAGGTCGTGCGTCGTCTGGTTGACGCAGACGTGCGCCTCGATGCCGCAGACGAGGAGTTGGCGCGCGCCCGTGCGTTCGAGTTCCGCCGTGAACGCCTGCGCGCCGCACGAGCTGAAGGCGGTCTTCTCGACGGGCGCGAAGTCGGCCGGCAGCGCGCGCCGAATCTCCGCCACGGTGCGCCCCAGGCCCTTCGGGTACTGCTCCGTCACGAGCACGGGCACGCCGAGCAGGCGCGCGCCCGCGACCGCCACGGCGATGCGCGCGGCCACGTCCGCGAAGTCCGCGATGTGCGCGCGGAAGCTCTCCTGCATGTCTATGACGACGAGCGCCGCGCGCGCGGCGTCGAGCGTGTGTTCGTGGCGCATAAGGGACATGATAAAGGCGCAGGGCGAAGGGCGGAAGCGAAGGGGAAGGGCGAAGGGCGAAGGGCGCAAGTGCGGACGGCGCTGCGCGCCGAGCTTTTTCAGATGCTCATCTGAAAAAAAGATCACGCCGTCAGGCGTGTCCTAACTTTCGCCCTTCGCCCTGCGCCCTGCGCCTTTCCCTTTACCCGCCGTCGGGCGCGAACGCTTCGTGCAGTTGCACGGGCTTGGACTTCTTGCGCAGCCGCAGGTTGAGCAGTTCGACGAAGACCGAGAAGGCCATGGCCGTGTAGACGTAGCCCTTCGAGACGTGCTGGTGGAAGCCTTCGACAATGAGCGTCGTGCCGATCAGGAGCAGGAAGCTCAAAGCCAGCATCTTCACCGTCGGGTGGCGGTGCACGAAGTTGCTGACCGCCGCGGCGAAGACGAGCATGAAGCCGACGGCCAGGACGACCGCCGTGACCATGATCGCCAGCCGCTCCACCATGCCGACCGCGGTGATGACCGAGTCGAGCGAGAAGATGATGTCGAGCAGCGCGATCTGGACGAGCACGCTGACGAAGGACGGCCCGCGGCGGCCCGCGCCGCCCTCTTCCTCCGCGCCTTCGAGCCGCTGGTGAATCTCGTGCGTGCTCTTGCCGATTAGGAACAGCCCGCCGCCGATCAGGATCAGGTCGCGCCCCGAAAAGGCGAAGCCCAGGACGGCGAAGAGCGGCGTCGTCAGGCGCATGATCCAACTGAGCGAGAAGAGGAGCGCGATGCGCGTCAACATGGCGAGACCCAGCCCGATGGTGCGCGCGCGCCCCTGCTCGCGGGCCGGCAGCTTGCCGACGAGGATCGAGATGAAGACAATGTTGTCTATGCCGAGGACGATCTCCAGCACGGTCAGCGTCAGCAAGCCGACCAAAGCCTGCGGCTCAGTCAACCAGTCCATAAACAGTGCCTCGTAAACCTTGGGTCATGTGAACGGTCTTTACATGATCCGCGAGCAGGCGGGGAAAGGCAAACGGCGGCCAAGGAGTGAGGCCGGCGGCGTGCTCAATGCGTGTGGCGCAGGACGTACTCAGAGCGAGTAACGGAGGCTTCGCTCAAGGCGCGTAGCGCAGGGTGTGGTCGGCGAGGCGCTGGCAGGGTTGCAACTCGACGGCGGGCGCGCTTTCCGCCTGGCGGCGGAGGCGTGTGCGCGTCGGCGCGTCGAAGACGGGTGGGGTCGTGTCGGGGCGTTCGCGCGCGGGGGCGGGGCGCGCGAGCAGGCGGTAACGGCCCGGCGCGAGATTGGGGAAGGCATACGCGCCGGCGGCGTCTGTATCCACGAAGGCGTAGCGCAACGCGTCGTCGGCGCGCTCGCGCTCGTCGGGCACGAGGAAGAGTCGGAGGGCGGGCAGCGCCGCGCCTTCGGTCGCGGGAACAGCGCGCCCGCGCAGCTCGGCCGCGCCCGGCGCGAGCGCGACGGTCAGCCCCGCGAGCTGCGCGCCCGAGGCGAGCGTGAACCCTTCGGCGGGCAGGCCGGTCTCGGCGGCGCGGGGCGCGGCGGCGGGCGGCGCGGCGGCGAGCGTGACGGCGCGCACGTACCAGTCGGGGGAGGGCGGGCGCACGTCGAGGCGGAAGCGGCCGGGCGCTATGGCGCGCATGACGAACGCGCCTTTCTCATCGGGCGTGGCGACGCCGCCGCTCGCGCCGCCGGTGCGCGGCTGGTCTGGGTTCGGCGGCGCGGCGCGGCGCGCGAAGACGAGCGTCTCGACGAGCGCGCCGCCCGGCTGCGCCCGGCACGACGCGCGCTCACCGGCGTTCGCGTCCGTCGCGCTCGTCGCGTCGGCCGCGCGCGCGCTCGCTGCTGCCGGCGGCGCGACTTCGAGCACGACGCGGCCTGAGAGCGCGGCGAGCGGGACGAGCGCGGGGCGCAAGCCCGTCACGTCCGCGCCGCGCACGCGCACGCGCAGGGCGACGGCGGCGGCGCGCGCCGGGTCGTTGTCGTAACGCTCGGCGATGAGATCGTAGTCGCCGTCGGCGACGCCGCCGAAGACGAACGACTGTGCGTCGCCGAACAGCAAGCGCGCGTCGCCCGCGTTGAAGCCGACCGGCATGAGCCGAACTTGGCAACTGGACGTGCCGCCGGGCACGCCCCCTGTGTCCACGACGCCGCTGACGGTGTGGCCCGGCTCGCCCCGATAGCGTACGTCCACGTCGGTCAGCTCCTGCCCGCTTTGCAGCGCGATTGTGACCGCGCCGTCGCGCGTGGTCGAGGGGTAGAAGGTCGGCGCGTCCTCGTCGTAAGCCGAGGGCAGGCCGAGGAGGCCGGAACTCTCGCCGCCCGCGGCCAGGATGTACTCGCCGGGCGGCAGCCCGTAGAGCCGATAGACGCCGCGGTCGTCGGTCGCCGAGAGGGCGCGGGGCACGGGCGGGCCCGCGGCGACGAAAGTGCGCCGGCCGTCAATCACGCGCGCGGCGAAGACGCGCACGCGCGCGGCGACGACCGGCTCGCCGCGCGCGTCCGTCACGCGCCCCGTGATGACGCCGCCTTTGATCAGGCGGACGCTGGCCGTCTCCCCGGCGTGGTAATAGACTGGCGGCGTGGTCGGCTCGCGCGGCAGCGTGGCGGCGTCCACGTAACCGGGCGCGTAGGCGCTGACGGTGTAAGCGCCGCGCTCCGCAAGCCGTAGCGTGAACTGGCCGTCGGCGTCGGTCGTGGCGGTCGCGCGCCGGCGGTTGGGGCTGAAGGCGAAGACCTGCGCGTTGCCGACGGGCTGCCCGTCCTCCGTCACGACGCGCCCGCGGAGCGCCTCCTGTCCGTCCGCCTGCGCCCGCGCGCGCGCGAGACAGAACGCGGACGCGAGACAGGCCGCGACCGTAAGACGGAGCGCGAACGTGAGACCGGGCGCGCAGGCGGAAGGGAGGGCGCGCAGGGAACGAAGCGCGCGCGCAAGAAGCGGCGCGAGCGCGCGGGCGGCGCGCGCGGGCGGGGTGGATAACTGTCGCGGCGCGCTCACGGGCGCGCCTCCGGCTCGAAGGTGAGCGTCACGTCCACCGTGCCGGCTTCGGGCACGGTGACGAGCTTGCGCCCGACGAGCCGTAGCCCGCGCCCGCCCGGCGGCGCGGCGTAGAGCAGCAACTCGTGCTCGCCCGCGCCGAGTTCTTCGATGATGAAGCGCCCGGCGGCGTCCACGACGACGGGGCGCGCGCCGGTCGCCTGCGCGCCCACGCGATTGGGTGTGACCACGAAGCGCCCTTCGGGCCGCGCGCCGCCGGGGAACTGCACCAGCCCGCGGATGACGCTCGCGTGGTAGGCGAGCACGACGCGCACGCCTTTGACCTGTTCGCCGGCCGCGACCTCAAGCCCGGCGGGCTGCTCCGCGCCGTCGCGCTCGACGCGCGCCAGCGTGAAGCCCTTGGGCCAGGGGTAGCCGAGCGACAGCCGGACGCGACCGGGGGGCACGCCCGTCACGAGAAAGCTGCCGTCGGCGTTGACGCGCCCCTGCGCCGCGAGCGACAGGCCGAGTTCGGGCGCGCCCGGCACGGGGGCCGTGAACGCGCGCAGGGTCAGCTCGCCCAGCCGCGCGAGCAGGGCCGGGTTGCTCGTGTCCTCGAAGCCGGCCGTGCCGCTGATGGTCACGCCGGGCACGAGCTTGATCACAAGCGCAGTCACGTCCTGATCGACGATCTGGAAAGGCGTGCCGGCGCTGTACGTCCCGCCCGGCAGCGACGCTGCGGGCGCGGCGGAGTCGGCGTAGGCGACGTAGCGACCGGGCGACAGGTTCGGCAGCCGGAACTCGCCGCGTTCGTTCGTGGGGCCGCCCAGCCCGCTGATGGGGCCGACGCCACCCCCGGCGAGCAGCAGCCCGTAGCGGCACGTCACCCCGGCGACGGGCCGCCCGCGTTCGTCCACGACGCGCCCGGTCGCCTCGAACGTGCGGGCCGGGCGACCGACCGTGATGTCTACGCCCGTGACCTCCGCGCCGGCCGCGACCTCGACGACGCGGGCCTGCGCCTGCACGGTCGTGTCGCCGTAGAAGGTGCGCGGGTAGCTGGGGCCGCTGTCCGGCCGCGTTATCCACTCCGGCGGGTCGCCGACGTGGACGAGGTAGCGCCCGGCGGCCAGACCGTAGATGCGGTAGACGCCGCGGTCGTCGGTCGTGAAGGTGGTGGTCACGGGTGCGAGTTGGGGCCGCTCCGGGCCGGGCTGCGGCGCGCGCAGGACGCGCACGGGCACTTCGGCGATGGGGCGTTCGTCGGCGTCCGTGACGCGCCCGGTGATGACGCCGCCGCGCGTGAGCGCGAAGTCCACGCCGTCGAGCTGATCGCCCGGCAGCACGTTAACGACGCGCCCCGTCTGCCACGCCTCCGGCTCGGCGTCGGCGACGACGAAGCCGGGCGCGAGCGCGAGCAACTGGTAGCGGCCCGGCGGTACGTCGCGCATCCGGTAGCGGCCCTGCTCGTCGGTCGTGGCGCGCGCGACGGGCCGCACCGCGCGCGGGTCGAGCCGCTCGCCGGGCACGAGCGCGAGGCGCGCGCCCGCCAGCTCGTGGCCCGCCAGCGTGACGCGCCCCGTGATCGTGCCCGCGTCGTGCGTCTCCTGCGCGCACACCGCCGCGGGCAGCGCGAGCCAGCAGGCCGCGCAGACGAGCGCCGCGGCGGCGTGCGCGGCAAGCGCGCGCGTGCTTCGCCTGTTGATGTGCGGACGCATAGTGAGTCGCAGCGAGCGCGGCCGGAACTCTCTGGGCGGCGGGGCCGCCGAACGGGCGCGAGCGCCGCATAGCTTACGCCCGCCGCGCCGTCGTGACAAGACTGAACGACGACCCTCAGACGCGCCGCCGCAGCTTCAGTCTGACCTCGACGACTCGGCCCGCGTGCAGCAGCGTCAGGCGGTACTCGCGCCCGGCCTGCGTGAAGAGGCGGCGCACCTCTTCGAGCGTGAACTCGGCGGCGGGGCGGCCGTCAATGGCCTGCAACGTCTCGCCGCCTTCGACGCCGGCCTCGGCGGCGGGGCTGTGCGGCACCACTTCGTCAATCAGGATGGTCGCGTAGTCGGGGCCGTCGCCGAGCAACTCAAGCCCGCTCATGTCCACCTCGAACGGCGCGGCCAACTCGCCGTTCGGCTCAAGCCCGAGCGTGCGGCCCGCGAGGTCGAAGACAACTTTGAAGCGGCGGAAGATGTCGCCGCCGATCAGTCCGTCGTAGCGCGCGCTCGCGTAGTCGCCGCGCCGGCTGAGCGAGAGGCGGACGACGGGCCGCGGCAGCGCGAACGGGCCGAGTTGTGCGCGCGCGACGCGCCCGAGGCGCGCCGCGGCCGTGCCGCCGACGCCGCCGATCCGTGTCGTGACGGTGGGCGCGACGGCGCGCAGCAGTCCGTGGCGGCGCACGAACGGCGTGTTCAGGAGCAGCGCGCCGGTCGAGCCTGTGTCCAGCTCGAACTTGCCCGCGAGCGGCGCGCGCCCCGGCGGCGTGACGCTCGCCGTCACGAACGGCAGCCCGTCTTCGATGGTCATGGGCAGGCGCGCGCCCGTGTGCCGATATTGCGCGGGCGCGTAGAGGCTGAGCCGGCGCGCGGCGTAGTCTATCTCGACGACGAAGTGGCGGATGAAGTCGTTGCCGAGCACACCGTCCACGCGCCGGCCCAACGGCGACGCGAACGAGTCGAGCGGCAGCGCGGCGACGGTCAAGCCGTCCACGGCCGCGCCCGGCAGACTGACGCTCGTGCCGGGGACGAGATCGGCCGTGGCCGCGCCCGCCCCGCCGCTACTCGTCACGCGGCCGCGCACGGCGAGCTTGAGGCGCTCGACCTGCGTCGCGTCCAAGACGGTGCTGTCCGCGCCCGTGTCGAAGATGAACCAGAGCGGCGCGGAGTCGTTGACGCGCGCCGCGACGAGGATCAGGTTTTGCGTCAGCTCGAAGGTGATGCCGGGCGCGCTCGCGCCCGAAGTGAAGCGCGCGCGCGGCGGTGCGGGCGCTGGGCGGCGCGCACGCTGCGCGCGGGCCGGCGGCGCGAGCCAGAGGAGCAGGCACGCGAACAGCAGCGGGCGGAAGTGTGCGGGCGTCGGCCGAGTCATCAACGCGCGTACTTTTCGAGTGGGGCGGCCTGGTTTCTGTTTTATCTCTGTGCATCCTCTGTGTGCTCTGTGTCTCGGTGGTTAATGCTGATTAAACTTCATTCACCACCGAGGCACAGAGGCCACAGAGGATGCACGGAGGCTTGAGCGATTCGGGGGCACGGGGCGAGCCTCGGAGCGCCGGGCGGCGGCTTACTGCGGGGGCGGCGGCGTCGGGTGGACTTCGACCTGCGTGCGCGGCCGGTGATTGGGGGGCGGGGGCACGCCCTGACCGGGCGGCGGGGCCTGTTCGAGCGCGCGCTGCATGGCGCGCATGACCGAGCGCGTGACGTTCAACTTCGTGCTCGCGCGGTTGACGGCCTGGCCGGCCTCGCGCAAGCGTTGGCTGGCGGCCTGGAAGTCCTGCTCGCCCAACTGCCCGGCCTCGTGCTGGCGTTCGGCCTGTCTGAAGTCGCGCTGGGCCGACTTCATGCGGTCGCGCGCCGCGTCGTACTCGGCCTGCGCGCCTTCGAGTTGCGCGCCGAGTCGTTCAAGCTCCGCCTCACGGTTGCCGGGGTTGATCCGCATCACGCGCGGCATCATGATGACGGGGTTGGTTTGTGTGGCGTCCGATTCGGGCACGTCCTCGGCGCGTGCGCGCTCGTTCGAGTTGTTCGCGTTGGCGCGCGGCTTGGGCGTGGGCGCGGGCGTCGGGGCGACGGCGGCGGACGGCTTCGGCTGTGGCTGCGCGGCCGCCTCGGCCGTGGCCTGTGCGGCCGGCTGTGGCTGCGTCGGCGCGGCCGGCGCGGCGGCGGGCGTGGGCGCGGGCGGCGCAGGATCGGACGTGAGTAGGGCGACTGCGCAGAGTGCGGCGACGACAGTGGCCGCGGCCGCACCGGCCCAGAGGGGCCAACGCCCGCGCGTGCGCGTCTGCGGCGCGACGACCGTGACGGTCTCGGCGGCGGGCGCGGGGGCGTTGGTCGGCGTCGGCGCGCCGGCCCCGGAGGGCGTCGGCGGCGGCATGAGCATCGTCTCGCGTTCGGCGGCGTCGGCCGTGTTCGCGCCCGCGGGTGCGTTGTCGGCGGCCGCGTGTGCGGCGGGCAGGCGGCCGCGTGTCGCTTCGTCGCCGGCCTGCGTGACGGGCGCGGCGATGCCGGAGGCGGCCTGGCGCAGCGCGGCGCGCAACTCGGCGGCGGTCTGCGGGCGCAGGGTCGGGCGCAGGGCGAGCGCGCGCATGAGGACGTTGCTGACGGCGACGGGCACTTCGGGGTTGACTTCGTGCGGCGGGCGCAAGGGGTCGTTCTCGTCGTGCAGCAGTTCGGTGGCGCGCTTGAGCGCGTCGAGCGGCGCTTGGTTCGTGAGCAGGTGGTAGAGCGTGGCGGCGAGCGAGTAGAGGTCTGAGCGCGGGCTGGTGCGCTCGCCCTGTATCTGTTCGAGCGCGGCGTAGTTGGGCGTGTAGCCGTAGACGCTGACGCCGGTCTGCGCCTGCGTCATCTGCCCGGCCGCGCCCTTCGCCAACCCGAAGTCGAGCAGGGCGACGCGTTCGCGCGCCGTGAGCTTCAGGTTCGCCGGCTTGATGTCGCGGTGGATGACGGGCGGCTCGTGCGCGTGCAGGTATTCGAGCGTGTCGAGCAGTTCGTCGGCCCAGCGCAGGACGGTGTCGAGCGGGAAGGGGCGACCGCGCTCGAAGAGCATCTGCGCGAGGTCTGCGCCCGCGACGAACTCCATGACGAGGTACTGCCCCGCGTCCTCGCCGAAGTGATCGATGACTTTGGGGAGCGCGGGGTGCGAGAGGTTGGCGAGCAGCCGCGCCTCGCGCGCGAAGGCGCGGCGCAAGTCGTCGGTCTCGACGAGCGTCTCCTTGAGCGCGACCGTGCGGTGCAGCCGCCGGTCGGTCGCCTCGTAGACCGCGCCCATGCCGCCCTTACCGAGTTGGCGGACGACCTCGTAACGTTGTTGCAGGATGGTTCCGGGGGATAGCAAGTTCTTACGCCTCGGCTCTACGGCGGCCGCCGCCCGCGGCCCGGTTGGCTCCCGTGCGGGCCGCCCGTTTGGCCCGCCGGGGCGTACTATAACATTAAACCGGGCCGCCGCCGCGACCCCCGGCCGGCGGCGTTCCGGTACTGATTTAGATTGAGCTTGAGGGTCGGCGCGGCGTGAACGCACCAATTTCAACGCGTGCCCGGCTCAACGTCTCTTCCGCTTCGGCGCGGGGGCCTTGCGCTTAACGCCTTCGCTTTTCGTCGGGCTGGGTAAAGTGGCGGGCAAATCCAGTTCGTCGTCAACGACAGCTTCCAGATAGACATTCGCGGCGCGCGCATAGCGCAGCAGAATCGGCAAAGGTGGTTCGCGCTCGCCCGTTTCATAACCGGATATATTGCTCGGATAAATCACGTCATCAAGCCCAAGGTGCTGCACGATCTGACTTTGGGACAGACCGAGCGCGAGCCGAATCTGTAATAGCTTCTCAGGCAGGCGTTCAGGTTTAAGACGCGCGGCTCGGCCCATCAGGAGTTTCCTCCTGAACGAGCAAGCAAGCGGCGCTGACGGTTGCTGCTGCTCCAAAATTGGAATAGTATTGCGTTGTGACCGAACGTCGCCAAGAAAATGCAGTGTCTCTGCTTCGTGGCGACGCCCATCACTCAATCAGTGAGGGGTAAGCTACGCATGTGGCCGTTGCCTGTGATCGAAAGAGCGCGGGCGCAAAGATAGCAGAGCGGGCGGGCGGCCGTCATCTGGAATCTGTGCGCCCGCTACGGAGGTTCACCCGCCGATGTGCCTCTCGCCGACGCCCGCCGTCCGGCTCTACAGGAGCGGGCGCTACTTCTACTGCCCGTTCTGCCACGCCTCGCACGAGCACCCGCCCTTTGACCGCGATTACTACTGCATCGGCTACGGCTTCTGCCAGTTGTACATGAGTTGGCTGCCGCTTGAAGGCGGCGACGAGGCGGGCGTCGTGGAGACGGACGAGCGCGGCCGCCGCACAGTGTTGTGGGCGCATAGCTGCTGAGGCGCGCCTGCGTCTTCATTGTTTGAACGTCGCCCGCGCTTCCCGCAACGCCTTCAGCATGGAGTCGCGGTCTTCACTTGCCAGAGCGTCGAACAACTGCTCCAACCAGACGCGAGTAGCCGCCAGCTTGTCGCTGTGATTGATAAAGTACCGCGTGCCGTCAGCGCCCCATTCGACCTTGAACGCGGGCGGCTGCCGTTCCACCTCCGCGATGAGCGCGTCGAGCTTGGCCGCCGCCTGCTTGGGTTGGTTAAGGGCCAACAAGCTGACAATCTCGACAGCGCGCAGGGCCGTTTTGGTCTCGGCGGAAAGCTCAGACCGGGCTAAGAGGGCGGCGACAGTGGCCCACATTCGGAGAACCGGGCTGTGGTGAGATGCGTTTCGGCGAAGTCAGCCTGTGCGGAAACATCGTCCTTATGTCGTGCCAGCCATTGCTGGTGCAGCGCGAAAGCTTGCTCGAATTTGAATAACTGCTCGTGGTAGAGGAGAGCTGCCCTGCGATAAACTTCTGCGTTGTCAGGGTAAACCTGCAACACGTTAGCATAAGCTTCACCAGCGCCCGGCCAATCTCTGAGCAATGAGTAAGTGATGGCTAAATTGTTCTGCACCGTGGCCCACTGCTGCGGCAACTGGGCGCGGGAGTAGAAAGTCTCGGCTTGGCCATAGTCGGCCAGCGCCTCTGCCAGCAAACGCGGGCCTGCCGCTCCTTCGACGCGGCTGCCTAATTCACCTTTCGTGTCCCCGATCAGTAGTTTTATTTCGGCCCATTCCTCCATGAAGTCTTCCTTAGAAATTTTCCTTGTCTCGAAGCGTTGCTCGACCTCGCTGTAGGCCGTCAGCGCCTCGCTGAATTTATAGTCCGCGTAGAAGGCATTGCCTTGCAGTTTGTAACGGCGAATGACTTTCAGGCTGGCTTCTGTCGTTCTCTGCTTAAGTTGCTCCAACTCTTCGTCGGCCACCTCTGCGGATTCGCCGGCCAGTTTCGCGGCGCGGGCATAGTTCTTCCGATAGTATTCCTTGAGCGCCCGCTCTTCTTTGTCGTCGGAGTCCTTGATCTGCGCCCACTGGTCAGCCGCGTCGCGGAACTGCTCCAAGCTAAAGCCGTACTCGTTCGCGTACTCCCGCAGGAAGGCGTATTCGTCAAGCTCGCGCTTGAGTTGACCGACTTCGGTGCGCAGCTTGACCCGTTCAGCCGCCCATTTAGCGATCACTGTGCTCAGCCTGTCCGGCGATAAGGCGAGCGGCGAGCGTTTGGGCACGATCACGATTGCCAGCGGTTCGTAGTTGCGCTCCGCACTTTTGGTCTCGCACTTGCCGAGCATCGGCGTGAAGATGACCCAGCCGGGGCGTTCGACTCTGATCTGCGCGGCCTGTCCGGGCAGAACGTTGTCGGGCAGACCAATCGTGAACTGGCCTTTGCTGTCGGTCGTGCCTGCTTGGCCGCCGGGTGTGACGACGAGGGGACGCCCCCGGCGCGGCCGCCTTTATCGTCTGAGACGTAGCCCGCGATCTTGGCCGCTTGCCCGAACGTGGTTGCCGCGAGGCCGAGGCTGAAAAGCGTAAGGGTCGTGAGATGTAGTTTCATGGCTTATCTTCTCCGCCTGAGTTTGATGATCGGCGGGGCTTTGCCGAGCACCACGTCTTCCGTGTAAGGGTTGGGCTGGTAGCCGGCCATCACAACGCGCACGCGCACCCCCGCGCCATACGGCTTGGGGATGTCGCGCAGATTGAAGACGCCGTTACTCGATGTCTCGACCGACTGCATACCCGGCAGGTCGTCAAGCGTCACCTTTGCGCCCTGAAGAGGTCTGTCATTCTGATCAAGCACCGTGCCCGACAAGTCCGCTTTGACGGGCGTCGGCGTCGGTGTTTGCCCGCCGTTGATATTCTTATTGCTACTACCCTCTTTATTGCTATTACTGTCTTTATTCAGCCAGGCGAGAACAAGGTACGCGCCAATACCGAGCACGCCGATGACGAAGGTCAGCACAATTATGCGGTTCAATAAATTGTAGGCCTGGTCTTTGGTGAGCTGCGGAAATATCTCTTTGCGTATGACTTCTCTGAAGATGTAAACCACAGTAGCAAGCGCAAGCCCGCCAATACCGGCCACAACCCCAGCTATCTTGAATAAAGAATAGTCCATATAAGTTGTGCCTCTTGGTGAGCGATGCTGAATTACGCGTGAGAGTTTAGTCCGAAAAACTAGCAAGTCAATAAAAAGTTAGACGCAGAGTTTGCGCGGACTAGAGCGAAGCTCGGTTGACTGTAGGGCGGGGCCCGTCCACCGCAGAGGGCGCGGACGGCGCGCGGAGAAGAAGAATAAGCTTTTCTAAGGGAAACGCCCGTTAAGGGAAACGGCCGCCGGGGCTTTGCGCTCCGGCGGCCGTTTGCTTGTGTCAAGGCGGCGTCAGCGGCCCAGGCCGTACTTGTCGAAGGCGGCGCGCTTGAGGAGGCCGAAGGCGGCGAAGATGAGGCCGACGAGGATGCAGAGCAGGTAGAGGGGGGCGGGCGCGGGCGGGCCTTCGTCCACGAAGACGAAGTTGGCGGCGTGCGGGTAGTGGAGCGTGCCGAGGTCGTCGTCCGATATCTGGTGCAGCAGCCCGGAGATGCCCGACTGGACGACGCCCGTAACTTCGACGGGGCCGACACGCGCGCAGGCCGCCGCCGTCTTCTGCAACATGCACGGCAGGTCAACGCGCTCGGACTTGAGGACGAGGCTGGTGGGCGGGCGTTCGTCCGCGGGGTCGGCGGCGAGGCGCGCTTCGCTGTAGAGCGGGTAGAGAACCTGCCGGATCTGTTTGTGCTCGTCTAAGGTCTGCTCGACGAAGTAGCGGCCGTTGGCCTGCGCGCCTTCGACCGTGATGTAGCGGGCGTCGCCGACGCCGCGCGCCTCAATCTCTTCGATGGTGAGCCGCTTCGGCACGTCGTTGATGCGCAGCCCGTCCGCGCCGTACAGGATCGCGCACGCGCCCCCGGCGAGGCACATGAGTCTCAGCAGCAAGGCCCTCATCGGCGTTGCTTCCTCCGTTTTCGAGTTAGGTGTTCGGGACGTGAGTGTCGCGTGGGCGACCGGGGCGGGGCGTGCCCCTCAGGAACGAGCATAACAGACGGCTGCGCGGGCGGCCAACGGTTAAGTCGCGCGGTGATCATTAACGCGCGTGGGTGTTGACTTCGGCGGGCGCGTGTTATAGAAGTCGCCTCGACTTAGCCCTCGCGCATCTCGAACTGAACGGAGCACACGATGAGAAAACACGTCACCTACCTTACCGCCGCGCTGTTGTGCTGCATGTTGGCGCTGGCGTTCGCGCCGACGAACAGGCTCCGCACGGCGCAGGCCGACCCGCCGCCGGAGCGTTGTAACGAGTGCGTCCTGCACGTGCAGCAACGCTTCGACCAGTGTCTCGCCGTCCACGGCCAGGACGAGCTGCGCTGCTACGACCAGTACAACGAGGGCATCGTGCAGTGTTACAGAAACTTCTGCGAGCAGTAGCGCGCGCAGCCCGCCCCGACAATAGATTGCGCTGAAGATTGCGCTGAGCACCCGCGGCGGCCGCGGGTTGAGCAGGGCCGCGCGCGCGGCTCTTAACCGCAGTGTGGCCACGAAAGAGGTGTTGTGATGAGCACGATCAACTGGAACGGCTTTAACTGGAACTCGCCCGGCGGCGGGCAGCCCGCCCCACCCGGCGTCGCCGCGCCGCCCGCGCCCAACCTGCCGGCCTACAACTCGAACATGTGGCAGGCCGAGAACGTCTCGGTGCAGGCCGGCTGCTTGCAGTTCGTCCTCGCGCGCAACTCCGGCTGGATGTGGGACTCGAACACGAACAGCCTCCAGCCCTCGACCGGCCCCGATCAGATTTGGGCCGCGGCGCAGGCCGTCTTAGCCGTGCCCGCGGGTCAGCAGTTGACCTACGGCAAGTACGTCGTGACGCTCAAGGCGGGCGGCTGCGGCGCGGGGCAGGACGCCTGGCGGCCGTTCACCGGCGACAACACCACCGCGGGAACCAACACCAGCACGATCTTCGGCGTCTTCCTCTTCGACCCCGCCGCGCCCGCCCCTTACAACGAGATCGACTTCGTCAAGATCGGCTACCAGAACCAGAACCTGGGCGGCGCTTGGATCAACCAGCAGCCGGGCGGGCCTGTGCCCACAGCGCCCAGTTCGCGCTCCAGCCGTGGGACTACGACACGCCGGGCCAGCCCAACGGGGACTTCGTCCACCGCATCAACCTCGCCTACGACAGCCTGCCCGCCAACGGCGAGGTCACATTCCTGACCGACTGGGCCGCCGGGCAGCCCCTCAAGTTCTACGCCGCTTACGGCTCCTACACCGCCGCGAACTTCCCGTTCGACGACCCGAACACGATTAGCTGGCAGACGCCCGCCGCCGCCCAGAGTCAAGTCCCCGCGCCGACGCCCACCCTGTCGCTCTACGTCAACCTCTGGCCCTACGGTGGGCCGACGACGAACGACACCGTCACCTTCAGCCTCGTCGCCCTCGAACTCCCGCCCTTCGCGCCGGCCTCTTAAACGACGGCACTGGCCACAAGCAGACGGACGCCGGAGCTTCGTGCTCCGGCGTCCGTCTATCGTTGCGTGTGTGCGGCCGCGACCTGTTACGGCGCGGAGGCGAAGGCCAGGTCGGTGATCAGGAATGCGCCCGCCGCGGTCTGGTCGAAGCGGAACTGGACGGAGCGTATGTCCGTCAGGTTCACGCCCGTGAAGGACGTGAGCGGGATGCGCACGGTGTTGAGCAGGACTTTCGGCACGGGGCCGACGCTGCCCGGCGGGTAGAAGAGCGCCGTCGAGGCGTCGCCCACGCGCACCGAAGCTTGCGCGCCCGTGCCGTCCACCAGCACGACCGAGAAGTTCTGCGGCGCGACGGCGTTGCGCGTGTCCGCGAAGTTGACGCTGACGCGGAACTGTACCGCCTCGTAGGCGCTGACGTTGTTCGTCCCCGTCGGCAGCGTGTTCGTGTAGGACGCGCCGCCGCCGGTGAAGCCCGTGCGCAGTTGGCTCAGGCCGCGCAGGGACGAGCGCGCGCTCGGCGTCGTGTGCGGCTGGCGGTTGGTGGACTGCGTCGAGGGCAGGCAGTGCTGCGGCTGGGGCGAGTTGCCGCCGCACAGGTCGTGCGGCGTGAGACCGACTTGCGTCGTCGCGCCGCCGAGCGTGTTGGTCGTCAGGTTGGTGGCGTCGAGCAGACGGTTCACGTCGAGGCGCTTGGCGCTGCTGCTGGGCGCGTGATACGAGACGTGCAGGTCGGTGGTCTGGGCCGAAGCGGGCGGCGGGGCCGCGCCGGTGAGAATGGGCGTGAACTGCGTCTCGCCGCCGACGTAGACGCGGAAGAAGGCCGACATGTAAGCGAGGCCCGTCCCGCGCTGCTGCGCGCTGGTCAGGCGGTGGTTGCCCGCGCCCGTGCCGCACTGCGCGTCAGTGGAGCCGCCGGAGACCGCGCCCCAGTCGTCGGACGTGCCCGCGCCGAAGAAGCCGGGCGTCCAGGTGGTGTTGTAGTAGTTGTGATTCGCGCCCATCACCTGGATGGTGTGCTTCGCGCCGGTGTCGCCCGCGACGTTGTAGCGCGCGTCGTCGTAGAAGTGCACGCCCTGGTTGTCGCTCACGTCGCCGTCGCAGTAGGGGAGGATGACGCCCAAAGCGGCGTTGTTCACCACGGGGCGGTTGAAGTCCACGGGCGCGAGCGGGAAGACCGCCTTGACGGTGTACGGCGAGCCGAGGCTCGCGTTGTAGACGTAGTGCTTGACGACGCCTTCGCCGCCGCGCGAGTGGCCCATCGTGCCGACCTTCGCCAGGTTAACTTTGCCGACGAACTTCGTGCCGAAGGGCGCAGCGCCGGTCGTGTTGAAAGTGTTCCACTGGTCGAGGTGGCGCTGAACGAGTTCGGCGCGGGCCTGCATGCCGAGGTCGGTCACGTTGTTGTCATAGGCGTTGATGCCGTTGGCGCTGATCGAGACGACGATGTAGCCGTTGCTCGCCAGGACTTGCGCGACGTAGTCGTAACCCTGGTAGCTGGGGATCGGCTGCTGGTTGGACATGCAGGGCCAGCGCAGCGTGGCGGTGCTGCCGCGGTAGCAGGTGACGTGCCGGCCGTGCAGGAAGACGATGAGCGGGAAAGGCCCGTTGGTCATGTCCGTGGGGTGGTGGACTGACGCCTTCACCTCGACGGCGGAAGGGAAGCCGGTCGGTTGAAAGGCGAGGTTGCCGTAGTCGTACTCCTCGCGGGTGACGGCGTAGGGGCCGGTCGTGCCGGGGTCGGGCGTCTGCGCGCTGGCGCTGACACAGACCGTGAGCGCGAAGAGCAGTGCGAGGGTGCATTGCGTGAGCGTCTTATTCATTACGGCCGGACTCCTTTCGTGTCGAGCTTGAGCTTCTCGGGCAGCGCCGTGCGCTCGTCTTTGTTCTCCTTCGTGCCGTAGGAGAGGTAGATGGTCGCGCCTTCGCGCAACGCGGCCTCGTCGTAGGTGACGGCAACGATCTCGTCGAGGTCTTCGCTCTCGACGCCGTAACCGATGGCCACGTCGTCGAGCCAGATGACCGCGGGCAGGGCGCGCACGGGGAACGGCCCGCCCGTAACGATCACGCGGAAGGCCTTGGTGACGGGGACGCGCTGGCCGCGCACTTCGACTTCGGTGATGCGGGGCAGCGCGACCTCTTCGACGCGGTACGAGCGGGCGTGGGACGCGCCGACGGCTTGCGTGTTAGAGCCGCGGGCGAGAACTTTGCCGGGGAGTCTGAGTAGTTCGGTCACGGTCGGCTCCTGCGGGGCGTCGGCCGGGGCGGCCGGCGCTTGGGCGCGGGCGGCGGCGGCGTAACTGAAGGCGAGCAGCAGCCCGCAGAGCGACGCGAGGGCGCGGCGGCGGGCGGATAGCTCAAGGCGCATGAAACACTTCTCCTTTTTACATGAAACAGGGGTCGAGGCGATTCTGCCCGCCGCGGCGGGCGCAAATCTCCATAGCCTTGGGGCGTGCGCTTTCTTTCGTCTGTCGTCGGCTTATCAGGCTGAACTAGCGCGAACCGGCACGGGTGAGACCGCCCGGCCCGAAACGAAAGAAACGACACCCTAACGGATGCGCCCGCGCCTGTCAAGTCATGACGGCGTAGGCGCGCATCTTCCTACTGAGAGCGCGGGCGCGACGCCCGCGCTCCCGGCTGCGACTTGCGCGGTTACGGCGTTGACGGTTGCTAAGCCGTCGTGGTCGCGCCCGGCTTCGCCGCGGGCTTCTTACGCTTCGGCGCGCGCTCGACGTGGCTGGCGCTCTCCCACGCGGCCAAGGCCGCCGGGTCGTCGCGCAGTTTGTTGCGCACGACGGGCGCGAGTTGTTTGACGATCTGCGCGGCGCGCTTGAGCACGTCGGTGAGGCCGGCGGTCGCGTTCACCTTCTGAGATGCGCCGCGACTCTATTCGTTGCCTGCGGCCTCGAAGTCGGCCAGGTGCGCCCGCATTTTATCGAAGAAGTCGGGGGGCAGCTCGTTCTTGATGAACTCTTCCTTCAACGGTTCGCCTTCGGCCAGGAACGTGCGGGCGGCGTTGGCCAACTCGAAGTCCGTGTAGCCGGGCATCTTGAACTTGGCGGCCAGGCCAGGCATGTCGAAATCCATGCCGCGCGCCGTCTCGCTCATGCGTTTCACGTCGCCGCGCAGCAGGACGCGGAATGTCTGCCTGTTCTGCGTGCTCTGCCGGCGCGTGCGCGCGCCGGAGTCCTGCTGGGCCGCCAAGGTCTGCGCCTGCACGACGCAGTCGTGCAGCGCCTTGAAGAGTTGCGCGCCGCGCGAGCCGGCGGGGAAGAGTTTGGCGTTGTCTTGGGCGTACACGTCCACGCGGACGGCCATCTCTAAGAGTCTGGTGTTTGTGCCTCGCATTGTGGAACTCCTTTCTGAGTCAAAGGAAGAACCTGGGCGCAGTTCTTCGGGTTGTCAGCAGCGAGGCTGAGGACTGTACAACTTCCCATGGAAGGGCAGGATTATAAACCGATTCGCCGCGGCGTAAAGAAAAATCTTGCCGCACGCATTCACCACGCTGCAAATTAAATTCAACTACCTGTCAGGCGACCCCGCGTGCGCCGTAAACCTACCGATACACACTTAAAGCTGAGCGTGACGACCATAAAGCTGCCCGGCATACACTTAAACTTATCGGGTACATCCCTAAACCTCTCCGGTACACACTTAAAAAACAACCAGCACATACCTAAACCGAGCCGGTACACTCTTCAACATCACCGGTACATACTTAAACCGACCCGGTACACACTTAATCCTAAGTGGCGCACACCTAAACCGACCCGGTACACACTTAAGCCGGAGCGTAACAACGCGTAAGCCCGACGCGCCGCTTACCACCGGGAGCGCGGACATCCCTGCCGCGCTCCCGGCTGCGACTTACGCGCTTTTGCGATGGCTAAGTGTTCGCGGGCCAAGTATAGGTGGCGGCTTTGACGGCCGCGTAGTTGTCGTCGAGCAGCGGTTCGAGCAGGCAGAGGGCGGCGATGCGGCGGGCCATGTGTGTGACTTCGCGGGCCTCGTCGGCTGTGAGGGCGCGCTTGAGCAGTTCGTGTTCGCGGTAGCTGAGCCACTTCTTGATCACCTGGTAGCCGCCGATGGTGTAAGCCCAGACGCGTGCGGGGACGTTCTGCCAGTAGGCCACGTCGTTCAGGTAAACGTCGTGCGTGGACGCGCCGAGATACGTGTCGGGGTCGCCATCGGTTAACTGGATGGCGAGCGGGCTTTCTGCAATAGCGGCGCGCTCGGCCGGGCTGTAAGGGCGTTCGGCAATGCGGCCTTTGCCGGGCATGGTGACGCCGCCCTTGCCCGCGTGCCCCCAACCGGCGTTTACTTCGAGTTCGCCCGCCGCCGGGTTGAGCTTGCCACCGCCGACGCGCTGAATTTTCGCAACTGTGTGGAGGAAAGGATCAATCGTGCCGGTCGTAACCCCGGCGACCGCGCGCTCGGTGTCGAGCAACTCGGCGACGCGCCGACCCAGCGCGGCGGAACGCAACAGAGCCTCGCGCTCACTCGGCAGCGGCACGCGCGGCCAGTCGCCGCGTATGCCGTCGGCATTCTCTCTCAGGTACGCGGGTGAGTAGCCGATAGCCAAAGCGTGCATCCAAATAAGCGCAGCCTCGTCTTCGTCGGTGTCGGGATTATTAATACCGAGCGTGGCAAGATATGTGCGAGTTTCGGGCGAAAGGTTAGCTAGCTTTCCGCTAGGGAAGAACGAACGTTGATTTTGGGGGGAGGTGGATACCAAATTCTGATTGAGGAAAAAGGGAATGTGTTTAGCTTCTACTGCAAGCAAATGATAGTCACATACTAAAGGCGAATAATAAAGTGGTGGGCTTGTTGGCTCTTTGACGCTTGTTTCCCGCACGATGAGAAAGGCATTGCTATCAGAACGTTGAGCTAATAGTTGCGGACTTGGTTCGCTGAATAAAGGGCGAAGATTTTCCAAGTAACACCAGCGTACATCGAACGGTTTGAAGGGATACTTAACGATTACGCTTTGATCAAAATCAAAATCCTTCAGAATCTTCTTTCTTGCCTCTGGCCCAACTATTCTATTTCCTGTCATCATCAGCGACGGATGAATCTTTTCTATATCAGCATCGCTCTTGCTTCTGTCAAAATAACTCCGCATTCGTTCTAATAGGACATCCCTATCCATTGCGATTAACGCAAATCCACGCCTTTCGACCGGCCCGTTAAATGGATGAATTGTGCAAAGTGCAGCAAGGCTTGGCCACTCTTTATAATGAGAAGCAACATCAGCCGGGCGAAATGAGAAACGATTATCTCTAGCGGGCGTTGCCGCCTCGTAATGAGCATCAAAGTTGTCCGCTTTTAAACTCTCAAGCAACTGCTTTCGTCGCTCGGCCGCCTTGGCTGCATTCAAATCATCCCGAAATAAAATTCGCTTCTGTTCGACGGGGATTGGCCGGCCTGTCTTTACCCACAGCGAGATCGCAACGCCTTGTTGAATGCCGGGGGAAAAGCCGGGGATGGCGAAGATCGTTTCGCTCGTTCTGCCGTCGGGGGCATACTCGGAGATCTTCCGATTGCCGTGCATGTTCTCGATCCAGAACTTGTCGAAGGATTGCAGCAGGTGTTGCCGCAGGACGACGAACGAGGGATCGCTCACCCAGGAGTGGTTTGAGATGAAGGAGACAACGCCTTTACCTGTCGTCTCAGCGACGCGCCGTTCGGCCAGGCGGAAGAAGCGCACGTAGAGGTCGTCGAGATTAAACTTCTTAATGCCCCATTCTTTGATCAAGCCTTCCTTGTACGGCTCGACCAAGCCTTGTTCCTCTTCGGGACTCGTGCCCGCGAAGGCGTTGTAAGGCGGGTTGCCGAGGATGACGAGAATCGGCGTCTCGCGTTTCACGCGTTCGGCGGCGTCGCGCTCCGCTTCGAGTTCTGGAAAGAGCAGGTGCGTCTTCGGCTCCTTCGGCGGCTCCCAGCCCGTCAGCGCGTTCGTCAGGTAGACGCTCGCGCGCTCCTCCGTGGTGTCGTCTAGCGGTGCGCCGAGCGTCTGTAAGAGCAGCCCTAACTGCAAGTGTGCGACGACGAACGGCGCGGGCAGTATCTCGAAGCCGAAGACGCGCTTGGTGGCCGCTTCTTTCAAATAATGGCCGCTCAGTGCGTCGCCGTCACGCGCGGTCAGCGTCGCGTTGATGCGGCGCAGCACTTCCACGAGGTAAGCGCCCGTCCCGCAGCACGGGTCTAAGACGTACACGCGCTCGTCGGCCAGCCCGTCCGCGATGTTTAGCTCCTCGCGCAAGACCGTGTCCACGCGCGCCACCATGTACTGCACGATCTCCGCGGGCGTGTACCAGACGCCGAGTTGTTTGCGCAGTTCCGGGTCGAAGTGTTGCAGGAACGGCTCGTAAAAATACTGCACCGCCTGCCCCTCCTCGAACCGCGCGAAGAACTCCGCGCGCCGCACCCGGTTCAAGACCGCGGCCGTCCAATCTAAAACTTCGACTAGACCGAGTCGGCCCAACATCTGCGGCGACGCGACCTGATAAAACAGCGCGCGGATCATCGGCACGTGCAACTCGTAAGAGGCCGTGCGCCAGTCGAAGCGCACTTGCCGGTTTTCGTGTCCGTGGCGCTTACTCCACAAGACCCAGGCGGAGAAGACGCCGTAGAAAAGCGTCTGCACGAGCGTCGAGCGGAAGAAGTGTTCGCCCTGCGCGCCCTCGAAGCGCAGCCCCAGCGCCTCTTCGAGCGCCGCGCGCACGTTCGCCAGCGCCGGCAACTCCATGTCCTCGACGCGCGCCTTCGCGTCGCGCGCGTAAGACGCCAGAAACCAAGCCAACTGCTCAGGCTCGACCAACTCGGCCGCGTGCAGCATCACGCGCTTCAGATATTCCACGAGCCGCGCCCCGTGTCTCTGCGCCAGTGCGTGCGGGGCGGCGGCCCAGAACTCGGCTTCACTCGCCGCCAGATCGTAACGTTCGAGCGTGACCGGCCGGCCGTGTTCGTCGTAAGCGAGCAGCAGGAACGAGCGGTAATTGGTGACGAGCACTTGCCGGTACTTGCGCAGGTAGGTCTGTACCTGCGCGGACGCGGCCACGCGTTCGACCTCTGCGCCCGTGCCTTTGACCTCGATGCAGCCGCGCGCGGGCAGCGCGTCCGTCGCGGGTTCGCCCGTGGCGCGCTGGAACTGCGTCGCTTCGTACAGGCCGCCGTCCGGGATGCCCGCGCCCTGGTTCCGGGGATTAAGGACGCAACGTACCTTCGGTTTTAAAGTGCCGCCGATTTCGTTGAGCAACGCGACGAGCGCGGGGTAGTAGGAAGTCTCCTTCGCGGCCGCGCCCGTGCGGTGGGTGGCGCGCAACTCGCTGAGGTATGTTTCGACCGGCCGCATGGTGAACGTCTCTTAAGTCGGTTTATGCTTGGGGACGCGGGCGTGAACAGGGGAGCGCAGCCTTCACCCCCTAACTGCGCGCGCAACTTGGCCGCCGTATATTGCGACGGCCAGACCCTAAACCTAGATGATCATGCGGCGAGTACCGGGTGATCGAGTTGGCGCGCGGCGTACTATAGGGCGGCCTGTAAATCTTCCGGCTCAAGGTCGGGTAGCGCCGCGAGAATCTCTGCGGCGCTCAGGTCGGCGGCGTAGAGATCGAGCACGTCCACGACGCGGATGCGCATCCCGTGGATGCAGGGCCGCCCGCCGCGCTGTTCCGGGTTGATGGTGATTCTGTCCAGCAGGTTCGACATAAGTTAGACCCGCGTTTGCCCTTATTCATGCGCGCGCCGCGCGCCGTCTGCTCATTCGACCGTAACTGATTTGGCCAGGTTGCGCGGTTGATCCACGTCGCAGCCGCGGCGGACGGCGATGTGGTAGGCGAGCAGTTGCAGGGGGATGACGGAGAGGATCGGGGCGAGCAGGTCGGAGGCTTCGGGCACGCTGATGACGTGGTCGGAGACTTCGGCCGAGAGGGCGTCGCCTTCGGTCAGGACGGAGATGACGCGGCCTTCGCGGGCCTTGACCTCGACGATGTTCGAGTGCGTCTTCTCGTAGCGCAACTCCGAGGCCTCGTTGCCGACCTCGCGCGTGTTGACCACGACGACGGGTAGGCGCTCGTCGATCAGAGCGTTCGGCCCGTGCTTCATCTCGCCGGCCGGGTAGCCTTCGGCGTGGATGTAGCTGATCTCTTTAAGCTTCAGCGCGCCTTCGAGGGCGACGGGGAAGTTGATGCCGCGGCCGAGGTAGAGGAAGTCTTGCGAGCGGTGGAACTCGCGCGCCAACTCCTCAAGCTCGTCGGACTCGGACAGGAGGTGTTCGATCTTGACGGGCAACTCGGCCAACTCCTGCGCGTGCCGCCGCGCCGCCTCCTGTGAGAGCGCGCCGCGCAGTTGGCCGAGGTGGAGCGCGAACAGGTAGAGCGCGACCATCTGCGCCGTGAACGCCTTGGTCGAGGCCACGCCGATCTCAGGCCCCGCGTGCGTCAAGACCGTGCCGTCCGCCTCGCGCGTGATCATCGAGCCTTGCACGTTGCAGACCGCCAGGACTTTCGCGCCGCGCCCCTTCGCCTCGCGCAAGGCGGCGATGGTGTCGGCCGTCTCGCCCGACTGCGAGATGACGACGAGCAGGGTGCGTTCGTCAATGACCGGATCGCGGTAGCGGAACTCGGAGGCGTAGTCCACCTCGACGGGCAGGCGCGCGAGCTGTTCGATCATGTACTTGCCGGCGAGACCGGCGTGCCAGCTCGTGCCGCAGGCGGCGATCATCACGCGGTCGCAGGCGCGCAACTCCGCCTCTGTGATGTCCATCTGGTCGAGGTAGACGCGCCCCGTGTCCAGAGAGATTCGCCCCTGGACGGTGTCGCGGACGGCGCGGGGCTGCTCGTAAATCTCTTTGAGCATGAAGTGCTTGAACCCGCCCTTCTCGGCCATGATCGGGTCCCAGGTGATGCGCTGCTGGGCGGGCTGGCGGATGTTGCCGGCGAAGTCCGTCACGCGCACGGCGTCCTTGGTCAGCACGGCCAACTCGCCGTCGCCGAGGAAGAACACGTCGCGCGTGTGTTGCAGGATGGGCGGGATGTCGGAGGCGACGAAGAACTCGCCGTCGCCGAGGCCGATGACCACGGGCGGCCCCTGGCGGACGGCGATGATCGTGTCCGGCTCGTCCACAGAGATGATCGAGAGCGCGAAGATGCCGCGCAACTCCGCGACGGCGCGGCGCACGGCCTCTTCGAGCGACGGCGCGTTGCGCAGGTACTCTTCGACGAGGTGCGCGATGACTTCCGTGTCGGTCTCGGTGACGAAGCGATGGTCGGAAGCCCGCAGCCGTTCCTTCAGTTGCAGGTAGTTCTCGATGATGCCGTTGTGGACGACGACCACGCGCCCCGTGCAGTCGCGGTGCGGGTGCGCGTTCTCCTCGGTCGGGCGGCCGTGCGTGGCCCAGCGCGTGTGCCCGATGCCGTAAGTGCCGTCCAAAGGCTTCAGCCGGATGGCCTCTTCCAGATTGCGCAGCTTGCCCTCGGCGCGCCGTATGTCGAGGTGGTGCGCCTCGTCCACGACCGCGATGCCCGCCGAATCGTACCCGCGGTATTCCAGCTTCCGCAGCCCGTCCAAGATCACCGGCACGACCTGCTTATTCCCCACGTAACCGACGATGCCACACATAACGATTGTCTCCGAGTATGAGTGCTTTGTGGTTGACTGTTATTTGTTAGTGGTTAGTGGTTAGTTGTTCTTCGTCGGCGCGGCCGCGGTTTAACTCGTGGCGGACAAGCTCAAAGAACAATTAACAACTAACCACTAACGGTTAACGCATTATTTCGTCGTCGCGGCCTCTGCGCCGGTCGCGTCCGGCTCGGCGGGCGCGGGCTGCTCTGCGTAGAGTTCCTTCTTGACGACGGCGGGGACGCCCGCGACGAGCGTGCCGGGGGGCACGTCCTTGGTGACGACCGCGCCCGCCGCGGTGACGGCGCGCGCGCCGACGCGCACCGGCGCGACCAGCATCGTGTCCGAGCCGATCTTGACGTTGTCCTCTATGACGGTCGGGTGCTTCTGCTTGCCGTCGTAGTTGCACGTGACCGTGCCCGCGCCGATGTTCGTCTGGTCGCCTACGGTCGCGTCGCCCAGATAGGTCAGGTGCATGGCCTTGACCTTGCGCCCCAGCCGCGACTTCTTCACCTCGACGAAGTTGCCCACGGTCGCCGCCTCTTCCATCAGCGCGCCCATGCGCAGGTGCGCGAACGGGCCGACCGTGCAGTGATCCGCGAGTTCGGAGTCCACGATGACGCAGTGGTCTTTGATCTGGACGCCGCTGCCGATCCTGGAGTTGCTGATGCGCGTGCCGCCGCGGATTTCGCAGCCCTCGCCGATGACCGTGCGCCCCTCGATGTGTACGTCCGGGTGCAGGATCGTGTCGCGCCCGATCTGCGCCTCGGCGCTGACGTAGGTGTGCGCCGGGTCTATGACCGTCACGCCGCTGTCGAGCATCAGGCGGCGCAAGGTGCGCACGCGCAGCAGGCGCTCGAACTCGGCCAACTCGACGCGCGTGTTGATGCCGGAGACCTCGCGCGCGTCCGCGTGCTGGAAGACGGACACGTCCGCGCCGTCGGCGCGCAGGATGCCGGGCACGTCCGTCAGGTAGTATTCGCCCTGCGCGTTGGCGGGCTGCACGCGCGCGAGCGCGGGGAAGAGGGCGCGCGTCTCGAAACAGTAGATGCCGGCGTTGACTTCCGTGAGCTGTTGCTCGTCGGGCGTCGCGTCCTTCTGCTCGACGATGCGCTCGAAGCGCCCTTCGGCGTCGCGCACGACGCGGCCGTAGCCGCGCGGGTCTTCGAGGCGGACGCTCAGGAGCGTGCAGGTCGCGCCGTGCCCGCGGTGCGTGCGGTGCTGTTGGACGAGCGCGGCGAGCGTGTCGGCGCGCACGAGCGGCACGTCGCCGGAGAGGACGAGGAGCGTCGAGTTGGCGTCGCCGAGTGCGTCGCGCGCGACCATGACGGCGTCGCCCGTACCGCGTTGCTCGGTCTGCGTGATGAAGACCGCCCCTTGCGCGCCCACCTCCGCCTCGACCGCCGCGCGCACTTCCTCCGCCTGATGCCCGACGACGACGTGCAAGGGCCGGCCCTCGCGCACGAGTGCCGCCGCCGTGTGGCAGACGTGCGCGATGAGCGGCCGCCCGCCCAGTTGGTGCAAGACCTTCGCGGTGCGCGAGCGCATCCGCGTGCCCAGACCCGCGGCGAGTATGAGTACGTCGAGCGGCGGGGCCGTCGGCGCTTGCGCGGGCGCGGCGTCCGTGGCGGCGTTCGGGGGCTGTGGCTCCATAAAAAGTAGTTCGGCGCGGCGAACGTCTAGTCTGCGCGGGCGGCCCGCGCGCAAGTCAGATCAACTCGGCAGACCCGCGAGTTGTTGCTGTTGCGCGCCCGCCGCCTGCTCGTGGCAGGCGAAGATGACGCGCGCGAGCTTCGCCGGGCTGTGGCGCACCATCTCACCCTCGTCGAGCAGGTCGGCGCGCACGATCTCGGTCGCGCCGCTGAACTCCGCTTCCAAGCGGTGGCTCAAGCCGATCTGGCGCGCGCCCTCGGCGGCGTAGCGCGCCGCCTGCGCCGCGCTCACGGGTCGGTCGTTGACGATCACGTAGTCGAAGCGTAGCTCCGGCGCGTACTGTTGGACGACTTCGAGGTGGCGGCTCGCGTTGAAGCCGTCGGTCTCACCCGGCTGCGTCATCAGGTTGCAGATGAAGACCTTGACGGCGGGCGACGCGCTGATCGTCTCGGCGACGCGCGCGACCAAGAGGTTCGGCAGGATGCTCGTGTAGAGCGAGCCGGGGCCGACCGTGATGATGTCGGCGCTGCGAAGGGCCGCAAGCGCCTCGGGCAGCGGCAGACATTGTTCGGGTTCGAGGCTGAGGCGGCGCACACCGCCGCGCGCCGCCGTGATGTTCGTCTCGCCGCGCACGATCCGGCCGTCTTCCAACTCGGCGACGAGCCGCACGTCGTTCAAGGTCGCCGGGTAGATGCGCCCCTTGCTCGCCAGGACTTCGGACGAGAGGCGGACGGCCTCCGTGAAGTCGCCGGTCACGTCGGTCAGGGCGGCGAGGAAGAGGTTGCCGAAGCTGTGCCCGCTCAACTGCCCGTCGCCGCGGAAGCGGTAGCGGAACAGGCGCGCGAGCAAGGTCGAGTCCTCGGAGAGTGCGACCATGCAGTTGCGTATGTCGCCGGGCGGGAGCATCTGCAACTCGTCGCGCAGGCGGCCCGAGCTGCCGCCGTCGTCCGAGACCGTGACGATGGCCGCCAACGCTTCGAGCCAGACGCCCGCCTCGCGCGCGCCGACGAACTGTTTCAAGCCCGCCAGCACGGTAGACAGGCCCGTGCCGCCGCCGATGGCAACCAAACGCAGCCCGCGTTCCGTGTTCGTGTGCAAAAGTGCTTAGAGTCCTCCGCCCGACACGACGAACAGCGCCGCGCCCGTTAGGAATCATACCGAAAGGAGAGGAGTTTGAAAACGACGCAGGCACGCGGGGGCGACGTGCCGACGCGAGGGGGAAGCCGCGGGGCGTTTGACGCCCACGCCGGGTCAGGTGCGCGGGGCGAAGACGAGCCGCTCGTAGTCCGGCTCGTTGCGCAGCGGCACGAGGTTCTGATCGTGCTGCGCGCGGATGCGCAGGCCGGGCTGCAAGGTGAGCGCGCGCTCAAGCGCCTGGAGCGCCGGGCCGACCGAGCCGAGCCGCGCGCGCGTCGCCGCCAACTCGTAATGGATGTGCGCCGCCTCCGGCTCACGTTTCAGGGCGCGCTCGAACAACTCCTGCGCCGCCACGTAGTCGCCGCGGTTCAACTCAATGACGCCGCGGTCATAGAGCGCGTCCGGGTCGCGCGGCAGCGCCGTCTCTGTGCGCAGGCGCGACTCGGCGATGGCCAGGTAGATGCGCGCCCGCGCCGTCACCTCGGAGGCGTGCGGGTGCTGCTCGATGAGCGCGCGGAACATCTGGCGCGCGTCGCCGAAGCGGCCGCGCGCGAACTCCTTGTGCGCCCGCTCGAAGGAGCGGATCGCCGCCATCTCGTCCTGCGAGGGCTTGGGGCGCGGCGCGGGGCGCGGGGCCGGCGCGGGCTGCGACGCGGGTCTGGCCGTCTTGGACTTGGCGCTCGCGGGCGCTTGCGCCGGCCGCTTGGCCGGGGCGGCCGCGGGACGCTTAACGGGCCTGGCCGCCTGTTTGGTGCTCGGCTTGGCGCTCTGTCTGGCGGCCGGCTTCGCGGGCTGCGACTTTTTCGCAGGTCTCGCGGGCTGCTTGGCTTTCGTCGCTTTGGCGGGCGCTTTGCCGGCCGAGGTTTTGCCGGCGCTGGTCGTCTTCTTGGTCGCCTTACGGACAGGGGGCTTCGCCGCGCCAGAGGTTTTAGCAAGCGGCTTGGCGGCATTCGGCAACTTGCGGCCCTTTGCCGCCGACGCTGAGGAGGCGCTACGTGTGGCAGGGCGGGGGGTAGGTCGTTTCGCGCCCTTGATGACAGGATCGCTCATGCGAAGCTCTCGTTTTTCAAAATGGCCGCCCGGCGGTCAGCCACTCGGCGGGGGCCTGCGAAACGCGCACAGGGTAGCACACGCCGGGGTCATAAAGCAACGCAATAGCATAGTTTGCGGGTACAACTAAGGTGTCGGCCCGAGGTCGCGGGTAAAACTCAGGGCAACATAGAAAAACAGTTGAAGTCACTTTGGCCGCTATGCTAGAGTGCCAGAGGAGTCGCCACCGCTTGCGCGCCTCCCGGAGCGGTCACGGCGCGGACGGCTCCTGAACGTACAAACCGCTTGTCCGGCTTGGGGTTAGATTCTGATGCGGAGCGTCTGACCGCGCGCCCCCGTTTCATCCCGCCTCACTCGTATCACGAAAGCGAAAGCGTCTGTACCGATGACGGACACACCTATCATTATGCGCGAACAGCAGTACGGACGGATTCTCTCCGTACTGGGCAAGCTGCGCTTGGACTCGTTCGCCCGCGTCGTCTTCCTCGTTGACAAGAACGGCCAGGAGATTGCGGTGCAGGGCGAGGTCGGCGGGCTGGACACGACGAGCCTGGCGAGCCTGGCGGCGGGCAACGTGGCGGCGACGGGCGGGATGGCGAAACTGATCGGCGAGCGCGAGTTCCCCACGCTCTCGCACGAGGGCGAGCGCGAGTCCATCCACATCTGCATCATCGGGCGCACGCTGCTCGTCGTGGTCTTCGACGACCGTTCGAGCCTCGGTCTCGTCAAGCTGCGCGTCAAGCAGGCGTCGCGCGATCTGGCCACGGTCTTCGACGAGATCGCGCGCGACTCCGCCGCCACGGCCCACGACAACCCCCTGCTCGCCGGCATCACCGACGACGACATTGACAGCCTCTTCACTTAACGTGACAGGTGACAGGTGACAGGTGACAAGTTAAAACCTGTGCTTGCTCGGCACTCGGCACTCGGCACTCGTCGCTGCTCTTAAGCCATGACGTTCATCAACTACGCATCACGCGAGATCAACTGCAAGATCGTCTACTACGGCCCCGGCCTGTGCGGCAAGACGACCAACTTGCAGTACATCTACGACACGACCGCGCCGGCCGCCAAGGGCAAACTCATCAGCCTGGCGACCGAGACTGACCGCACGCTCTTCTTCGACTTCATGCCGTTGGAGCTGGGCACGGTGCGCGGCTTCAAGACGCGCTTCCACCTCTACACCGTGCCCGGTCAGGTCTTCTACGACGCCTCGCGCAAGCTGATCCTCAAGGGTGTGGACGGCGTGGTCTTCGTCGCCGACTCGCAGGAGGAGCGCATGGACGCCAACATCGAGGCGCTCTACAACCTGCAAGAGAACCTGACGGTCAACGGCTACGACCTGCTGAAAGTGCCTTACGTGCTGCAACTCAACAAGCGCGACCTGCCGAACGTCGTGCCCGCGCCCGACATGGTCGCCGAGCTGCGGCGCAAGGACGAACCCGTCCACGAAGCGGTCGCTGCCACCGGCGAGGGCGTCTTCAACACGCTCAAAGACATCGCCCGGCTCGTCCTGATGGAGCTGAAAAAATCTTCCTGACGACGCCGCCTCGGCCCCACGGCCGCCTCCGCCCCCTTCGCGCCGCCGGTCAACAAGCGCCCGATGTTTTTCGTGAACATCGGGCGCTTGTTCTTGCTGCCGCCCCGCGCGGCGCAGGCGCGTCCGTGCGGCTCGACGGCAAGGTGAAAGTATTGTCCTCCCAGGGGAAATGTGCTAACGTGCGCTCGCGCTGGACTAGACATAACATCACCGCGCGCACCTGCTTGCGGCTGAGTCTTCTTCACCAGTGATTGCTCCAGGGGAATCGTGGAAGTCAGGTTCTAAACTCCGCCTAGGGAACACCTGACCTCATAGCTTTCTTGAAACGACCAGGCCCGCGCCGCCAGCGCGAGGGCGCGCGAGGCCCACTCGGGTGCGCCACGCGCCGACGCGGGCCGTCATGCGGCCGGTGGCCGCCCTCGCCCGCCTCTTTCCAGCACGTTTCGGCCCGTGAGGTCGCCGGTAGGTTCGACATGAGCGCGAGGGATGAAACTTTGAGCGCCGAGGGGAAGAGCCTCAAGGGGACGTTGGCCTTCGTCGGCGTCGGGTTACTGGCGACGCTGTTGCTGGGTGGGCTGAAAGTCCTCTTCGAGCGTTCGTCGGTCGGGCACAGGGCCGAGGTCTTCGCCTTCGAGCTGCTGCAAGGGCAATTGCCCTACTTCGATCCCAAGAACCCGGTTGTCGTGCTCGACACCAGTGACATCACGCGAGACCCGGACAAGAGCCGAGCGACGCTGGCGCAGATTATCCCCGCTCTGACCGCGCAGGGGCCGCTCGCCATCGGCGTGGACTGGGAGTTCTCGCCCAGGGAGAACGAATTCGCCTCGTCCAAAGACCCGGAGTTCTTTGACCTCTGCCTCGAAGAGAAGCGCCGGCACGGGGTGCCCATCTTTCTCGGCGTGGACAAGCGAAAGGCAGCCCCGCCCAAGGCGTGGCTCGGCGCGGAGAAGTACAAAGAGTTGGCCGCCGCCGTCGGGGCGGACAGGAAAGACACCACCAGGCTCCCGATCTGGATTCAGAAGAAGGGCGTGGACGAGCCGCTGCCGCTGCTCGGCTACGCGCTGGCGCAGGCGTACGCCCAGAAGCGCGACCGCCAACTGCCGAAGCCGCCGAAGTGGATTCGCTGGGCCGTGCGAGAGGGCGCGGAGGCCGCGCCCGACTCCGACTTCTTTTACGAAGACCGGCTGGTCAACTACAGCAACCTGGAAGCGATCCGGCTGGCCGCGCAGCGCGACCTGAGCGCCACGTCGGTGGCCGAGTCGGGACGCAAAAGCTACGAGGGCAAGATCGTGATCCTCGGCGATATGTCCCAGGGCTTTACCGACCCGTTCAACGTGCCGGGCGCGAGCGAGCCGGTCGGCGGCGTCCTGCTCCACGCGAGCGCCGCCTACACCTTCGCCCAAGCCCCCTTGTTCGAGTTCAGGCAGTGGCTGCGGGTGGCGCTGGACTTGGGGCTGGCCATGATGATTGTCGTCATCGTTGCCGTCCTACGCTACCGCCGCGCGGGCGAGCGCGGTTTCTCGCTGGGCCGGCAGCAGACAAAATTCGTCTACCTGGCCATGGCCTGCGTGGTCGTCGCCGGGTGGCTGCTCGTGCTCTTCACGCGCGTGATGTGGCTCGACTTCCTGCTGGTGGTCGCCGCGCTCTTCCTGCACCCAAAACTGGAGGAGCGGATGCGCGACCTCCAGAAGAAGCGCAAGCGCACACCCCCGCCCGCCGCCCCGGCGACAGGCGGGGCCGGCGCGGCTGAGGCGGCCGCCACCGGCAGCGCGAGCGTCGAGGCCGCCGTCTGTCTGCTCGTCGGGGTGCTCTTGGTGGCCCCGGCGGCGTGCGCGCAGGGCGCCGCCGCGCAGTGCGGGCAGCGCGCCGCCGCCATCATGGTCGCCGTCAAGAAGAAGGCGCGGAAGGGGAAGCAGCAGCAGTCCGTGACCTGCTACTTCCGCGAGAGCGGCGCTCAGGACTGGGCGAAGCTCTCGGAGGCCGACAACGGGAAGAGGCAGTTCGAGGCCGGGCAGCAGTTGCGTTGCGACAAAGACTGCGTCCTCACGATCCTGCTCTGCGGCACGCGCAAGGAGTTCGACGTGAAGACCGTCACGCCGGACGTGTACACCGTGCTCGAAGCCTACGAGTTCGTGCCCCGCAATGAGCCATATGATGACCCCGCGGCCCGCCCGCCCGAACTGGCCTCGATCATGACAAACCCCGACGCCTCGCTCAGAACGCTGAATCCCCATTTTAAGCGGAACGCGACCCCGGCAGTAGCGGCCGGGCAAGCGGAAGCCAGCGCGCGCGGCGGGCAGACGAGCGGCGATAAGGAAATGATGGAGCGCGTGGCGCAGGATACTTCTGCCGGCAATGAAAGGAGGCTGCCTGCTGAGAGGGAGATGGGCGCGCCGCGCGCCGCGGCCATAAATAAAGAGACGGCGGCCGCTACGCCCGCCGTGAGCGCGGCGCCGGTCGGGCGAGACACGAGCGCCGAAATCCAGCGTTACTCGGAGGCCCTGAATGCGCGGCGCAAGGCGGAGGAGCTATACGCGGGTCTGCTCCGCCTGGCCAACGCCGAGCGGGACGCGAAGGACTACGCGACGGCCGCGAGTCTCTACACGCAGGCGCAGGAGGCGCTCCCGTCCGACGCGCGCGCCGCTTACGGCCTCGGCAACGTGTACGCGGATCAGGGGCAGTGGGAGGAGGCACTGAAATCTTATCGGCGCGCGGTCGAACTGAATTCGTTCTTCACCCAGGCGCAACTCGCGCGCGCCTACGCGCTGCTTCAGTTGAGCGAGGGCGCGGAGCGCCAGAAGCGGCTGGCCGAGGCCGAGGGCGCTCTGTGGTACGTGCTAACGCGCGCGCCGGAGAACCGGGCGATCTACGCACTCTTCGACGCGGTGCTTGAGAAGCGCGGCGCGAGTGCCGCCACCGCGGCGCAGGTCTACAGCCGGCTCGTCCTGCTCGCGCCGGCTTCCGCCGAAGCGCATCTGCGCCTTAGTGAGTTGCTGCGGCAGGACAACAAGGATCGTGAGGCGGCCGAGCACCTGCGCCGCGCCGCCGAGCTGTCCGGCCGCGCGCCGGTGCTGCGAGATGTCGCGGCGGCTTACGAAATGTGGGGGCGGTACGAAGAGGCCCAGTCGCTTCTGCGCCGCGCGCTCGTGCTCGAGCCGCGGGACGTGAACTCGCTCTACGCACTGGGCCGCGTGCTGCTGCTCCGGGAGCACTACGACGAAGCGGCGGGGCCGCTCAGGCTCGCCGCCGAGTTAAGCCCGGAGGGCTTCGCGCCGCGCTTCCTGCTCGGCCTGACCTACCTGAACGCGGGCCGGCTGCCGGCGGCCGAGCAGTCCTTTGACGAGGCGGCGACGCGCGCCGCCCCCGACCGGCGTGCGTTGCTGGCCGCCGCCTTCGGGCTGACCCGCGTGGCCGACGCCCACGCGAAGGCGCGGCGTCTGCCGGAGGCGGTGCGCGCCTACGAGCACGCGCTGCGGGTCTGGCCGGACGACGCCGAGGGCCAACGAAAGCTGGCGGCGGCGCGCGCGAAGCTGCGCCGCTAGCACGCCGCCGCCCGCGCGCCGAGTCAGTCGAGGGCTTTGATCATGAGCAGGCCGTCGCCGCCGTTGGAGTAGTAGCGGGGCAGGCGTTGGGTGACGGCGTAGCCGAGGTTGCGGTAGAGCTGCTGCGCGCCCGCGTTGACGGCGCGGACTTCGAGGCGCAGCGTGCGGACGCCGCGGCGGTAAAAACTCTCTTCGACCTTCGTGAGCATCCGCTCGGCGATGCGCCGCCGCCGGTGTTCGGGCGCGACGCCGAGCGTGGTGATGTGCCCCGTGCGGTCGGGTTCGACCAGCCCGACGATGAAGCCGACCATCGCGCCGTCGGGCGTCACCGCGCGGTAGGCGACCGACTCCGGCGAGGTCAGCAGGTACTCGAAGGTCTCGCGGCTGTACGCCTCGCCGTCCACGAAGCAGAGCTGATCGAGCCGCCAGCACTCGTCGAGCTGGGCGACGGTGAGCGGGCGCAGGTCGTAGCGCGCGTCCGCCGCGCGCGCCGCTTCGACGACGGCGGTCGGCGTCGGCGCTGCCGCCTCTTGCGCCCGCCCGGCGAACAGCCGCGAGCGAATTTTCTTCAGCACAGCCATAAAAGAGCCGTGACGGATGACAGGTGACAGGTGACAAGTAAGCTGTTAGCGATTAGCTGTTAGCTGTTAGCCGTTCGGCTTTAGCTGACGGCTGACCGCTGACGGGTAATTTTAACTTGTCACCTGTCACCTGTCACCCGTCACGGCTTTTAGACGATGAGCATGCAGTCGCCGTAGCTGTAGAAGCGGTAGCGGGCGGCGACGGCGTGGCGGTAGGCGGCGAGTGTGAGGTCGCGCCCGGCGAAGGCGGCGACGAGGACGAGCAGGGACGAGCGCGGCAGGTGGAAGTTGGTCACGAGCGCGCCGACGGTTTTGAAACGGTAGCCCGGCGTGATCGTCAGCCGCGCCACGCCCGCCCCGGCGCGCACGCGCCCGGTCGCTTCATCCGTCGCCGCTTCGAGCGCGCGCACGCTCGTCGTGCCCACGGCGACGACGCGCCGCCCCGCGCCGCGCGCCTCGTTGAGCGCGGCCGCGGCCGCCGCGTTGATCTCGTAACGCTCCGGCGCGACGCTGTGTTGACTCAAGTCCTCGACGCGCACCGGCGCGAACGTGCCGTAGCCGACGTGCAGCGTCAACTCGACCAGCGCGACGCCGCGCGCGCGGAGGCGTTCGAGGACGCGGGGCGTGAAGTGCAGGCCGGCGGTCGGCGCGGCAATCGCGCCGCGCGCGCGCGCGTAGACGGTCTGGTAACGCTCGCGGTCGGCGCGCGCCGCCGCGTCGTCGTCCGCGCGCTTGATGTAAGGCGGCAGCGGCGTCCGACCCGTCTCTTCCAAGAGCGCGTCGAAGTCGCTGGCGCAGACGAAGCGCACGGTGCGCCGGCCGTCTTCGTGCTCGGTCAGGACTTCGGCGCGCAGGCGGCCGTCGCCGAACGCGAGGCGCGCGCCCGCGTGCAGCCGCCGCGCGGGCCGCGCGAGCGCCGTCCACACGAGCGGCTCCAACTCTTCGAGCAGGAACAGCTCGACGCGCCCGCCCGTGGGCACGCGCGCGCCGACGAGGCGCGCCGGAAACACGCGCGTGTTGTTGACCACCAGCACGTCGCCGGCGCGCAACAGGTCGGGCAGTTCCGCGAACGCGCCGTCGCGCCACTCGCCCCGCGCGCGGTCAACCGACAGCATCCGCGCCGCGTCCCGCTCCGCCAGCGGCGCTTGCGCGATCAACTCCTCCGGCAACTCGTAATCGAACTCCGACAGCCGCACGCCGAGATGAAACCACAAAGCAGAGGTCAGAGGCTAGAGGTCAGGGCGAAGAAGTTTAAAGTTCAAGGTTCAATGTTCAAGGTTGATCGCGTATCGAACCTCGAACGTTGAACCTTGAACTTTGAACGTTAAACCTTGAACTCTTAACCGACCTCCGACCTCTGACCTCTGACCTCTGTTTCTTCCGGCGCGTGGCTGATGTCGTGCGCGCCGGAGGTCTCCTGGTGGAAGACGACGGAGAGTTGCGCGCCGAAGAGCAGGATGAGGCTTGAGACGTAAGACCAGGTGAGCACGGCGACGACCGCGCCGACCGAGCCGTAAATCTGATCGTAGTGGAAGTAGTGCAGGCTCGACGCGAAGATGTACTTGGAGACTTCCCAGAGCAGCCCGGCGACGACCGCCGCCGGGATCGAGTCGCGCAAGGTCACGCGCCCGTTCGGCATGACGCGGTAGACGAGCGTGAAGAGCGCGATGGTCAGGGCCACGCTGACCAGCGTGAAGACGATCTGCCAGATGGCGTCGCCCGCCACCGACAGCACCGCCACGTGCTCGATCTGGCGCGGCGTCAGGCGCGACGCCAGGTCGCGCAGCGCCACGAGCACGTAGGTGAGCATGACCGACGCGATGAGCAGCACGCCGATGCCGCCGATCATGGAGAGCGTCAGCCCGCGCCCGTGCAGGAACGTGCGCGGGCGCGTGCCCCAGAGCCGGTTGATGGCGCGCTCGACCACGTTGAAGACCCACGAGCCGGCCCAGAGCGTGACGACCACGCAGGTGATGATGACGGTCGGCCCGACGTTTTCGAGCGAGCGCAAAGTGGTGCGCAGGAACTCGCGCGAGCCGGGGTACACGTCCACCGCGCGGTTGAGCATCTCTTTGCCGAGGTCGAAGTTGTTGCCGAGCGCGAGCAGCACGAGCAGCGTGGGGAAGAGCGTGAGCAGCCCGAAGTAGCTCATCGCGGCGGCGGGCGTGAACAGGTCGTTCTCGTGGAACTGGTGGAAGGTGTGGCTGAAGATCGACAGCCACGGCGCGGGGTTGCGCACGCCGAAGTGTTGCCGCGTCCACGATGCCAGCCAGCGTTTCATAATCAAAAGTGGTCAGTGGTCAGTGGTCAGTGGTCAGTTAGTTTCTCTGTGGTTAGCCGAGCGTTTCAGCGTTAGCTTCCATCTGCCGCAAGCAGAACAACTGACCACCGGCCACTGACCACTGACCACTGCCCATTTTACCCGAAGAGACCGGGATTCGTGCGCGGCGGCGGGTGGCCGAAGTGCTGGAAGGCGAGGCGCGTGGCCGTGCGGCCGCGGGGCGTGCGGTTGAGGAAGCCGATCTGGATCAGGTACGGCTCGATGATCTCCTCAATCGAATCCTTCTCCTCGTGGATCGAGGCGGAGAGCGTGCCGAGGCCCACGGGCCCGCCGTCGAACTTCTCGATGATCGTCAGCAAGAGCTTGCGATCCATTTCGTCCAGCCCGTAGGTGTCCACCTCCATGCGGTCGAGCGCGCCCTGCGCGACGGCGCGCGTGACGCGCCCCTCGTGCTCCACCTCGGCGAAGTCGCGCACGCGGCGCAGCAAGCGGTTGGCGATGCGCGGCGTGCCGCGCGCGCGGCGCGCGATCTCCTTCGCCCCGCCCTCGTCAATCTCCACGCCGAGGATGTCCGCCGAGCGCCGCACGATCAACTCCAACTCGTCGTGCTTGTAGAAGTCCAAGTTGAACACGATGCCGAAGCGCCCGCGCAACGGCGCGGTGATCAGGCCGGCGCGCGTCGTCGCGCCGACTAAGGTGAACTTCGGCAGGTCTAACTTGATCGAGCGCGCCGACGGCCCCTGCCCGATCATGATGTCGAGCTGATAGTCCTCCATCGCCGGATACAAGACCTCTTCGATGGCCGGGTTCAGACGATGTATCTCGTCTATGAACAGCACGTCGCCTTCTTGCAGGTTCGTCAACAGCGCCGCCAGATCGCCGGGGCGCTCGATGACCGGCCCGGAGGTCGAACGAAGCTCGGCCTGCATCTCGTTGGCCACGACGTGTGCGAGTGTGGTCTTGCCCAAGCCGGGGGGGCCTGTGAGCAGCAGGTGATCGAGGACTTCGCGGCGCTGGCGGGCGGCGCGCATGAAGACGCGGAGGTTGTCGGTCGCCTTCCTCTGGCCGATGTACTCGGCGAGGCGCGCGGGCCGGAGGGACAACTCGAACTGTCGTTCGTCGTCCGACGCGGGGGCGCGCACGCTGACCGGCTCAAGCTCGTCCGTCATCTTAACCCTTCGAGAGCAGGCGCAGGCTGCGGCGCAGGAGCAACTCGACCGAGAGGTCGCCGCCCTCCTGCGTCGCCTGCGCGACGGCCTTTTCGGCGGCCGCCTTCTGGAAGCCGAGTTGCAGCAGCGCGGCGAGCGTGTCGTCGTGCAGCGCGTCGCCCGAGGGCTGCGCGCCGCCGGCCTGCGCGGCGATCTGTTCTTCGAGCGCGGGCGAGGAGAGCGCGGCCATCTTGTCGCGCAACTCGATCACCAGGCGTTCGGCCGTCTTCTTGCCGACGCCCGGAATGGCCGTCAGGCGCGCGAGGTTGTTCGTGCGCAGCGCGGTGATGATCTCGTCGGCGCTCATGCCTGAGAGCATGGCGATGGCGGACTTCGGCCCGATGCCGCTCACCGAGATGAGCAGCGTGAACAGCTCGCGCTCGCGCGCCGTCTTGAAGCCGAAGAGTTGCAGCGCGTCCTCGCGGACGTGCGTGTAGACGCGGAGTTGCACGGTCTGGCCCGTGTCCGCGAGGTCGTAGAAGGTGGTGAC
The DNA here is from genome assembly GCA_036389395.1 of Pyrinomonadaceae bacterium. Classification (GTDB taxonomy): domain Bacteria; phylum Acidobacteriota; class Blastocatellia; order Pyrinomonadales; family Pyrinomonadaceae; genus QHXQ01. The sequence goes on from DASVPY010000095.1 coordinate 41,480, forward strand.
GGGGATCGTCACCTCATAGCCGACGCCGTTCACGTCGAGGATGACGCTGGTCGCCTGCTTGGCGAGGAGCGTGCCGGATAAGTGCGCGATCATGTCTTCTTAAACTTGCGCCACGTCGAGCGGAGATTTCGGGAGCGCCTCGGTTGTGCAGAACGGATTGTAAGGGATGCGCCACGCCGCGGCAACGCGCGCCCGCCCGCCGCGCTTCATAACGGCGGGCCGCCGCGCCCGGTTTTCACCCGGCGGGGCGCGCGCGCTATACTGCGCCGGGCGGGGCGTTAAGACCAAGATGAAGTCGGAGAAGATTTCCGAGCTGACGACGAACCGGCTGAGCGTCTACCTGCGCTGCCTGAACCTGCTGGCGGACGCCGGCATCGAGACCGTCTCGTCGCGCGCGCTCGCCGACCAGTTCGGCCTCAACTCGGCGCAGATCAGGAAAGACCTCGCGCACTTCGGCGAGTTCGGCACGCGCGGCGTCGGCTACTCGGTCGGCGCTTTGCGCCGGCACATCACCGAGATTCTGGGTCTCGACCGGCCGCACCGCGTCGGCATCGTTGGCGCGGGCAACCTCGGCTCGGCGCTGGCGAACTACAACGGGTTCACGGCCTCGAACTTCGAGGTCGTCGCGCTGTTCGACAACGACCGCGCGAAGATCGGCCGGCGCATCGGGCGCGCGGCCGTGCCCGTCCACGACGTGCGCAAGATGGCGCGGGTCGTACGTGCCGAAGGGGTGGACGTGGCGGTCATCGCCGTGCCGGCGCGCGCCGCGCAGCGCGTCTTGAACCAGGTGATGTCGGCCGGCGTCCGGGCCGTGCTCAACTTCGCGCCCGTGCGGCTGCGCGCGCGCCTGGGCGTCAAGGTCAAGACCGTGGACTTGACGATTTCGCTCGAATCGTTATCGTACTTCCTCGCGCGCCCGCAGGTGACGTGCATCACCAACCCGCGCGCGCTCCTGCCCTACGAAGAGATCGCGCAGCGCGAGGAGCAGGAGTTGTAAAGGCCCGCTGTCGGCAGAAAGGACGGCCGCCGTGCACAGCATCCTACAAGGCTTCATCAAGCTCACGCTGACGTTGGCGCTCAGCACGGGCGCAGCCGTCCTGCTGAAAGGGTTGCTGCAAGTCGGCCGCTGGTCGGCGGAGGTCAGCGCCCGCGCGAACCGGGGCGCGGGCTACGGGCGCGACGGCGTTGACGCGGGCGCGCGGTTCAGCGCCTCGACGCGCCGCGACGCACCCATCGTCATCCTCTACAAGCCGCAGCCCGACCGCACCGCCGAAGCCATCCGCCGCGGCACGCGCGGCACGGTCAAGCTCAGCATGATGCTCAACTGGGACGGCACGATCACGGACATCAAGCCGGTCGAGGCGCTGCCCGACGGGCTGACCGAGCGCGCGCTGGAGGCGGCGCGCGCCATCGAGTTCCGCCCGGCCATCGTCAGCGGCAAGTTCGCCAGCACCGAGCAGCTCGTGGACTTCAACTTCGACGCCGACAACGTCGGCTTCCGCCCGATGGTGACTTACGAGCGCGGCCCGCGCGGGCGTCATTAAAGGCGGACGAAAGCGCAGGCGGACGAACGGCCGGCGCGGCGCGACCGATAGCGTCAGGGCGGCAATTTAAGGAGACGCCATGAGCGAAGACCCAACGAAAGACTTGCCGCTGCGCCCGTTCGAGGAGCGCGTGCTGGCCGAGTTCGCCGCCATGAGGCAGGAGTTCGCGCAGCTTAACAAGCGTTTAGACTCGCTCGACGGGCGGCTGAGTTCGGTCGAGGGGCGTTTGACTTCGGTCGAGGGGCGGCTGACTTCGCTCGAAGAGAAAGTTGACGCGCGGCTGCGCGAGACGCGCCCCATCTGGGAGGGCGTGTTGGAGCGGCTGACGAAGATCGAGGAGGCGATGTACCAGTTGAACCGGCAGATCAAAAGCTTGATCCTTGATATGTTCCAGATGCGCGTGCGCGTCGAGAAGTTGGAAGACGAGCGGACGGGGGCGTGACTCAGACCCGCATGGACGAGCAGACAGCGCGGCGCGAGATCGTGCGCGTCGGGCACTTGCTGTACGAGCGCGGCTACGTCGTCTCGTCGGACGGCAACGTGAGCGTGCGCTTGGCGGACGGGCGCGTCCTCGCCACGCCGACGCAGACGTGCAAGGGGCGCATGACCGAAGAGATGCTCGCCCTGACCGACCTCGACGGCCGGCCGCTCAACGACCGGCGCGCGTCGAGCGAGCTGGCGATGCACCTGCTCATCTACCGCGAGCGCCCGGAGGTCGGCGCGGTCTGCCACGCGCACCCGCCGCACGGCTCGGCGTTCGCCGTCGCCGGCCTCGCCATCGATCAGCCGATCCTCTCCGAAGTGATCCTGACTTTGGGCTGCGTCCCGCTCGCGGCCTACGGCACGCCTTCGACCGACGAGTTGACGGCGGCGCTGCGCCCGCTCGTCAAGCACCACTACGCGCTCTTGATGGCGAACCACGGCGCGGTCGCCTACGGCGCGGACGTGTGGCAGGCGTTCGACCGGCTCGAAACGCTTGAGCACACGGCCAAGATCGCGATCCTCGCGCGCACGCTCGGCGGCGCGCAGAACCTGCCGCCCGACGCGATTGAAAAACTCATTGACGTGCGCGAGCGCGCCGGCTACCTCGACGAGCGCGCGCGCTGCCAGGCCTGCGGCTACCTGCACGAGACGCGGGTCGTCTGCCCGACGGGCGAGCGCGCGGGCGTGAGCGCCAACGCCCAGACGAACGGCGCGGCGAAGATCAGCCTGACGCGCGAGGAGTTGATCGAATTACTCGCGCAGGCGACGCAGTTGGCCGCGCGCCGCGGTTGATTTCGTTAACCGCTGCCCGCTTGCCAGAACGCGCGCGTTCGCGCATCATGAAGGCGACACACCGGCAATTTCAGACACGTTTAGACGAGGAGCAGCAGCGATGCCACAGGAAGCACTCGGCATGGTCGAGACAAAGGGTCTCGTGGCGATGATTGAGGCGGCGGACGCGATGGTCAAGGCCGCGAACGTGACCTTGGTCGGCTACGAGAAGATCGGCGCGGGCTTTGTGACCGCCATCGTGCGCGGCGACGTGGCCGCGGTCAAGGCGGCGACCGACGCGGGCGCGGCCGCCGCCCGCCGCGTCGGCGAGCTGGTCAGCGTCCACGTCATCGCCCGCCCCCACGGCAGCGTGGACGAAGCGCTCCCGATTGGCAACAGCTAAAAGCCGTGACGGCTGACAGGTGACGGGTGACAAGATAAAGCCTTGTCTTTCCTGTCACCTGTCACCCGTCACCCGTCACGGTTCTTAAATGATTATCGCGCGCATACTGGGCACGGTCGTCTCGACGCAGAAGGACGAGCGGCTCAAGGGCAAGAAGCTGCTGATCGTGCGCCCGCTGAACCTGGACGGCACGGCGACGAGCGGCTACGTGGTCGCCGTGGACACCATCGGCGCGGGCTTCCACGAGCGCGTGCTCGTCGTCGCCGGCTCCTCCGCCCGGCTCGCCGAGGGCATGAAGGACGCGCCCGTGGACGCCGCCATCGTCGGCATCATTGACACGGTTGATGTGGTTAGTAGTTAGTGGTTAGTGGTTAGTTGTTCTTCTCCTCGCAGTCGCGCGGTAAGATCGAACGTGCAGCGCGCGTGGGGAGAACAACTAACTTTTACAACTAACCAATGACAGCTTTTATGCAACTCGCGCGGGTCATCGGGACGGTGGTGGCGACGGTGAAGAATGATTCGCTGGAGGGGCGGAAGCTGCTCGTGATCCAGTCGCTCGACGCGGGCTTGCGGCCGCAGGGCGCGCCGCTCGTGGCGCTCGACGCCATCGGCGCGGGCGCGGGCGAGTTGGTCGTCTGGTGTCGCGGCAAGGAGGCGAGCTTCCCGTTCAAGCGCGAGGACACGCCGACCGACTGCACGGTCATCGCCATCGTGGACTCGGACGCGCACGTGACGACGAGGGCGCGGCGTTGATCCTCGCGCGCGTGATCGGCAACGTCGTGGCGACGCAGAAGAACGAGCGTTACGCGAACGCGCGCGTCATGCTCTGCCAGCCCGTCACGCCCGACGGCACGGAGACCGGGCAGACGCTCATCGCGCTCGACTCGGTGGACGCCGGCATAGGCGACGTGGTGCTCATCGTGCAGGAGGGCTGGGGCGCTTCGACCGCCGCGACGGGCGAGCCGGGCGCGGCCATCGACTCGGCCATCGTCGGCGTCGTGGATCGCGTCGATCTGCTGCCCGGCGCGTGAGGCTTGCGGCGTTTGTGGGCGTGAAACTTCGGGCGCGCGGTTCAGGCGCGTGAGAGTTCGGAGGAGGGCGGCGTGAGCGCGGAACAGGAACAGGCTCGTGCGTTGGCCGCGCGCATCGCGGCCCGCCTGGGGCGCGATGCGGCGGAGACGGACGCGCCCGCGCGCGACGACGACGAGTTGGCCAGTTTGCGCGCGCGGCTCGCCGAGCTACAGCAGCGCCTCGCCCACGTCGAGGCGCACGTGACGCACACGCCCGACTGCGCCGAGCACGCCGCGCCGCCCCCGCGCGCCCACGAGCCGTCGCCGCAGACACAGGAGGTGGCGGCGCAGGCGCAGGGCGCGCGCGCGTCGCAGCCGGCGGGCTGGACGAGCAGCACTTACATCCCCGTCGTGTCGCACCCGAGCCAGGAGCGCTTCGGCGTGGGCGAGGCGGTGTCGGAGTTGGTGGACTTCTTCGAGCGCGAGAAAATCTGCAACGTCGAGCCGGGCGGCAAGCCGTGCGATCACTGCTCCATGTGCAGCGCGCGCGGGTTCTGAGGCCGCAAAGGGAGCGCGCCGCAAGCATGAAAAAGAGGAGAGGCCGCGACGTGCGTCGTCGCGGCCTCTCCTCTTTTCGGTGCGAGTCGCTAACGCGAGTTGTTATTGCGGCGCAGCGAGTCGGAGTTGATCGTCGGGGCGGTGCGGGCGCGGTCTTCGGCCTGGAAGTATGGCTCCTCTTTGAAGCCGTAAATCTTGGCGGCGATGACGGTCGGGAAACTGCCGCGCGTCGTGTTGTAGTCCTGCACGGCCGTGTTGTAGTCCTGGCGCGAGACGGCGATGCGGTTCTCCGTCCCTTCGAGCGAGTCCTGGAACTTCTGGAAGCTCGCCTGCGATTTCAAGTCCGGGTAGTTCTCGACGAGCGACAGGAGGCGTCCGATGGTGCCGCCGAAGCTGTTGTTCGCCTCGATGATCGCCTGCTTCTGCTCCGGCGACTTGTCGCCGCCCTCGCCTTGTCCGGGCTGGCCCGTCGCGTTCAAGAGCCGCGAGCGCGCCTCGGCGATCTGGCCGAAGACCTCCTGCTCCTGCACGCCCGCGGCCTTGGCCGCTTCAAACAGGTTCGGGATCAGATCGGCGCGGCGCTGCAACTGCGTCTCGACGCCCGACCACTTGGCGCGCACGTTCTGGTGCTTCGCTTGCAGCGTGTTGTAGCCGCACCCGCTCGCGGTGGCGGCGACCAGCACGATGAGTGCCAGCAAGCCAATGCGTTTCTTGTCCATTGCTCTCTCCTTAACGTTACAAGTGACCGGCACGGTTAATGAATAAAGACTGCCGCGCCGCGCTTCAAGCGGCCGCGGCGCTCATCTGATCCACGGCGGCGACGACGCGCTCGATCTGCGCGAGGTACGCCGCGAACAGTTCGTTGGCCTCGACATCCTCGGCCGGCCGCGCGCCCGTCTCGCGCAACTCAAGGATGCGCTCGAACGGGGCCGCCTCCAGGCCGAAGTGTCTGACGGCGGCGCGCACCACGTCGCGCTTGACGACGGGCGGCTCGACCCCGGCCAGCCGGAGCGCGGCCGCGAACAGCGTGGCGAAACTCGCCAGGCTGTCGCTCATCAGGTCGCACAACTGCTCGACCGAGACCGACGCCGGGATGTAGAGCCGGCGCAGTTGGAGGAGCTTGCTGCGCAGTTCGTACTCGGTCTGGTGGCGCAGGTTCGCGTCCGAGAGTTGCAGCGTCGCGAACGGGTCTTCGCCGTGGAGCACGACGCGCGCCCGGCTCATCTGGTGGAACTCGATGGGGAACACGTCGGCGGCGTCGTGCAGCTCGCCGAGCGTGAAGTAGACGGGCAAGGGGTGGCCCAGCCGTTGCCACTCACGCATCGGCGCTTGCGCGAGCCGCAGGTCTTCGGGCGTGATGCGGTGCAGCGCGATGAGCAGGTTGTAGTCGGACTGCTGCGCCACGTGCTCGCCCGTCGCCGCCGAGCCATAGAGCACGACCGACGCGAGGTTCTCGCCGTGCGTCGCCCGCAAGTCCCCGAGCAGATGGTTGAACGCCTCTTGCGCCACCTGGTTAGCCATAAGCCTCCAAGAAGGGCTGAGGGCGGAGGGATGAGGGATGAAGAGGGACAGAAGACAGGAGCCAGGAGTCAGGAGCCGGAATGAGGGCGAGCGCCCGCGCCGTTTCCTCTTCCGGCTTCCGGCTTCTGACTCCTGGCTCCTTCTTCATCCCTCATCCCTCAGCCCTTTCCTACCAACTCCCGCCCGCGCCGCCGCCGCCGAAACTGCCGCCGCCGCCGAAGCCGCCGAAGCCGCCCCCGCCGCCCGACGAACCGCCGAAGCCCCCGCCGCGCCAACCGCTCGAACTGCGCCCGGCGCTGCTGGCGACGTTGAAGAGCGTGTTGAGCAGCAGCAGGTTGCCGCAGCCGCCCCCGCCGCCGCGCCCGCGGCTTGAGAAGATCATGATGATCACGATCAGTATGATCAGCCCGATGCAGCAGGGCGAGAAGCCGCCGCCGCTCGTGCCGCCGCCCGTCCTCCGGGGCGGGCGGTAGGCGCGGCTCTGATCCAGCCCGGCGATGCTGAAGCCGCGCTTCTCGGCGAGCGTCGCCACGTAGGTCTCGGCCGTGTCGGTGATGCCCTTCGAGTAGTTGCCCTGCTTGAAGGGCGGCACGAGCCGCTCGCGCTGTATCTGCCCGACCACGCCGTCCGGCAAGTCGCCTTCGAGGTGGCGGCTGACCTGCGTGAAATACTTGCGGTCGTTGATGGCGACGAGCAGGAGCAGCCCCGCCTGGTCGCCGTCCTTCGCGCCGATGCCCCAGCCGCGCGCCACCGCCAGCGTGTAGTCGAAGATGTCCCGGTCGCCCGTCGTCGGCACGGTCACGACGGCGAACTCGATGTTCTGCTGATCGCGCAGGTTCGTCAGGATGGTTTCGAGCCGCGCCTCTGTGGCCGGGTCGATCACGTTGGCGTAGTCGTTGACGAAGCCCTGGGGCGCGGGCAGCGGCGATTGCGTCGCCTGCGCGCGCGCGGCACGAACGCCGAGCAGGCAGAGCAGCACGAGGCAGAGCGTGCGGGTCGGTGCGAGTCGTTTCATCAGATGCGCCGAATGATACAGGCTAAAGCGCGAAAGGCAAAAGTGAAAAGTGCGCGCACGCGAACGCCGGCCGGCTCCACGCGCGCGACGAGCGCGCCTGAGCGTTTTACCCTTCAACCCTCGATCAGCCGGTGGAGCACGTAGAAGAACGCCACGCCGGCAAATACGACGACCGAGACCAGCGGGTTTTTGCGCTCCATGTGGTTGACCTCCGGGATCAGATCGCTCGCCGCCACGTAGAGCGTCACGCCGGCCGAGAAGGGCAGCGCGTAGACGACCGCCACCGCCGCGCGCGCCTCCAACAGCGCCACGCTCAAGACCCCGGCCAGCGTCGCCGCGCCCACGACCAGCGTCGCCCAGAGCGCGCTGCGCGCCGTCCGCCCAGACGCCAGCATGATCGAGGCGGCCGTAAAGCCCTCCGGCACTTTGTGCAGCAGGATCGCGACGAAGACCAGCAGGCCCACCTTGAAGTTGACCAGGAATGAGGCCGCCACCGAGACGCCGTCGAAGAAGGCGTGGATCGACAGCCCGCCGACCGCCGTGTAGGCGGCGCGCGGGCGGAGCATCGCCTCCGTGTGCGTCTCCGCGCCGAAGTGGAAGTGGGGCGCGAGCGTGTGCTCGAATAGGTGGATCAGCAGGTAGCCGGTCAGCAGCAGCGCCATCGCGCCCAAGACCGCCCCGCTCGGGATCGGACCGGCGCGCACCTGTCCGCCCGCGGGCGGGCTATTGATCCAGAGCTGGACGACTTCCGGCACGATCTCTAAGAAGATCGCCGCCAGCATAAAACCCGCGCCGAGCGCGACCAGGTAGCGCAGCAGGTGTGCGTCCTGCGCCACGCGGTTCGGGCGCGCCAGCAGCAGGCCGCCGAGGACATTCGCCAGCGCCACCAGCGCCCCGAACAGCAGCAGCCCGCCGAGACTATTCATGCCGGGTCAGTCGGTCTGAACTCTTAATTACGCCTGGACTGTACGAGCTTAGGGGCGTCACTATAACAGGAAGCTGGCGGAAAGCGATAGGCGTGTCGAGTGCTTAAGCGGCCCGTAAATGGGACGCAGAGGCCCGCTCGCTTAAGCAAAAATGGCGGCTGCGGCGGCGCACTTTACACGATATGGTGCTTAAAAATATATGTTCGACAGTGTTTTTATTCTTGACAGCGTTTCACAGACGGGCGTACTATGCGCGGCGGGTGGGAAAAAGTGGCTCGAAGTGGACTCTTCAGAGCACTTGGCGCAAACCGTTTAAGTTCTACTTTAACTTTTAAGCAATCCTCGCCCCGGCCCCCAGCCACCGAAGCCCTATGTTAAGAGGGAATTACACGGCACGAGTTGATGCCAAGGGGCGATTAAAAGTTCCAACCGTTTTCCGCCGTCACATTCAAGAGCAGCACGGGGCCGAGGTTTACGTGACGAGTTTGACCGGGGAGAACGTCCGCATCTATCCGCTCGCGGAGTGGGAGAACATCGAGCAGCGGCTGGCGCTGCTGCCCTCGATGGAGCCGGCGCGGCGCAAGTTCCTCGACCGCACCAACTACTACGGGCAGCAGACGGCGCTCGACGCACAGGGGCGCGTGCTCATCCACCCGCTGCTCCGCAAGAGCGCGGGCGTCTTCGGCGACGTGGCCGTGCTCGGCTACCTGACATATTTAGAGGTCTGGGAGTTGGAGCGCTTCCAGCAGCGCCTGCTCGCAGAGCCTTACACGGAAGAGGACGAGGCCGCCGTCGCGCGCCTCGGGATTTAAGAAAGTGACGAGTGCCGGGTGCCGAGTGACAAGTTAAAAGCTTCCTGCTCGTCATTCGTCACTCGGCACTCGTCACAGTTCTTTGACATCACGGGGCGGTGGTGATGCCAGCGCCCGGAGGGGGGCCGGACGCGCCCCATCGCCCCGTGTTGCTGCACGAGACGGTGCAGCATCTAGCGCCGGAACGCGGCGGGCTGTTCGTGGACGCGACGCTGGGTCTTGGCGGGCACAGCGAAGCGCTCTTGGCGGCTTCGCCCGACACGCGCGTGCTGGGGATTGACCGCGACCGCGAAGCCCTCGAACACGCCCGCCGCCGCCTGGCGCACTTCGGTGATCGCGTCCGATTCGTCCACGCGAACTTCCGCGAACTCGGCCGCGTCGTCGCCGAAGCCGGCGCGGCGGAAGTCAGCGGCGTGTTGGCCGACTTGGGCGTCTCGTCGTTGCAGTTCGACAGCCCCGCGAGGGGCTTCAGCTTCCGCCACGACGCGCCGCTCGACATGCGCATGGACGCGGACGGCGACGAAGAGACGGCGGCGGAGTTGCTCGCACGGCTCCCCGAAGAGGAGTTGGCGCGCATCATCTTTGAATACGGCGAGGAGCGCCACTCGCGGCGCATCGCGCGCCGCATCGTCGAGCGGCGCGAGGCGGGCCGGGCCGTGGCGACGACGGGCGAACTGGCCGAACTGGTCGCGCGCGCCGTCGGGCACAAGCGCGGCGAGCGCATACACCCGGCGACGCGCACGTTCCAGGCCTTGCGCATCGCGGTCAACGGCGAGCTTGAGGGCCTGGCCGGGTTCGTCGAGACGGCGGTCGATCTTTTACAGCCCGACGGACGGCTGTGCGTGATCAGCTTCCACTCGCTGGAAGATCGGATCGTGAAACGCACGCTGCGCCGGCTCGCGGGGCAGTGCGAGTGCCCGCCGCGCGCGCCGCGCTGTACGTGCGGCGCGCGCCGCGCGGTTGAAATACTGACGCGCCGGCCCGTCGCGGCCACAGAGGCGGAGGTCGAAGCGAACCCGCGCGCGCGCAGCGCCAAGCTCCGCGCCGCGCGCAAACTCAAGCCGGGCGAGACCGGCGCGAAGAACGAACGCAGGGCCGGTTAAGTAAGGACGAGCAGAGGGCCGTCATTAGTAATAAGGACAGGGGCCGCTTGAGGGAAGCGGGCGGAGTTAAGCGAGATGAGGCGACTGCCCCGGCAACAGCAGAATTTCAGCGTGCGGCGCGAGCGCGACGAGCGCGCGTTCCGCCGCCTGTTGGTGCTGCTCGCGGGCGGGTTGCTGCTGGCGTGCGGCTTCGTCGTCGCCGTCGGGCAGCACTTCGCGGCCGTCGAGCGCGGTTATCAGAGCGAGGAGTTGCGGCGCGAGCGCGCGCGGCTGCTCGCCGAGCAGGCGCAATTACAACTTGACCTGGATCGCGCGGCCGCGCCGGCAAATCTCGAACGCGCCGCGCGCGACATCGGCATGCAGCCCGCGCGCGCCGCGCAGATGGGCGGTATGCAGCGCGCCGACGCACAACGCGCCGACGCGGAGCGCGTCGCCGCGCAGCCGGCGCGCGCGCGCGACAAGTCGGTGCGCAAGCCGCGTGCTGCGGAGCCGGCCGCGGTGTTCGTGCCCGCGCGCGCCGAGCGCGGCCGTTGAAGAGTGCCCGCCGTTGAAAAGTGACCGTTGAGTGCGAGGCGGGCGGCCGCGCCAGTTTCCACGTTCGTGAGGACGAGGCCCCATTGAAGAGACGCCTATGCCTGAACGCCCGAACGCGCCAGCCCGTGCCCACAGAGACCCTTTGCGCGCGCGCACCTCGCTCGTCGTCCTGCTCCTCGTCCTCTGGATGCTCGTCATCGGCGCGCGGCTCGTCCAGTTGCAGGTCGCGCAGCACGACGCGCTCGGCGCGCGCGCGCGGCGGCAGCAGCAGCAGGCGGTCGCGCTCAACGCGCCGCGCGGTCTCATCCTCGACCGCGCCGGGCGCGAGCTGGCGCGCAGCCTCGACGCAGACTCGTTCTACGTCGTGCCGACCGAGTTGGAGGACGCGGGCGCGGCGGCAAGGCAACTCGCCGACGTGCTCGGTCTCGACGCGACGGCGTTGACGGCGCGGCTGCGCGAGGCGCGAGGCGCGGGGCGCAAGTTCGTGTGGCTCGCGCGGCAGGTGGACGCGGAGCCGGCGGCGCGCGTCCACGCGCTCAAGCTCGCGGGCGTCTACGCGCGCCCTGAGCCGAAGCGCTACTACCCGAACGGCGCGCTCGCGGCGCACGTGCTCGGCTTTGTCGGGCGCGACGCCGAAGGGTTGGCCGGCGTCGAGCGCGTGCAGGACGCGGCGCTCAAGGGCGACGGCGGCGAGGTGCGGCTGGCGAGCGACGGCCGGCGAGAGGCTTACGACAGCCGCGAGCGGCAGGCGCGCGCGGGCGACACGCTCGTGCTGACGATTGATCAGAACGTGCAGTACCAGGCCGAGCAGGCGTTGGGCGCGGCGGTCGCGCAGGCGCGCGCCAAGTCGGGCACGGCCATCGTGCTCGACCCGCGCACCGGCGAGATACTCGCGCTCGCCAACGCGCCCGCGTTCGATCCGAACGCGCCGCCCGTGGCAACGCCCGCGGGCGTTGAAGAGAGTGACGCTGCGGGGCCGTCCCGCGACGTGAAGCGCAACCCGGCCCTTGAGAACATCTACGAGCCGGGTTCGACCTTCAAGGTCGTCGCCTTCTCGGCGGCGCTCGAAGAGAAGCTGGTGCGCCCCGACGATCTGATTGATTGTCAGATGGGTTCGATCACGGTCGCGGGGCGCGTCGTCCACGACTCGCACCCGCACGGCACGCTGACCATCACGGACGCGCTCGCGCAGTCGTCGAACGTCGCGGCGATCAAGCTCGGCATCAAGGTCGGCAACGCGCGGCTCTACGACTACATCCGGCGCTTCGGCTTCGGCGCGCGCACGGGCGTCGAGCTGCCGGGCGAGACGAAGGGGCTGCTGCGCGACGTGAAGCGTTGGCAGCCGACCTCCATCGGCTCGATCCCGATGGGGCAGGAGATCGGCGTCACGGCCGTGCAGATGGCGGCCGCGTTCGGCGCGATTGCCAACGACGGTCTGCGCATCCAGCCGCATCTGGTGCGCGAGGTGCGCGACGCGGACACCGGCGCGGTCGTGCCCAAAGACGTGGAGGCGCGCCGCGTCGTCAGCGCGGAGACGGCGCGCACTCTGAAGCCGATGCTTGAGAGCGTGACGCTGAAGGGCACGGCGAAGCGCGCGCAACTCGACGGCTACACGGCCGCGGGCAAGACCGGCACGGCGCAGAAGATCGACCGCCGGACGCGCGCCTACTCGCACTCAAAGTTCGTCGCCTCGTTCGTCGGCTTCGCGCCCGTCGAAAACCCCGCGGTCGTGATCGCGGTCGTGATTGACGAGCCGGCGGGCGCGTACTACGGCGGTCAAGTGGCCGCGCCGGTCTTCGCCGAGATCGCGTCGAACGTGCTGCCGTACCTGAACGTCGAGCCGGACGCGGAGACGACCGAGGCGTCGCCGCGCGAGCAGTTGGCGCGGCTCGCGCCGGAGTTGAACCACGCGAGTGCTGTGCAGACGAACGACGCCGCGCAGGCCGAAGCCGCGGCGTCTCTGCCGGAAGTGCTGACGCGCGGGGGCGAGGTGGGCGAGTTGGTCTACGCGTCGGCGGGCGAGCGGGCGCTGTTGATGCCGGACTTGCGCGGGCGCAGCGTGCGCGACGCGGCGCGCGTCTGCGCGCAACTCGGGCTTGAGTTGGAGGCGCACGGCGAGGGGCGCGCGCGGCAGCAGAGTCCGGCGGCCGGCGCGAGAATCGAATCGGGGCAGGTCGTGCGCATTGATTTCGGTCGCGGCGATTGAGGCCGCGCGGTCGTCGCTGTGAACGCGGCGCGTTCACAGCCGAACCACAGTCGCTCTTAACGAACGCGCGAGGGAGCGTGTCATGACTGTTCCCCCACAGGGGCATCCGCAGCACGAGTTGCGCCGCCGGATCGCGGATTGCCGCGAGCGTTTGCGCCGGGCGCGGACGGGGCCGAAAATGAACGAAAGCGCAACACCAGGCACACACGACGAGCCGCCGGCCGCGCGCGGCCGCGCGCGACGGCGCGGCGCGCACGAACCGGCGCGGAAAGGCACGCGCGTGCCGCAGACGAATGAACCGAAGACCGGGCGCGCGCGCGGTCTGGGCTGATTAGGAGCAGCGTGAAAATCGGCACGGCGGCGCAGGCGATGCGCGCGGCAGACAGCGCCGCGCCGCCCGAGTTCTTTGACAAAGAGTTGACCGGCTTCGCGATTGACTCGCGCGCGGTCGCGGCGGGCGAGCTGTTCTTCGCGCTCGCGCCCGAAGACTACCGGCGGCACTACTTCACCGCCACGCAGTTCGACGACGCGCACCGCTACCTGCCGCAAGCGTTCGAGCGCGGCGCGGCCGCCGCGGTCGTGCGCCGCGCGACGGTCGAGGCCGACGAGAGCTTGCGCGCGCTCATGCCGCAACTGCTGCTCGTGGACGACGTGATCGACGCGTTGCAGGCGCTCGCCCATGCGGTGCTCGCAGGGTGGGGCGGGCGCGTGGTCGGCATCACGGGCAGCGCCGGCAAGACGACGGCGAAGGACTTGACGGCGCACGTGCTCGCGGGCGCGGGCCGGCGCGTGTTGAAGACGCAGAAGAACTTCAACAACGAGCTGGGTCTGCCGCTCTCCGTCCTGCAAATGGAGTCGGCGGGCCGAGCGCCCGCGGACTTCGACGTGGCCGTCCTTGAGTACGGGCAGTCTCTGTTCGGCGAGATCGCGCACCTGGCGCGCGTCGCGCCGCCCGACATCGCGGTCGAACTGCTGGTCGCGCCGGCGCACCTGGAGTTCTTCGACTCCATCGAGCAGATCGCAGAGGGCAAGGCGCAACTGGTCGAGGGCTTGAAGCCGGGCGGCATCGCCGTCTTGAACGCAGACGACGAGCGCGTCGCCGCCATGCGCGCGCGGCACGGCGGGCGCACGATCACGTTCGGTCTCGAACAGACGGCCGACGTGATGGCGGCGGACGTTGAGGTCGCGCGGCTCGGTCTCAGTCGCTTCCGGCTCTGCACGCCCTTGGGCGAGGCCATCGCGGAGTTGCCGCTGCCGGGGCGGCACAACCTGATGAACGCGCTCGCAGCCGCGTCGGTCGCTACGTGCTTCGGCGTCGCGCCCGAAGAGATCGCGCGGGCGCTCGCGTCCGCCGGCCCGAGCGAGATGCGCGGCGAGGTCGTGGACTTCGCCGCCGGCTTCAGCGTGATTGACGACTCGTACAACTCGAACCCGGCGTCGCTCCTGAGCATGGCGCGGGCGCTGGCGGCGGGGCGCGCGGCCGGCGCGGACGAGCGCGCGCGGCGCGCCGTCGTCGTGGCGGGCGAGATGCTTGAGTTGGGCGCGGCGGGGGCGGAGTTGCACCGCGCGGCGGGGCGCGAGATCGCAAGCCTCGGCGTGGACGTGCTGTGGGGCGTGCGGGGGTTGGCGGCGGAGTTGGTCGCGGGCGCGCGCGCGGGCGGGTTGGGCGCAGAGGCGGCGCGCTTCTTCGCCACGACCGAGAAGGCGGCGCAGGCGTTGGCGGACGAGGTGCGCGCGGGCGATCTCGTCCTTGTGAAAGGCTCGCGGGGCGTGCGGACGGACTTGATCGTGGCGGCGCTGCGCGAGCGGTTCCCCACTGTGGGCGAGGACGAGCCGGCGTGAGGGTAGCCACAGAGCGCGCGCCCGGCGCGCGGCGTTTGAGTGGATCGGGATGATCTACTACATCTTTTACGAGTGGCTCTATCGCAGCCTCGGCGGGGGGCAGCAGGAGTCGTACTTCGTCAAGGCGCTCAACGTCTTTCAGTACGTCACGTTCCGCACCGCCTACGCGACGATCACGGCCCTGCTCATCTCGCTCGTCTTCGGCGGGCGCGTCATCCGCGCGCTGCGCGAGTTGAACGTCGGGCAGCAGATTCGCGAAGAGGGGCCGCAGGCGCACATGGCCAAGCGCGGCACGCCGACGATGGGCGGCGTGCTCATCATCGGCTCGGTCGTCATCTCGACCTTGCTCTGGGCGCGGCTCACGAGCGTCTACGTCTGGATCACTCTGGCGGCGACGACGCTCTTCGCCGTCATCGGGTTTTTGGACGACTACGCGAAGGTCGCCAAGCGGCAGAGTTTGGGCTTGACCGGCAAGCAGAAGCTGGCGGCGCAGTTCATCATCGCCGCCGGCATCTGGGCGACGCTCTACTTCCTGACGGACTACTCCTGGAACCTGAGCGTGCCGTTCTTCAAGCTGACGGCGACGACGGGCAAGACGTTCATCGGGCCGTGGCTGTACCTGCCGTTCATCCTCGTCGTGCTCATCGGCTCGTCGAACGCGGTGAACCTGACGGACGGCTTGGACGGACTGGCGATCAGCGTGACCTTCGTGGCGATGGTGGCGCTGACCGCTTTCACTTACGTGAGCGGCGACGAGCGCTGGGCGCGGCTGCTGCTCATCACGTACCAGAAGGACGTGGGCGAGCTGACGGTCTTCTGCGGCGCGATGGTTGGCGCGAGCCTGGGCTTTTTGTGGTACAACGCGCCGCCCGCCGACGTGTTCATGGGCGACGTGGGCAGCCTCGCCATCGGCGGGGCGTTCGGCACAATCGGCGTCCTGACGAAGCAGGAGTTGATCCTCGTCTTCGTCGGCGGCGTGTTCGTGCTGGAGGCGATCTCGGTGATGCTGCAAGTCTCCTTCTTCAAGCTGACGAAGCGGCACACGGGCACGGGGCGGCGGCTGTTTAAGATGACGCCGCTGCACCACCACTTCGAGATGCAGGGCTGGAAGGAGTCGAAGGTCGTCTTCCGCTTTCTCATTCTGGCGATCCTGTTCGCGCTGTTGAGTCTCTCGACGTTGAAATTGAGGTGAAGATGTCAGATGTCAGTTCTTAACTAATATCTGGCATCTGACATCTGACATCTATTCTGACCTGTGGAACTGAGCGGCAAGAAAGTTTTGGTCGTGGGGGCGGCGCGGAGCGGCGTGGCGGCGGCGCGCTTCCTGGCGGCGCGCGGCGCGATTGTCGCGCTCAATGATCGGAAGCCGTTGGAGGAGTGGTCGGAAGAGGCGCGCGCTTTGAAGGGTGAGGGCGTGGGGCTGTTGGCGGGCGAGTTGCCGATGTGGTTGATGGATCAGATCGAGCTGGTCGTGTTGAGTCCGGGCGTGCCGCCGAAGGCGATCCCGGCGCGCTACATGGCGCGCGCGGGCGCGGAGGTGATCGGCGAGGTCGAGTTGGCGGCGCGCTTCCTGCGCGGGCGGCTCGTCGCCATCACGGGCACGAACGGCAAGACGACGACCACGACTCTGATCGGCGCGCTGCTCAGAGACGCCGGGCTGCCGGTGCAGGTCGGCGGCAACATCGGCACGCCGCTCGTCTCGCTCGTAGACACTTCGCAGGAAGACGGCTGGACGGTCGCGGAGGTCTCAAGCTACCAGCTTGAGACGATTGCCGAGTTTCACCCGAACGTCGCGGTCGTCTTGAACCTGATGCCCGATCACATGGATCGCTACGACGACCTGATGGACTACGCCGCCGCCAAGCACCGCATCTTCCGCAACCAGACGGCGGGCGACGTGGCGGTCTTAAACGCCGACGACGAGATCATCGCTTCGTGGGCGTCGGGCTTGAGCGCGCACGTCGTCCTCTTCAGCGTGCAGCGCGAGTTGGAAGAGGGCTTGTTCCTGCGCGGCGCGGAACTCGTCTCGCGGACGCGGGGCGGCGCGGAGCGCGTGCTGCTGCGGCGCGAAGAGATACAACTGCGCGGGCTGCACAACGTCGAGAACGTGCTGGCGGCCTTGGCCGCGGGTCTCGCCTGCGGCGCAGCGCCCGACGCGATGCGCGCCACCGTGCGCGCCTTCAAGCCGGTCGAGCACCGTTTGGAACACGTCGCCGACGTGGGCGGCGTCGCGTTCTACAACGACTCGAAGGCGACGAACGTGGACGCGGCCGTGAAGGCGCTGGCGGCCTTCGCGGACGCGCCCGGCAAGGTCGTCCTCATCCTCGGCGGGCGCGGCAAGCACGCGCCCTACGCGCCGCTCGCGCCGCTGGTCGAGCGGCAGGCGCGCGCGCTCGTCCTCGTCGGCGAAGACGCGGAACGGATCGAGCGCGAGTTGCAAGCCTACGCGCCGACCGAGCGCGCCGCGGACATGCGCGCGGCCGTCTGCCGCGCGGCGGCCCTTGCACAACCCGGCGACATCGTCCTGCTCGCGCCCGCCTGCGCCAGCTTCGACATGTTCGCCAACTTCGAGCACCGCGGGCGGGCGTTCAAGGAAGCGGTGGAGGAAGTTCAACGTTCAACGTTCAACGTTCAAGGTTCAAAGTCCAAGGCCCAAGGCTCAACGTGCGACCAACCTTGAACTTTGAACTTCGAACGTTGAACTCTTTTCACGATGGCGAAGAAGCTACAAGCAGACGAGTGGTTGTTCGCGGCGGCGGTGGGGCTGGCGCTGTTCGGCGTCGTGATGGTCTACAGCGCGAGCGCGCCGGTGGCGGCGCAGGAGAACGGCACGCCGTACCACTACGTCGTCCGGCAGGGCGTCTCGACGCTGCTCGGCTTCGGCGCGCTGCTCGTGGCGATGCGGACGGACTACGCGCTGCTGCGCCAACGCTGGTTGGCTATCGGTCTGCTCGGCTTGACGGTCGCGCTGCTGCTCAGCGTGTTCGCGTTCCCGCGCATCAACGGCGCGCACCGTTGGCTCAGGTTCGGCGGCTTGATCTCGTTCCAGCCGTCGGAGCTGGCGAAGCTGGTGCTCGCCGTCTGCCTCGCGCGTTTCCTCGAACGGCGCGCGGGCGAGGAGCGCGACCTGTGGCGGACGTTCCTGCCGGCGGTGGCGTTGACGGGTTTACTCGTGGTGCTCGTCGCGGCCGAGCCGGACTTGGGGACGGCGATGATGCTGGGCGTGGTCGGGTTGACCATGCTGTTCGCGGCGGGCGCGCGCGCGCGGCACATCGGGTTGATGCTCGCGCCGGCATTGGTGGGCGTCGTGGCGATGATCGCGTTCGCGCCGTGGCGCGTGAAGCGGCTGCTGGCGTTCCTCGATCCTTGGGCGGACGCGCAGGGGGCGGGCTTCCAGGTGGTGCAGTCTTTGATGGCGGTCGGGTCGGGCGGCGTGCACGGGCTGGGGTTCGCGCAAGGGCGGCAGAAATTGTTCTTCCTGCCGTTCGCGCACTCGGATTTCATCTTCGCGGTGGTGGGCGAGGAGTTGGGTCTGATCGGCGCACTGCTCCTTGTCGGTGCGTTCGGGTTGTTCCTGTGGCGCGGCGTGCGCGCGGCGCGGCGCGCGCCGGACAGGTTCGGGATGCTGCTCGGCTTGGGCATCGTGACGGGCATCGTCGCGCAGGCGCTCTTCAACCTGAGCGTGGTGCTGGCGCTCGTGCCGACGAAGGGCATCCCGCTGCCGTTCGTCTCCTACGGCGGCACGTCCACGGTCTTCACGCTGTTCGCCGTCGGCGTGCTCCTGAACATCTCGCAGCAAGGCGGCGCGACGGGCGAGCAAGCGGCTTGGGGCGTTGAGCAGGCGGAAGGCGGTACGCAGAAGACGACTGGCAGACTCCGGCGGCAACCGTGGGCGACTTACGGCCTGCTGCTGGCGTGGGGCGCAGGGGCAACGAGCTTCTGGCTTCTGACTCCTGACTCCCGGCTTCTGTTCTGACGATGCGCGCGCTCTTTGCAGCGGGCGGGACGGGCGGACACATCTACCCGGCCATCGCCGTGGCGAACGAGGTCAGGCGGCGCGACGCTGCGTCGGTCGTGCGCTTCGTCGGCACGGCGCGCGGGTTGGAGACGCGGCTCGTGCCGCAGGCGGGTTACGAGTTGTCGCTCATTGAAAGCGCGGGGCTGGTGAACATGGGCCTGCGCGCGCGGCTGCGCGGCCTGGGCGTGCTGCCGAAGAGTTTGCTCGCGGCGCGGCAACTCATACGCGAGTTCCGCCCCGACGTGGCGGTCGGCGCGGGCGGTTACGTGTCGGGGCCCGTGCTCCTGGTCGCCGCGCTCGCGCGCGTGCCGACGCTCATCATGGAGTCGAACGCCGTGCCGGGTTTCACGAACCGGCAGTTGATTCGCTTCGTGGACGCGGCGGCCGCTTCTTGGGAGGCGACGCTGCCGTACTTCGGGCGCAAGGGCGTGGTGACCGGCAACCCCGTGCGCCGCGAGTTCTTTGACATCCCGGCGAAGGTGCGCGACCCCGCGCGCTTCGCGCTGCTGCTCTTCGGCGGCTCGCAAGGCGCGCGCGCCGTCAACGAGGCCATGATGGCCGCGCTCCCGCTGCTCGCAGGGCAACGCGGCGTGTTGCGCGTCACGCACCAGACGGGGCCGCACGACTTCGCGCGCGTGCGCGCGGCCTACAACGAGGCCGGTTGGGGCGAACAAGCGGATGTGCGCGAGTACATAGACGACATGGTGACGGCTTTCGCCAACGCCGATTTGATCGTCGCGCGCGCGGGCGCGACGACGAGCGCCGAGTTGGCCGCCGCCGGGCGCACCGCCGTCATGATCCCGCTGCCCGGTCAGTTGGAGCAGCAACGCAACGCCGAAGTCTTACAAGAGGCCGGCGCGGCCCGCATGATCTTGCAAGCGGAACTGACGGGCGCACGCCTCGCCCAAGAGATCGCCGCCCTCGTCGCCGCGCCCGAACGCATCACGGCGATGGAACAAGCGGCCCGCAAGTTCGCACGCCCCGACGCCGCGGCCGCAACGGTAGAGTTAATCGAAAGGCTCGTGGCGGCGAGAAGCCAGGAGCCAGGAGCCAGGAGCCAGAAGTGAGACAGAAGCCGGAAAGAAGGTCGAGATCGGAAAGAAGCCGGCAGCCGGCAGGAAGGCCAGGGAACCAAGAAGACAAGGGCGCTGGAAAGACAGGGGCGCTTGGAAGGCAGAAGCCCGTGACCGCATCCATTCTGACTACTGACTACTGACTACTGACTACTGTTTCCATGTTCCACCGCATCAGGCACGTGCACCTCGTCGGCGTCGGCGGCATCGGCATGTCCGGCATCGCGGAGGTCTTGTGCAACCTCGGCTTCCGCGTGTCGGGGTCGGACTTGAAGCGTTCGGGCGTGACGGATCGGTTGGAGCAGTTGGGCGTGACGGTCTGTGAAGGACACCGGGCGGAGAACGTGGGCGACGCGCAGGTGGTCGTGCGCTCCACCGCGGTGCGCGACGACAACCCGGAGGTCTTGGCCGCGCGCGAGCGTTCGATCCCCGTCATCCCGCGCGCGGAGATGTTGGCCGAGTTGATGCGGCTCAAGCAGGACACGGTCGCCGTCGCCGGCTCGCACGGCAAGACGACGACGACTTCGATGATCGGCACGATCCTGGGCGGCGCTGGCCTCGATCCGACCGTGGTGGTCGGCGGCGTCGTCGGCGCGTTCGGCTCGAACGCGCGGCTGGGCAAGAGTGACCTGATGGTGGTCGAGGCGGACGAGAGCGACAGATCGTTTCTGATGCTCACGCCGACCTTCGCCGTCGTGACGAACATAGATCGCGAGCACATGGACTACTACCGCGACATGGACGACATGCGCGACTGCTTCGTCAGCTTCGTCAACAAGGTGCCGTTCTACGGCGCGGCGTTTTTGTGTCTCGACGATCCGCACGTGCAGGCGGTCATCCCGCGCGTCAAGCGGCGGCGCATCACCTACGGCCTGAGCGCGCAGGCCGACATCTCGGCGCACGCCATCCGCTTCGACCGCCCGTTCGGCGCGACCTTCGCCGTCTGGCAGGGGACGACCGTGCTCGGCGAGGTGAACCTGAACGTGCCGGGGTTGCACAACGTCTACAACGCGCTCGCCGCGGTCGGCGTCGGGCTTGAGTTGGGCGTGCCCTTCGAGGTGACGGCGCAAGGGCTGACCGCTTACACGGGCGTCAACCGCCGCTTCCAGTTCAAGGGCGAGGCGGCGGGCGTGTTGGTCGTGGACGACTACGGGCATCACCCGACCGAGGTGCGCGCCACGCTCGCCGCCGCCAAGGTCGGCTCGCAAGGCCGCCGCATGGTCGTGCTCTTCCAGCCGCACCGCTACACGCGCACGCGCGATCAGATGGACGAGTTCGCCCGCGCCTTCAACAACGCCGACGTGCTGCTCGTGACCGACATCTACGCGGCCAGCGAAGACCCGATTGCCGGCGTCACGGCCGAGACCTTGACCGAGGCGATCAAGAGCTACGGGCACAAGAACGCCGCTTACGTCGGCGCGCTCGACACGGCCGTCAAGGCCTTGCTCAGCGAGGCGCACCCCGGCGACATGGTCGTCACACTCGGCGCGGGCAACGTCTACCAGGCCGGCGAGCAGTTGCTTGAGCTGTTGAAGAAGAACGGGAAGTGAATTTTGTTAGCGGTTAATTGTTAATTGTTCTTCGTTAATCGTCGGCGTGCGTCAGCGGGTGCCAAGATCGAGCAGAGAACAAATAACAACTAACCACTAACGACTAACCAATAACAATGACGACGCAGAACACCGTTGACTTGGAGGCGCGCGACGCGGCCATCGCCGAGGTGGCGGGGCGACTCGGCGTGCGCGCGGAGCGCGGGCGGCGCTTCGCGGAGTTGACGAGCCTGCGCGTCGGCGGCGCGATTGACTGGGTGCTGCTGCCGCGCACCGAAGAGGAGGCGGCGGCCGTGGTCGGCGCGCTCGACGCGGCGGGCGTCGGCTGGCGCGTGCTCGGCGCGGGCAGCAACGTGCTCGCCGAGGACGCGCCGCACCACTACGTCGTCGTCAGTATGCGCGAGGTCAAGGGCGAGGTGCAGTTCGACGGCGAGCGCGTGACGGTGAGCGCGGGCTACTCTTTGCCGCGCCTGTGCGTCGAGGCGGCGCGGCGTGGCCTCGGCGGCATCGAGGGTTTGGGCGGCATCCCCGGCACGGTCGGCGGCGCGCTCTGGATGAACGCGGGCGCGTACGGGCAGGAGATCGGGACGGTCGTCGAGTCGGTGCGCGTCGCGCGCGGCGGGCGGGTCGTGGTCGTGCCCGGCTCGGAAGTGAAATGGGACTACCGGCACACGTCATTTAAAGAAGGGGAGTTGCTCTTGGGCGTGACGCTGCGGCTCAGACCCGACGACTCGGCGCAGATCATCACGCGCATGGCCGAGGTCAAACGCAAGCGCATGGAGTCGCAGCCGCACGGCGCGCGCTCGGCCGGCTGCTTCTTCAAGAACCCGCCGGGGACGGCCTTGAGCACCGGCCGCATGATCGACGAGCTTGGCATGAAGGGCACGCAGCGCGGCGGCGCAACCGTCTCGCCCGTACACGCGAACTTCATCGTGACCGAGGGCGAGGACGCGCGCGCCGCCGACGCGCTCGCGCTCGCCGAAGAGATACGCGAGCGCATCCGCCGCGAGCGCGGCGTCGAGCTTGAGTACGAGGTCGAAATCTGGCGCAGCGCCGCGCCGCCGGAGACGACCGACACACAACCCGAAGACGCCGCGGCGGCCGCGACAGATGCGCCGGCCGCGCCGGCCGCAACGACCGCGGCCGCTTCAGACGCGACGAACGCGGCCGCGCCGCCGACGGAAACCGGGCCTGTGAGGGCAGGGACGAAATGCTGAGGGAGCAGGTCATCACGCCGCGTGCGGGGCGCGGGCGGGCGCGCGCGGGCGGGCGCGCGCAGGCCGGCGCGGCGCAGCGGCCCGCGCCGCGGCGTGGCACGGCGGGGCGGGCCAAGCCCGCGGCGGGCGGCGCGGCCTGGCGCGTGCTCCGCGCGTGGCTGCCGTTCGCGGCCAAGATGTTGCTCGCGGTTGCGGCGGGCGTCGCCGCGTTCTACCTCTACCGCACGGCGGCCAGTTCGTCCTTCTTCGCGCTCGGCCCCGTGGACGTGCGCGGCACGTCGCGCGCTTCGGCCGAACAGATCGAGCGGCTCGTGCGCCGCGCCGTCGGCCCCACGGGCGTCTGGCGCGCAGACCTCGAAGCGCTCCGCGCAGAGATCGAGCGGCAACCGTGGGTGCGTACCGCCGCGGTCGCGCGCGTGCTGCCGTCGGGCGTGCGCGTGCGCGTCACGGAGCGCACGCCGCGCGCCGTCGTGCGCCTCTCCACGGGGCGGTTGACGTGGGTGGACGAGGACGCATACGTCGTCGGCACGGCCGCGCCGACCGACCAGATGCCGGCCTTCTTCCTGCGCGGCTACGACGAGGCCGGCGGCGCGAACGCGCGCGCGGAGAACCGGCAGCGCGTGGCGAAGCTCCTTGAGCTGCAAGCCGAGTGGACGGCGGCCGGTCTCGCCGAGCGCGTCAGCGAAGTGAACTTGGATGATCTGCGCGACGTGCGCGCGCAGCTCGCGGGCGAGGACTCGCAGGTCGAGGTGCGTTTGGGCCGCGACGATCTGACGAAGCGTCTGCGGCTCGCGCTTCAGGCGCTCGACGAGCAGCGGCAGACGCCGCGCGGCGCGCACGTCAGCTACATAGACATGACGCAGGGCAAGCGCGCCGTCATCGGCTTCACGCGCGCGTCCATGCCCGCGCCGGCCGGCGACGGCCACGCCGACGCGCCGCCCGCGCCCGCGAGATCGGAGCCGCGGCCCCGCCGCGCCGGCTAGTTATTAGTCCGCAGAGGAGATGAAGCGCATGGCGAAACGGGAGGCGTACACGGTCGGGCTGAGCATCGGCACGAGCCGGGCCACGTGCATCATCGGCGAGCCGGGCGAGGGCGGCGCGCTCGACATCGTCGGCATCGGCGAGGCGGAGGCGCGCGGCCTGCGCAAAGGCGTCATCGTCAACCCGGACGCCGCCGTGGACGCGATCCGCCACGCCGTCGAGACCGCCGAGCGCATGTCGGGCCTCGCCGCCGAAGAGGTCACGATCAACCTCGCCGGCTCGCACATCATGGGCTTCAACGGGCAGGCGATTGTGGCCGTCTCGGGGCGCGACCGCGAGATCACGCACGACGACGTGCGCCGCGCGATTGACTCGGCCTGCGCCATCCAACTCCCGGCGGGGCGCGAGATCGTGGATCGCTTGCCGCAGGAGTTCATCGTGGACGATCAGGACGGCATCAACGATCCGGTCGGCATGATCGGCGCGCGCCTGGCCGTCAAAGTCCACATCGTCACCAGCCCCGTGACCGCGCGCCAGAACGCGATTAACGCCGTCAACCGCGCGGGTCTCATCGTCTCCGACATGGTGCTCGAACAACTCGCGGCGGCCGAGGCTTCTTTGACCGAGGAGGACAAGGAGTTCGGCTCGGCGCTCGTGGACATCGGCGCGGAGACGACAGGGTTGGTCATCTACCAGCGCGGCGCGGTGCAGCACACCGCGGTGTTCGCCCTCGGCGGCTCGCACTTCACGAACGACATCGCGTTCGGCTTGCGCACGCCGATCCCCGAAGCCGAGAAGATCAAGCGGCACTTCGGCTACGCGTCGAGCGCGAGCTTGAGCGAGGTGGAGCGGGGCGAGCAGATCGAGGTGCCGTCGGTGGGCGGGCGCGGCCCGCGCCTGCTGTCGCGGCAAATCCTGTGCGACATCCTTCAGCCGCGCGCCGAAGAGGTGTTGATGCACGTGGCGGACGAGATACGCGAGTCGGGGTGGGACAGGCAGTTGTCGAGCGGCGTGGTGCTGACGGGCGGCGGGGCGCTCTTGCGCGGCACGTGCGAGGTGGCCGAGCAGGTCTTCGACGCGCCGGTGCGCGTCGGCTACCCGGAACGCGACCGCTTCGGCGGTCTGATCGAGGACGTGCAAAGCCCGCAGTGGACGGCCGCCGCGGGGTTGTCGCTCGTCGCCATGCGGACGCAGAGTCTGGAGGCGCGGCGCGCGGGGGGGCGGCGGGAGGCGGCGGGCGCGCTGGGCGCGTTCGTCTCGCGCTTCCGTGATCGTTTCAGTAGTATTTTCTGACAAGATGTTGTATGCTGCCGCGCCAGCCGGCACAGGATATAGTCCGCAAGATATGGGTGTCACCGGCGCGCGCAACCCAAAATAACCGCACAGGCGCTTTTCCGGGCGCACCGGGCGAGTGGAGTGGAGAGAGGGAGAACTATGATGACACCGGACGGCCGTCAGCCGGGCAGCGGCATTAATATTTTCATCGACGACGACCCGCCGATCACGGGCGCGCGCATCAAGGTGATCGGGGTCGGCGGCGGCGGCGGCAACGCCGTCAACCGCATGATCGAGGCCGGCATCGAGGGCATCGAGTTCCTCGTCGCCAACACCGATCTGCAAGCGTTGAAACGCTCGCGCGCGCCGATCAAGATTCAGCTCGGCGGCAAGCTGACCAAAGGTCTCGGCGCGGGCGCGAACCCGGAGGTCGGGCGCAACGCCGCGCTCGAAGACACGGAGAAGATCATCGAGGCCTTGGAAGGCGCGGACATGGTCTTCGTCACGACGGGCCTCGGCGGCGGCACGGGCACGGGCGCGGCCCCGATCATCGCTTCACTCGCCACCGAGTTGAACGCGCTGACGGTGGCGGTCGTGACCAAGCCGTTCCTGTTCGAGGGGCGGCGGCGCATGGCGCAGTCCGAGCAGGGCTTGCGCGAGCTGCGCGAGTGCGTGGACACGGTCATCACGATCCCGAACGAGCGGCTGCTGCACACGGTTGACCGTAACGTCTCGTTGCAGGACTCGTTCAAACTCGCCGACGACGTGCTGCGCCAGGCCGTGCAGGGCATCAGTGATCTGATCACCGTGCCGGGCTTAATCAACCTCGACTTCGCCGACGTGAAGGCGATCATGCAGGGCATGGGCATGGCGCTGATGGGCGCGGGGCGGGCGTCGGGCGAGAACCGCGCGATCAACGCGACGCAGCAGGCCATCTCTTCGCCCCTGCTCGAAGAGGCGAGCATCACGGGCGCGAAGGGCGTGCTCATCAACATCACAGGCGGGACGGACTTGACGCTCTACGAAGTCAACGAGGCCTCGACCATCATCCGCGAGGCGGCGGACGAGGACGCCAACATCATCTTCGGCGCGGTCATTGACGAGGCCATGCGCGACGAGATGAAGATCACGGTCATCGCCACGGGCTTCGACCGCGAGGCGGTGGCGGTGGGCACGACCGCGGGCGCGGAGGCGCTGCCGTCGCAGCCGCCGCGCTACGCCCCGCGCGGCACGGACGAGTTGCCCGCGCGCCCCGCCGCCGGGCAGACCCGCGCCGACGATCTCGACGTGCCCGCCTTCATCCGCAAGAAAGCGGACTGAGCGGGCAGAAGCCGGAAGCCAGAAGTCAGAAGCCAGAATGAAAGAGCTTTTCTTCTGGCTTCTGACTTCTGGCTTCCGGCTTCCGCGTCCCGGCTTCCGACTTTCGTCTTTTACCGTTTGCCTTTTGCCGGTCTCTCGTGTAGCATGTCGCGCATTCCTGGCAGGAATCAATTTCAACAACGGGTTAACATCCGTTTCTCATCCGAGCAATAACCGCCGCCTGCGTTACAAAGGCGCAGGGTCAAGCGCGCGCTCGCCTGTCCGGCGTCGCCCCGACATTCGCCCCGCGGCCGGCCCCTCGGTGTCGGGCCGAGCACAACCGCGTGGCCGTCCCGCTTGTGAGGACTCTTGAAGGTAGGTGAATCGAACGTGAACCGTAAACTCATCCGCACGACGTTAGCCGAAGTGAAGGGGCGCGAAGTCCCGCACCACAAGGAGCGCGGCCACGAAGGCCCGCCGCAGCGCGGGGGCGGCGCGGGGCGCACGCCGCCGCCCGGCCGCGACAGCGGCGGCATCTCGGCCAGCGCCGCCGCCCAAGGGCGCAAGCGCGTGCCGCCGGCCGAGACCAACGCGGAAATTTTCTACTACAAGAAGCAGATGGACGCGCACACGGTGATGGTCATCGTGTTGCGTGACGGCGAGGAGATCGAGGGCACTATCGAGTGGTACGACCGCAGCGCGCTGAAGGTCAACCGCAAGGACGCGCCCAACATCCTGCTGCTCAAGCACAACATCAAGTACATGTTCAAGGCCGAAGACCGCGAAGGCGGCGGCGGCGGCGACGAGTCTTAAAGGGCCGCGAGCACGAGCGCCCGCCCCGGCGCGGGCGCGACAGGACGAACAGGCGCACGAACCGGGCCGCCGCCCGCGGCGGTCGTTCCCGCGCCTGTTCGCGCTTTGGCGCATGACAGACGACGCCTCCCAGCCCAGCCACGGCGCGCGCCGGCCCCGCATCGGCGTCACCATGGGCGACCCGGCCGGCATCGGCCCGGAAGTCGTCCTGAAGGCCGTGGCCGAGGAGCGCGTGCAGCGCGCCTGCGTGCCGGTCATCGTCGGCGACGCGCAGTTGCTCGCGCACACGGCGCGCACGCTCGACCTGAGCTGCGGCTACGACATCGTGCGGCGCGGCGAGCCGCTGCCGGCCGCGGCGGCCGACCCGGTCATCTACCACCTCAACAACATTACGGGGCACGTCGAGCCGGGCGTCGAGTCGGGCGCGGCGGGGCGGGCGGCCGCGGAGTACATCGAGGCGGCCGTCGAGTTGTGCGCCGCCGGGCAGTTGGACGCCATCGCGACCGCGCCGATCAACAAGCGCGCTCTCTTCCTCGGCGGCTACAGCTTTCCGGGCCACACTGAGTTCCTCGCGCACCTGACCAAGTCGGAAGAGTGCGCGATGGCGTTCGTCGCCGCCAACCTGCGCATCGTGCTGCTCTCGACACACGTGCCGCTGTCGCAGGCGATCCAACTGGTCGAGCGTCCACGCATCGAGCGCGTGGTGCGCCTGGCCGAACGCGAACTGCGCCGCTGGGGCATCGCGCGCCCGCGCCTCGCGATGGCCGCGTTGAACCCGCACGGCGCGGAGGGCGGGCTGTTCGGCGTCGAGGAGGCGGCCGAGATCGTGCCGGCCGTGGAGGCGTGCCGCGCGGAAGGGCTGGACGTGGCCGGGCCTTTCTCGGCCGACACCGTTTTCCTGCGCGCCTCGCGCGGCGAGTTCGACGCGGTCGTCGCCTGCTACCACGATCAGGCGATGATCCCGGTCAAGTGCCTGTCGTTCGGCGAGGCGGTCAACGTGACGATGGGCTTGCCCTTCATCCGCACGTCGGTCGATCACGGGACGGCGTTCGACATCGCGGGCAAGGGCCGGGCCGAGCATTCGAGCATGGTCGCCGCCATCATGCTCGCCGCCGAGTTGGCGCGCACAGAGCCGAGCGGGCAAGAGGCGCTACTCGGCTCGTGAGTTTGAGACTAGAAGTCATGCCGCCCGCAACGCACCACGCGCGCCGGCTCGGCTGCGCCGCCGCACTGCTCGTCGCCGTCACGGTCGGACACGTAAACGTCCGCGCCGCCGACAAGACCGTCAGCCGCGACACGGCGCGCAAGGCCATCGCGCGCGTCGGCGGGCTTGAGTTGAAGACGGGCGACGTGCGCGTCGAGAGTATTTCGGGGACAGGTACGACGGCCGAGGTCGCGGCGACGATCAAGACGGCGTTCCGGCTGCGCAAGGGCGCGGGCGGGCGCTGGCGGGTCGTGGAGTTGCGCGTCGGCGACCGCCAGTGGGAACAGATCGAGTTGTTGCTCGCGGCTTGGCGCGTCGCGCCGTCCGCGCCCTTGCTCACGCAACTCGAAACGCTCGTCGCGCAGTTCGTCGAACGCGAACGCGCGCGCGCCGCGGAGCAAGAACAGCGCAAGGCGGAAGAGGCGCAGGCCGACGCGGCGCGGACGAAGGACGAGCGGCGGCATAAGAAGAAGGAGCCGCCCGCGCCGCCGCCCGCAGACCTGCGCGCCGGCCCGTTCATCGTTGACGGTTTCTCGGCGCTGCTCTCGGCCGCGACGGTCGAGACGCGGCTCGCCATGACGTTCCGCCTCGGCCGCGAGCGCGGGGCTTGGCGCGTCACGGAAGCGCGCCTCGGCGACGGCCCCTGGGCCGACGTGGCGGCGCTCACGCGCGCGCTCGACGCGGAGAAGGCCGTGCGCGCCCGCGCCGACCTTCAGATTCTCGCTGACGCACTGTCCGCCTTCCGCCGCGAGCGCGGCTTCTACGTCGTCGCCGACACGGCCGCCGTCCTCGTGGATCAACTCAACCCGCGCTACACGACGGCCGTCGTCCGCGTAGACCCGTGGCATCGCCCCTACGACTACAAAGGCCAGCGCGACAGCTTCGTGCTCCGCTCGCTCGGCCCCGACGGCAAGCCCGACACGCCGGACGACGTGACGGCGGCCCACGGGGCACAGTAACTCCCTTTGCGGCCCTTCGCGGCCCGCGAAGATGAATTGAGCACGATCTTGGTGGGCCGGTGTTGAGCGTACCTCTTGACGCTCAATCGGCGCGAGTGTTAGGGTCAAAAGTGTGGCTTGTGAAGGGCAGGCCGCGCGATGAAAACTCACGCCCCGTGCCGCCCCGGCCCTTGCGTCCCAAGGTCAGCTCGTCCGGCGGCGCTCGCCCTTGTTTGAAGGAGTCGGTTGATGCTTACGGGCCGCAAACTGTTGCTCGCGGACGACTCGCCCGCCTATCAGAAGGTCGTCAGTCTGACGTTCCGTGACGAAGGCGTGGCGGTGGTCGCGGTCGGCAGCGGCGCGGCGGCCCTCAAGGCGCTGGCGCAGGACGCGCCCGACGTGATCCTGGCGGACGTGCACATGCCCGCGCCCGACGGCTACGCGCTCTGCGCGCACGTCAAAGGCGACGCGCGGCTGCGCCACATCCCCGTCCTGTTGCTCGTGGGCACGTTTGAACCTTTCGACGAAGCGGAGGCGCGCAGAGTTGGCGCGGACGGAGTCTTGACCAAACCATTTCAGTCCATACGCGGGCTGGTGAGCCGGGTGGGCAGCCTGCTCAGCGGCCACGCCGAAGAGGCGCAGACCGAGACCACGCCGCCGCCCGACGCGGCCCGCCAAGACGAGCGCGCCGCGCCGCCGGCCGACGCGCAGGCCGCGGACGCGCCCGCCTTCACTTGGGCGCACCAGCGCGCCGAGTCGCAAACGGCCGCGACCACCGACGCCCACGCCTACACAGATTTCGATCTCGACGATCAGACCATCCAGACCACGCCCGCCGAAAGCTTCGGCGCGCACGCCGCCGAGCCGACGGCGACGCACGGCGGCGCGACGGTCGTCCCCGAGGTCGAAGCCGAAGGCGCTTACGCGCCCCGGCCCGCCGACGAGTTCACGTCGCACTCGGCCGAAGAGTTCAGGCCGCAGACGACCAGCGAATTCAAGCCACGGGCAACCGGCGAATTCGCGGCGCGCGCGGCCGAAGAGTTCACGTCGCAAGCAAGCGGCGAGTTCGCAGCGCAGTCGGCCGGCGAGGCTGCGGCGCAGTCCGCCGATGAAGTCGCGGCGCAGTCCGCTGATGAGTTCGCGGTTCAATCTGTTGATGAGTTCGCGGCTCGGCGTGCGGACGAGTCTGCGCCTCGGCAGGCGGCCGACGAGTCGTTCGATCCGTTCGCGGAGACGCAGCCGGCGGTCGAGAGCGTCGCGCAGGCGCGGGGCGCGGCCGCGGCGAGTTACGGCGGCGCGTCGGCGCAAGCGGCCGGGTTCGCCGCGCCCGCGGCTCCGGTCTCTCCGGCTTCCGACGACGCGCTGCTCGACCTGGGCGACAGCGCGCCCGCCGCGGGTGCGGCCGCGACCGAAGAGTCCATCCTCGATCTCGGTTTTGAAGAGTTCGCCGCGGAGCCGGCGGCAGCCACGCAGCCGGCGTCCGCAGAGTCAACAGCGGTAGAGGCGACGGACGTAGAGGCAACGGCGCAGCCGGAGACGGGGCAGGCGGAAGCTCACGGGCCGGAGACGACGGCCGAGCCGCCGCAGGCGGAAGCGCCGCGCGTGCAGTACGCCGAAGGGCTGGCCACGTCGCACGCCGAGGCGGTCGAACCGCTCGTCGCCGCGGCCGCGCCGCAGACGGACGCGCGCGCGCTCGAAGCCGACGCGCTGGCTTACGCGCTGCCGCCGCAGTCGGGGCAAGCGGTCGAGTTGGTGCTGCCCGCCGAGCAAGCGGCGCAGGTCGCCACGGACGCGACCGTCGGTCAAGCCGAGCCGGAAACAGACGCGCAGACAGACTCAACCGCACAGGCGGAATCGGCCGCGCAGCCCGCGACAAGCTCCGAGTTCGCCGCGCCGGCGGGCGTGGGCGTGCAGTTGTCGCCGGAGACGATTGACGCCATCGCGCGGCGCGTCGTCGAGTTGATGGGCGACAAGGTCATACGCGAGATCGCTTGGGAGGTCGTGCCGGAGTTGGCCGAGCGCCTCATCAACCGCCGCATCGAAGAGGAACGGACGCACGCGCGTTAAGACTGATTGACGCGCGACGCACACACGACGGGCGAGGCGGCACGAGCAGCCGCCTCGCCCGGTTCGTTTTAGGCGGCCGTCAGCTTTCAGGCTGTCGCCGACATTCGTCGCCGACAGCCGCGGGGTGAAACGGCCCGGCGATTGCTTTACAATAGCCCGCGCAAACAAAATCAGAGAAGGGTCTTGAGTTGATCGCTGATACTTGCTCGCTGCTCGCTTCATCATGGAGATTCCGAAGACATACGATCCGAGAGAGGCCGAGGCGCGGCACTACGCGCGCTGGGAGGCGCAAGGCTACTTCGCGCCGGAGGTGAACCGCGACCCCGAAGCGCCCGTCTATTCCATCGTCATCCCGCCGCCGAACGTCACGGGGTCTTTGCACATGGGGCACGCGCTTCAGCACACGATCATGGACGTGCTGACGCGCTACCACCGCATGTGCGGCTACCGCACGCTCTGGCTGCCCGGCTCGGATCACGCCGGCATCTCCACGCAACTCATGGTCGAACGGGAGTTGCGCAAAGAGGGCTTGACGCGCCACGACCTGGGGCGCGAGCAGTTCATCGAGCGCGTCTGGCGTTGGAAGGAGCAGTACGGCGGCGAGATCACGCGGCAGATGCGGCGCGAGGGCGCGAGCGTGGACTGGTCGCGCGAGCAGTTCACGATGGACGAGCACCTGTCGCGCGCCGTCCGCGAGTTCTTCGTGCGCTGCTACGACGAGGGCTTGATCTACCACGGCGAGGGCTTGATCAGTTGGTGTCCGAAGGATCAGACCGCGCTCTCCGATCTGGAAGTTGATAAGGAAGAGACGAAGGGCGCGCTCTACTACCTGCAATACCCGGTCAAGGGCAGTGAGCGCCGCGTGACCGTGGCGACGACGCGCCCCGAGACGATGCTCGGCGACACGGCCGTCGCGGTGAACCCCGAAGACGAGCGTTACCGCGACCTGCTCGGCGCGACGATCACGTTGCCGCTCGTCGGGCGCGAGATTCCGGTCGTGGCGGACGAGTTCGTTGACCCGGCGTTCGGCACGGGCGCGGTCAAGGTCACGCCCGCGCACGACCCGAACGACTACGAGATGGGCCGGCGGCACAACCTGCCGCAAGTGCGGGTCATTGACCAACACGCGCGCATGACCGCCGAGGCGGGCGCGGAGTTCGCGGGGCTTGATCGTTACGAGGCGCGCGGGCTGGTCGTCAAGCGGTTCGAGGAACTAGGGCTGCTTGAGAAGGTCTCGGACTACGAGTTCTCGATCACGAAATGCGGCCGCTGCCGCACGGTCATCGAGCCGCTCATCTCGACGCAGTGGTTTCTGAAGCAGGCGGAGTTGGGGCGCGCGCCGCTGGCGCTCGTGCGCGAACGCCGCGAGCCGCGCTTCGTGCCCCGCGTGCCTTACGAGAAGGTCTACGCCGACTGGCTCGAAAACCTGCACGACTGGACGCTCTCGCGCCAGCTCTGGTGGGGGCATCGCATCCCGGCGTGGTACACCGAGGACGGGCGCACCATCGTCGCGCGCACCGAAGAAGAGGCGCGGGCCAGAGCGCGCACGGACAAACTCACGCAAGACCCGGACGTGCTCGACACGTGGTTCTCGTCCGCGCTGTGGCCCATCTCGACCCTGGGCTGGCCCGACGAGACGGAAGACCTGAAAACTTTCTATCCAACCTCCGTGCTCATCACGGCGCGCGACATCATCTTCCTGTGGGTCTCGCGGATGATGATGACGGGGCTGAAGTTTACGGGGCAGAAAGCGTTCAACGATGTCTTCATTACGGGCACGATCTTCGACAAGCACGGGCAGCGCATGTCAAAGTCGAAGGGCAACGGCGTCGATCCGATGGAGGTGTTCGACAAGTACGGCGTGGACGCCACGCGCCTCGTGCTCGCGCAGGTCGAGAGCACGGACACGCGCTGGAACGACAACCTTGTCGAGTCCTATCGCAACTTCGCCAACAAAATCTGGAACGCCGCGCGCTTCTGTCTGTTGAATTCCGAAGGCGCGACAGTGGGCAAAGGTTTTGAGGGCGAGCCGGCAAGTTGGGCACTGCACGACCGCTGGATCATGTCGCGCCTCAATCGCACGGCGCAGACCGTTTCAGCAGCAATTGAAGGTTATCGCTTCCACGAAGCGGTGCAGACGCTCTATCACTTTTTCTGGGACGACTTCTGCGACTGGTACATCGAGTTGTCGAAGTCGGACGTGACCGCGCCCGACGCTTCGCCCGCGCGTAATGCCGCGCGCAGCCGCGTGCTGACCGTGCTCGAACAGGCGCTCCGGCTGCTGCATCCGTTCATGCCGTTCATCACGGAAGAACTCTGGCAGCGGCTGCCCGGCATCAGCACCGCGCAACTGCATCCGGCTTACGCGCACGCCGAGCCGACCATCATGCTCGCCGCTTACCCGCAAGCCGACGCCGCGTTGATTGACGAGCGCGCCGAAGCGGAAGTGCAGGCGCTTATCGAACTCATCTCGCGCGTGCGCAACATTCGCTCGGAGATGAACATCAAGCCGGGTGAGACCGTGCCCGTGCTGGTCGGTGCGCCGGATGAAACTCTACGCGCGGTCTTCACAGCGGGCGTGCCGCAGATCGCGCGGCTGGTGCGCGCCTCCGAGGTCTTAGTGCAACCGAGTATCAACGGGCCGCGCGCATCGGCGCGGGCGGTGCTCGCGGGCGGGGCGGAGGTCGCCGTGCCGCTCGAAGGGTTGATCGACTTCGCGCAGGAGCGCGCGCGGCTACGCAAAGAGCAGGAGAAGTTACAGCAGGAGGCGGCGAAGCTCGAAGGCCAACTCGGCAACAAAAACTTCGTCGAGCGCGCGCCCGCCGAGAAGGTCGCGGAGTTGCGGCAACGCCTCGCCGACATCGCGCAACGAACAGGCGCGCTCACGCAGACGATGGAGGCGCTGGCAGAATGAACTGGCTGGACGAAGGCGCGCTCTTCAATCAGATCGGCGCGTTTCTGAGCGAAGATTTGGGGCGCGGCGACATCACGACGCAGGCTTGCGTCGCACGCAACACGCGCGCGCGCGGGCGCTTCCTCGCCAAAGAGGCGATGACCGTCGCGGGTCTCGAAGCCGCCGAGGCCGTCTTCTCGACGCTCGACGCGCAGCAGCAGTTGGAAGCGTTTGTCTCCGACGGCGACGAGGTTGAGGCCGGTAAGGTCATCGCGCGCACAAGCGGCTTCGCCGACGTGCTCCTGGCGGGCGAGCGCGTCGCGTTGAACTTGCTGCAAAGACTCTCCGGCATTGCGACGCTGACGCGGCAGTTCGTCCGCGCGGTCGAAGGCACGAACGCCGAGATCGTGGACACGCGCAAGACGACGCCGGGCTTGCGCATGCTGGAAAAATACGCGGTGCAGGCGGGCGGCGGGCGCAATCATCGCTTCGGCTTGGACGATGGCGTGCTGATTAAAGACAACCACATCGCGCTCGCGGGCGGCGTGGGCGCGGCGGTTGACCGTGCGAAACGCGCGGTCGGGCATCTGCACAAGATCGAGGTCGAAGTCTCGACCGAGCGCGACCTGCGCGAAGCAGTCTCGGCCGGCGCGGACATATTGCTCCTGGACAATCTCGCGCCCGCCGAGACGCAGCGCATGGTCGAACTGGCGCGCTCGTTGTCGCCGAGCGTGCTGCTCGAATCATCCGGCGGCATCACGCTGGAGAACGTGCGCGCCTACGCCGAGACGGGCGTCAATCTGATCAGCATCGGCGCGCTCACGCACTCAGCGCGCGCGATGGACATCAGCTTCAAGCTTCAGCCCGGCTCGTAAGGGAACTGAAATGGATTGAAGGCGTGAAAAGATCGGTTAGTAGTTATCGGAGGTATTCGTAATGCGCGCTCGGTCTGGTTATAAGTTGCTGACGTTAGCGGCGCTGTTGGCGGCGCTTGTCCTGCCGGTCTCTGTTCAGTCGCAGCGACGGCGCGTGTCGCGGCGCGTGACGCATCCGGTGCGCCCGCGCCCCGTGACGCAGCCCGTACCGACGCCCGTGCCGGCTGCCGCCGACCCGACGCTCGTCTCGACCGCCGAAGAGCAGGGCGCGGAGCAGGCACAAGCGCAGGCGCAGGCGGCGAAACGCGCGGCCAAACAGGCGACGAACACTGATCAGGAGAGCGCGCGCAAGCTCGACCAACTAAGTCGCGAGTTCA